>JAEWFW010000039.1 GCA_023388635.1 Bacillota bacterium
TCTGTATACTCATTAGGGCTTTCCAATGTCTCTCTGATACGTTTATACGCTTCATATAATAAAATCGTTTGTTGTCCGCTGTCATAGTGTAATTTTGATAATTCGTATATTTTCATTCCTAGATTACCTTTACCCATAGGAAATGCGGTATCGTGGAATATTTTCAAAAGTTCCAGTGCCTTTGTGATCCTACCAGTTTGATACAACAGATTTGAGTAATTAACCACCATTTGAAAATAGAATGCCACTTCTTCTATTCCTTCTGGCACTTCTGTTTCTTGCACTTTTTCCATTTCCGGATCAATTAAATCAAAGGCAGTTCTTGCGAGATAAAAACATTTCTCATAATCTGCTTCATATATTTTAAAACTATTAAAATGATCATGTGCCCCTTTTGATGTCTCATTTCGTTTGATACGTAATTCGATTAAATCACTTAAAACAGTGTAACCATTATATAAATATTTCGCTCTCACCATGTTACTTTGATTCTGATCATGCCCCAAGGCGTAACATTGATCAACTAAAGCAGACATTTTATCTTCATCATTTACCATATATGCTTGATCACATGCTTTTGAAATTTGCAGTAATTTCTGATTCCCATACCATTTCTCCACAAAAACACCCCATTCTCAATAGATTTCTGTTTAAACAATACCATCAGCATGCTGTAAAATCATATAAAAAATGTTGCGATCATTCTAGCAGAAAATCATCTCCCGTATCCTGGCAAAATTAAGTCTACCAGTGCAGGAACTATATCGTTTACATCGAAATTAGTATGCATGATGAATACTACTAAAATCAATTTTAAAATCAAACGGTTCACCCTAAACATCGCGGCAATGCTTCTATTCCTCTGCCTGCTATTTGGCATGCGTTGGATTTGGTATGAAACATTTCCTACTGTTGAGCAGCCTGAAATCGTCGATGGCGTACTCGATTTGCGGGGCTGGGATCTTCAACAATCCTCTTCCATCTCACTTGATGGGCTATGGGAGTTTTTCCCCGACAAATTATATACTGCCAACGACCTAGATAGCATCACTGATCAAGCCACTTTGATCCAAGTCCCGGGAGATTGGAGAACCGCCTTTTCTGGAGAATCCAAATCCTCACACGGATACGGAACATACAAATTGCGCATATTAACGGACCCACTAGAGACGCCCGTTTCTTTCTGGTTTCAAAAAATAGCGACATCGTCTGTCGCAGAAATTAACGGATTCTCAGAACCCTCTTTCGGAAAAGCTGTTCTCGGTACGCCGGCGGACAATGCCGAAGAAACTATTCCTGATCAGCGGTCCTACACAAGTACTAATACGGAACTCGGTCTAGAGGAACTCGTTGTGCTGATCCGCGTCGCAAACTTCGAAAATCCCTATCAAGGGGGGATTCTTCATTCTGTCCAGTTCGGTTCCCAGGCCGCCATCGACAATGAGCGTCTATATTCGATCGGATTTCAATTAGTTACGTTTATCATTTTACTACTGCATGGCTTATACGCTAGCATGCTTTATCTATTAAATCGTAACGAGCGTTCTCTGCTTCTATTCAGTCTATTAGCACTGTCCATCGGTCTTACTGTCGTATCAGACTACGATAATCTGTTGTTGCTTTGGGTGCCACTCAACTATGAGTGGGCATTGAAAATTCGATTACTCTCTTACCTGTGGACTGCCTACTATTTTCTCTACTTTTGTCGAAAGTTTTCACCCATAACCCAAAAGAACCAATGGTTTTCCTGGTATACGGCAGCACTCGCCGTCTACTCTACTTTCCTTATAGTGTCTCCCCCATGGCTTGTGCATGCCACACAGCATGTGGTCAACATATATATGTTATTTTACCTATTGCCGTTTTGTTCGAGTATCTATATCTTGGCACGTACAAACAGCATCAAGCAAACTGGCGAGGGAACGATCTTTTTATTGCTATCAGTAGCAGCCATAGTATCTAACGTCGTATGGAGCTTTCTAGATAATTTTCTAAAAGTTACAGTTGTTTATTACCCAATCGATATTATTGCAGCAATTATCAGCTTTTCGGCATATTGGTTTGCAAAATACTTCCATAATACACAAGAAAACCTAAAGTTAAACCGACAATTGCGGGAAGCAGATAAACAAAAAGATCAGTTCCTTGCTAATACTTCGCATGAACTGAGAACACCTCTGCACGGCATTATGAATATTGCTGAAACAGTTCTGAACCGTGAAGATGAGCGCTTGTCTAAGATTAGCAAGAAGGATATGGATCTATTGGTGATGATCAGCAGACGAATGTCGGCGATGCTGAATGATCTCCTTGATGCCGCGCAACTGCGGGAACGTCGCTTACATTTGAAGCTAGGACCACTTCACATTCAATCAGTCATACCCGGTGTTGTCAGCATGCTTAGCTACATGCAGCAAAACAAGCCAATTAGTATCGCAACCGATATCGGTCCCGAAATTCCAGCGGTTAGTGCTGATGAAAAAAGGCTCGTACAAATCTTGCATAATTTATTGCACAATGCCATTAAATTCACGGAACAGGGAACGATTACAATCACAGCTGAACGGCAAAAAGGCTATGTATGGGTTCATGTCGCTGATACAGGAATTGGCATGGACGAGGAAACGATGTCCCGTATTTTTCTGCCGTACGAGCAGGGTATGCACGGCTTAAATGACGACGGAGGTATCGGTCTTGGATTAAGCATATGCCAGCAGCTCGTTGAGCTGCACGGTGGTCGACTGATAGTTCGGTCTAAACCTCGCGGCGGCTCAGTTTTCAGCTTCTCCTTGCTGGTAAACGATACCCAGGCGACCTTAGTCACGCCAATCCCGCATGTTGAAGCACAAGATTTGATACATTCTGAATATATCGACAACGAAAATACAATGCAAAATCAACCTGAAACCTCAATTTTATCAGATAAACCGACAATTCATATCTTAGCCGTGGACGACGATCCGGTAAATTTAAATGTTCTAAAAGCAATCTTGTCAACAGAACCTTATGCCGTCACGACAACTTCTTCCGCCGACCATACACTGCAATTATTGGGGACGAGACAATGGGACTTGCTAGTCATCGACGTCATGATGCCGGGTATGTCAGGATATGAGCTAACCAAGAAGATCCGTGAGCAATTCTCTCTATCGGAACTGCCAATTTTGCTACTCACTGCCCGAACACAGCCCTCCGATATTTATACGGGTTTTCTGTCGGGTGCCAACGATTACGTGACTAAACCAGTAGACGGATTGGAGTTAAAATACAGAATCAAAGCTTTAACAGGGTTGAAGCAATCGGTAAACGAACTATTGCGTATAGAAGCCGCTTATTTGCAGGCACAAATCAAACCCCATTTTATTTTCAACACGCTGAATTCAATTATGGCATTAAGTGTCTTAGATCTTGAAAAAATGCACGAGTTGGGTGAAGCGTTCGCTACTTATTTAAGAATCAGTTTCGATTTTCTTAATACGAAGCAGTTAGTCGAGCTCGCATATGAATTAAAGCTTCTTCAAACCTATTTGTATATAGAGCAAACGCGTTTTGGCGAGAGACTGTCAATCCAATGGGATATCCAATATGAAGGGCAACTGCTACTGCCTCCGCTTACAATCCAGCCACTGGCGGAAAATGCCGTAAAACACGGACTAATGAGCACATTGCAAGGAGGTACTTTACTAATACGTATTGTTCAAAAAGATGACGCCGTCCTGATCGAAGTTTTGGATAACGGTAAAGGAATGGACGAGGAAACGATCAAACGGCTCCTGCATGAACAAAGCTGGAACCATGGCGGAATTGGTCTATATAATACAAACCGGCGGTTAATCCAGATATACGGTCAAGGTCTTTCCATAAAAGGCCAGCCTGGTGAAGGCACCTCGGTCTCATTCTTAATTCCAGTGCCTTAAACCTTTGTATAAAGTGTAATCTATGAGAAAAATAAAACCAATATATAGTGAAAGGGACCAGCAAGTCAGTGAAAACTGACGACTGGTCCCCCTTTTAGAAAACATTCATTTTACCTATGGCTTAGATAGCCCCGCAAAGTACTTCGGTTATTCGCAAAGAGCTTTAGCTATGTCAGTGGCTTTACTAAAGTTGTCTTCTGTGGGATTCCAATTGCATTTAATCTCTGATTCGACAACCTCAAAGCCTGCATCTGTCAGCCTTTCACGCAAAACCTTGGTGCTTTCACCGCTCCAGCCATAGCAACCGAAAACTGCCGCTCTTTTGTTCTTAAATTTCAACTCTTTCAGAAAATCCAGCCAACCGCCCACAGAGGACAGTATACTCTGTCCGACAGTCGGTGAACCAACCGCGATTGCTTTCGATTTAAAAATCTCCGTCATAATGTCATTTTTATTGATCTTGGAAATATTGAATATCTTCACTTTAGTATCAGGCGAAATACGGGAGATTTCCGCTCCGATCCTATGGGCTAGCTGCATCGTACCATCCCACATCGTGTCATAGGCTATCGTGATCTGGTCTTCCTGGTAAGCCTGTGCCCACTCATAGTATTTCTCCACGATCTGCAGAGGGTTGTCCCTCCAGATGGCACCATGACTCGTTGCTATGATATCGATCGGAAGATTGAGTGACTGAATTTCTTCAACTTTCTTTTTTACAAGCGGCGAAAATGGATTGAGGATATTGGCATAGTATTTAATTGCCTCAGCCCACAGCAAGCATTGATCCGCTTTGTCATTAAACAGTTCTTCTACGGCGAAATGTTGACCAAAGGCATCGTTGGAAAATAAAATATTGTCGCCTGTCATATAAGTTGCCATGCTATCCGGCCAATGCAGCATCCTCATTTCCACAAAAACAAGTTGCTTCCCGTTGCCGATATCCACCGAGTCACCTGTCTTGACTACATGAAAGTTCCATTCCGGATGGTGATACTGCCCTGTCAAAGATTTGACGGCATTGGCTGTGCAGTAAATCGGTGTACCGGGAATTTTCTCCATCAGTGCAGGCAGTGAACCGCTATGGTCGACCTCACCGTGATTAATTACGATAAAATCGATTTTTTTGAGATCAATTTCGCTTTCCAGATTATCTATGAACTCCGTAGAATGGGGCTTCCATACAGTATCAATTAATACTGTCTTCTCTTCTTGTATCAAATACGCATTTTGGCTTGAGCCGTGATTGATCGAATAATCAGCGCCATGAAAAGATTCCAATTCCCAGTCGATTTTTCCAACCCAATATACGTTATTTTTAATTACCTTTTTCATTTATGTACCTCCATCCAATATTTAATATAGGGATTATAGCATACATACTGTTGCCATTGCCAATTACTACTTGCTTGTCTCTTTGCGCTCATATTCAATACTCTACTGCACAGTCGCAAAATATACATATCTTCAACTTGACTTACTTATTATTATCAGCAATACTGGTAATAACTACATATTGGCTAATTTGATAATATGCAATCAGCATATATAAAACAAATGAGAGGTGGAGTACTTATGACTTTATTTGATCTGACAGGAAAATCCGCAGTTGTCACCGGAGCATCCTCCGGACTCGGTGTGCAGTTTGCAAAGGCTCTTGCAAGACAAGGCGCCGATATCGCACTGATGGCTAGAAGAGTTGATAAACTGGAAGCAGTCAAACAGGAAATCGAACAATTGGGTGTGCGTTGCATTGCCGTTCCTTGCGATGTGACAAAAACAGATGAAATAAAAAATGCCGTCAAACAAATTGAAGATGCTTTCGGCAAAGTAGATATCTTGGTAAACAACGCCGGTACCGCCGGATCAACCCCTGCTGAGGAACAGACAGATGATGAATGGAAACGTATCATTGATTTAAACCTCAATAGTGTTTACTACGTAGCAAGAGAGTTTGGCAAAGGAATGGTTGCCCGCAAATACGGCAAAATCATCAATATCGGTTCAATACATAGCACTGTAGCAATGACCGGCTTCAATTTAAGTGCTTATTGCGCATCCAAGGGTGCCGTAGCTATGCTGACTAAGGAATTGGCGAATGAATGGGCAAAGTACAACATCACAGTCAACGCCATCGGTCCGTCTTACTTCCCATCCGAGATGACAGATAGCTTTGTAGACGATCCTGGATTCAAACAAGTGATCAACGCATATTGCCCAATGCAGCGCGCCGGTCGCCCAGGTGAACTCGATGGCGCAGTAGTATACTTCGCTGCCGACGCATCAAGCTATACAACAGGTCAGCTTCTGACTATTGATGGTGGATGGACGACAATTTAAGCTGAGAAAATAGTAATTTAAAATCATAGTCACCCGCTCGATGTACTGAGCGGGTAATTTATTTCTGCGAATCGATTTTCTCCGCTAGGTCATTCAAATAAATCCATCGCTCGGTTTTAGTTTCCAACTCCGATTCTAAAACCCCCTTTTGCTCCATAAGCACCTGCAATTGAACGTAATCATTAACAGCTTTCAAGATCTCCGCTTCGCATTCGGCAATTTTTACTTCTAACTCCGCAATATCGTCGTCTATCGTTTCATATTCTCGTTGCTCGTTAAAAGAAAATTTCAACTTCTGCTGCCTTTGGGGCTTCTCACCTTTTACTATGGTATCCTTTTCCTTGGGCACTGCCGGTTGCTGCTCTGTCTTTCGTTTCTCATAATAGTCGGTGTAATTCCCCAAATATCTGGCGATTTCTCCGCCTTCGTTGATTTCAAAAATCTCATCAGCGACCTTGTCCAGAAAATAACGGTCATGGGATACCGCTAACACCGGACCGGCAAACGATTCAAAATAGTCCTCGAGAATCGTCAACGTCTCAATATCCAGATCATTTGTCGGTTCATCCAGCAGTAGAATATTCGGTGCTGACATCAAAATACTTAAAAGGTACAGCCGTCTCCGCTCGCCACCGCTTAATCTGCCAATCTGTGAATACTGCAAATCCGGAGTAAATAAAAATCGTTCCAGCATCTGTGATGCGGAAAAAGTTCCTTCAAGGGTTTTCACTTCATCAGAGATTTCACGGATAAAATCGTACACCCGTTGATTGGGGTCGAGCTCCCGGCTCTCCTGTGAAAAGTAGCCAATCTTGACCGTAGAGCCAACTTCTACCGTTCCGTCGTCCGGCACAAGTTTTCCCGCAATCAGATTTAATAACGTCGATTTGCCCGCTCCGTTTTTGCCAACAATGCCAATCCGGTCTTCCCTCGTAATATGATACGAAAAATCTCGAATTACAGTGCGGTCACCAAAGGCTTTCGTAACCTCAGAAAGCTCGACAACTTTTCTTCCTAAACGGCTGGATACGCTCGATAGTTGCACAGTATCATCGGTTTCCTGCGCCGCTTGCTCTTTGAGCGCTTCATACCGTTCAATTCGGTCACGGCTTTTCGTACTGCGTGCTCTGGCGCCGCGCATGATCCACTGGTGCTCCTTACGCAAAATCGCTTGGCGTTTGCGCTCACTTGCCACAGCCATTTCCGCGCGCTGTGCTTTTAACTCAAGATACTTCGAGTAATTCGCTTCATAGGTATAGAGCTTGCCTTGTGATAGTTCAACAATCCGGTTGACTACCCGTTCGAGAAAATACCGGTCATGGGTAACCATAACCAGACCGCCGGTAAAGCGGCTCAGCCGTTGTTCCAGCCACGCGACCATTTCACTGTCCAAATGGTTTGTAGGCTCGTCGAGGATCAGAATATCGGCTGGACGTATGAGCGTAGTCGCAAGGGCGACTCGCTTACGCTGTCCGCCTGATAATGTCCCCATCCTCGCATCATAATCGGTAATCCCGAGACGCGTAAGGATCGACTTCGCCTCATACTCATTCAATTCACGAAATTGTGCGGAAACATCCGCAAAAACCTGTTCAAGCACTGTAAACTCATCGTTAATCGGTGGGTTTTGCGGAAGATACGCTAACTGTGTGCCGGAGCTCATTGCGACAGCACCTTGATCGGATGGTTCCATACCGGCGAGAATTTTTAACAAAGTGCTCTTTCCGGTACCATTGATCCCAATCAGTCCAATCCGGTCCCCTTTATTTAGATACAATGAAACATCCTGCAATAGCTGTTTCATCCCGTAATTTTTAGAAATTCTTTCTGCGGATAATAACATATGTACTCCTTCCTGTTGTCATTATTTCTGTCAATTATAGCACGGATACATACTAAGGAGAAGTTGATACCCCTCTGCTTACTCCGCTTTCGCTACAGATTTGCCTCTTTCCATTGAAACCAACACCCCCAGGATGCAAAGTACGGAAAATATTATAAATGAAATTTTCAAACTGCTCATCAGCCTATTAACATAGCCTTCTGAATGTACAGTCAGATTACCCATCAGGGTTGAAGTGATAAGGGAAACAATAGCTATACTGATAGATTGGCCAAGTAATCGCATGTTGGCGATTATTGAAGATGCCATACCATATAATGTCGGATCAACCGAACCCATTATCGCATTCGTATTGGGCGAAGCAAACAGAGCAAAACCAAGACCTAGAAAAGCCAAGTTTAGAATTATCAGTGCAATTGGGGTTTGTGTACTTAGAAAAATAAAAAAAAACAGACCCAATGCCGTGATGCCCATTCCCAACGAAGCAAGAATTCCGGGTTTTATTCTGTCTGATAATGTACCCGCAACTGGAGAAAGTACAGCCATCATAATAGGCTGAGCTAATAAAATAAGTCCCGAAATTGCTGTATCAATGCCAAGTGCCGTTTGCAGGTATAGGGATAACACAAAACTCAAGGCGAATGTTGCGCTGTAATGTATTAAGGCTGCTAAACTAGAAAAAACAAACAATTTATTTTTAATAATATTTTTGACGGGAATTAACGGATTAGAATGGTTTCGCTCGAATTGAAAAAATATAACCAGCAATAAGATCCCTGCAGCAAAACTTATTTGATAAAGAATGCCGGTCGGCAAGCCGTTCAACCCAAACAACAATAAGACCTGAGCCGTGATACACAATATAATGCCCCAGCTGTCAATTTTGGCATGGGTCCCTGTCCATTCACCCTTTAACTTCCATATTGTTATATAAATTATAATTAAGGCTACCAATAGAATGAAATAAAAGATGCCGCGCCACGTAAATACGCTGGTAATCAAGCCGCCCAATACAGGACCGCATGACAACCCAAAGTATGTAGCGGCAGCGTTTAAGCCCAATGCTTTACCTCTGGATTCAGGCGGTACGACTGATGTTAAAATGGCTACCGAATTGCTAAATATCATTGCACTGGAAACTCCCAGCAATACTCTGAAGCATACTAAAGCAATTAAAGACGTCGCCAAGGCGCATGCCAAAGAAAAAACCGCCAATAAAATAATGCCGATCAAAAATACCTTTTTTCGACCGAATTGGTCCGCCAAACGACCAAATGGCAGCAAAAAAGCGGCAGATGAAAGTAGGTAGCCGGAAACCACCCAATTCATCATGCTTTGACTACCTTGAAACTCTATACCAATAGATGGGATCGCAAGGTTAACGGCATTGCCCATAAATGGAGTAACAAAAGAAGTAATCATTACAACCACCAAAACAATCCTTGTCTGACTGTTACTGTGTTCCATGTAACCGCCTCCTGAATATTAGACTACGCAGATATGTAGCTGTATATAACTATCACCTTACTCCCTATCTTCATTTATGCCGATTTGCTTTTTCAGATAACCAAGCAGTTCTTGTTTCTCGTTCGCCGCATATCCATCGATGACCGCTTCTAAAAGCAGCGTCAAAGCGTTTCCGATTTCCTTTCCGCGATACCCAAGCTCAATGAGGTCATTGCCATTGATAGCTAAATCTTTCAGTGAAAAGCAAGGTTGCTTATGCAAAATTTCATGAACAAGGGTTTCTAACGCGTCATATTCAGTTTGCCGATAGCGGAATGCTTCTGACTGTCCGAGATTATCAGCTCGCGCTAAAGCAATGATTTCCAACAAAACCTCAGCCCCAAAACGGTTGAGATAGCGTTTAATTGTTTTTTCGTCGCAAGGTATCGGTGTATCGTGATGTGCAATCAGCAGCAATATTCTTTCCCAAGTCTTGTTATCAAATCTCAACCGCAGCATGATTTCATCTGCCATTTCCCTGCCGATGGCGGCATGTCCATAGAAATGCCCTACACCGTTCGCATCTAGCGTAAAGCATGCTGGTTTACCAATGTCATGTAGCAGCGCCGCCCATCGAAGCAACGGAACCGGCAGGGAATTCTCCACAACAGCAACCGTATGCTCCCATACATCAAAGCAGTGGTGCTGATTATGCTGCGCAAATCCGATCATTGGTGTAAGCTCTGGAATCATGACACACAGTACATCTGCATATTGGCGTAAAACTTTGCCAACTTCCTTGCCTATGAGCATCCGTGTCATTTCGGTATAGATTCGTTCCGCCGAAATACTTTCCAACAGCCCTTTGTTTGTATGTATCGACTCCGCCGTCTTTGTATCAATCGTAAACCCAAGGACAGCCGCAAAACGAAGCGCCCGCAACATCCGCAATCCATCCTCCTGAAACCGCAGATCAGGGTCTCCGACGCAACGTATGATACCGGATTTGATATCTTGTATACCACCGACAAAATCGATCAGACCTGTGTCCAACGAATATGCAATCGCATTCATCGTGAAATCCCGGCGAACAATATCTTCTTGCAGACTTTTGGTAAACGAAACCGTATCCGGACGACGATGGTCAGAAGATTTTCCGTCCACACGAAAAGTCGTTATCTCCAGCGGTTCACCATTTACCAATACCGTGACAGTCCCGTGCTTTAAACCGGTCTCAATCAGTTTAAAACTGGAGAATATCTCTTTCATCTCCGAAGGTGTTGCGCTTGTTGTAATATCCCAGTCTTTCGGAACACTTCCCATCAGCAAATCCCGCACACAGCCACCAACTAAAAAGGCTTCATGTTCGCCTGCATGCAATGCTAACATAACTTGCCGCGCAGCAGCAGGCATGCTAAACATCCTGTTCCGCCTCTCCATGAACAGATTCCGCCTGCTCAATCTCTCGCAATTTGCAGGAAATCAGTTCTTTCATCAAACTTCTCCCCTTATCGAAAAATCATATTATTACTTTTTACCAAATGCTGTTGTTGCCCTTTACCTTGCCTGTGTTGTATTTTCCCGCACCCGAAAGCGCACCATTTCGTCAATTAGGTCATATGGTATTGGTTTATTGTTAGGAAACTGCACTGCGCCTTTTGAATATTTATAGTCTGACAAACGAGCTGCAAAGGCTTCAATAGCGCTGGGAGTGGGATAAAAACCAATATGCCTCTTTGCCGCCGAGAAATGTACTAGATCTCCGTTCAGCACAAATGTGGGCATGCCCCATGAGATTTTTTCAGTAATGTCAGACGAACAATTGAGAATAAGCGACCGCAGTTTTTCTAATCGCTCTCGAATTTCTCCACTATATTCAGCTATATAGGCATCGACTGTAGTGATTTTAGGCGGTTCAGGCGTACTATAATGTGCACGCTTGTCAAGACACGAATTTGAAATTCTTAGTTATGAACTCCCTTCCATAGATTTCAAGCGACTGCCTGATAGTTTGTGCCAAAATATATCTCTGCCGGTG
>JAEWFW010000014.1 GCA_023388635.1 Bacillota bacterium
CCAAATACACATCCGATGTCAACGGCAGACCTTTGAAAGACGGTTCTTCCAACGAACAAGATAAAGCGAAATACGACGCTTTGAGTGCAGATGAAAAGGCAATGCTTGCTGACGTCACATCAGGCGCCACAATGAGCTTGAACGATAGCCATGGCAATATCGTCGCCGCTATTAAAGCATCATTTGATAAAAAAGTGGAGCTAAATATTCAATAAATATTTAATATTATATGTATAAGAGCCCGTTCCACTTGGATAAAATTCTTGATAAAAATAAACCAATTTGTGATTTTATGAACCTTTTTCTTCAATAACAAAACGGAACTGTTCCCTCATAACGAGAGACAGTTCCGTTTTTAATGATCAATGCTTAATTTTCTCTAGGAAGACCCATGCGGTAGCGGTTCATCATGCTTTTAAAAATTTCCCCATTTGTTGGCGGTGTCCAAGTGATGGCATTGGCACCGGCGGCAATCGTCTCCGCAATACTTTCCTCCGTCGGACCACCTGTAGCGATGATCGCCACATCTGGGTACTTGTCCCTGACTTTCTTAATAATTTGTTTCGTTTTTGCGGCACCTGACACGTTGAGAATATCGGCTCCTGCAGCGATCCGCCCCGCAATATCTTCTGTTTCACTGACTACAGTGACAACTACCGGAATATCGATCTGTTCCTTCATGCGCGCGATTATCTCATTGGAAGTAGGCGAGTTGACCACTACTCCAATTGCGCCCTGATGTTCTGCGTGCAAAGCGAGATTAATCGCCCTCAAACCAGTCGTCGTACCGCCTCCTACACCGCAGAATACCGGAATATCAGCGACAGACATGATCGCCTGTGTTATCACCGGTTGAGGGGTAAATGGGTACAATGCAATAATTGCGTCACCGTTCACATTGCGTATGATTGAGACATCAGTCGTGAAAACCAATGAACGGATCATCTTGCCAAAAATACGGATGCCACTGGCAGTATTAATAACTTCGGGTACACGCAGCATGTGCTTGCGCAAATTCCCAAGGAACTCAGGTGTCGTAGATTCTATCATAAGTTCGCCTGCTTTCGTATTTGATACTAAGAACACCGTCTTAAAAAAAGTAAATACCGATTCCGTTTCTTATTATAGCAAATACGATAGCCATTTGACATATGTAAAAATAGCAAATTCACATCGAATAGCTAATGACCATATTGATCCGGCACAGTTCATCGCTGATATTCTCATAAATATCTACATTCCCTCAGTCTCTTGAACGACACAGTTACGCCCACGTCCTTTGGCAAGATACAGTGCTGCATCCGCCCGGATCAGTAGATTTTCCAGCGTTTGATTATCCTCTGCCGGTGAATAGGCGATCCCTATGCTAATCGTAACATTGATGTTCTGATTCTGACATAGGATCGTTGTTCCTTCAATCGATTTGCGAAATCTTTCTGCCACCGAGTACGCTTGGTCATTGGACACGTTCACCAGCAATACCGCAAATTCCTCGCCCCCATAGCGACCGATAACATCCGCTTCGCCGAAATCATTCTTCACGATATTAGCAATCTTTTTTAAAACTGCATCACCGCACGGATGACCGTAGGTATCATTCACTTGTTTGAAATGATCCACATCAATCATCAGCAAAGCAAAGGCATGTCTTTTATGTCTACCGGTTTCCAAGGCTTCTCTCGCAAGGTCAAAAAATGTGCCCCGATTGTACAGACCTGTCAACGAGTCTACCGTTGCCTGATAATGCAAGTTCTCAAGCAACCTGTTTTCCTCTGTGATATCCCGGAATACGACACATATGCCGCTGCTATTGGTACTTTGCTGGATGTGGGTTGAGACGACCTTGTAATATCGCGTCTCACCACCTGTAAGAACCCGCACCTGACCTTCGCTTTGGAAACCCTTCACCCGTTCCATCGATTCACCGGGCTCCAAAGTGGCTAACTCAGGAAACAGCCGTTTTGCTGACAGATTTGCGTCCAAAAAGTAAAAATCATCATCACAGACGACAAAAGCATCCTCCAGCGCATCAATCACCTGTGTACGTGCCAGTGGAAGTACGTCCAGTAAATTATGGGTCAAAGCCACATATAGAAGGATCGCCATAGAAGTAACGTAAGTAATCGGAGTCAAATCGTAGCTTTGATCACCACCGAAAAAAATGAAAGCCACATTAGCTGCAAGCGGAGCTAGCCACCCTGAGAACAGCAAAAGACTTTGCCGTCTTTGCAGTTTGCTGCCTCGCCAAATCCGTCCAAGTATGAGCTTAAGACTCAGGAAAATACAGATATAATTAAGGACCGTTCCCAGATAGTAGGTCAGCCCATTGGTGTGTCCGACGCTGGATATATACCCGTTTGTGTTGTACCATATATCGGCATAATGTAGCCGAACTAGAGGGAACGCCTGCAAAGCGAGCATCGAAAGAACCGGTATTAAAAAAAACAAGGCAAGTTGTATCGGCGTGAATCGCTTTTTCCCATAAAACTCCCTATAAAAAAGATAAGTAAGCGGCAGAATAAACGGTGCTCCCAGATATTGCACGCGAATGCCGTAAAACGCTGTCTCCAGTGAAGGAGCAGTGATCTCCAGCAAATTCCCAAACACATAAAAGAGATTGGCAATCGATAAAAAGATCAGAAAAAGGGATTTTTCAACGGTGTGTTTAACGACGGCATATACCATTAGCAATGCTGTGACTGTCACCGACAACATAATGAGTAGAACATATATATTGGGCATGATTTTCCCCTTTCCTACGGAAACTATTTATGCTTAACTTATATTCAAAACTATTACTACTATTTTACCCGGAGTATCTATACGAAAAATGAAATTTTCCAAAAATATAGACACTTATCTAGTCATACCCATTGTCAAACTCTCTAAAAAGTTACATTCAAAAACAATCAATAACCAGCTTCTAACGCCTCCATCAGCGAAACCATGCTTAGTTTACTCATGTACAATTTAAAGCAAACAATCAAGAAGTGTTTCATGAATCCTCCAGAAATCTCCCATAAAAAAACGTCTAAAACTCACGAAAATGTGAGTTTTAGACAAATTATAGTTTATTAGATGAGCTTATTTTATAATCCCAGTTGACCTAATAATACGAAAGTCAGTGAAAACTGACTGGTAACTCCGTTTTTATAGGATATAAAATGACTACTTATGAGCAGTATACCATGCCATTGTCACTTCTTTTCTGCTTCCTGTGCCGCATTCAGCCACAGACCTACTAAATGAACCGCTCCCCGAAATCCGACAAACGGCGGATCATAGGGATGCAGACGCCATTGTGTATCCGGGTTTGAAATTTGCATATCTCTGCTGCGGTCTGCCCACTCCAGTGCCTCCCCACTCGCCATAAGCAAACCCTCTTCATGCTCCTGTATGGTTTTTGCCCATTGTTCTTCTGTGAAATAAGGAACTTCATCACTTCCCATATCTGGGCAGTCACACCAGCAAGTTCCTTTGGGAAGAGCAAGCTCGTTGCGTCCGAAAGAGAGAATGCCCTTTACCACATCGGCATGAGCACCGAGCGACAATGCCGCCTCATCAGGATGTGATCTTACGATATGCTGAAAATGCTTCACCGTAGGAGCAAGTTGTTTCTCGGCAAGAACCTGCTCTGCTTGTAAGAAATCCGCATTGGCAGTCAAGCCGGAAACATGCGCAACCTCCTCAATCCACTGCACCGTTCCTTCTATCCCATATGGACGCGCTGATAGATACGGTGTTCCGAACCGCTTTTGCAGATGCTTCGCAGCCGGCTCTCCCTCACGACGGATGACCAGGTTGATATGCGCCCCTCCCATATCCTCTATCTGATCGACGGACGTATTGGAACTTAAGATACATACCGGCTTAATACCGAAAGCACCTTCCATGATACGCATAATTTCTTGGGCATCAGCCTGAAAACGAAATAGATCGGCGCAAGAACCGATGATATTATACGTCGGTTGCGCTGTTCGTTCCCTGTCTCGGGGCAATGCCTTTGCCAGCAATAAAAGCGCCTCCTGTATTCCCCGATGCTGTGTAACATCAAAACCGCCATATCCAAACGGAACCAAGCGCGTATCTGGGTATTCACTCTGTAATTCCTCACTGAGGGCAAAAAGGTCCGTGCCGATCACCTGCGGAATTGACGACGGAAGCAAAAAAATCACACGCGGTTTGTCACGTTTGACAACATTCGCAACCGTCGCATTCAACCGTTCTGTCCCACCTAACGCGATATCTGTTTCATCGATATGAGTGGAATAGAGCTTGCAACCATCATAGACACCGGCGCGTTCCAGTGTGACACCGCTGTACAGCATGTGTCCCATGCAGCCGAATTCCACAAGTGCGGCATCACGAATCGTCGCCAGTGTCCAAAGAATCCCCATTCGTCCTGACGGCAGCGGCTTAAACCGATGTAACCCCATATTCCCTATCCCCTTTCCGTGGCAGTTCCACCAGATTATTTGTTTCATTGCTTACTTCAAGCGTTGTCTCATTGCACTCCTCAATTGTTGTCTTATTGCTCATTTCACTGGTTACCTCATTGCTCATTTCAGTGATTATTTCATTGCCTACTACATTGGTTGTTTTAATCGTATCCAGTACATCTAAGATTCTTCTCAACAAGCGACTCGTCCGCCCATAGCCCAACTGTCCATAAAAATCAAGCATATTTGCTACAAAGGGAATCCCTCGATAGGTGTGCGGCAAGTATCCTATACACAAATCAGGAGCCAGTGCTTCCAACACTGGTATATCTGCCTCGATGTTGACCATACGGCATATCCATGGATTTTCTCCCAAAGCGAGCAGTGCTTTGGCATGCTGCTTATCTTCAGGATAGTATTCCTCGAGATGCAAAAGCAGCGGTTCCATACCAAAACTGGCGAGATAAGTCGCCAGAGGAATCGGCATCGAAACTCCCAAAGAGCTTACGTATCTCAGCCCTTCGAGCCGCTGTTTTGCTCGATTCTGCAAAGAAATCGCTGCTTGTCTCTGTTCGGCAAACTCATCTCCCCAAGAAAATCCAAAGTACTCTGCAATCTCTGCGTACACACCATCGATTTCGTCCGTATCATACATATTGTGCAAAGCGATATACGGCACGCCGAGTTCCTGCTCCATCTTGACGGCAAGCGGCAGTGTGTACGGAGACACGACTAGGTTGAGAGCGGCATCCGCTGCGTTTTGGAAGTCAGCCAATGAAGCCCCCGGAGCGAGATAGCGCAGCGTCAGACCGCGCTCTATCAATGCCGGAAACAATGCAGGCATCGGAATGTGATCTTCTTCCGGCGCGCACCCCAAGATATTGATTTTCTTGCTATCGGTCACTTTGGCATCCATAAACGCAAAAAATGCCTCCATTGTCTTCCACGAACCGGGAGGATAACTCGTATTCTTGAATTGCCCGAGCAGGACAAACGTCAAACGTGCCGATACCTCCTGCTGAACTTCATGGATAATTGCACCGATATCCTCACCAATCAGCTCCGGTACGCAGGTGGCAATCAACAGAATCGCTTTTGCTCCCGCATGATCCATTTTCTTCAATGCATCGATCAATCCGTCACGGCATCCAAATACCACTTCATTGGCATCAAGTACGTACAACCAATGCAATTCACCATGTTCACCTTCCGGTTTGGGGCTGAAAAGCCGTGAATGTGTAGCACATTCTTGCATCCCCACTAACAAGGAGGAAAGCCCCTCAATATTCTCGACGATCGTCGAAGCAATCCTCATTGGGCAGTGATTCCCCGGCAAGACAGCCGGGGTGAGAAACTTTACTCCTGTAGTCGATTTCACTGCCGACAGACGTTTTATATGTGTCAACTCTTTCACTGCGTTCCGTCTCCTTCCAACAGTAACTTCGCCAGCGCTTGATAATGGGCTGTCATATCCGATTCCGGAAACGCCTCGACAACCGTTTGTCCTAATTCCTCCGCCCTCTGGACAAAAGGATCGCGCGGCAAGCGATAAAGAACCGGCGCTTCGATCTCCGCAGCCACTTTGTCTACTAATTCATGCTCACCTTCGATGTTTTTACCATTTAAAATCAGTCCGCGCAATGACGCATATCCTCTGCTGCCAAAACTTTTGACGGCATGGGCGATGTTCGATGCTGCATAGAGCGACATCATTTCTCCTGAAGTGACAATGCAAACTTCATCGGCGTACCCTCCCCGGATCGGCATCGCAAATCCACCGCAAACCACATCTCCGAGCACGTCATACAACACCACGTCCGGCTTGTAGATTTCATAGGCATCTAATTCTTCTAATTTTTCAAAGGCGGTGATGATACCGCGCCCGGCGCATCCGACTCCCGGCACCGGACCCCCGGATTCCACACACAATACGCCGGTGCTGCTTTTAACTACCAAATCTTCAAGCACTGCGTCGCCGCTTTTCCTCAAAGTATCGAGCACAGTCGGAATGTTCCGACCTCCCGTCAGATTGCGAGTGGAATCTGCCTTCGGATCACAACCGATTTGCAACACAGTCAATCCCATCGCCGCCATCGCTGCCGATATATTCGACGTGGTTGTCGACTTGCCGATTCCACCCTTACCGTAAATCGCTATTTTTTTCATTGCTTCTACTCATCCTCTCATACACTTTCTTTTACACTTTCATGCGAATGCGATACAAACGAGTTCCCATTCTCTATGTGCCTGCCCATTTACTATCGACTCTTTGCCAGCAGATACAGGAAGTACGGCGCACCGATAATCGCCACCATGATACCGGTGGGAATTTCCGAAGGCTGTACGATCACCCGAGCGATCGTATCCGCCGCCGAAACCAGCACGGCTCCTGTCAGCGCACATGTCGGCAGCAAGATACGATGTCTCGGACCTACCAGTCTCCGTGCCAGATGCGGTGCAATCAGTCCGACAAAGCTGATACTGCCGCTGACCGCAACACTCGATGCCGCCAAAGCCACCGCCGCGGCAAGAATGCTCCTGCGCTCCCGCTCAACGGGCAATCCCAGGCTATAGGCAGCTTCATCCCCCATATTCAGCACATCCAGAACCCGTGCTTTCGATATTACATAGGGGACTAACACCAGCAGCCACGGTAAAAGCGCCAACACGAAATTCCAATTGCTGCCCCAAATACTCCCTGCCTGCCACGTTGCGACAAAATTAAATTGTGTTTCATCCATTTTCACAACCAGCACAATCGTCAAAGCTGAGATGCCCGCCTGTATGGCAATACCGGTCAATATCAGGCGTATCGGCGCAATTCCTTCTTGTTTTTTGAAAGCAAGCATATAAATCACAACGGCTGTTATCCCCGCACCGAACAATGCCAAAAACGGCAACGTAAATACGGATAAAAAGGACTGCGCTCCAAAAAACAGCACATACAATATGACCATTAGTCCCGCCCCGGCGTTGATCCCCAGTAATCCGGGATCGGCTAGGGCGTTTTTCGTGACTCCCTGGATGAGGCAACCGGATAATGCCAACCCCGCACCTACCAAGATCGAAACTACAATGCGCGGCAATCGGAAATCGAACAGAATCAGATTTTCTTTATCTGTACCGCCGCCAAACAGCGTCCGTAAGGTATCTGTCGGCGACAGCTTTGTGTATCCCGTATTCATACTAATAACAAAAGACAAAGCCAATAGCACTACGCATCCGACAAGAATGGCGGTATTACGTCTGGCTACTTTCTGTCTATGGGCAGCATGCTTCTCTTGTTCGCTGATTGTTTTTTGATCGACTGCCATTTGATATTTTTTGCCCATCACAGCGCCCTCCTTTGTTTGCGTGCCAAATACAGAAAGAAAGGAACGCCGACCAAAGCAATTAACGCACCAATCGGAGTTTCAAAGGGGGGATTAAGTGTCCGCGCTCCCAAGTCTGCCAACACGATCAAAAGCGCTCCCAACACCGCCGAAACCGGAATGATTGATCGGTAATCGACGCCCACAAGGTATCTGGCAAGATGCGGTATGATTAAGCCCACGAACCCCACAGCCCCCACGACGGATACGGCAGCTCCGGCAAGAATCAATACAACGAGACTGCAAAGAATACGAATGGTCGCCGTGTTCATTCCCAGCCCCCTCGCTACATCTTCCCCAAGACTCAATAAGGAAACAGAGCGGGAAAGGACAATTGCCCCAAGCAGCGCTCCTAAGATCCACGGACTCATAATGCGAATCTGTGTCCAATTAGAACCCGCGACGCCGCCCGCTGTCCAGAACATGATGTCCTGAGCTACGTTAAAATACAGGGCGATTCCTTGGCTGAGTGCTGCCAGCAACGCACTGACAGCCGCACCTGCAAGAACAAGCCGCATTGGCGTCGCTCCTCCGCGGCGCATAGACGCAATGCCGTTGACCAATGTAGCTCCCAATGCGGCACCCGAAAACGAAAATAATATAATCTGCATATATCCCAATCCCGGGAAAAATGCAAAGCAGATCGATAAGGCAAATCCTGCCCCGGCATTTAAGCCCATCAATCCGGAATCCGCCAAGGGATTTCGCGTAGTTCCCTGCATGATTGCTCCCGCTACCGCAAAAGCTGCACCCACTAAAGCACTGGCTATGACACGCGGCAGACGAAGATCGATAACGATCAAATGATGAGTGTTTTCTGCTTCAAAACGCAACAACGCATCCCAGACTGTCGCTAGCGGGATTTCAGCCGCCCCCTTGGTGATGGAAAAAGCCATCAATAAGAGGAGCAGCCCTGTGCCGAAGACGATAATTAACCATGTTGCCCACCCGTTCCCTTTTTTATCTTTTGGCGAATCCTCATTCCGTTGTTTCATATGATGGGCTGCCTCCTTCCCTGCTCTTTTTGTTGTTTCATGTGATGGATCGCCTACTTCCGCTGTTCATTTTGCTGTTTCATAATGATGGCACCTGCTTCCGCTATGCCCCTGCTTGTACCCGGTGCAAGCGGCTATATATTCCATTTTGCTTTAACAATTCTTCATGTTCCCCTTGCTCGACAATCCCATCCTCACTCAAAACAATAATTCTATCAGCATTGCGAATCGTCGCTA
This sequence comes from Bacillota bacterium, assembly GCA_023388635.1. Classification (GTDB taxonomy): domain Bacteria; phylum Bacillota; class Bacilli; order Desulfuribacillales; family Desulfuribacillaceae; genus JAEWFW01. The sequence continues at coordinate 9,043 of JAEWFW010000014.1, forward strand.
GTCGGTGGGCAATAATCAGCGTCGTTCGTCCTTTGGCAAGTTCGGAAAGTGATTGCTGAATATACGCTTCGGTTTGGGTGTCTAAAGACGATGTCGCTTCATCGAGAATCAGGATTGGTGGGTTCTTAAGAAACATCCGGGCGATCGACAGCCGCTGTTTTTGCCCTCCCGACAATTTCACGCCTCGCTCACCGATGAGGGTGTCAAGGCCGTTTGACTGCTCTCGGATAAATTCGTCGAGCTGAGCGCGCCGTGCCGCTCCCCATATTTCCTGTTCAGTCGCATCCAATTTGCCAAACTGGATATTTTCTCGGATCGTTCCGGAAAACAGAAATACATCCTGCTGTACCAAGCCAATTTGACGTCGCAGAGACGTGAGTTTGATATCGCGGATATCGATGCCATCAATCGTAATGCTCCCGGCATCCGGTTCATAGAACCGGGGTAACAGGCTGCACAGTGTGGTTTTCCCCGCACCGGAGGTGCCTACGAAAGCGACCGTCTCACCCGCATCAATGCGAAGATTAATATTATTTAATACAAATCGGTTCTCGTCATATCCAAAGGAGACATTTGCATAGCGAATATCTCCGCGCAACGAAGATACTTCCATAGCGTTAGGCGTATCTTGAATCTCAGGTTCTATGTCCATCAAGTCCGCAAAATTCTGAAATCCGACAATCCCTTTCGGAAAACGCACCGAAAAATTCGCCAGCATCTGCACAGGGTTGAGCATGACATTTCCCAACAAAATAAAACTAAATAACTGACCGTTACTCATATCTCCCCGAACGGTAAACCAACTGCCGCCGATTAACGCTACAAGTGGCAATAACCGCATGAGGAAATAGGTAGTCGATTCATTCTGTGCGATTGATTTAAAACTTTGAGTTTTGGCATCACAAAATTGTTGATTGTCGGAATTGAATAACTTTCTTTGATGTTCTTCGTTGGCAAAAGCCTGTACTACACGGATTCCGCCTATCCCGTCTTCCAACCGGGACAGAAAAACGCCGATGGCTCCAAATATTTTGTAAGTCGCTTTCATTGTCTTTCTCGTAAAATATAATGTAAGAACTAAAATAGTAATGACCAACACACCCATCACCAATGCCAATATCCAGTTGACATGGAGCATCAGAACCATTGCGCCGATCAATGTGATCGTTGATATTAAAAAATGCTCCGGTCCGTAGTGTGCCATATTCCCCACGTCCAGCAGATCATTAGATATACGTGAAGCGAGTTTTCCTGTCTTGTTATTGTCAAAAAAACGAAAAGACAACTTTTGCAGATGGTTATACAGTTCGACCCTCAGGTCCGTTTCAATATGCAAACCCAAGCGTTCCCCCCAATATCCAACTACAAACTTAAGACAGGCATTGATCATATAAATGACCAGCAGCATACTACAGGCCGCCAAAATCAAGTTCCAATTCCCTGTCGGCAGCAGCTTGTCGACGATTTGATTGACTGCCAGTGGAAACGACAGCTCTAATACGGCAATAATTGCCGCACAGGAAAAATCGAGCATGAATAATCCTTTATACGGGCGATAATAACGTAAAAATCTTCTGAAACTTTTAATCACAGGTAATTCTGCTCCCCCTTTCTGTAGCTATCACGTGAATAACTAAGGCGCAGACCGCCGCAGCAGACCGCGCCTTATTTTTCATGATTTACCCTTTATAGCTTCATCAATGATTTACTCTTGACGGCTTCATCAACCGAACGACTTCGTCCAGTGCCCAATCCAGTGCAAGAGCATTACCAGAAGACAATCGGTCTCCAATACTATAGACACGATTATTTTTTGTTGCAGGTAGGTTTCTCCATATTGAGCTATCCGCTACCTCATTAGCGTATTGCTGATCTGCGTCCGTAGTGGGACTTACCAGGAAAATATAGTCCGCCGAATATTCAGTAAGGTCTTCCAGCGAAAGCTGCATTCCGCTCGTCAGGTTTAAATCTTCAACCGTAGAAGTTAGTCCAAGCACTTCATGTATAGTTGGATACGTACTTGGAGGGAAAACGTATAATGATTTTTCCCATACTTGCAATACGAGTGCAGTTTCCCCCGAACCTATTATGTCGGACAAGACTTCTTTTACTTCTTGCACCTTCTTTTCATACGCAGAAACCCAGGCTTCGGCTTCCTGTTCCCTGCCCAGAATATCTCCTGTGATACGCAAATTTTCTAGAGCGTCTCCAAAAAAAGGAGCTACAACCGTTGGCGCTATTTTACTCAAAGCATTCCAAGTATCTTCATCCGTAACCCTCTCGGGTGTAATAATTAAATCCGGCTCTAGCTCAATAATTTTTTCAAAATTGAGATTTTCTACTTTTCCTAAAGGCTCGATCCCCTCTTTTTGTGAATCATCCAATGGAGTCAACCAATTTTCTGCCGCTCCTACAGGTGTAATTCCCGCAGCAACTGCTTCGGCTGTCATATTGATTGTGATAATTCTTTGTGGATTTGCCGGAATTTCCACTTCGCGCCCCGCTATATCCGTGTATAGTCTCATTTGCGGAATATTTGCCTCCGTCATGTTCACAGATTCCTTTGCCACAGATGTATTCCCGGGCACGGATGTATTGTTGTTCTTCCCAGGCATACCGGCGCAGCCTGTCAAAATCCCTGTCAATAATGTAAGTGAGACGAGCAGTCTCAATAGCTTTTTCATTTTTTATTCCTCCAATATGATTTTAGTTAGTTTCATCTAACTGATTCTGAAATCAGTATAGCAAAACAATTTTCATATTGGAATGGACGCTCATTGAATTCAACATGGATTATTTATGAATCTCTTCCGAAACTCGCTGGGCGCAATGCCAAACTGTTTTTTGAACACTCTGCTGAAATAGAGCGGATCGTTGAATCCTACAGCTTGCGCAATTTCCTGCACAAGCGCTTCGCCGGCTAGCAACAGTTCCTTTGCACGATTCAGTCGATACCGTAATAAATAATCACCTGGTCCCATGCCCGCGTATTTGTTGAACACATAGGAAAGCCTATTCCTGTTTATACCACTTTGCTCTGCAATCTGGCAGATAGTGAGGGGGACCATATAATGCTCATGGATATATGCAGACAGCTTCTCAAACAGAGCTTGTGCGCCGCCATCCGTTTGATTGCGGACACAGACGAACATTTCATCTAGAACATCCCTGAATAGCGTTTCTGCCTTAAAAGCTGCAATTCCATCCGGTTGGCTGGATACCTGATGCAATCGCCTGAGCAGTTCAGTCAGACGCGGACTTATTCCCGTTTTCAATTCAAAATGGACATTAGGAAGAGAAAAGCCTTCCGGTTCCGACCCGCATATGCGGTACAGTACAAGCAAGTATTCGCAACAGGAATTACCAATTACTTTCTGGGTTAATTGCATTTGCGCTCCGCCATGTACTATATTTTCCTGAGAAAGTATATAGGGTGTACCATTAAAGTTAAACTCAGATTTTCCGCTTAGTGTGAATACGAAGCCGGGAAACGGTTGGGTGTACTCCCAGCCACTCCAGCCTGCTTCCCGAATACCCGAGTACACTTCTTCCACTTGAAAATAAGTGCGCGCAAAATGATCCGCCAGCTTGTTAATGTCGACTTTCATTTTGCGCGCCTCCTTGAAATTCAGTCATAAATCAGATGGTGGAACATTTACTCTTGAATATTTTCAATAATTGTTTTAACTCCCAACTCAATCGCTAATGGTCCACCGGCGGCAATTGAGCTGTCCAAAGCATACATCCGTCCGTTTTTAATTGCGTCAAGGGATTTCCATACAGAATTGCTCTCCAAATTTTTCAGATATCCCGCTAAACTATTGGCGGAACCTCCTATATCAGCGACAAACATATACTCCGGATTGATCGTCGCCAGGTATTCCAGCGGAATTTCTTCACCCTTTGATGACATATCTACATAATTTTCCGGCGGATTCAGTCCAAGTCCGTTTTGCTCGTTAAAGACAAATTGTGTAGTAAACGCCCAGAATTGTTTGTCTCCAAGCATAATAACTCCAAAGGTGTTATCGTTGTATTGCTCCAATTGTTGTCTTGAATCTGCGATGAACGTTTCAATGCGTGTAATTTCAGATTCAGCCTTTTCCTCTTTTCCAAAAATCTCCCCATATTGGCGCAACGCACCCTGCCAGTTGTTCTCATTACTGTCAACAGCAATAACCGGAGCTATCTTTTCCAGCTCTGCTCCATAATCATCATGCCATCCCGAATATACGATAATTAAATCAGGATCGGCTTCCAGCAGCTTCTCGACGTTAGGACTGTTGATCTCCCCGATATCGGCAATATCATACTGCCCTTTATACGGTGTCAAAGATGCCCATTCATCAAGTACGTTGACATTTGTGGCGGCAATCGGAAACTCGCCAAGCAAAAACATATGCTCAAAGTTACGGAAAAACAGCAATGCAACTCTTTCCGGTTTCTTTTCCAAAACAACTTCTCGACCAAGGGCGTCTACATACGTTCTCGGCCATGCTTCCTCAACATCAGCGTTATTCTCCGGCGTCTTATTATCAACAACCGCTTGTGTACTATTCGGAGTGTTCGTACTATTTTTTGCAGGTGCTCCGCCGCATCCGGTGAACAGCCCGACCAGCAACATCATTGAAACAATCAGTCCGAGTATTTTTTTCATGGTTTATTCCTCCAATATGATTAAGGTTAGTATAGTCTAACTAGACTTACGTTAGTATAGCAAACGCCTTTTCATATGGGAATGGCTCAATCTTGAATTCACCATGCATTATTCTTGAATTTTCCCCGAAATTGGCTTGGAGACATACCAAACTGTTTTTTGAATATTCTGCTGAAGTGGTAAGGATCCGCATAACCGACACTTTTAGCGACGGCATATATCGGTGCCTCCAGATTCAAAAGCAAGTCTTTTGCACGATTGAGCCGATAGAGAACCAAATAGTCTCCCGGACCCATACCGGCATATTTATGAAATACATAGGAGAGTCTGTTCTCGTTCACGTTATATTGCTTTGCCAGCCCCCCCACAGCTAACGAATCCATATAATGCTCATGCATATAATCAGTGATCTGCTCAAACAGCGCTTGGGCTCCATCGTTTGTTTGGTTGCGGGCACTAATGAACAACTCATCCAACACGCACCGGAACAGCGTCTCTGTGCGGAATGCATAGATCCCTCCCGGCTGGCTGGAAACTCTCCAGAGGCGATCAAGCAATTCTATCATTTTAGGATTTTGTCCTGTTTGCAATTCAAAATGCGAGAAAGCAAGGGAGAAATCTTCGGGTTCATTGCCGCAGACGCTGTACAAAACTAGAATATATTCCCATTTCGTATTCCCAAGAACGCGCATATTCAGTTCCATACACGCGCCGCCATGCACAACATGTCCCGGCACGAGAACATACGGCGTTCCGTTGAAAACAAATTCAGCCCTGCCACTTATGGGAAATACGAAACCCGGAAACGGCTCGGAATACCCGCTATAGTGCTTGCCGGGTTCACGTATAGAGTGATGAACATGCTCAACCTTAAAGGATGTGCAGGCAAAATGCTCTGCCAACGTATTGATCTCGATTTTCAATTTACCCACTCCTTCCCGCGAAAAATCTATCATTCATCGATATCGAAATAATCGTATTACTGTGTGTTAGATACCACGTCTAAACTATCAACAATGGTTTCGATTGCCATCTTCACACCAAGCGGCGATCCGGTGACGCAGGCAGGATCAAGAAAATATACATTATCTGATTGCACAGCTGTAAGCGATTTCCATACGGAAGAGGCTTCTGTATCTGCCTTCAAATAGCTTACTTGGTATCCGGTCTCTGCCGAGCCAAGCTCCCCGACAATAAAAATATAATCGGGATCTAAGCCGGCTAGGGATTCCAGAGACAGCTTTCCACCTTCTTGTGGATATCCTGACGGCGCAGTCAGACCCAATCCAATCTCCTTGTCGAAAAATGCCTGCTGGCTTGTCGCAGTTGTTCCAAAAGCGTAAAACGTATTTTTTCCCTGATCCCATGCAAAAAAGAATGTTTTATCGCTATATGCAGACAGCGTATCCCTCGCTTCTGTCATCAAAGAGTCCACTTCGCCAATAAATTGTTCCGCCACTTGTTCTGCGCCGATGAAATTGGCATAGTTGTTGAGATTTTCCTTCCACTCCGAACTGTTAAACAGGAGTGTCGGCGCAATTTTATTGAGATCGTCATATACTTCAGCGTGGGCGGCAGTGCCGACGATCAAATCGGGGGACAATTCCAATATTCTCTCCATACTCGGCTCCCTTGGACTGCCTAAATCGATGATTTCGATTTCTTCGGCGTACGGTTTCAGCGTTCCAAATCCATTCATCGCGCGATCCGCCCATGCTGCTCCGACGGGAGGATGCCCGAGAACAACTAAGTTTTCGATGTTGCCAAAGTACAGTACCACCACGCGTTCCGGTTTTTTCTCCAGTGTAATACTATGATTGAAGTCATCTTCTACCGTTCTTGGCCACGCCGGCTGCTCTGCCGAATTGTCCGGCTCCGGTGTATTGGTATTCGTTTTTTCTGTTTGATCGGTTTCCGGCACAGATGGTTGTACATTATTTCCGGCTTGTGACCCAAAGCAACCTGTCAGCAAGCCCGCTATTAGTACAGCTGAGATAATAAATCCCATAACTTTTTTCATTTTCTTATTCCCCCAATGGATTTTTAGTTAGAGATAACTAACCTTTCCGTGCCAGTATAGCAAAACTCTACTCTCATGGGAATGGAATAAAAATTCCGATGACATGGAATTTTTCCTATAAACAATTCTTTATACTGTCTCGAAATTCAGACGGAGAAAACCCGGTCTGCTTCTTAAAGACCTTGCTGAAATACAGGTTGTCCGAATATCCTACATACTCAGCAACTTGTTTCACAGAACAATCGCAAGTGCGTAGCAGCTCTTTTGCACGTTTTATGCGAAGCTCAGTCAGATATCTAATTGGAGTTATGCCAATATGCATTTGGAACAATTCCCCGAAACGCTTGTTGCTTAATCCATATTGTTTTGCAAGATGTGCGACCGGGAGCTGTTGTGAATAGTTTTCGTGAATATGAGTAATGATCTCCTCGATCATTTCACCATTGTTATCACGATATTGTCTTTTGCCCGATAAGATGATTTCTTCCATGATGTTATGGAACAACGATTTACTGCGCAAAACCGCCATGCTACCCGGTGTAGATTCACTTATAATTAGCTGCTGCGCCATGTCAACCAAGCGGGGGTTTGCACCCACAGCAATATGAAAATTCGTTTCTAAAAAGGCAAATGGCACTTGTTCATGTTCAATAACCCGGTAGTGGAGCAATACGTAATGCCAAATTTTATTGCCGATAACCTCTTTATCTAATCTCATACCGGAGCCTGCATGAACTACCACACCAGGTTCCAGCAAATACGGCGTTCCGTTGAGAGTGAAACATGCACAGCCCTCAATCGGAATAACGATTCCACAAAATCCAGCAGTGGTTTTGCCGTTCGTGTATGCGCTTCCGGGTTGGACACGATTTTCAAAAGCATCCGCGAACAAAAGATTCGTATTGGCATAGTAATCAGCAAGCTTGTTGATATGGATTTGCATATGGAAGTTCACCTACTTATGAGTTATGCACTGTTTATTACATGTTTTCAAAATACTCTCAAAACATACTCTGTTTTTCATTGTTTTACATATATGCCGTTATTTTCATAGGTTATTTTCTATAAAAAGGATTGGTTCTCCTATCTATTGTTAGTTAGGTTTAACTAACACGCGAGGGTATAATTATTGTATCCCTTTCGAAAACATCCGTCAAGCCAAGCAAATTCTGGAGATCGATACTATTCATGTGGCTGCCGATAAGGGATATGAGGACCAAGAAGAGTTGGGAAATGACGGGGCACACTACTTATTATATAAGGACATAGAAAAACTGCACCTCGAATTATTAGATACAATCTAACAATTCGAGGTGCAGTTCAGAGCAAAAAAATAGATGCAAAATGTTCAAAAAATCTGCTTACAAATCCCTAAAAACGCAAAAAACCCTTATACAATAAGGATCTTCCAAATTATGGTGCCGGCGAGAGGACTTGAACCTCCACTCCCTTGCAAGAAACGGATTTTGAGTCCGTCGCGTCTGCCATTCCGCCACGCCGGCATATTTTTTTATCACAAGATTTATTGTACATCACTCACAAAATAAAAGCAAGAGTATTTTTTAAATTTTTACGAAACGGTTGTCGTGCAAACAACCGTTTCGTTATTGTATTAACTCAGTAAACGGTGCACATACTTTTAACAGGGGGTTTAAAGTATGTGCTTTACTTTAATACCGAGTTAGTTACAAGCGCTTTGTATTGTGCACCAGTTAAATCACAATCATAGAATAATTTATAGTAGCGTGCTGTTTCCTTCTGCATATCATATTGCGCTACCTCTGGATACAGCAATTGAGTGATCCAAACCATTCCTATATAACGATTAACCGATGGCGGGTGACCCATCCAGTTGTAAGGACCGAATGGAACTTCATAATACTTGCCACTGGAGATTGCACTTAGCTCTTTCCAAGCAGGATTTTTATCTACATTGCCGTAAGCACTGTTCGGCGCAAAAATAATTGTATCAGGCTCCCATAACAGAAGTTGCTCCATGTCGATCGGTGTGCCGGTGCCTTTGCTCGACGGGTTTTCTACTACTGCTAAATTATTACTGACAATGTCGAGAATTTCAGCGTGGAATGTATCCTTCGCAATCACATTGAGACCATCTTCACCAGCCAAGTAAAGCAAATTTGCTTTGCCATTTTCGCCTACTTGCTTCATAATATCGAGGGTCTTTCCATAAATCTCCTCACAGTATTTTGCAAGCTCTTCCGCTTTTTCCTCTCTATTCAAAAGTTTCCCTAATGTTCTATATGCTTCCGGCATCGTTTCAGTTGTCGCTTCAATGTGGACAGTAGGAATTCCCACTTGCTTCATAATGCCGTCCATGTCTTCGGCTACAGATTTTTTTGACTCGCCAATATCAATAATCACTTGTGGATCGGCTTTAGCGATTTGCTCAAGATTGAGATCACCGCTTCCGTAAAATTGACCGAGCACGGGAAGTTGATAATATTTTGTATTGATATATTGCTCCGCTTCTTTTGACCAGTCACTCGATACGCCGACGAACAAATCAGGAGCCAATGCAAATAAAACCATTTGTGCCGTAGCACCTGAAGGGACAATACGAGTAATTTCCGCAGGAACTTCTATCTTACGACCGACAGAGTCTGTAAAAATCTTTGTCGTGCTTTCAGGTGCTTTCGGTTGATTCATTTTCGGTGGATTCGTTGCACCGACTTGCTCTCCTGTAGCGGGAGTCTCTTGCTCAAATTTACTACAGCCGATGACTGTTGCGATCAACACACATGTAATCAATAGTAGTAATAATAATTTCTTTTTCACTTACATCGTCTCCTTAAATTAATTATGTATGAATATCATCCAACGATACTTTTCGGTATACAGATCCTCGCTTTGCCACCGTATAGATTCTGCAATTCCACATCCACACCATACAAATCGCGGATCAGTTCATCGGAAAATATGTCTTTTGGCGCACCGTTGGCGACAATATTCCCATCTTTGATTGCCAGAACGTGATCGGAAAACATGAAGGTCTGGTCCGGGTTGTGTGTCGATTGAATGATAGTATAACCTTCTCTCGCCAGCGTCTTAATTTGTGTCAATACGCGTATTTGATTGCCATAATCCAAATTGGCGGTCGGTTCATCGAGTATGAGAATTTTCGATTCTTGAACGAGCGCCCGTGCCATCAGTACAAGTTGCCTTTCGCCGCCGCTGATTTGTCCGTAACCGCGGTCTTTCAAATGCGCAATCCCCACCCGTTCTAATGCCGCCTCTGCCAAAGTAATCTGTTTGGTTCCCGGTCGGGAGATACTAGATATCTGTACAGCTGTCCCCATGAGCACCATGTCAAATACACTAAAATTAAACGATGGATAATGCGATTGAGGGATATAGGCAATCAGTTTTGCTAATTCTTTGATGCTCAATGTTTTGACATTAGTATTCTCAACCGATATTGTGCCGTCATAGTTGCGCAAAAGACCGAGTATACAACGGAACAAGGTACTTTTACCGACTCCGTTAGGTCCTAAAATAGACAACAGACAATTTGGCGGTGCTGTGAAAGTAATGTCGTTCAGTATCGGACGATTTCCGTAACGGAACTTGAGGTTTGCCACGTTGATACTCATCAATATGTCTCTCCCCTTTTCGTAATCAAGTAAATAAAGAACGGCGCACCGATAAATGCGGTGAGAATTCCCAACGGAATCTCTGTAGTGAACAAATTGCGCGATACATTGTCTACCAGTAAAAGAAACATCGCCCCAAATAACATGGAAGCCGGCATTAAATAATTGTAATTATTGCCGACAATCCGGCGTGAAAGATGGGGGATGACAAGTCCAACCCAACCGATCATGCCGCTTACGGCAACTCCAGCCGCTGTCACTAACGTAGCGCAGACGATAACAATCAGGCGAATGCGGTTAGCATTGATCCCCATTGTCTGTGCTTCTTCGTCACCCATTGTCAAAACGTTTAAGCGCCATCTCACTAATAGTAAAGGAATTAGACCAAGTGCCATCGGAATCATGGCAAATGTTACATCACTAATTTTGGCTGCTGCAAGACTTCCCATTAACCAGTATGTAATTGCTGGCAATTGTTCGTTAGGATCAGCAACCAATTTGATAAATGACGTGCCTGCCGAAAACAACGAACTGACCATAATTCCCGATAAAATTAACCCTAGTATTTTACTGCCACGCGCCCGCTTGCTGATGAAAAAAACGACAGCTACCGTCAGCAAGCTAAAGCAAAATGCACTTAATGTAATCATGCTTTTATTGGCATAATTGAGAATTGCTAAAGAGGCGCCGAACGCAGCACCTGCCGATGCCCCAAGTATATCAGGGGCTGCCATCGGGTTTTGAAATACCCCTTGGTAGGCAGCACCTGCCGCGGCAAGGCAGCATCCTACCATACATGCAAGCAGAATGCGCGGCAAACGTATATTGATGAGCACGATCTCCATTCTATCTGTCCAGAATTGTTCTATAGAGAATAATTTAGAGAATGTAATTCCTAACAAGTCTTTAGTGAAGATCGGGTATCGACCTAAACGAAAAGAAATAATCACAATAAATAATAGAAGAATCCCCAGAGCAAGAATTTTCATAGCATTATTTTCAGTTTTTTTCACAAGCCTTTACCTCACATGGTATAAATAAATGGCAACTAAAATTGATATTTTTAGCCTTACAGGTTTCTCACAAGTTGTTTTGGTTGAGTTTAGTTTGTTCATTGATTTATTTAATTGCTTTATCCAAAGTATAAATTGAAATTACACTAGTGTAAACAAATAAAAAACAACATAAATATATTTAAATCTATAAATCAATTCATTTACGTTCGTTTTATTCGTGCATAGCCTTTGTTTTCGATAAAACAAAAGAGAAGCAAACAGTCTCTTATTCGAAACCGTTGCCTCTCTTGTGCTGCTTTATTATTTTTGATTATTTGGCGTTGCCTTTAGGAAACGCAATCCGAAATGTCGTACCGACCCCTACTTTGCTGTCGACCTCGATTTTGCCATCGTGAATCTCTACGATGTGTTTGACGATGGACAAACCTAAGCCCGTCCCCCCTGTGGCACGGCTTCGATCCTTCTGCACTCTGTAAAACCGTTCGAAGATACGCGGCAGATCACTTTCCGGTATGCCGACACCGTGATCTTCGACTTCGATAACGACATCACGGTCGTTGTCGAAGATACGAACATGTATCGTCGTATGTAATTTAGAATATGCTATCGAATTACTGATCAAATTGATTAGCACCTGTTTAATGCGGTCACGGTTGACAAAATGGATTATGCGGTCACGATTCGTATACAAGCTGATATCCCGACTTTGTTTCGTCGCTCCATATTGCAAATTGTTAATCACTTCACGGGCAATTTCCACAAGATTTTCGTCCTTTTTGCACAGATTCGCGTCATTTGCCTCCAGCTTGGACAACTCCAGCAAATCATGTACGAGATTGCTCAAACGTGCCGCCTCTTTGTGAATAATTTTTGTGAATTCCAGCATTTCTTCCCTGCTGTCCGCATCTCCATCGAGAATGGTTTCGGCAAACCCTTTAATAGAAGTGATTGGTGTTTTTAATTCATGGGATACATTCGCTACAAATTCCGCCCTAACTTGTTCCAGGCGTTTAATCTCACTAATGTCGTGAATCACTACGATCACACTGTGAATCAATCGATTGATATTACGAATCGGCACAATGCTCACTTCTACTACATGATGTATCCCCAGGTTGTCTAGACGGATTTGATCCCTGTAAAATTCGCCTTTTGTCAATGCGTCTTCAATTTTACCACTCAACCCATAATCACCCAATACCTCTTGATGGTTTCGGGAAATCAGACTGTCTTTGTTGGCATGTAAAATTCTCTCAGCGGAAGGATTCGCGTACCGAACTTGACCCTTCATATTGATTAGCAGCACACCGCTGAGCATATCATTTAATACGCCTTCCAATTTACTTTTTTCGTCGGACAGTTCCGTAACTTTCTCGCGAATTGCTTGTACCATCTCGTTGAGCGCATTAGCTAATTGCCCGAATTCATCTTTGCTGTTAAGGGCTATTTGATGCTCATACTGACCTTTCGCAACTTTCCGCGCAACTCTCGTCACGTCAAATATAGGCTGGAAAATTGTTCGCCAAAGATTGCTGCCGATTACCAAACCGCAAATCGCAAAGATCGCCATCATACCCCAGATAACCCTTTGTTTGCGCTCTAAATCCTCCACCATCACTCGTTCTACAGGATATGTCAATTCTATGTAACGCTCGGCAGAATAACGCTCAGAGGAATCAGACACTCCTAACGGTACGACGATATACAGATTCCCGTCTTTGTCTTTGTTTTTGTTTTTGGTGATTTCAATACCGCTCATGCGATCAAACGAATCGACGCGATTACCTGCCTTGATACGGTCTTCTGATGTTCGCTGATTTCTGCGCATTTTATACGTCGTCGGGTCGGAAGACCAAGACAGTTGTCCGTTGGAATCGAGAATGTCAATATACATCCCTGTGGGTACATCCTCCGATTTGACCATATAGTTGAGGTATTGCACCATCATCTCATCACCGTCGATCTGCTCCACATATTGCAATTGCTTAATCCACCGTTGGACGATCGTACTTTCAACCTCTTTGATATACCAATGCTGCCATGTCATATGGAACAGCACTGGGAAAAGAACAGCTACTATTACACATGGCAAAATAATTTTCCAACGGAAGCTGTTCAGCATGTTCGATACTCCTATTCTGACGGCGCCGTATTTTTGTAATCAATTTTGTACCCAATACCGCGCACGGTTTTGATATATTGTGGATTCTTCGGGTCTGCTTCAATTTTATCTCGTAGATGGCTGACATGGACATCGACGATGCGCGTATCCCCGAGAAATTCATAGTTCCAAACAGTATTCAATAACTGGTCACGGCTGATTACGCGACCTTTATGCAGGACGAGCACCTTCAACAATTCAAATTCCTTCGGCGTCAATTCCACAATCTCACCGCGATGAAGTACTTCATAGGTATCAAGATTAACCGACAAATTGCCAATTGTGATACTTTCCTGCTGATCGACATCGTTAGACGGCTGATTAAATTCACTCATTCTGCGCAAGACCGCTTTCACTCTAGCTGTCAGTTCCCGCGGGCTAAATGGCTTTGTCATATAGTCATCGGCACCCAATTCCAAACCGAGAACTTTGTCAATTTCATCATCCCGCGCCGTGAGCATAATGATCGGCACATGCACTTTGTTTTGCCGCAACCTTTTACAGACTTCAATGCCGTCAATCCCCGGCAGCATCAAGTCGAGAATCACCAGCGACAGTTTCTCTTTGGAAGCCAATTCCACTGCCTGTTCACCGTCATTTGCCGTTATCGTCGCAAACCCTGCCTTTTCGAGATTATACGAAATTAATTTCAAGATCGATTCTTCGTCATCGACGATCAGTATTCGTTTCAGATTCGACATTTGTCAGACCTTCTTTCTCGCAGTATCGTACAAATCGTTCCCTCCGACATCATTAATCACTATGACGGGTAAATCTTTCACACGTAATTTGTGAATCGCCTCTGCGCCCAAATCTTCATAGGCAATGACTTCCGATTCCAGTACGGACTTCGCTAACAAGGCAGCCGCGCCGCCAATTGCCGCAAAATATACCGATTTATTAGCAACAAGAGCGTCTACCACTGCTTGCGTGCGCGCGCCCTTGCCGATCATTCCTTTCAATCCCTGCTGCAATAATTGCGGCGTATACGCATCCATGCGATAGCTGCTAGTCGGTCCCGCGGAACCGATAACATGCCCCGGTTTCGCCGGTGAGGGACCTACATAGTACAGAATTTGACCACGAATATCGAATGGCAGCTGTTTTCCCTGATCGAGCAATTCTACCATCCTTTTGTGTGCCGCATCTCTTGCTGTATAAATATATCCCGATAGCAATACCTGATCGCCAATCTTCAACGAAGCTATTTGTTCGTCAGTTACCGGTGTATTGATTTCTATGAATTTCATACTATCACACCTCCCTACAGCAAGACGGAACGATGCCTTGCTGCATGACAGTTGAGGTTTACGGCAACCGGCAAGGAAGCAATATGCGCCGGATAGACCTCTATGAAAACATCAAGCGCCGTCGTCGTACCACCTAGCCCTTGCGGTCCAATCCCCAGTTGATTAATTTCATGCAGCAATTCCTGTTCCAATTTGGCAATCTCTCGATCACTGTGCCGTTCTCCGATGTCACGCAGCAGTGCCCTTTTGGCAAGCAGCGCCGATTTCTCAAACGTACCGCCGATTCCCACACCAACGACAATTGGCGGGCAGGGGTTCGATCCGGCTTCAATAATTTTCTCAATTACATATTGCTTGACTCCATCGACACCGTCGGAGGGCTTCAACATTCGAATGCCACTCATATTTTCACTGCCGCCACCCTTGGGAGCGACGGTAATTTTCAGCTTGTCTCCGGTGACAATATCGTAGTGAATCACTGCCGGCGTATTGTCTCCCGTATTCCGGCGATCCAGCGGACTGCCGACAATCGATTTTCGCAAATATCCTTCTGTATATCCGCGCCGTACCCCTTCATTGATCGCTTCCGTCAAGCCACCGCCTGTAATACAAACATCCTGCCCGATTTCTACGAATACGACGGCATACCCCGTATCCTGACACATCGGTACTGCCTCTTGTCTGGCAATTTCGGCATTCTCTACGAGCTGCTGCAAAATCGATTTGCCCAAAGCACTTTGCTCACGTTGCGCATACTCTAGCAAGGCATTTTGCACATCGTCGCCGAGATTCGTATTCGCCGTAATACACAGATCCTTGACTGCATCTACAACCGTCTCGAACGCTATCGCTCGCATATCACTCACCTGTATTGCAAAGTTTCATCGTCTCGCGCACAACATCCGCCGATCTCTGAAACGCTTGCTTTTCTTCATCCGTCAACTCGATCTCAATAATTTTTTCGACACCATTGCCACCGATGACCGCCGGAACACCCAAATAGATTCCTGCTTGTCCATATTCCCCTTCTAAATACGCGGCAACCGGCAAAATACGCTTCTTATCTTTCAAAACAGCTTCTACCATTTGAATCGTCGAAGAAGACGGCGCAAAAAACGCACTGCCTGTCTTTAGCAAATTGACAATTTCCGCCCCGCCTTTACGCGTGCGGTCGACGATCTCATCAAGGCGTTCTTTTGAAATCAGCGTTTCCACCGGAATGCCTCCCGCATAGCTATAACGCACTAACGGAACCATCTCATCGCCATGTCCGCCGAGCACAAACGCGCTGACATCTTCAAACGACACATTGAGCTCCTGAGCGAGGAACGTGCGGAAACGCGCCGAGTCCAATACGCCCGATTGACCGAAAACGCGGTGCTTAGGAAATCCGCTGGCATCGAGGACGACTTTGCACATGACATCCAACGGATTTGTGACGACGATGATATAGGCATCCGGTGAATATTTGACGACTTCCTTCGTCACTTGGGAAATAATTTTCGAATTCAACTGCACGAGGTCTTCGCGGGTCATTCCCGGCTTGCGGGCAAGACCGGCGGTAATGACGATCACATCGGAGTCCGCCGTATCGCAGTAGTCGTTCGTACCGATGACAATCGAATCAAAGCCCTCGACCGGCGCTGCTTCCATTAAATCCAGTGCCTTTCCTTGCGGTAGACCTTCGACGACGTCTACTAAAACGATATCGCCCAACTCCTTGCTTGCCGCCCAATGAGCCGCCGTTGCTCCGACATTGCCGGCACCGACAATTGTGATTTTATTGCGCTTTTTCATATTTCCCGTCTCCCTATTTTAGAGTCTTCAAATTCTATTACATGTGTTTGATAATTGCCTCGGCAAATTCTGATGTTTTCAATTCGACAGCTTGTGGCATCTGTCTCGCCAAATCGTAAGTCACGGTCTTCGCTTGAATCGCTTTTTCCATTCCCTTGACGATCAACTCTGCCGCTTCATTCCAACCGAGATACTCGAGCATCATCACACCGGATAAAAGTACGGAGCTCGGATTGACTTTATCTAAATTCGCGTATTTAGGAGCTGTCCCGTGCGTTGCTTCAAACAGCGCAATAAAATCGCCGATGTTTCCGCCCGGTGCCAAGCCCAAACCACCGACTTGTGCCGCTAATGCATCCGACAGATAATCTCCGTTTAAATTCGTCGTTGCCAAGACATCGTATTCATCAGGACGAAGCAATGCTTGTTGGAACATATTATCCGCAATACGGTCTTTGACGACAATTTTCCCGTCAGGCACAATACCTTGATATTGATTCCATAACTCTTCCTCGGTCACTATGTAATCACGAAATTCCTGCAAAGCAACCTCATAACCCCAATCTTTGAAAGCGCCTTCCGTGAATTTCATAATATTGCCTTTATGCACAATCGTAACACTGGAGCGCTTCTGATCAATCGCATGGCGAATCGCCTTACGCACCAGACGCTTACTGCCCTCCACGGAAATCGGTTTAATGCCTACGCCTGAATCGAGACGCAAATCTTTGCCGAACTCCGTATTGATAAACTCGATCAAACGCTCTGCCTCTTGGCTGCCTTGGCTCCACTCTACGCCGGAATAGACGTCCTCGGTATTTTCACGAAAAATCACCATGTCAACCTTTTCCGGTTCTTTCACCGGGCTGACAACGCCGTTAAAATAACGCACCGGACGAACACATGCGTACAAATCGAGGATTTGCCGCAAAGCGACATTGAGACTGCGGATTCCTCCGCCAACCGGGGTTGTCAACGGTCCTTTAATGCCCACGATATACTCGCGCATCGCTTCAATTGTCTCATCAGGTAGCCATTCACCCGTCTGTTCTTTCGCTTTTTCTCCCGCCAAAATTTCTTTCCAATAAATCTTCCGTTCCCCTGCATATGCTTTGGCAACGGCTGCATCAAATACGCGCACAGATGCCGCCCATATATCAGGTCCGGTTCCGTCTCCTTCAATAAAAGGAATGATTGGATCATGAGGAACACGCATTACACCATCTTGAATCGAAATTTTTGTACCTGACATTTGAATCCACCTGTCTTTCGTCGTATTTTTGGGTATTACAAATTTCATAGCTGCAAAATTGATACTCTGTTTCATCTATTGAAATTATATCGCATTCGAGTCGCTACATCAACTATTACAACAGAGAGAAATACTCAAATATACGAATGAAAACAACGGCAATGCCTCCGCCGATCAAGGGTCCTACAGGCAGCCCTTTAAACGCGACAACGCCAATGATCGTTCCGATAATCAATCCGGCAGTCATCTGCGGTCCTGTTTTCAAAAATTCCAGCCCCATCCCTCCGAGTACCGCCACCGCCAGACCGGACAACAGGACAATCCAGCCTTTAGTATGAAACAGCAGTTCATACGCGTCTTGTAAACGCACATCCCCCGTGGCAATCGGTGCCAGTACTGCCACCGTAATTACAATTACACCAAGATTAATTCCGTGTTCTTTAATCCACGGCAAAACGGCGGGAGCGAATGAAGTAACACGCACACATAATAAAATCGCTGCGGCAATTGTCACCGAATTATTTTTACAGACGATTCCCAATACTAACAGCGCGAAAAGAAAAATAGATTCTTGGGACATTTTTTCACCTCAAACTTTCTAAATTACTAAATAATGTGTTATATTAATGTCATTGAAAAGAAGGGGTGGCACAATGTTCAGCAAAAAAAATATGATAATTCTATTACGTCTGCTTTTTTTAATTGCCGCAATCGCTCTGGGCAGCTATCTGATCGTGAAATTGTTTGCGATTGTCTTCCCGTTTGTGCTCGGCACTATTTTTGCCGTTATCATGCTGCCGTTGATCAAATTATTAGAAAAACGGCTGCACTTCCCGCGAACACTCTCGACAATCATTGTTTTGCTGCTATTTATCGTAATCGGTACATCACTGCTGACGATCGTCTCTGCCAAAATTGTCACAGAACTGATCAATCTCGCTCACTTGCTGCCTGATTACATAAACAAATTCAAAATTGTTATCCAAGATACGTTCACCAGCGAGTATTTCGTTGACTATTTTAACTTATTAAACTCATATTACCAAAACCTTCCCGAAGATGCGCGCACAAATATCACGAATACGATCCAAAATAGCGTGCCAAACATCGTGGATCAAGTGCAGATATTTACAAAAGCGGTTCTGTCGGACACTGTGAAAATTGTCGGCGGTATCCCCGGAACTTTGACAATTTTAGTCATTGCCCTATTGGCGTCATTCTTCATCGCCCGAGATTGGAATACTTACATCTCATGGTTCCGGCACCATATGCCGGGTGTTTCCAGTAAGACGGGTCTTGTCTACGCGCAATTAGAAAAGGCACTCGTCGGATTCGTCAGAGCACAAGCAATTCTCGTAAGCGTAACCGGAGTGATTGTCGTCATCGGCTTACTGATCCTCGATGTAGAGTATGCGTTCACGATCGGAATTGCCAGTGTCTTTCTTGACCTGTTGCCATATCTCGGTCTCGGTATCATCATGGTCCCTTGGATCATCTATTTATTGATCGTCGGCAACTTCAAACTTGCCATCGGTCTGACTATTTTGTATTCAATCATAGCCGTCACACGACAGTTGATTGAACCGAAAATCTTATCTTCCAGCGTCGGTACGAAACCACTTCCTACATTGATTTCGCTGTACGTCGGATTAAAAGTATTGGGCGTTTTCGGATTAATTCTCGGTCCGATCACCCTCGTCATATTGACGGCATTCAATCGCGCCGAAGTCTTTAAAGATATATGGAAAATGGTAAAAGAATAATCTTTTACCATTTATTTCTGTATACAATCACATTTTTCGATCGCAATATATTAGAGAACCATTTGACTAATAAGAGTTTCATCATACCCCTTGTGACAGGAAGTAGTAGCAGCAAGCCGACAATGTTGCCGATAAATCCCGGGAGGAACAGCAGCACGCCACCAAGCAAAATTGCCAGAGCGTCAATGATGGCTCCCCCGGGCATTCTCCCCTGTTGCAGATCTAATTGCGCCACTGTGAATGCCTGCCTTCCCTCACGCTTAAACAGCAGTACACCAATGACACTGGTAACGATCATGATCAAAACCGTCGCCGTCGCTCCGATTGCCTGTCCCACCTTGATGATCACAAAGATCTCAATGATGGAAGCTACAGCAAGAAACAAAGCAAAAAAACGAAACATCTCATCTCCCCCGTTTCTATATAACTTCCGCCCTACCTGAATATACATTACCCCGTGACGCGTCGACTGTGACTTCATCACCGGTCTGTAGTTTCTCCAATACGCCCTTCGCTCCTACAATCACAGGAATCCCCAAACTGATTCCGACAATCGCCGCATGGGAAGTGACGCCCGCTTCTTCCGTAATAATCGCTTTGGCTTTTTCAATCACCGACATTACATCCTTATCCGTGGCATACATGACAAGGATTTCCCCCTCTTGCAGCTCACGTACCGCTTGTTCCGCCGTCCGGCATATACGGACATTGCCGCTGACACTTTTCTCGCCGACACCGGTACCGCGACAGACGATGTCTCCTATGATATGAATTTTCATCAAGTTGGTCGATCCTCGCTGTCCTACAGGTACCCCAGCCGTAATGATTATCAGATCACCACTTTTGATTCCATCCGACTGCATCGCCGCGTCGATTGCCACACGAAACATTTCGTCCGTTGAACGCGTCTCTTGCCCGAGCACCGGCAGTACGCCCCAGGACAACAACATCTGCCGGCTGACGATTGGATTCGGTGTCACGGCAATGATTTGCGAACAAGGGCGGTATTTCGATACCATCCGCGCTGTGTATCCGCTACTTGTCGATGTGACTATCGCTTTCGCCGATAACCTGGTACCGGCATTAGCAACCGCTTGACTGAGCGCACCTGTAATCGACTGCGTGTCCGTATTGACGTATTCGTGCTGTCGTAAGACTTCCTGATAAACATCGGAGAACTCGATCGCTTCGGCGATTTGTGCCATCATTCGCACCGCGTCGACGGGAAAATCCCCGGCAGCTGTTTCGCCAGACAGCATAATCGCATCGGTTCCATCGAGGATCGCATTCGCCACGTCACTGGCTTCGGCACGGGTCGGACGCGGATTGCGTTGCATCGAGTCGAGCATCTGTGTCGCCGTAACGACGGGCTTACCTGCCAAATTGCACTTTTTGATAATCGTCTTTTGTACCAACGGCACTTGTTCCGGCGGAATCTCTACGCCGAGGTCGCCTCTAGCAACCATAATCCCCGCCGATACTTCGAGAATCTCATCGAGATTATCGACGGCTTCATTGCTCTCAATTTTCGAGATCACTTGTATCGATGAGTGATGGCGCTCCAAAATGTCGTAGATATGTAACACGTCCACCGCTTTGCGGATAAACGATGCCGCAATAAATTCGACTCCTTGCTCAATGGCAAATAGAATATCCTGCTCATCTTTTTCAGTAATACTCGGCAACTTAGACGTAATGCCTGGTAGATTAATACCTTTGTTATTTTTTAAAATTCCACCATTAATCACTTTACAGACGACATCTTGCTGGCGGATCTCCGTCACTTGTAATTCAATCAATCCGTCATCGATTAGGATGCGATCGCCTGTCTTCACATCTTCCGCCAGTGAATCATAGGTAATCGCGACTTTGTCAGCATTGCCGACAAAGTCGCCCACCGATAGTATGATCGTTTGACCGTGATCTAGGGACACTTTTCCGCCTTCTACAGTTTTCGTGCGAATTTCCGGTCCCTTCGTATCGACCATAATCGCGACGGGAATTCCCGTTGCAGCGCTGGCTCTGCGAATATTCACAATCCGCTGTTCATGTTCTTCGTGTGTTCCATGGGAAAAATTTAATCGGGCGACATTGACCCCTTGATGCAATAATTGTTCCAACACTTCTACGGAATCAGAAGCCGGACCAATCGTTGCCACTATCTTCGTCCTTCTCATATGTACCCTCCAGTGTATGTCATTCCCCATCATGCACATAGTTTATGTCAATACTGTTTTCCGTGCTAATAGTATTTTCTATATTTTCATATCCTATTGATACTTTTACATTTATAATTATCGATAACGCTCTTTCAATTGACGAATTTCCCTATATCGATACGCTTCCTTAGATCGACAATATTTTTGACAGCTCGTACGCTTCCATGTCGACAGCGTTTCTTTCAGTCAGAGCATGTGTAAAAGGGACTCCCTGAATCACCTGGTTGACGATGGCGACCATCATTCCCGAGTGTTGCTCGCGCAGCAAATCCACAGCCTTTGCCCCCATCAGACTTCCCAGCCAGCGATCATACGCTGTAGGTGAACCGCCCCGCTGGACGTGCCCGAGCACAGTCACGCGCGTATCCATACCCGTCGCTTGGCGAATACGTTCCGCAATCTGTTCGCCCGACCCACTTCCTTCGGCGACAATGATGATACTGTGCTTCTTGCCACGTTGATGCCCTTTCATGAGACGTTCCGTAATGTCCTGATAATCCGTCTGACATTCGGGAATCATAATCGATTCCGCCCCGCCGGATAATCCTGCACGGATCGCAATATCTCCGGCATGGCGTCCCATCACTTCCACGACAAAGGTTCGATCGTGGGAGCTGGCGGTATCACGTATTTTGTCAATTAGGGAAATCACCGTATTGACAGCCGTGTCAAATCCGATCGTCTGGTCTGTTCCCGGAATGTCGTTATCAATCGTCCCTGGGATACCGATCACACGAACCCCTTGTTTCTCTAATTCCATCGCACCACGAAATGAACCGTCACCGCCAATGACGATCAAACCTTCGATTCCCCGTTGTCTGAGATTCATGGCGGCTGTCGTCTGCCCTTGCTCTGTGCGGAATGCTTCGCTGCGTGCCGTATATAGTACCGTTCCTCCACGTTGGATAATATCTGCTACGGAATGAACCTGTAATTCTCGAATGTCGTCTTCAATTAAACCTTGGAACCCGTGATATACACCGAAAATCTGCACATTGTGATATATGCATTTACGGACAATCGCCCTGACCGCCGCATTCATTCCCGGGGCATCTCCGCCGCTCGTTAAAACAGCAATCTTTTTCAAAGATCTCCCTCCCTCGATTTAGGCTACATATGCTCATACTTATTATATCTTTTTCATCACTTACAATACCGTAAAGAAAAACTTGGTGAACCAAGCTATAAGCGTCGGTGAACCTTAGTTGCACTTATACTATCTTTATCCAAATCTTAAATCCTGATAGTGCCAAAAAAATGCATAATCTTTACGAGTGCGTATATATCGACATCCGTGAAATCATGCATTTTATCAAGACATTCTATGAAATTACAAATTGCTATACGAAATCGCAGCCCATTCTGAAAAATTACAAACGCTATATATGATTATTGATAACATCCGATATTTTTGTACTTTTGGTACCTTGTTGTCAATAATACATCATAGTCAAGCTTTTCCAACCCTGACAACGTCTCTACAATCACCTTTTTAATATTTTGTGCCGTTTCCGATACATTGTTATGTGCGCCGCCGAACGACTCTTTGATGATCCCGTCAACAATCTGATATTCATACAAATCATCGGCTGTGATTTTCATAGAATCAGCTGCTTTTTGTGCCAATCCGGAATCTTTCCACAGAAGTGCCGCCGCTCCTTCCGGTGATATGACGGAATAGATCGAATATTCCAGCATGAAAACCCGATCCGCAACGCCTAATGCTAACGCGCCGCCGCTGCCTCCCTCTCCGGTGACGATCGAGATGATCGGTGTGCGCAGCCCCGCCATTTCAAATAAATTCCTGGCAATCGCTTCCCCTTGCCCGCGTTCCTCCGCAGCACTGCCAGGATACGCACCCGTCGTGTCAATGAAACATACTATCGGTCGGTGAAATTTCTCCGCTTGCTTCATTAAACGCAACGCTTTGCGGTATCCCTCGGGATGAGCCATACCGAAATTTCTGACAATATTCTCTTTCGTGTCTTTTCCCTTCTGATGTCCGATCACCGTGACCGGTCTGCCGTTCAAGAATGCCACGCCACCGACAATCGCCGCATCATCTGCGAACGCGCGGTCACCATGAAATTCAATGAAATCCTCGCATATCTCGTGTATGTAATCAAGTGTCGTCGGACGCATGCTGTGTCTGGCAATCTGTGTCTTCTGCCAAGGGGTGAGATTTCCGTAAGTCTCGCATTCCAAGTCCCGGGCACGCATTTCTAGTTTGTCAATTTCAGCAGATAAATCGATACCTTTTCCCTCGGTGAAAGATTTCAACTCTTCGATCTTCTGGCGCAATTCCACGATCGGTTTTTCAAAATGCAGATCATATTTCATTCGTTTTGCCTCCAAAAGCGTGCAGTTTCAATACTCTTCCTAAAAAGCTGCGCATCTCCCCACGGTGGACTACATTATCCAAATGTCCGTGCCGTAGGAGAAATTCTGCTGTCTGAAAATCGTCGGGAAGCTTCTGGCGTATCGTCTGTTCAATGATGCGCCGACCGGCGAATCCAATTAACGCCCGTGGCTCTGCAATATTGATATCGCCAAGCGATGCAAAACTGGCTGTGACACCACCGGTCGTCGGATTGGTCATAACCGAAATAAATAAACCGCCTTGTTCATCAAATACTTTCAAAGCTGCCGATGTCTTCGCCATTTGCATCAGACTGAACATCCCCTCCTGCATCCGCGCACCTCCGGAGGCAGAAAAGATGACAATCGGGTATTTCTTGATGCGTGCTTTTTCAATCGCGCGCGTAATTTTCTCGCCGACGACCGATCCCATGCTCGCCATCCGAAACCGCGAATCCATGACGGCAATTACCAGCGGCATTCCTTCAATCGTGCCTTCTCCCGTCACAACCGCTTCACGCAAGCCTGTCTTCTCCATATCAGTCTCCAACTTACTCTGATAATCGGGAAAGTCCAACGGATTGCAAGAACTCAAATCTGTGTCATATTCGAAAAAATTCCCATCCAAAGTCCATTCAATTCTCTCTCGCGCAGTCAGAGGAAAATGGTGATCACATTTCGCACATACTCGACTATTCTTTTCCAGTTCTTTTGCGTAAAGGATCTCATTACATGTCGGACATTTTATGACGATTCCCTGGGGAATATCTTTTTGTGATGACTTCGCCGTAACCGACGCATATTTTTTCTTTTTCTGAAATAAATCCTTTAACACATTACCACCTCACACTTAATGCGAATGCAACACTCGATGCAAAGCATCCTGAACCTCATCCAACTCACTCGCAGGTACTAAAATCTCAAATTGATGCTTTGATCCGTTTACCTGACGAACCTTAATCAAAAAACCCTCATCTGTTAATTGATTACTAATTTTTTCTGCTATTTTCTCGCTGGGTGAAATATAAATGACAGTCCACATGGAGTTTCCTCCTTCATTTTATGATACATCGACCTCATATACAAACAATGCATACTGCTTTATACAGTATGCATATTGTCCATATTTTAAGTTATGATATCACATCTGATTCCATGACGCAATCGTTCCCTACCCCAATAAATGCACGCTACACCGTGATATTAGAGTATTTCGGCGATTATTCAGCATCATCCAAAGATGTCCCGCTTGTGCGGTGGGCAATGCGTGCCGATGCCGCAGCCGCGATACCCGCTACCAGATCATCGAGAAATGTGTGAATTTTATCCTGATGATTATCGAGGGTTTTGATAATGCCAATTTTTTCTTTATCTAAATAGCCAAAACTCGTAAGACCAATCGAACCGTAGACATTGGTGATGCCAAACGCCAAAATCTCATCGACGCCGTATAACGGCTCGTCGGTTTCAACGATTTCCTGCAAAGGTGACGGCAACAATTTTTGCTCCGCCAATTGATCGAGTGAAATTCCCGTATATAGCGCATACTGCACCTCACGTTTATCTAACACACTCATCACGCTGTCAATACAGTCCGCTTGGGAAATATCTTTAATATAGGGCTTTTGCAACCGCATGACAATCTCGGCAATCTCTTCGACCATCACACCGCGCTCATTTAGTAATGCTATGATTTTTGCTTGTTGCTTGTTCATGAAACATCTCCTCACCGGCAGCCGGAAAATTCAATTTCTGCTACTATCATGCTATCAAAATTACTTTCCACTGCTATCGAAATATTATGGCGTCTTCAGGAACGTATTGCAATAACATCATTCGCAATCGGTCGGTATTTTGTACAAAATATCGCTCATGTAGTTGTCTGTATTGATTGTCTTGCGGATGATATAAAATGACCGGTATATCGCCGTGATGCTCATGTAAAACTTCCAGCAATTCCTGAAATTCCCGTTCATTTGATGTGTAATTGTACTTAATATATATTGTATGGTTACTCGCCGCTTTCGGCTCCTGCTGGTCTGCGATTGTATGTAAATCGATCAGTTGCTCGGCAATCATCTTCACCGTCTCGTCTTGCTGCTGCACTTTCCCTTGAATCAACAGTGACGCATCCTTCTCCAGCATCTGACCATATTTCCGGTACAGTTCGGGAAAGATGACAACCTCCACACTGTCTGTCAAATCTTCTACGACGAGAAAGCCCATCAGTTGACCGCGCTTCGTCATAATCTGTTGTTTAGATTGAATCATGCCGATAATTTTATGACTGCTGCCGTCTTTTGCCTCCGACAATTCGCTGATGCGCGTCGCTCGGTGTGCATCTGTGTAATGACGGTATTTCTCCAACGGATGACCTGATATATACAGACCCAGCAACTCTTTTTCCATCTCCAGCAATACTTCATTCGCAAATTCAGGCACTTGCGGGAGCCCAGGCGGTTCCTCAGCTTCTCCCGTTGCCAGCTCCAACATGCCGAACAAATTGATCTGGTTATCATGCAATTCCTTCTGCCTGCGCGCACCGTAATCGATAGCGAGATCAAGCCCAGCCAAATGGACGGCACGACCGCCAAATGTGGAAAATGCGCCACATTTAATCAAGTTTTCGATAACATTCTTCTTACACATCTGTCCCATGCGCTCGCAGAAATCAAACAGCGATTGAAACGGTGCACTCGCGCGCTCTTTAATAATCTCTCCGACGACCGTATGACCGACACCTTTGACTGCTTCCAAACCGAAACGAACGGCATTACCTGAAACAGTGAAATTGGCATAGGATTCATTGATATCTGGCGGAAGAATCATAATATCGGCTTTTTTGGCGTCATCAATATATTGCGCTACTTTATCAGAGCTATTCATCGCACCTGTCAACACGGCAGCCATAAATTCCAACGGATAATTTGCCTTGAGATACGCCGTCTGATAGGCAATTACAGCATACGCCGCAGCGTGAGAGCGATTGAATCCGTAATTGGCAAAGGCGACAATCGTGTCATACACGTCATTTGCCGTTCGGGTATCATAGCCCATTCTGTCACAGCCCTCAACGAACAATTGCCGCTGTTCGTCGAGTATTTCACGCTTTTTCTTGGAAACGGCACGGCGCAATAAATCTGCTTGACCGAGCGAAAACCCTGCCATTTCCGAAGCAATCCGCATAATTTGCTCTTGGTACACAATAATGCCGTAAGTATTCTGCAAAATCGGTTCCAACTTCGGATGCGGATACCGTATAGGAATCTTGCCGTGTTTCGATTTCACATAGGTCGGGATATTATCCATCGGTCCCGGTCGATACAACGCCAGCACAGCGACAATATCTTCAAAGTTCGATGGCTTTAAATCTTTTAAGACGTTTTTAAAGCCGACCGATTCCATTTGGAATACGCCGGACGCATCCCCGCGGCTCAGCAGCTCGTATGTCAGAGGATCGTCATACTGCAACGAATCGAGATCGATCCGTTCCCCTCTGGTATGCTCAATATTCTTCAACGTATCGTTGACAATCGTCAATGTTCGTAAACCAAGGAAGTCCATTTTCAGCAAACCGATACTTTCGAGAATATCCATCGGGTATTGCGTGACAATGCCGTCATCGGTTCCCCTCTGGAGAGGCACATATTTCGTCAGCGCATCCTTAGAAATCACCACACCGGCGGCATGGGTAGACGCGTGCCTTGGCAATCCTTCGATGGCAATTGCCGTATCGATCAACTCCGCAATCTGTGCGTCACTTTGATAGATATCCGCTAACTCTGTATTGACTTCCAGCGCTTTTTTTATCGTAATTCCCAACGTATTGGGAATCATTTTTGCAATCTTATCGACCTCTCCATAGGCGAGGTTCATCACACGCCCCGTATCACGTATCGCCGCTTTCGCCGCCATCGTACCGAACGTAATGATCTGCGCCACCTTATCTTCACCATATTTCCGCACGACATAATCAATCACTTCGCCGCGGCGCTCATAGTCGAAGTCGATATCGATATCCGGCATCGTAATCCGGTCGGGATTCAGGAACCGCTCAAACAACAGATTGTATTCAATCGGATCGATATTCGTAATCCGCAGCACATACGCCACGATACTTCCGGCAGCCGATCCCCTGCCCGGTCCTGTAAGAATCCCATTTTCATGGGCGTATTTCATAAAATCCCAGACGATCAAAAAGTAACTGTCAAACCCCATATTGTTAATGACGTTTAGCTCATAATCGAGGCGTTCCACATATACGGCATCGGTATTGCGCTCACCATAGCGCTCCTGCAATCCCCTATAACAGACTTCCCGTAAATAGCTTTGGTGAGTATAGCCTTCCGGGACTTCAAAGTACGGCAAATGGCGTTGCGTAAAATCGATCTCGAAGTCACACATAGCGGCGATTTTTACAGAGTTAGACAGCGCTTCCGGTGCATAGGAAAACAGCCGGTACATCTCTTCGGCTGATTTTAGATAAAATTCATTACTCGGGAACTTCATCCGCGATTCGTCTTGTAATGTCTTACCGGTCTGGATACACAGTAACTTTTCGTGGTATACGGCATCTTCTCTGTTGACATAATGCAAATCATTTGTGGCAATCAGCCCCAATCCCAACTGACCGGCAATCGTCACCAGCTCTTGGTTGACCTGCTTTTGCTCAGGGATTCCGTGATCCTGCAATTCCAAGTAGAAATTTTCACTGCCGAACAGTGCCGCGTAGTCACGCGCCACAGTCACTGCCTTATCAGATTCTCCTTGCATGATGCAACGCGGAATTTCTCCGGCAATGCACGCACTAAGGGCTATTAGCCCGTCTGCGTGATCTTTGAGCAATTCTTTATCAATCCGCGGTCGATAATAAAACCCTTCTAGGCTTGCCTTACTCGTTAAATACATCAGATTTTCGTATCCGCGCTGGTTTTTGGCAAGCAATACGAGATGGTGCGCGTTGTCCCCTCGATGCTTCTGTTTATCATGCATACTGCCGGTCGCCACGTATACTTCGCAACCGATAATCGGCTGGATACCGGCATTTTTACACGCTTTATAAAAGGGAACCGAACCGTACATCACGCCATGATCTGTCATCGCCAATGCCGGCATACCCAACTCTTTGGCACGTAGTACCAGTTTATCGATCCGTGCCGCACCGTCCAGCAAACTATATTCCGTATGTGTATGTAAATGCACAAACTGCATAGCAATCCCCCTTTACGAAAACAGCGACGGTTTCTTACTGATTCCCACACTTAAAATAATTCCCACACAGAGGTACATCGACAACAAGGAGCTCCCCCCGTAACTAATGAACGGAAGCGGTAATCCCGTAATCGGCATCATCCCCAGATTCATACCGATATTCTGAAACACTTGGAACACAATAATGCCAATCACACCGGCAACGACGTAACTCCCGAACAAATCAGCGGAGTTCCCCGATATCAATAAAAACCGATAAATCAAAAGAAAGAACAGACAGACTAACATACTGACGCCAATGAACCCGAATTCCTCGCCGACGACAGCAAAAATAAAGTCCGTATGGTGTTCAGGCACCCAACCACCCTTTGTCTGGCTTCCCCCACTCAGACCTTTTCCGGTCAATTGTCCCGATCCAATGGCGATCAGCGACTGCGTCACCTGAAAACCGCTTCCCAACGGATCCGCCTGGGGATCCATAAATGATATAATGCGTTTTAACTGGTATTCACGGATAAGTTTAAAAAAGATATCCGGCTCCACATAATACAAAAATACCAGCGTCGCAATCACGATAAATGCTATCAGGAATAAAATCAAAAAAATACGCCAGTGAACTCCCGCAACTAAGAACATGCACATCATAATCCCGACCAATACCAATGCCGTACCCAAATTGGGCTCCGTCAAAATCAGCAAAGCAGGCACTCCCACGATCACAAAGGAGCGCCACAAATCGCGAAAGCGGGTAATTTCTCCGTTGTATTTCGTCAATTCTTTGGCGAGCATTAAGATGACACAGATTTTCATATATTCCGACGGCTGCATACGAAAAGAGCCAAAATCGATCCAGCGTTGTGCTCCTCCTGATGCATAACCCTTAACTTCAACATACAATAACAGCACCATACCGATTCCATAGAAAACTACAGCAAACTGTTCATACTTGCGATGGTCAATCAATAATGCCGCGACCATAACCACCAGAGATACACAAACCCATAGTATCTGGCGCTTCGCATAATAAGAAAGCCCCCCGTCCTCGGCACTTGTGGCACTCTGGATGACAGACACACTAAAGACTGCCATCAAAAATAAAATAACAATAATAAACAGGTCGAAATTGCGCCAATTCTTTTCTAATAACCACTTCTGTATCATTTTTCTAATACCTGCGCCGTTAACAGTGCTTTACAGACGAGCCGTTCACCGTGGAACACTTCAATATCTGCTTTGCCGAATTTGCGGCTACTGTCAATAACATGCGCCATCAATGTCAACTGGACATCAATTTGTATCGGTTTAAGGAAATATATCACAATATTCTCCACAACCAAATCGGTGTTTTTATTTTTACGCAATGCCGAATAGCCCGCTTCTGTAATCAGCATCATCAAGACACCGCTGGATATGCCACCCAATTGATTGGACATCTGCGGTGTGATATCGCCGCTCATTTTGATCGTACGTTCATCGACTCGCTCTTCCGTGAAATTCGACAGCACAATATCTTCAATCGTCTGCCCAATCTGCGGCTGTTTTTGTGTATATTGTAATGCTTTTATTACATCTTGACGGCTAATGACGCCGACAAGCCTGCGATTTTCTACGACCGGTAACAATTCAATGCCTTCCCAGACCATCACATGGGCAGCCGAGGCAATCGACGTCTTCATTGCCACGGTAATCGGATTTTTCGTCATGACTTTCTCAATCAGTGCCGTTTCATCCTGACCCAAAGTATCCTTCGGCGTGATAACGCCTTGCACCCGCATTTGATCATCGACGACTGGGAATCGGCTGTGTCCCGATTCTTCGGCGATGCGGTTCCAATCGCCGATCGTATTATACGTATATAAATAACTGATATATTCACTATATTGTAAAATATCTTCGACGAGCACAATCTCTTTTTTGATCAATCGGTCGTAAATGGCGCGGTTGATTAACGATGCCACCGTAAATGTGTCATAGCTGGACAAGATGACCGGTAACTCTAATTCATCGGACAACTTTCGCACTTCTTCCGTACTGTCAAATCCACCAGTGATGAGGACAGCAGCCCCGTGTTGCAAAGCAATCCGATGGACTTCATCGCGATTCCCGACAATCAACAGACTGCCAGGGTCGACGTATTTGATCATCGCATCAATTTCCATCGCGCCGATCACAAATTTGTTAAGTGTTTTATGCAATCCTGCTTTCCCCCCGAAAACAGAACCGTCGACAATGTTGACGACCTCAGCGAACGTCAACTTCTCAATATTTTTCTTCTGCTTACGCTCAATTCTCACTGTTCCTACGCGTTCAATCGTACTCACATATCCTTGGGTCTCCGCTTCTTTAATGGCGCGATACGCTGTACCTTCACTGACTTCCAACTCTTTCGCAATTCTGCGAACCGATATTTTATCGCCAATCGGTAATGATTCTATATGTCTTAAAATTTGCTCGTGTTTTGTAAGCATTCAATCTCCTCCAGCATCTGCTGTATTCATAAAACCCTACGCCTGTATTATAACAGTATTGGCAGATTTACACAACGTTAGACAAGCAACACATAAAAAAACTCGGTGTCTGTCACATATACCGCAGATTCGTTCACCGAGTTCTTGCACTCCATTTGGACTTATAGCAGAACCATAAATGAGCTGCCTACCAAACCGATTGTTATCATACCGATTACTACTAAAAATAAAATACGCGACGCACTGACTTTTTTCCGTCTTTTACTCGGCGCTTTCAATTCCGTTTTTTTCTGATGCTGTTTCATACACGACTCCCCTTTCAACAAAAACATCGTCCTATTCGGCAAAACTATGCCCATACTGAGATAACATTATCATGCACAAACATATACGTCAATTTAATTTCTTCATTTTTTGTTGATACGTCGCTTCATCAATTTCACCAGACAACAGTTGCTTTCGTAGCAATTTCTGTTGATCGTCGCCACCCTCAGCGTTGCTGCGTATCTTAGTTTGACCGGCTGGACTCGTTTGGTCGGATTGACCTGTTTGTATCGTTTGTCCGGATTGATTTGCTTGCTTCTCCTGCCCTACTTGCTTACGATTGGCTTGATTCGTTCGATTGCCTCGCTGCTCCCCGTTCTGTGCTTTCTGCTTACTGCGTTCCCCTGCATAGGGCTTTTTCTTCGACTTCCCCTGCCCGCTGCCGGAATTGTTCGAGCCGAACATCACAAAGGCGGCAATGGCAATCCCGATCAACAGCACTACGAAGATCACAAACTTCATATCCGTTTTCCCGGAGTTGCTAGAGTTACCGTTATTACTGTTCAAAGGACCGGTCATCGGCACGTTATCTGCCTTCTCATAGGAAACATCTACTTTGATTGGATTGTCACGGTTAACATCGCTCTCCGTTACCGTAGACAGCGCATATTTTGCCGGCTCAACCTTGCCGTTTCTGCCAGTAGTTGGCAACTGAACATCAAATCGCACTTCGGGAATCGTAATCTCCGGTGCAAACTCAAAATTAAAAGATTTAATCGCACCTTCAATCGTAAAAGGATTGTAATAATACTGAACGACTAATGTATACTCTTCATCCGGCAAGATTGGCTGGTCTTGCAGGTTAATATGAATTTGTCCCTCAGACAGAACGTGCGGCGCAGGCCAGTACTGCCCCTGCTCACGCAACTTTCCGGTAGCAAAAACAAAAAAATTAGGGGCGTCAATCGGTGCCGGAAAACTAAACGACGTAATCGGCTGCTCCGTATTGTTCACTAAATCCAACTGATTGACAACCAGTACCGCAGGGATATTAGCATCTTGCCAACCGACTGGATGATCATATTCCGGTCTGATCGAAGTATACAGACTCTCAATCGTATATGCTTCCTCTTCCGCAGCGGATCCCACATCGACATTGAGAACACTGCTTATGATAAAAAGAACCACAAAAATATAAATGCTTGTCCTTCTATTACGTATTAATTTCTTCATCGAAAAACATCTCCTTAATCCATATTCATTATTTGTTTGTTCTATTTTTGCTCATCATCTATTTGCCTGTACGCCAGCATCTGCAACAGCGGATACAGCGCGTATAACTCATTGGACGGCATACACTGTATCAAAGCAATGACCTCATCCCGTATGTTTTCTTTGATTTTCTCCTCACTCTTTGAGCCCACAGGACAGACTAATATTCTGGGCAGTGGTCTTTTCGGTTCACTCTTATCTTTCTCAGACACCATATTCAACTTATTCTCTTTATTCAATTTCGTCGCTTTCGCTATGTTGCTCTCAATGATCTGCTTTGCGCGACTCTGGTAAGGCTGCACATCCTCAATCTCACTGATAGAAATATTATAATTCTTTTTCTGATCCAGATCGTAAAATAATATATTACTTCCTTGTTCATCAACAAAAATAATATTACCTACATAGATTTGGCGCGCCTTTCCCTTCTCCAGTGTCGTAATACGTATGAGCGTTTTGTCTGTTAGCCATTTATTCAATTGATTCACTACCGACATTGAAAAACATCCTTTCCTCAAATACTGCTTCCCTCGCAAAATCTATCTATAAAAATTTCCGAAATCCAATCCGTCACCTGCATATAAAATAATACTGTAGCACCCTACAAAATTCAAGGAACTATATAGAATTTAGTGAAAAAAAATTACACACATTTGGCAACATCTTGCAAAAAATGCGGATGACAAATACTTTCATTTATACTCCATTTATAATAATATAGAAGAATACAAAAAACCCAAAATATTCAGGAGGTCTACCCTATGGATTACACACGCAACATTATTTCTACAGACCAAGCACCTGCCGCCATCGGTCCCTATTCCCAAGCCGTTTCCTATAATGGCTTATTATTTGTCTCCGGGCAGATTCCGGTCATCCCGGAAACAGGAGAAATTCCGTCCGATGTCCAACAGCAGACAGAACAAGTTCTGAAAAATCTCGGTGCTATTTTAGCTGCGAACGGCAATACATACGAAGACGTTTTGAAAACGACTGTTTTCATCAAAAACATGGATGACTTCGGTAAAATCAACGAGACATACGCTAAATTTTTCCAAAACAACCCTCCAGCTAGAGCCTGCGTGGAAGTATCCCGCCTGCCGAAGGACGTACTTGTCGAAATCGAAGCGATCGTCGCATCCCAAAAATAACCGGCATGAACCGCTATACTTATGCTGTCATTGCACTGCTGATTGTGATTATCGCTTATGCCTACATGCAGCAACTGAATTTTAATACCGACGGAGAAGTCCCTGCCGAAACCAGCACGGACACTTCTCCGCCAATGGATTATGCGTACACCCTGCAATCGCTTGTCGCTAATTACGACAAGAACCTCCAGTACACAGATCCAAAGTTACACAAAAGTGGACTCGTCACTGCTGACAAAGTAAACATTCGCAGTCATCCGGACACCGAAGCCGCTTCTTCTATCTTAACCACCGTGTCCCGGGGTGATCGCTTGAATATTGTCGATGAAGATACCCACTGGTACCAAATCCGATATGAAACACTCAACGGGTGGATCCATAAAGATTATATACAACCGATCATCGAGATCCAAACCACAGACGGCTCCTCGTTAGAGCTAACATTTAGTTCTAATAATATACTGGAAATTAGCGGAGAATATGCCGACCAATTTTCACTGATCAATGAAAATAACGGAAAATATCGGCTGGTTGCAGAGAACCTGCAATTTACCGAGCACATATTTGATTTGCATCACCCGGCTATCCCAGTTTTGATAGCCAAAGAGCAACAAATTGAGATTTACACACAGCACTGGCTTTATGCAAATTTGCTTACGCCGTCCGATACGCAAGATACGCAAACACAGATCGTATTTACGCCAACGATTTACGATATCGAATACCGCTCCGAAGCGGACAGGGATATTTACGTATTTCACACAAGCGGCGCACCGGAATACCAATTAGCAGAGCAACCGGATACTTTGCAGCTCATCCTTTCCCCTGCCGTGGCAACGACGTTTGCCTTGGAGGACGATGAGAAAACTGATCGGCTGCAATCATTGCTGCAAACACAAAACGAATATATCTTTACTGCTAAGGAGCCTGTCAACTGGAAAGTCTCATCGTCCGACAACCTAATCACCGTCGATATCTCGAACAGAGGTATTGCCGGCAAACGCATCGTCGTTGATCCCGGTCACGGCGGTAAAGAAAAGGGAACCTATGGACGCAAATCGGAAATACGGGAGAAAGACAGCAATCTCGCACTGTCGAAATACCTCGTTCAGGCATTGGAACAATTAGGAGCCGAGGTCATAGTCACCCGTGATTCCGACACGATTATTTACCAAGGGGAGCAGTATACGACATTTATGGACTTGATGGCACGTGTTGACATTGCCAAACAGCAGCAAGCCGATCTTTTCATCAGCTTGCATGCCGATAATTTCCCGGCGGATTTGTCGATTCAAGGCACGACAGCCTATTATTACAGCCATTATCCCCATGCCGCACAAAACCAAAAGCTTGCAGAGCTAATCGGAGAAGCCGTTGCCGAAGCTGCTGACATGCGATGGTTAGGAGCGAAAGAACAGACATTTGCCGTCATTCGCTACAACCCTTAT
The DNA here is from genome assembly GCA_023388635.1 of Bacillota bacterium. Lineage (GTDB taxonomy): Bacteria > Bacillota > Bacilli > Desulfuribacillales > Desulfuribacillaceae > JAEWFW01. The sequence goes on from JAEWFW010000014.1 coordinate 44,961, forward strand.
CCTGCCGTGTTGATTGAATACGGTTTCCTGTCTAATTTAGAAGACGAAGCAAAATTAATCGACCCTGTGTATCAGAAGAAAATGGCAGATGCTACAGCACAGGCAATCGCCGAATACTATAAGTAAGGTTCCTCTTGAGAATAAATAGACAACGAACCGCATCGCACAGACCGAAAAGTCTGTACGATGCGGTTATTTATTGACTGCTAAAAAGCACTATGTTCGCTGCATAATTGTCGTTGTATTTGCAGCAAATTTAGCATATAATATCTATAAGGAAGGTGATACTATGCCAAATATCAAAAACATCTCTTCATTGCGGCAGTACTCTGCTGTACTTGATGAAGTGGAAAAAGGCAGTCCAGTATTCTTGACACGGGATGGTAAAGGCAAATACGCAATCATTGATATAGAAGAATACGACTCTATGCGAGATGCTCTGTGGAACCGCCTATTTACTGAATTGGCTGATTCCCAAAAATCTGGTGAAGAGCATGGCTGGCTTTCTCTGGCTGAGGCAAAAGAACGGTTAAAGATCGATGGCTAATGTTGAATGAATACCCTTTGAACGCTTGCAATTTGCCATTAAAAACGCGGATCTGATCATTTCGTTTGATCGAATCCGCGTTCTCTTTTACATGTGCTCCGTTAACGGTTCATTTGCCTTAACGCAACAGCCCCTCGACATCAGCTAAGTCTGCGCAATGCGGGTTTCGCTAAGCGAACCTCCGGTGAACTTTGCTGCCGTCATACATAAATGTCACAGATCGTTTTTCCAGCACCGTCTGCACGTGGACATTCCTGCCCCATAGATGATATACATAGGGCATTGTTTTCTCTAGATATTTGATATCTAACTCCACGCCTTCATAGCAATGCTCTATATACAATTCACCATTCCCCATATGGTCGCCGTCCCGCACCATCAATACCGGGAAGCCCCCATTGGTTCGCGATTCCACCAGATGATCGCGCACATTTTCCCAATGCTTATCAGTGATCTTCCACTTTAAGCCCTGCTTAGAGAATACATATAAATCAAGTTCTTCCACTAATTCTTTCGTCAGGTAATTGCGCAGAAATGATTGATCGGAATCTAGCTCGCGCACTTCAAAAATTGCTTGCTCTCCATATTGCTTCGCAATACTTTCAAAGATTTTCAGCCCCAAATAATATGGGTTAATATTCGTCTGTGACGGCTGTAGAACTTGTGCGTTCAGCTTGGCAAATTCTATGGCTTCGTCCGGTGCTAGCTCCATTTCACGTAAAATCTTTATATGCCAATACGATGCCCAACCCTCATTCATAATCTTCGTTTCCACTTGCGGCCAGAAGTACAGCATCTCCTCCCGCAGTGTGGACATAATATCGCGTTGCCACGGTTCCAGTGCTTTGCTGTACTTGATGATAAATTGCAGCAGGTCTTTTTTACTTTCTTGCACGGATTGGGGAAACAACGAAGCGTCAATATGTTCCTGTATGGCGATCACCGCATCGAGGGTCCGTTCCACAGTGTCTGTCCCGAATTCCATCTCATATTGACGAAAACGTTCGGCAGCAACAGACATGCTTTCAAGCATATCACCGGAGGTCTTACAAAACCGCCGATTGTTTTTGAAAAAATCGCTATGACCGAGCACATGCGCACAGACCAATTTATTTTGAATTAAAGAATTGTCTTCGAGCAAAAACGCGTAACAAGGGTTCGAGTTAATCACCAATTCATAAATCTTGTTGATGTTAAAATCATACTGCAACCGCATTTTATGAAAAGCTTTGCCGAAGCTCCAATGAGAGAACCGCGTGGGCATACCGTATGCGGCGATCGTGTAGATAATATCTGCCGGACAGATTTCATAACGCATGGGATAATAGTCAAGCCCCAATTGACCGGCAATCTTCAATATCTTGCCGATTTCCTTCTCCAATACTTGCAGATCATGTACCGTCAATACGCCCGCACCTCCTGTTTGCCGAACATCGTTTTCAACGCTTTGTACACATCCGCCCTGTCGCGAATTACGGCTTTTTTGAATTTCTCATGCTCCATGCGATGGTATACCGACATCAGGCTGGAGTTGCGGTTATACTGGTTGACTTCTCCATAGCCGAACATATTGCTCATTTCCATAATCTCTTGCACCAATTTGACGCACCGCTCATTGTCGGATGTGAGATTGTCTCCGTCAGAAAAATGGATCGGATAGATATTATAGCTCTCGGGGCGATACCGCTCGCGAATCAGCTGCAACGCATATTGGTACGCCGAGGAGCAGATCGTCCCTCCGCTTTCGCCTTTGGTGAAAAACTCTTCTTCTGTAACAGACTTTGCCTCCGTATGATGGGCAATAAATACGACTTCTACCTTCTCATATTTGGTACGCAAAAAACGCAGCGTCCAGAAAAAAAAGCTGCGGGCAATGTATTTTTCGAACTGCCCCATTGATCCGCTCGTGTCCATCATCGCAATGACGACGGCATTGGAATGCGGTATGACAATTTCATCCCAGGTCTTAAACCGCAGGTCTTCTTCCAATATGTTATAGATACCAGGCAGTCCCCGGCGGGAATTTCGTTTGATATTCTCCAAAATCGTGCGCTTTTTATCGATATTTCCCATTAGCCCTTTTTTTCTGACGTCCTTGAACTGTATTTCTTGGACAATCAATTGGTCTTGCTCTTTCTGCTTGAGGTTCGGCAACTCCAAATTTTGAAAAATCATCTCTTCTAATTCGCTGACGGAAACTTCTGCCTCATAATAATCGATCCCCGGCTGATTTCCGGCACCGCTGCCTTCTCCGTTGCCGTCAAACGGTTGCCCCGACGCATCCCGCGCCACTGTGTCCCCGATTTGGCTGCTACCGTCCCCCTGACCAATGTGCTGCTGTTTGCCAAAATGGAACCGAAACCGATACTCATCGAGTGAACGAATGGGTACCTTAACGATTTCTTTGCCTCGGGACATAATCACCGACTCTTCTGTAATCAAATCGGGGATATTCTTCTGGATCGCTTCTTTTACTTTTTGCTGATGGCGCAATTGATCGAGATGACCCTTTCTGTGAAGCGACCAATCTTCTTTTGACACAACAAATAACCGCTCTTCCATACCCAATCCTCCCGTTGCCGATGCCAATGTCTTGATCGATCCGATCTAGTTGATCGACGATCGAACGGCTCCGCCAAATTGCTAACGATTCAGCAGACTGCCTGTGTACCGCAACAATTCATTGGCACAAATCGGGCAATAACCGTTTTCGTCTATTAAGCGTCGAATGACTTCATTGATTTTCTTCAGCTGCGTCTCATCCGGAGTTTTGGAAGACGTAGTAATTCTCACAACATCTTTCAAATCCGCGAATAATTTCTTCTCAATTGCTTCCCGCAACCGTTGATGGGAATCATAATCAAAGCGCTTCCCTTTACGCGCATAGGTAGAGATACGAATCATAATTTCTTCTCGAAATGCCCGCTTGGAATTGTCAGATATGCCGATTTGTTCCTCTATAGAACGCATCAGCCGCTCATCAGGATCGATCTCTTCATCAGTAATTGGATCTGTGATCTTTTGCGCACTGCAATACGCCTCGACATTATCGAGATAATTCTCCAGCAATGTTTTTGCCGATTCTTCATAGGAGTAGACAAACGCCTTTTGCACTTCTTTTTTTGCCAGTTCATCGTACTCTTTGCGTGCCGTCGAAATAAAGTTCAAGTACCGCTCCCGATCGTCCTTTGTGATGCTCGGATGCTGATCGAGTCCGTCTTTCAAGGCACGTAAAACATCGAGGGCGTTGATGCATTTCGTATCGCGTTTGATTAAGGCGCTGGAGATGCGATTGATGACATAGCGCGGGTCTACCCCCTGCATTCCTTCATCGGTCCATTCCGCTTTCAATTCCTTGATATCCTTGCCTCTAAAACCTTCTACTTCTTCCCCGTCGTACAAACGCATCTTTTTCAGCAAATCCATGCCTTGCTTCTTTGATTCTTTCAAACGGCTGAGGATCGTGAAAATACCGGCAGCTCGCAACGCATGGGGAGCGATGTGAATATCCTTAATATCGCTCTGACCGATTAACTTTTCATAAATCTTCACCTCGTCGCTGACTTTCAAATTGTATGGCACCGGCATGACGAGCATCCGCGACTGCAATGCTTCATTCTTCTTGTTGTTGATAAATGACCGATATTCCGCTTCATTCGTGTGCGCGATAATGAGTTGATCAGCACTGATTAACGCAAATCTACCGGCTTTAAAATTCCCCTCTTGGGTGAGACTCAACAAATGCCACAAAAACTTCTCGTCACATTTTAGCATTTCTTGAAATTCCATCAGCCCTCTGTTCGCTTTATTTAACTCCCCATCGAAACGATACGCCCGCGGATCGGACTCCGAACCGTATTCAGAGATCGTAGAAAAATCGATGCTGCCTGTCAAATCGGCGATATCTTGTGATTTGGGATCGGATGGGCTGAATGTTCCAATACCGACGCGATTATCCTCTGAGAAAAATATCCGTTCTACAAGCACGCGTTCCACATTCCCGGCGTACTCTTCCTCTAATCGCATGCGGCATACAGGGCATAAATTCCCTTCCACTTTCACACCAGTCTCCCGCTCGAACTCCGCGCGCAATTCATGGGGAATTAAATGCAGCGGTTCTTCGTGCATCGGACAACCCTTAATCGCATATACAGCGCCCTCATCGGTGCGCGTATAGCGTTCCATCCCTTTTTTGAGCATTGTAACAATCGTCGATTTGCCACCGCTCACCGGTCCCATAAGCAACAATATCCGTTTACGCACATCGAGACGCTTTGCCGCCGATTGAAAATATTCTTTCGTTAACCGTTCAATCGCCTGCTCCAAGCCAAACATTTCCGAAGAAAAAAATTTATACTTCGTGACGCCATGTTCCTGCTCCATGCCCGCCGCAGCGATCATATTATATATCCGTGTGTGAGCAGTCTGCGCAACGATCGGACGCTCATTGACAATCTGCAAATACTCAGCAAATGTACCCTCCCATTTCAATTGTGACTCCATATCGCGGTAAGAAGCAATTTTCTGTAAGATATCCAACAACTACCCCTCCTACATAGTAAAGGTGCCTAGCCTACTTCGTAATATTATTTGTATGCGCCCATCGTTCGAATGTTGCTGAAAGTTCAAAAGTAAGCGTACTTTTTGCCCTGCCTATGTATTTAGTGTGTAAAAAATATGAATTATCTCTTGAAAACGTCCATACTTTATGATAATGTTTATCAATAATAGTGATAATCGCTTTCAATATAAGGACGTGTAACCTATGAACATGATTGCTGCATTTACGAAAGTATTCGAGGAAAAAGCTGTTTTTTCCCCGATTCTACAAGCTTTCTGTAAAATGTACTATAACAAAGCTGTGCAAAAAGAAGTTAATTTGGCAAGTATTAAAAAATCCGACCGTGTATTATGTATCGGTGGCGGTCCCTTGCCTTGGACTGCTTTGGAAATCGCCAAAAGAACCGGAGCCAAGGTTGATGTGATCGACGTGGATACCCGTGCGATATTTTTTGCCAAACAAGCTGTGGAACGATTTCAATTATCTCAGCAAATTGAAATTTCCTACGCCAGCGGTCAAGAAGTGGATCCATCTCAATACAGCGTCATCCATGTGGCACTCCAAGCGCGACCGCATGATAAAATTTTGAAAAATATTTTGGGCAAATCGAAACTGGGCACCCGCGTACTGATGCGCTACCCACACGATAAACTCAATAAATTCTATCATGCATTGCCGGAAGATTGTCTGTGCGATATTTGCAATTCTACGCAGCAGAAGCACTCTACAATGAGCGAGACTCTGCTCTTTGTGAAAGGACTTCGGGGTGAACAGCGTGAAGAAATATTTGCTCATAATTTTGGGCTTGATATCCATCGTTCTGCTACTATGGCTAAGTGATTTTAGCGAAATCTATACAAACCTACTTTCAGTAAAGAAAGAAATACTAATTGCAGCATGTGTGCTGCAGATGATTACGATCTATCTCATTTGTCTGCAATGGCAAATGATCGCCAAAAATATCGGTGCTCCCGTATCTTTCCGATCGATCTTTCACATCAATATGGTGGGTACCTTCTGGGAAAGTGTGACCCCTGCCGCTAAAGCGGGCGGGGAAGCTGCTAAAATCGTTTTGCTGCGCTCCCATGCCGGATACTCTACAAGTCAATCGATTGCCTTGGTCGGTCTACAAAAGACCTATAGCATGATTGCCTTTTTGCTTTTGTCGTTGTTTTCTTTATTCTGGTTTTTGCTGCGTTATGAAGCTTCGCAAGTACAGAAATCGATTCTATTGATTAGTTTCGTATTCCTCGTGTTGGCAGTCGCGCTATTGACAATCATGTTAGTCAAACCGATGGTGTTCAACCGTTTAATCATGCGCTTGCCGCTAAAACCGGCGACAAAAGAAAAAATTCACGCCGGCGCTGGAGTGTTGGAGAGCAACATTCGTGCAGCGTCGACCAACTTGTCTACTACCTTCGTACAAATGGCACTATCGATCTTTATCTGGCTTTTTTTCGCAGTCAAATCGTATATTCTCGCCCTAGCGCTGCATATCGACATCGATTTCTTGGCGATCTCCGCCATCACCTATTTAGTCTATATGATTGCGATGGTTCCATTGACGCCCGGTGGTTTGGGGACCTTTGAAGGAAGTATGGCGTTACTGCTATTGCCGCTAAATATTTCATTCAACCAAAGTTTACTGTTGGCAATCGTCATCCGCTTCGTCACATTTTGGTTTGTCTTTCTCGTAAGTCTCGTGTACCTGGGAATTTACCAACTCGTGAAAATCTTCCGCAAACAATCTTCCCCTACCATGTAAAAAAGAATACTGTAATTGCGTCATATAACAACAAAAGGATACAACCGTTGCTCTGTGATTTACAAAGCAATATGGCTGTATCCCTGTTTTTATATCAGTTAACTACACTTGATAGCTTAACTGCGCTTGATCCAAATTTGTTTGTATCTGTGCTTTTATCGTATCCAGAAGCACGGCTCGCTCTTCGTCTGATAGCTGTTCCATATAAATTGGTTCGCCGACTATCACCGTGACGTCTGCCGACTGAATGCGGTTGTTGTTGCCCTCTAGTATCTTATAGGAACCGTCAATCGTCACGGGCACGACAGGCACACCACTTTTCTCCGCCAAGCGCAAGCTGCCCTTTTTGAAGACGTTCATCTGCTCGCCTTTGCTGCGGGTTCCTTCAGGAAAAATCACCAACGAGTTCCCCTCTTGCAGGGTTTTTGCCGCATCTGCCAAGGCACGTACAGCCTGTCTGGGGTTCTCACGGTCGATAAACACACAGTGTATCTGTCTCATCCAATGTGAAATGACCGGTACTTTCTCCAGCTCTTTCTTCGCTATAAATCCGATCCGTTTATCGAGATAGCCTGCCAATATCGGAATATCAAAATTACTCTGATGATTGCTAATAATTAAACATGCCGAATCGGGAATATTTTCTTTGCCTTTGACGACGATTTTACTGCCGGTAATTCTGACAAGAAATTGACCCCAGTCTTTGACCACTTGATCGAGATATGCTTGTTGCTCCTGCAGCAACCCTTTCTTCTCCAACTTCTTCATCTGTCTTGCCGTGCCGATCGTCGTCAGCAACTGGAGTGCAAACCGCAGATAGAACCAGATCGTACGAATCATATACACACCTACTATCTAAAATATATTTGCCTAGTGCGGCAGATAATCGAGAAACATCGTCGCGACGGAAAAATAAATCACCAAACCGATGATATCATTTAATGTCGTAATAAACGGTCCCGAAGCCACCGCTGGATCAATCTTCAAACGGTCAATCAGCAAAGGAATTGTCGCGCCGATAATCGTCGCCACACTTAATGTGCAGAAAAGCGAGAAACCGACGACCATTGCCACCGCCACGTTGCCGTACACCACAGAAATCACTACGAGCAAAACGATTCCACATATCAACCCCAGCATCACGCCGGTGCCAAATTCGCGTCGGATCAATTGTTTTATCGCTGTTTTGTCGAACTGTGATGTCGCCAAACTGCGCACCATAACTGCCAGCGCCTGCGTTCCCGTGTTGCCTGCTGAGCCCATGACCATCGGCATAAAGCCTGCCAAAATCACAACACTTTGTAATGTACTCTCAAACCGTCCGATGATTCCCGCCGTGATCAATCCGAGGAACATCAGAATCAATATCCATGGTGCCCGTAGCTTCGCCGCTGCGAAAGAGCTAATATTGGCATCGGCAGAACCTTTCGTCCCTGTCATTTCCCCGAAATCTTCTTCCAACTCTTCTTCGAAAACATCGAGTGCATCGTCGACAGTGACAATCCCGACTAATCTTCCGTCATCTTTGACGACAGGAATTGCGAGAAAATCGTACTTTTGAATGATCTGTGCCACTTCCTCCTGGTCCGTGGAAACATTGACGGAGATCACCCTCGTTCCCATGATATCTTCTACTTTTTGATCGAGTTTAGAAAAAATCAGATCACGCAACGATAAGACGCCAACCAATTGCTCCTGTTCATTGACGACATATAAGTAATAAATAGTCTCTGCCTCCGGCGTTTCTTCCCGAAGCTGCGCCATAACCTTCTCTGCCGTATCTGTCGTGAAGACCGACACATACTCTGTCGTCATAATTCCGCCGGCAGTCTCCGGGTCATATGCCAGAATTTCTTTGATTTCTTTGGCATCTTCTACATCTAACTGCTGGATAATGCCGTGTGCCTCTTGCTCTTCCAGTTCTCCCAGGAAGGAAGCGAGGTCGTCTATATAGAGATTGCTGAGCATTTCCGATGCATATTCTTGCCGAAGCTCTTGCATCGTATCTTTTTGCTCATCGGTCTCCATGCCCTGAAAGATATCCGCAAATTCTTCTGGTGTAATATATTCATAAACTAAAGATTTTTGTAATTCATCAAACTGCTGAAACAGATCAAGTTGGTCTGTCGGATGTAGTTCGAGAAACAACTCTCGGAACACATCTTTTTCTTGGCGCATAAGCGCTCCTATGACCAACCCTGTGTATTCTTCCGTCGTGTGCTGATCGAGTTTTACCATGTAAAATGCCTCCTTTTACAGATAAAAACCGGTTTCAGCCACACCCATCAACTTAAACGCCAATATTAGTGACTGAAACAGATCGATACCTGCTATCTCGTTTGTCTATTCTATGTGAGTCCATTGTCCTGTCCGGATAACTATCCATTTCTCATCACTCCCTATGTAATAAAATTTTTTTTTCGAATGGCGCTTGCAGTAAGACTTGGTTTCGGTGCGCTGTCCAAGCCCTGCTTAACAGCTATTACATTATAGCATATTGAGATTTCGCTTTATAGTGCTCATTTACAATTTTCTTCGCAAAGTTTCCTCTGTTTTGTTCGTAAATCTTACATTAGTTTTCTTCGCCAATCTTATCCTGAGATTTGTCATATACGTGTTGCAATTTCATAAATCTATTTTATAATTAGAGGTGGTTTTTCAAAAATCGCCAAGCACACATCAATTAAAGTACGACTTGATTCAACAGACAAATAAAGCGAGGAGTGTGTTTTATGAACTGGTTAGAAGCAATCATATTGGGGATTGTCCAGGGTATCACGGAATTTCTGCCAATTTCCAGCTCTGCCCACCTAATCATCATCCAAGAATTATTCGGTTTAGAAATAGAAGGGCTTGCCTTTGAAGTATTTTTGCATCTTGCTTCCTTACTGGCAGTCATTATATATTTTTATAAAGATCTAGTTACGTTATTCAAAGAGTTTTTCCAATACATAGGCACTCGGCATCCTCAATACCAAACGTCGTTTTTCTTCAGCTTGTATCTGGTGCTCGCCACACTGATTACTGCCATACTCGGCGTTCCTTTGGAAAGTTTCATGGGTAATTCTCTAAAATCGATGACGACGATTGCCATCTCCTTAGTTGTCACGGGAATTCTGTTAATGGTTATCGAACGCGGTATCCGTTATGGGAATCGCCAAGACAAAGACCTGAATGTTCTCGATGCCATCATCATGGGACTTGGGCAGACGTTCGCCGTCATTCCAGGTATTTCCCGCTCCGGCAGTACATTGGTGATCGCTTTATGGCGCGGCATGGATAAACCGACGGCAGTTCGTTTTTCATTCTTACTGTCCATTCCAGTGATCCTCGGTTCGACGATTCTCATGCTGCCTGATATGAATGCGGCACATTTTCAAACAAGTCTCGGTGCACTGGCTGCTTCCTTTATTTCGTCATTCGTCTTTGCCGTCATCAGTATTAAATGGTTGATCAATTTCCTCAACCGCGGTAAACTCACATACTTCGCTTATTATTGCTTTTTCATCGGCGGCATTACCTTCTTATTTCTGAGGTAAAATTTCACCGCAAATTCGGAAAATCCATCTGTCGCAACGCCTCGTACGAGACGACAGCCACGGCGTTTGACAAATTCAGACTCCGTGCTTCCGGATTCATCGGTATTCTCATGCAGCGCTCGGGATGCTGATGCAGCAGACTCTCAGGTAATCCCTTCGTTTCCTTGCCAAATAGAATCATATCTCCCGGCTCATAAACTACCTCGGCGTAGTGGGATTGCGCTTTCGTCGTCGCATAAAACATTCTGCGTGTTGTTCCGTACTTGCGCATAAAGTCATCGAGACTCTTATGCGTCTCAATCTCCACCAAATGCCAATAATCCAGCCCCGCTCGCTTTACCTGTTTCTCATCGATGGAAAAGCCCATCGGCTCTACCAAATGCAATTTTATATTCGTCGCCGCGCATGTGCGCGCTATATTTCCGGTATTCTGCGGTATTTCCGGCTCTACAAGCACCAATTCAATCGACACTGTGTATCCTCCCAAATTTGTTTTATATTATACTTTACTTCAAAGATCGTTAATGATATTATAACAGCAAATTACATACATCACTAGTTTGCGGGGGGACCATTTTGGTTGAGAAGGTAAAACCTGACCCTTTGAACCTGTTAGTTAATACTAGCGTAGGGAAGCAATCGATCTCAGAATTTTATCGCATTTCTTTTGGCAATGCAATACAGATGATGATACTGCGCTTACCCTATGGTAGGCGCTTTTTATTTTATCATTTTATGGTATTCAGCTTTGGTTTACTATTTATAAACATTCAAAGGGAGGTCTATCATTATGTACACAACGCAAATGGATGCAGCGAAAAAAGGCATCATCACCGCTCAGTTACAAGCCGTCGCCGAAAAGGAAAATATCGCCATTTCAGAATTATTGGCACTGGTCGCTTCTGGTCAAGCCGTAATACCTGCGAATAAGAAGCACATTTGCCTTGATCCACATGGCATTGGAGCAAAACTGAAAACGAAAATTAACGTCAACCTCGGAACTTCCAAAGACTGTGCCGATATGGAATGCGAAATGCAAAAAGTCAATGCCGCTCTGCAATTGGGTGCCGAATCGATCATGGATCTCAGCTCGTACGGCGACACATCGCACTTTCGCCAAAGATTAGTTGCCGAATGCCCGGCAATCATCGGAACCGTACCGATATATGATGCCGTCATTCATTATGGAAAACCTCTATCAGAAATTACTTCCGAAGATTGGATCAATATCGCTCGCACCCATGCAGAAGACGGTGTCGACTTTATGACGATCCATTGTGGTCTCAACCGCTCCACCGCCGAAACATTCAAACGCAATCCGCGCCTCACAAATATCGTCTCGCGGGGCGGTTCGATCATTTTCTCTTGGATGGAAATGACGGGCAAGGAGAATCCATTCTATGAGCATTTTGACGATTTGCTAGATATATGTGCTGCATATGACGTGACATTAAGTTTGGGAGATGCATGCCGCCCCGGTTGTCTGGCGGATAGCGGCGACATATCACAAATCGAAGAATTAGTCGTATTGGGAGAATTGACAAAACGCGCTTGGGCAAAAAATGTGCAAGTAATTATTGAAGGTCCCGGACATATGCCACTCGATCAGATCGCTGCCAATATGAAAATTCAGCAAACCGTTTGCCACGGAGCACCATTTTACGTCCTCGGACCGATTGTGACCGACATAGCTCCCGGCTATGATCATATCACGTCGGCTATCGGCGGTGCCATCGCCGCAGCATCAGGAGCGAGTTTCCTATGCTACGTCACCCCTGCCGAGCATCTTCGCCTGCCGACATTAGCCGATATGCATGAAGGTATTATTGCTTCGAAAATCGCGGCACATGCCGCCGACATTGCTAAAGGCATTAACGGTGCACGTGATTGGGATGACGCAATGAGTAATGCTAGGAAAAATCTCGATTGGAATACGATGTTCTCCTTGGCGATTGATCCCGAAAAAGCACAGCGCTACCGCAAAGAATCGATCCCGACAGACGACAACACCTGCACAATGTGCGGAAATTTATGCGCAGTCAAAAATATGAATACGATCCTCGCCGGCGATAGGGTTGACTTACAAGATTAAGTGAGAGTGACTTATTAGATTAAATTGATACAAAAATTGATACAATTCCGGTCATTAAAAATCCGAATACTATTTTGAGAGGTGCTTATCCATATGCTAAAAACTATATTTAAAAACGTACAAGCAAACGCTCCTTTAGTTCACTGCATGACAAATTACGTGACAGTCAATGACTGCGCCAATATCGTCTTGGCGAGCGGAGGATCTCCGATTATGGCGGACGATATTCAAGAAGTGGAAGACATCACGACGATTTGCAACAGTTTAGTAATCAACATCGGAACACTAAACGAACGTACCATCGCCGCAATGCTGAAAGCCGCAAAAAAGGCCAATGAATTAGGACATCCTGTGATCCTCGATCCCGTCGGAGCCGGTGCTTCAAAACTACGAACCGACACTGCCTTTGCATTGCTTGATCAAGTCAAATTCTCCGTCATCAGAGGCAATCTATCGGAAATTAAAACGATCCGCGACGGACATGGTAAAACAAAAGGTGTCGATGCCGATCAATCCGACCAAATGACCGACGATGTACTTGGAGAGATCGTACAGTTGGCTAAAGACCTATCGCAAAAGACCGGCGCTGTCATCGCCATCACAGGTGAAAATGATGTAATCGCCGATCAAGATCAAGCATATATCGTATCAAACGGTCATCCGATGATGGCAAGGATTACCGGCAGCGGTTGTATGCTGTCCTGCGTCATCGGCGCATACTGTGCCCCATACTCCAAGGACCAAAAACAAATATTACAAGCAACTGCTGCTGCGGTCACGGCAATGGGTCTGTGCGGCGAACTGGCATATGACAAAACACGCAATGCCAATGCCGGCACTGCGAGCTTCCGCACTCATTTAATTGATTCCATGAGCACCCTTACCAGCGAACAGTTAGAGGAAGGTGCGAAAATTGCCGTTCAGCCATAATAAGCCCGACCATAACCATAATACAATCAGTCATAACCAACTATATAACCGATTGCGCCTGTACGCCGTGACAGACCGCTCCAAAACACAAACGTATACCTTAGAGGAACAAGTGACCTTTGCCATAGAAGGTGGCATTACCATGCTCCAACTGCGAGAAAAACATCTATCGACAACGGAATTTATCAAACTCGCTGAAACTATCAAAGTAATTACCGATAAATATGCTATTCCGTTAATTATTAATGATAATATAGATGTAGCCAAAGCCGTCGATGCTGACGGTTTGCATATCGGACAGGATGACATTGCGCCCGAATACGCCAGAAGCGCAATCGGCGCAGAAAAAATTCTCGGCGTATCGGCACAGACCGTCGAACAGGCGCGTGCCGCCGAACAGGCGGGAGCAGATTATCTAGGAGTAGGTACGATCTTCCCAACCGGCAGCAAGCCCGATGCTCAGCGCGTATCGCTAGCGACACTAAAAGACATCTGCACGACAAGCAAAATCCCTGTCGTAGCGATCGGTGGTCTTGACGAGCAGACGATTCCGTTGCTCCAAGGAAGTGGCATCCAGGGTGTGGTTGTCATTTCCGCGATATTTGCTAGAACAGATATCCACGCAGCCGCACATAATTTGCTGAAATTGACAGATACAATCATTGACTAACATTGATGATACAATCATTGATTAATATTGACAGATATAATGATTGGCTATCATGCAATACCACACGAATGCATTATCATAAGATCATCATACGATTTTCACTATAACAATCATTCAAAAGCACTATTGAGGAGGCATATCTATGTACACAGCATTGACAATCGCCGGAACAGACCCTTCCGGCGGAGCCGGCATTCAAGCTGATTTGAAGACATTCACGGCATACGGTGTTTATGGTATGAGCGTAATCACTGCCGTTGTCGCACAAAACACTTGCGGAGTGACAGATGTCGAGAATATGAGCGTGCATATGGTAGAACGGCAATTGGATGCCGTATTTACCGATATATTCCCAGATGCGGTAAAGATCGGCATGGTGTCTTCCATTCCAATCATCGATGCAATCGTTGCCAAATTGCTGCAATACCGCCCGCGCAATGTCGTGCTTGATCCGGTTATGGTAGCGACAAGCGGAGACCGATTGCTGGATGAAGCTGCTGAACTGCATCTGATCAACCGTCTGCTGCCGCTTGCCGATCTAATAACCCCGAATATTCCAGAAACGAGCGTGCTCTGCGGTGCTCCCATTAAAAACAAACAGGATATGGTACGTGCTGCCAAAGCAATTAGCACCCATTTTGGAGGAGCCGTGCTGATAAAGGGCGGACACTTGGAAGATTGTTCCGACGACCTCTTGTATGCCCAAGGAGATATGCAGTGGCTGACAGGAAAACGCATCGATACACGCAACACCCACGGCACCGGTTGTACATTATCGTCAGCCATTGCCGCAAATCTCGCCCGCAAGCATGAACTCACCAAAGCCGTCGAAGACGCAAAACACTATGTCACAGACGCCTTATCAACTGGTTTAGATTTAGGAAAAGGCAGCGGTCCGCTGAACCATTGCTATGCTATTCCGAACCGTGAAATCGGATAAATCATTCCGTTACTTGTTGATTATCGCCTTGCAACCGATTTACAAATCCAGGGCGGGTAAATAGAAAACCTGCTACAACAGCAGTAAAGGGCGCTACCGTCACCAAGCCAAAGCTACCTACTAACGTATAAAAAATTTCCGCCGCCACATACTTCAAATTCAGGATATTGATTACAGGTGTCCCTTGTGCCGTAAATACCATCAAAAGTCCAATGTACCCACCGGAATATGCCAAGAGTAGAGTCGTCGTCATAGTACCGATGACGGCTCTCCCAATATTAAACCCAGAACTGATAATTTCTTTGCTTTGCATTCCCGGTTTTTTCTGAATTAATTCATACATTGCCGCAACCATGTCAACTGCAATGTCCATCACCGCCCCCGAAGATGCAATGAACGTAGCGGCAATAAATATATCTGTGAGATTTAAATGCGAATATCCCGAATACAATAAACTTTCTGAAAAGTTCATTACAGCTCCATGAATTTTAAACAAATTTCCAAAAACAATTGCCAATATACATGTCAAAAAACTCCCTAACATTGAACCGATAATCGCTGCCACCGCCTGTCTATTAAGCCCTAAAACCAGGGTAATGATGACAACAGTCAGAATAACAACGATCACGAGCGATAACCCGATTGGAGGCAGCCCTTTTAATAAGCCAGGGATTAGAAATTTCCAAATGACAACAACAGTAAAGACAAATGACAGAATCGTCTTTAAACCTATCGTTCTCGCAAATCCTATGAGTAAAACAGCGAAAGCTACAAATAACAAAATTTCCACATCAATACGGTAATGGTCGATCAAAGTGACAAAATTAATCTGTTCGCCTTCAAAATCAATTGAAACTAGCGCTTTATCCCCTGGAGCGAAAATTTTATCCATTTCCAGCTTGCCCATCAAATGATTTACACCTATCGTTTCCTGTCCTTTAAATGGTCCGTCGAGAACCCGCACTTTACAAGTTTGTTCGCCTTGTACAATCACACCCGTATTATACAAATTTTGGTTATCTGTTTCTAATATCAATACCGATGCCCGGTTGCTTTCGTCGAAATATTCATTAGCGGAAAAACCGGTCGGCATCATGCTGATTCCGACAATTAACACACTGATTATAATGACTGTCCAAATATCTGCCGAAAGCTTAAACTTCGTTTTCATTATGCCTACCACCCTTTTTTGATAGAACTAATATCTTCTCACTAAAATTACCTTCTGACACTAAAATAGATAGAGGGCTTAACCTCTATCTATTCCGTTGAAACAATCATAACGAATTATACAGATATCTATGATATTTCAAATATCTTCCGCTAAATATTTATCTGTGCATCTTACACACTCACTTTGCGTTTACTTTGTTTTACTTCGCTTTTGTAAGCACTTGGAGTTTCTTATTAATATCTGTGTTATCATACGCACCGAAAAACAGTTCATGACCTGCCCCGATTGCATATACAGGTACAGCCAATCCCGAATGCGCATAAGTCGAGAATTGAATTCCTGCACGGTTATTTAAAATATGATTGGCAGTCACCGTCAACGGCTTACTTTGATAACCGTACAATAAATATTCGTTGCCTACATTACTGCTTGCGATCATCGTATGCCGCAATGCGTCACGCAGCCGCGTTATTTCTGATTCCGTCAAAACGATATGATCCCCTGCCTTCGGATCTGTAGGCAATGCAAGACCATAGTATTCCGTAATATGCGGCATCAAATCTTCCAATTTCTCTTCGCCGACTTTCGTATTTTTCTTATATTCATTTACAATAGCGTCGAAATTAGCATAAGAAATTTTTTGCTTTTCTAAATTTCCAAAAAACGTCTTATAGTCTGTTCCCGCAAATCCGATCGTCATTCCGCCTGTCTCATGATCACCGGTTACGACAATTAAAGTTTCGTCTGGATGTTCACGGTAAACTTTTAACGCCTCTTTAATAGCATCATTAAAAGCAATCGTCTCCATGATTGACGTACCGGCATCATTAGCATGACAAGCCCAGTCAATTTTTCCCGACTCTACCATCATGAAATAGCCATTGGGATTATCCAGCACTTCTATGCCTTTCTTTACAAAATCAGCAAGACTCAATTCATCCGGCTTACGGTCGATTTCATACGCCATATCTCCGTTAGCCGCTGTTAAAGCCACCGGATCAACTGACAAAACCTTCCCCGATTTGTTATTTAGCGCCAAAATATCCTCTTTAGTCGTGACGACTTTATAGCCATTGTCCTTAGCCAAATCTAAAATGTTTTTGCCGTTTTCAACTCCCGCTTTCTTGCCATCCGGATCGCCAAAATACCCACCGCCGAAAAAGTCAAAATTACTAGTCGTCATTTGCTTTGCAATACTGTAGTAGTTATTTCTCGATGACTCGTTGGCATAAAATACTGCCGGTGTCGCATGGTTCAATGTCACGGTACTGATAACGCCAATTTTATAACCTTGACTTTTCAATTTGCGAGTAATCGGTTCATAGTTGATTTTCTTCGTTGTATCCATGTTAATGACACCGTCTAATGTCTTAAATCCTGAAGCAATTGATGTCCCTGTAGAAGCAGAATCCGGTATAAAAGAAGATGCATCATATGTATCTGCGCTGCCAACTCCCGGAAATTTCGTGAATTCAAGTTTCTCAATCGCTGGAACACCCGGCTTTAATTTGTTCCCTAAATACATTTGCGCCGAGTTGACTTGCGGTGTGCTCATCCCATCTCCGATGAACAAAAATACATATTTGGGTGCCTTGCCTGTATACTCATCAGTCGCACCATACGCTGATTGAGTAAATGATGTTACACCTGAAATAAGCGAAAAGCATACAAAAAATACTAATGACAACGCTACTAAAGACACCCAACTTTTTCTCCAAAAACTGACGAACTTCATTAAATGACACACCTCCAAAATATTATTTATTAAATCTCCCAACGCTTTCCATTGTATATGCAATATTTTAAGTAGCTGTTAAGCTCTTTTTAATATTGTTTAAAGTATTTGTTAATTACTAAACGCATAAGAAACTGATTGCTGTATAATATTACCAATCCAGCCAGATGGGAAACATGGGTGCGGCAAAATACAACATAATATTAAGCACGATCATAATCCTGATGACAATCCTAAGTTGCACGAAAATTTCATCATTTCTAATTTTTATCCACTATGCTATAATGTTAAAATAAAACAACGTTGCATCATGTGAAACATAAGCAATGATTAAATAACTGGAGGCGTATTTATGACATCCTCAGATCGAATGATACCGGCAGAAAAGATCTCCTCTGCCGATAAAATTACCGTCCGTTCAGTCGAACGTGCACTCGATATTCTCAGCGCATTTATCGGTTCGGAAAAGACACTGTCGCTGACTGAAATTGCTAATAAAGTCGATTTGCATAAAAGTACTGTTCACAGGTTGCTAAACTCATTGGAAGCACGCGGATATATCGAAAAGCTAGCTGAATCGGAGCGTTATCGCTTGGGGAACAAAATCATTGAACTCTCCAGCCATGCCACTCGCTCCAGTGACCTAATCCAGACCGCTGTACCGGAAATGACGCATTTACGCGATGAACTCAGCGAAACAGTCAGCCTGTACATCCGCGATCAACATGACCGGATTCGCCTGCATGCGATTGAAGGTACGCAGTCTTTGCGGAGAATTGCGATCATCGGTCAAAGACTTCCTTTGTACGCGGGTGCATCCAGCAAAATACTACTTGCATTTCTTCCTGAGCACGAACAAGATAAAATATTTAAGAATCCGCATTGGTCTCCCGCTATCGATATACGCAAATTTCGCCAAACGCTTGAAGGCATACGCAAGAATCAGTACGCAACAAGTTTTGGCGAACGGGAACCTGGGGTTGCATCGATTGCCGCACCGGTATTTTTTGAAAACGGCAGCATTGCCGCTGCATTGTCTATCTCCGGTCCGGTTGATCGCTTTTCTGATAAACAAATCCATCGCATGGCAGATGTCGTCGTCGCATCGGCGAACCACATTACAACAATGCTGGCACATAACCATATTATTAGCCACAGCACCTATTCTTATTAAGTGAGGAGAATCTACTATGGGAAAAAACTTATCACAGAAAATATTACAAGCACATTTGATATCGGGAGAAATGATCCCCGGGCAGGAAATTGGTTTAAAAATCGATCAAACCTTAACGCAAGACGCCACAGGTACGATGGCGTATTTACAATTTGAGGCTACCAGCATCCCACAAGCAAAAACGGAACTATCTGTCAGCTATGTCGACCACAACACATTGCAGACCGGATTTGAAAATGCCGATGATCACCGTTACTTACAGACCGTTGCGGCAAAACACGGCATCCATTTCTCTCGTCCGGGAAACGGCATCAGCCATCAAGTACATCTTGAACGCTTTGGAAAGCCGGGCAAAACCCTCTTAGGCTCCGATAGCCATACACCGACCGGCGGAGGAATCGGCATGATCGCCATCGGTGCAGGCGGACTCGATGTAGCCGTCGCCATGGGCGGCGGTGCGTTTTACACGCCAATGCCGAAAATTCTCAATGTCAAGCTGACAGGCAAACTCCAACCATGGGTCTCTGCCAAAGACGTGATTCTCGAAGTTTTGCGCCGTCTATCGGTTAAAGGCGGAGTTGGAAGAATCCTTGAATACACAGGAGAAGGCATTCAATCGCTAACTGTACCAGAGCGAGCGATTATAACAAATATGGGCGCTGAATTGGGAGCGACAACCTCACTCTTCCCAAGTGACGAAATTACGCGAGCTTTCCTAAAAGCACAGCAGCGTGAACATGACTGGATTGAACTCTTACCAGATCATGATGCCAGTTATGACGAGCAAATCGAAATAAATTTAACGGACTTACAGCCGATGGCAGCAAAACCGCATATGCCTGACAATGTCGATACCATTAAAAATATTGGACCGATTACTGTCAACCAAGTAGCTATCGGCAGTTGCACGAACGGTTCCTATATGGACTTAATGCGTGTAGCGTCTATATTAAAAGGAAAAACAGTCCATCCTGATGTCAGCCTCGTCGTCGCACCCGGCTCTAAGCAAGTTTTTGAAATGATTGCCGCCAATGGTGCTCTAGCTGATTTGATCAAAGCCGGTGCGAGAATTCTTGAAGCTGCATGCGGTCCTTGTATTGGCATGGGGCAAGCTCCACAAACAGACGCTGTGTCTGTTCGGACATTTAACCGCAATTTTGAAGGGCGCAGCGGAACGAAATCAGCGCAAATCTATCTTGCCAGTCCGGAAGTCGCCGCCGCCGCTGCGATTACAGGCAAATTAACAGACCCTCGTGAATTGGGAACATACCCGGTCGTGACAATTCCGCCAGAATTTATCATTGACGACAGCATGGTGATTGCACCAAGTAAAACACCGGAGCAAATCGAAGTGCAGCGCGGACCAAATATTAAACCTGTACCGATTAATGATCCGATGCCGGAAACATTGAGCGCACCTGCGATCCTCAAAGTCGGCGATAACATTACGACAGATCACATTATGCCGGCAGGAGCGAAAGTCTTGCCATTGCGCTCCAACATACCGGCGATTTCCGAATATGTCTATTGCCAAGTCGATGAAACATTCCCGGCTCGTGCCAAGCAAGCCGGCAAGTCCTTCATCATCGGTGGTCACAATTACGGTCAGGGTTCTAGCCGCGAGCATGCTGCTTTAGCACCGATGTATCTGGGAGTTAAAGCCGTGATTGCCAAGTCATTTGCCCGCATCCATAAGGCGAATCTGGTGAACTTCGGCATTATTCCATTGACCTTTAAGAATGAAGCCGATTATGAGATGATCGCCCAGGACGATCAAATCATCATCCCGAATATCCGTCAACAAATCGCCAACGGCAAAGAAATCACCGTAGAAAACGCCACACAAGGCACTGTCTTTACGGGGGAATACGACTTGTCCGACCGCCAAATCAGTATTTTGCTCGAAGGCGGACAATTGAATTACACGAAAAAACAGGCAGGATTGATTTAGCAGCAGGATAAGAAAAAAAGGATACGGCAGATCAATTTCTGCCGCATCCTTTTCCTTTTTATACTACCTATATTGCTCTATCTATACTCTCGTTTCCACTTCTTCTACTTCCTCGTTACTATTCATTGACGCTTTCTCACTGCTCACCGCACCGTTCTTTTCAACTGCTTGCGGCTCAACAACAACGGCATCAGCAGCTTCCACTTTCACTTCTTCAACCTTAGCTGCTCGACTGATATTTCTTGATTGCGGAACCATGATATCCTTCTTTAAATCGGTTGTCATGTTTTTTATTTCTTTGAAATCAACTACATCGGTCATATCCTGCGTCGCTTTCTTGAAATCCCTGAGCGTCCTGCCCAATGTTCTACCGATTTCCGGCAACTTGTTAGGACCAAACAGAATCAGCGCTACAATAATGACTAAAATAATTTCAGATGTTCCTATATTGGCAAACATAAATGCTGCACCTCCATTGTCCGCATGTCTACATTATAACACACGTAACTGCGAAATTCTCGTGTTTTCTTTTATATTCTCCGTTTTGTTTGTGTGGATTATTCGATGAAAACACACTTTATTTAAACTTTTGTGCAGCCTGCACCGCCAGTACATCAGCACGCTCATTCCATTTGTCTCCACTGTGTCCTTTTACTTTGTACCAATGGACTTGATGTACATCGATGAGCTCTAATAATTGTTCCCAGAGGTCACGATTTTCTACCGGTTTCTTTTGGCTATTTTTCCAGCCATTTTTCTGCCAGTTAACATACCATTTTTGCTGGAAGCAATTGCACACATAGGCACTGTCCGTGTAAATGCTCACTTCACATGGTTCCTTCAATGCCCGCAACGCCTCAATCGCAGCTAAAATCTCCATGCGGTTATTTGTCGTTTCTTTCTCTCCGCCGGACAGTTCACGAATATTTTCACCGTACATCAATACGGCTCCCCATCCTCCCGGACCCGGGTTTCCCGAACATGCCCCATCGGTATACACAGTAATCTTTTTCAAATCATATCCCCCCGGAACTTTCTGCTTTACTCTGTTGTATTATACCTTATTTTTCCGCAAAATAAAAAACTACTGGCAATTGCCAATAGCTCAGTATTGTATGACTTTAGATTTTATACTCTTCTTTCAGATTTGTCTTCGTCATCTTTATCGTCGAAATTTGTCAAATCTGTTGTTGCAGATTTAAATTCTTTAAGCGTTCTTCCTGCTGCACGACCAAGCTCAGGAAGTTTATTTGGACCGAAAATAATCAGCGCAATTACCAAAATAATAATTAAACCAGGAACTCCAATGTTTGAAATCATACTTGTCACCCCCATTTATATGCTTGTTTATATTATATCACAAAGAGTCAAGTAATGCTCGCGTTTTCTCTGCTTTTATCTGGCATAGATGGCAAAGCGTTTGCTCTGTCTCTCGAGCATCCCCGACAAAGAACGTGCTGCCACAATCGGAACATTTTTTAGTGGGTAATTCGACAATATTTACAAGGGAAACGTCGTAATAAGCCGCTACGGATATCGGTTTAATCTTCAATGATTGCTGCGGACATATTTCACAGCGGCCACAGGCGATACACTTTTGCGGATCAAACATCAATGCCGCACGATCTTCTTTGGACTCCCACAACAAGGCTTTCGTCGGGCAAACTGCTTCACATACACCACATTTATCGCAGGTACCTTTGAGCGTCAGCGTAGAAAACTCTTTTTCCGGCAGACTGCGTTGTATGTCACGCTGCGTGCTTGTAATCTCTTGTTTAAAGCTGCCCATCGCCTGTTTGATTTTTAAGCGTTTGTAATTATTTCTTTGGGAATACGTTAGCGGATCGGCTGTAATTTCTGTCTCTTGTTCCACAGATTCTGCTTTACGTAATCGCAGATTTTTCAAAAGCGAACGGCGTGTAACGCCGGAAACTACGTCATCTTCCTTGTCCAAAAAAAATTCGGCATCATCCGTCGCATGAATTTCCACAGGTAATCCCACTTGTGAACACCATTGACGCAAATTTTCAATATGCTGATGAATATCAAAGACATTATGATATTTACACCCCGGACATTCTCCGGTATATAGATTCAATGTATAGACGGCTTGTATTCCGCCTTCTGCATGTACGCTACCTTCTATTTGTTGCTTGCGATTTACTGTGGCAAAATGCGCGATCATCGCCGGGTCAATAGTGCGATAACAAGAAATTTTTATGCCCTTTTGCAATTTTTCAAACACATTACAAGTAATATTGACTTGCGGATACGCGGTGATTTCATTGATAATTTTCGTATATGGTTTAGGAACGTATTCCATTGCCAATGTTGGACATGCCGCTACACAAGCCGTACAATCATTGCATTTCTTATCGATCAATTTTACTGAGCGATCATGCAGCTCCAGCGCTTTGGTTGGACATATGTCAACACAGCGCTTACAGACTGCCTGTGAGGATTTATAATTTAAACATTGTGCCTGCCTGATATCAATAACCGGCATATCAAGCCATTCACGAAGCTGATTCATAAGATTTACCCTCCCCTCTTTATTATTGTACAATATCGCACCATAAAATAAAAGTTGCTCAGCTACATACAAAAATAAAACAAGACCATTTCCCGACGAGTACGTAGAATCAAAATTTCCCAATGATCACGTAGAATCAGAAACAGTCTTGATATACAGTCATATATACAATACATAGCTGTGCCTATCGGCTTTTTCCTTTTGCGCAATAACATTATCCGACTTTTTGCACTTTTTGCCGCTTAGCAATCATGTTGAGCATATCCAGATTGAATCCGGCAGTTACATGCTCACCATCAGTAATGATCGGTCTGCGTAATAATTTCGGTTCTTTCGACAGTAAAACCAGTAACTCACTAAACTTCATATCCAGATGGTTAATGCCTAACTGGCGATAACGATTGCTGCGAACGGAAACCAAGCTGTCAATACCTTCTTCAGAAATCACACTTAAATGTTTCAATTCTTCGGGTGTTGGAGGATTTCTGAAAATGTGCCGTTCTTCGAATGCAATACCGTTTTCCTGCAACCACGCTTTGACTCTTCTGCATGAAGTACAACTTGGATACGTATAAAAAACTACTTTGTTCATTGACAACACCCTCCATTTAAATAAAATATGTAACTAAATCCCTGTCTTATTTTATATACACATTATATTACAACGATAACACTATGTCAATAGTGTTAACTATGAAAACCTATAAAAATTTGCTTTTTGTTGAGATTTTGTATATGATTTTCTTACATATATATTTTTGAAAAACAGAACATTTACAAAATGAATACGATTTAAAAGGTGGATGTTATGGACGAAATTATGTTTAAAATTGCCGGTGTTCTCTCCGATCGAACTCGCTACACCATTTATGATTACATTTTTCATCATTGCGCGGGGGTATCTGTACAAGACATTGCGGATGAATTCGGAATCCATCCGAATGTGGCACGTTTACATCTGACCAAGCTAGAAGATGTCTCTTTAATTCGTTCTAATTTCGATAAAAAATCGAAAAAAGGCGGACGTCCTAATAAAGTATATACGCTTAGCAATGAAACCATTTCATTTCATTTTCCCCATCGTGACTTGTCCGTGATTACGACTCTAGCCATAAAAGCATTGCACAGCCTCGGTAATCACGCCCATGAAGCATTTATCGAACAAAATTATCAATACGGCAAAGAGTTGGGGCAAAAAAATCGTTTAAAATACCAGATAAACCATGAATCATCCCTACAAGATATCCTAGACTCTCTTAAGAATACTCTAGAAAGTTCCGGACTCAATCCTTCGATACAAATTCTGAGTGACAATGAAATTGAATTCGAGGTTCGTAACTGTACTTATAAAGACAGTATTGATATGTGTCCAGATTTGCTGTGTAAAGCGCACCAGAAAGTGCTACAAGGAATTTTTGAATCCTTCTTTGATCAATTACAATTCACGCCACTAAAAACACTGCAAAACTTCACATGCTGCAACTATTGCCATTATAAGGCACAATTTGTCTCGAAGTAAGCTACAATTCAGCGATCAATCGATGAAGATACCTCTTCCGCAGTCTGATGCAGACATGCTCTAGGAAATAATAGGTATTTTCTTTATTATATCCCGTTTTCTCAACTGATGTCTGTAGGACTTATGCTATAATATACCTTTCTTTTGTAGGAGCACCTGGAACGAACTTCCCATACCTTGATCCAGGATCAACTGTTTGATCGCTGCATTTTTCCGATATTCTGGGGCGAAAGGAGACAGCGGTGCTTCGATATTCCAATGATCCAGAATTCCCCCGTCTAATAAAAATTGACTTTGCTTGACATAGGACACCGTTGTCAGCTCTACTGCTTCCCCCCATTGGATTAACTGCGAAAAATTCACATGGCTGGTGATATCCTGATCGCCAATCCGCGACAGCGGATCCTCGTTACATGTATGTTTATAATAGCAAAGTAGCGTCCCATCATTGCGATGCGGCGCGTACAATTCGTCTCTCGTATAGCCATAATCAATCGTCAGGATGTACCCGTTTTTAATCGACTGCGCGCACTCGCGCAGCCATGCTTTAGCATCCAAATTGACCTCCGCCTGTTGTCCGTCGCGCAGCCTAACTCTCTGTTCAGAGAAATATGCCTGGAGTGACTGATCGGCTTCTCGAAGTGCAAAGGCAAAGGTTTGCTTCTGCTGATCATATGTGACGAACTTCTCCATCAAAGAGCCCCCTTGGGCAACAACCCAATGGACAGGCATCGCATCCACGAATTCATTCGATAGGACACACGCATACTCCATCGCTCCCAAATCCTCAAT
The DNA here is from genome assembly GCA_023388635.1 of Bacillota bacterium. Classification (GTDB taxonomy): domain Bacteria; phylum Bacillota; class Bacilli; order Desulfuribacillales; family Desulfuribacillaceae; genus JAEWFW01. The sequence goes on from JAEWFW010000014.1 coordinate 70,883, forward strand.
CCTATCAACCCAGGTGACGGTATGCTCATTGAGACAATCCTGCTGCTTTTGCCGAAAGTCATCACTGATTTCAATAATTACATAGTCGATCTGTGTGTATAACTCGCCATTCTTATGTAGCTCCTGTAGGATAGACCGAGCGAGTTTCCCCGTTCCGGCACCGTACTCGATTACATAGAAATGCTGCGGACAGCCACAGGATATCCACATTTTTTGTATATAACCGGCAATTACTTGTCCGAACACATCGGAGACGACAGGCGATGTATAGAAATCACCTGTTTTTCCCGTGCGCTGCAAAGGCTTCTGATAGTAACCGAGTTGCGGATAATACAGACAGAGCTCCATAAAATCACGGAACGATATGGCACCTCCGGCTTCTACAATACGTGCTTTGATATGCTCTTGCAAATGATTGCCCACTTTTTCTGTAACACTCATTTAGTCCCACCCCACAATACTGTCTACTCCGTATTTTTCGAAATGATTGCGCAAATGGTAAATGGTCGGCTCCGGCACCTGAAATAACTCAGCCATTGCCTCATCCGACATTTGTAGGCGAAAACATTCGATCAAATGATTAAAATCGACACCGACTTCGGAAGCCATTGCCTCCAAACTTGCTTGCCATCCCCAAGGTGCACCCCTTGTACCTGCCGCCGCTTCATCAGTCATCTCGCCACTATAACCGCTTTCTTCCAATCGATCTTCATGCAACAGAATCACCTCCTTATCACTATCTTTCACAAAAATGTGTTTGATTATAAATCAAATTTTGAGCCATACTACAATGCAAGGGGTGAATAATTTGCTGACAAACAAACAAAAGAAAAATGCTTTAGTACCGGAAGACCTAGGATCAGCGACGAAAATCAATCTGCATGTTAACGATTCAACGACAATCGTCGACTCAGAGACAGATGCTGATTCCAATGCGTCCGCCGATACAGAAGCACGTACTGATTTCAATGAACTCGCTGAAGCAGAAGCGCGTGCTAATTCCAATGCAATCGCCGGTTCAGAGACAGATGCTGATTCCAATGAACTTGCCGATGCAGAAGTACGTACCGATTCCAATGCGATCGCCGATTCAGAGACAGATGCTGATTTCAATGAGCTAGCCAAACCAGAGACACGTGCTGATTTCGATGAGATCGCCAAAGCAGAGACACGTGCTGATTTCGATGAGTCCGCCGATGCAGAAGCACGTGCTGATTTCGATGTGCTCGCCAATTCAGAGACACGTGCTGATTTCGATGAACTCGCCGATGCAAAGGCACGTGCTGTCATCGCAGATGCCATCGATTTTGATTGATATCAAGGCATCTGATGCAATAACATAATTCTACATAACCAATTTCTGTTATGACAAGCATGTCTTTTCATGATATACTGTAAAGGAAGCTTTTTCGGAAGTTTCCTTATCATGGAGGTGAAACCATGGCACGTTCCAAAG
>JAEWFW010000019.1 GCA_023388635.1 Bacillota bacterium
TAGGACCGATTGGACCTGTCGCACCTACAGCACCAGCCGGACCAGTTGGACCGATTGGACCAGTTGCACCCGGAGCACCAGCCGGACCAGTAGGACCGATTGGACCTGTCGCACCTACAGCACCAGCCGGACCAGTGGGACCGATTGGACCAGTCGCACCCGGATCACCAGCGGGACCGGTAGGACCGATTGGACCAGGAATACCCGGAGTACCAGCGGGACCAGTAGGACCGATTGGACCAGGAATACCTTGAGGACCGGGAATACCTTGAGGACCAGGGATACCTTGAAGGCCACGTGGACCACGTGGTCCAGGAGGACCCGGTGGACCAGGACATCTACAATTTCCCATATATTCACCTCCATCACTTTTAACTGTAATCATCATATTGAAAAAATCTCAAATTAGTCACAGCAAAAGCATGTGTATTTTAAAAAAGGCAATTGCTCCTAGTGTAATAATGAATTTCGTAAATCATTTAATTACTTAGTTGCACAATAGTTAAAGAGCGATTTATATAACCTAGAATAGGAAAATCCGTGCGGATACTTGCCCCTACTTCGTCTCCTGCTGATAAAGAGGCTTGAACGACAAACGTCGAACTACTTCTATTAGATATCTTGAAGAAAGTGGTGGTATCGCCAAAAATCGGTGTACCATTGACGGTAATAATAGCTTCTAGATATGGTTGATCCGGATCTGGATCAGTAGTTGCTTCGGCGTTAATAGATATTGTTATTTGATAAATTCCGCTTTCTCCTACCACTAATTCATTGCCAGATACACTAACTGTGATAGTACCTGATAAAGGTCCAACTATATTAAATGGTACGGGTGTGAATGTTGCCCCGGGTGTTTCTATAGTACCTGATCTTAATGATCCAAAAGCCAAAACGACTTCTCCGGTCGGACCAGTGACACCAGGAACGCCAGTAGGACCGATAGGACCAGTTACACCTAGAGCGCCAGTCGGACCGATAGGACCAGTGGCACCTGGAACGCCAGTAGGACCAATAGAACCAGTGGCACCTGGAGCGCCAGTAGGACCGACAGGACCAGTGACACCTGGAGCACCAGTCGGACCGACAGGACCAGTGGCACCTGGAACACCAGTAGGACCGACAGGACCAGTTACACCAGGAGCACCCGTAGGACCGGTAGATCCAGTAACACCAGGAACGCCGGTCAGACCGACAGGACCTGTAACACCTGGAGCACCAGTGGGACCGACAGGACCAGTGACACCAGGAACGCCCGTAGGACCGGTAGGTCCAGTAACACCAGGAACGCCGGTCGGACCAACGGGACCAGTGTCACCTGGAACGCCCGTAGGACCTACAGTACCAGTGACACCCGGAATGCCAGTCGGACCCGCAGGACCAGTGGCACCTAGAACACCGGTCGGACCTGTAGGACCAATGGCACCTGGAGCGCCGGTCGGACCGATAGGACCAGTTGTGCCTGGAGCACCAGTGGGACCGACAGGACCAGTGAAACCTGGAGCACCAGTAGGACCAACAGGACCAGTCACGCCTGGAACGCCAGTGGGACCGACAGGACCAGTGGCACCTGGAGCGCCAGCCGGTCCGGCAGGACCTGGAATCCCCTGAGGACCGATAGGACCAGGAGGGCCTGGACATTTACAATTTCCCATATATTAACCTCCTATTCTTAGCTTGTAATTCATAATATTGAGAAAATTTTCAGTTAGTCACATCAAAAGTACAATTAGCTGGAAAAAGGCAATTGCCAAATTTGTGTTACATACAAGCAGAGGAAAGCGATTGAAATATAATAATACATGCGAATGATGTGAAGTTTTGAAGGAAGGAGTTTGTATGATATGCCTGAATTCAAACATATTGATGAATCTATAAAAGGAGAAAATGATAAATATAAGGAACCCGAAGCGGAGCCACAAAAATTTTCTGATGAAATCATAACATTCATTATGGAAAGGGTAATTGAAAATATTCCTGATGTGAAGATAGAGTATGAGAAGATTGCCAATATGAGCAGGGAAGATGTTTTGAACTTATTGATTTTATCAATTGCACTCGGTGAATTAGGATTAAGTCATATTATGAATGCTGAAGGGGAAAAGATACAGTATGCAGTAGGAACGCTTCCAGGATTAACCCCTTCACCTGCTACGATAAATGATATTTTGGCTGTTAATGAAAGTGTTCGATTAACATTGTCGGAAGTTGCAGAAGTTGAAAAAGTATTGCATGCGAAACTTGAAGAGGCATTGAATGCGCCAACAATGGTTGGGCCAACAGGTCCCACTCGTCCAACAGGACCGGCAGGTGGACCAGTGGGCGCGACTGGAGCCACAGGACCAGTAGGTGCGACAGGATCAACGGGACCTATTGGAGCCACAGGACCTATTGGTGCGACGGGACCTATTGGAGCCACGGGATCAGCAGGTGCAACGGGACCGATTGGAATGACGGGACCGGCAGGTGCGACAGGATCAATCGGACCGATTGGAATGACGGGACCGGCAGGTGCAACAGGACCAACAGGACCGATTGGAGTGACGGGATCGGCAGGTGCAACGGGAGCAACTGGAGCCACGGGACCAGCAGGTGCGACAGGACCAACCGGACCGATTGGAGTGACGGGATCGGGAGGTGCAACGGGAGCAACTGGAGCCACGGGACCAGCAGGTGCGACAGGATCAACCGGATCGATTGGAATGACGGGACCAGCAGGGGTAACGGGACCAGCAGGTGCGACAGGATCAACTGGATCGATTGGAGTCACAGGACCTGTAGGTGCGACGGGACCAACTGGAGTCACAGGACCGACTGGGGCAAGGGGACCGACTGGAGTGAGAGGTCCAACGGGTCCGACCGGTCCTAATTTAGTTAACATAGGATTCTCCGCATTAGTTAACATGAACAACATAAGTTCAAGTACTCAATTGACAAATTGGTCGACAGCGGCTCCTTTTTATACAGGACCAGGGTTTAATCCTACAACAGGAAATTTCACAGTTCCTGCTACAGGGCGATATGCTATTTCCGCAACGATTAACTATAGAGCGACAGTGGCGTTAAGCATATCTTTGGGAGGGGGAATAAATCCTGCGTTTAATCTACGAAGAATCTCACCAGCACCAGCTAATTTATTGACGGGACTATTTCCTATACTCAATGTAAGCATTGTTCTTTTATTGACTTTGCGTGCAGTACTTGGTAACGGTACAATTACTTTAGCGGCAGATTTACAATTGAATGCAGGGGATGTTATTGGTCTGTTCTACGAAGCACAAGGGCTTACACTATCTTTAAATCTTGGTGGTGCTGGAGACGGAATTTCGTGGTCTGTTCATCGTTTGACCTAATGAGCGTGATGTTATTCTGCATAAAAGTATCTTGTAGAGGCAAAATATAAGCAATCCCTAAAGGATCAATTAATATAGCGTAAAAAGATGTATTACGTTTGGAAAGAGGGGTTTATATTGATGTCTAGAATGAACGGAATGCGCACTGGGTTTATGATGGGAAGTGTTATGGGTGTTTTTGCCGGAATGTTTTTAGCATCTAAGCATGGGCATAGAATGAAGGAAAATGTCAAAAATTTTGTTGACGATGCTTCAGATAATGTGACAGAGACATGGGAAAATATACAGGAACGTATGTATAATTCCAATGCGAATGTCGTGGAAACTATGTCTCAGACAAAGCATCAGATGGAGATAGGTGAAATTGGCAGAGCACCCGGTAATACTTCCAATAAGAATGATCAAGCGAAAACAGATGCGCTAGTGCAGGCATTTCTTGTCTCCGAAGGGTCAAAATCTAAAAAGAACCACAAAAATGGGGAATAAATCTCTCCATATCCGCAAGGACAAAAATGAAATTTCGGTTCTGAAAGGCAGATGGCAAAATATAGCCATCTGCTTTTTACTTTTTTACGGCGTCTTATGCTCAAAACTCATACAGTCTGTGGTTCTAAAGTCTCTGGCAATCGATTCATGTGTCGATATATGAATGTGTTTTTTTCTGCATCGATCATTGTTGGTATGGTATTTGCAATTAATGACAGTACAGTGTATTTTGTTCCCAAATAGCAAAAGAAGCCCTCCTGACATATGTATATAATATGTATAGTATCTCCTGAAAAAGGTGATTTTAGTTGTGTAAAGTGTAAACATAACGGACTTGCCAAGTATATATATTTGCGGTATTATTCATTACAGGTCATGTACCACCAGAGATTTTCAGCGGAACAATTGTTTTTTTGCGTATTTTTTGTTATTGTAAATGTGTACAATGAATATAAGGACAAGGGTATTGAATAAGATGGAATAAAGAAAGGTGTCATTTTAACAAACGAGGCATATTCTAACATTAAATAGTGAGGGTCTTTCGCTACGATAAGGAGGGAAAGCATATGCGTGTTGAGCGATTAAATAAAGATAAAGTTAAAATATTTATGAGTTACGAAGATTTAACAGAGCGTGGCGTTGCCAAAGACGATATTTGGAGTGACGCACCGGAAGTTCATGAGTTGTTAAATGAAATGATGGATGAAGTATATGATGAATTAGGCTTCGAAGTTTTCGGTTCCGTTGCCATCGAAGTGTATGCGTTGCCGACTCAAGGTGTGATCGTCATCATCACCAGAGGAGAGGACATCAATAGAGAGCAGCACGCGGTATACCAGGTGGATGTGCGGATCGGACAGCAGAATTTCATCGCCTTTTCCTTTGCTGAATTTGAAGATATGATCAGCGCCATTAAGATGTTAAAAAATTACGTCACTGAAAACGGAAGTGTTTATAGTTATAAAGGACACTATATTCTATTTTTGGCAGAGCATGAGTTTGAAACAGAGGATCATGCATCCATTACGGCGATCCTTTCCGAATACGGCTTAGCTTCTTCATTGACAGAAGCATATTTGGATGAATACGGAAAGCCTGTTTTGAAGAGCGATGCCATTCAGGTGTTAAATCACCATTTCTAAGTCACAAAATATGAAGATTGTAGGCAGTTTTGGGAATTCTCCCAGAGCTGCTTTTTTATATGGTCTGAATTTCTTTGTATAAGTATAAAACCGTTGGAAACGTAAACAATGTTTAAAAAAGAGTAAACATTTTTTAGTAGTAGGAGGGTGAAACAACAATGAGGATTCAGCATTGCTTGATTATTTTATCTGCATTTCTTTTAATACTTGGACTTGTCATGTACGATAAAATATTGGTCATTGTAGCATTTTCAGGGATTATGGTCAGTGGATGGGGATTTGTCTACCCGGAAAGAGCGAATGTCTGGGTATACCGCGTACAATCAAATTTTGCTAAGGAAAAGATCGAAAAAGAGTTGAAAGAATATACAGGGGAATTGCGACGCGCTGAGGGTTATATTGTGCGCTTTGCGGAGACATTTGATCTTAAATTTCCTTTGCAATGGACGTTGGATGAGCGAGACAAAATAATCCCGTCGACGGTCAATGAATTAAGTGAAGAACAGCTAAAAGAGCCATTTGTACACTTTCAAGAGCTTTTACTGGATGAAGGGATTGATATTCCGGAGTACCTTGTGAAGCTGTATATCAATTACAAGATCGATTGTATGAGATACGCACAATTCGAAACGTTTATCGAGAGTTGTATAGAAGGCAATAGGTCTGCCGCGAATGTAGTTAGAGCATTTGCACGACAAATTGGTACAACGAGTGAAGAAATGCAATATATGAAGAAAATTTTCGTCAGCGAATACTTGCTGAAATATCTCGTGAAGAATTTTTCCAAAGAGGATTTGCAGCTCCAACTGAATCTCGATGTTAGTGAGATGGAAAAAGCGATGAATAGCATACAAATTGCGTTACAGGGGTACACCCGGGATTTAGAGCGGGAGCGGCGCGTCAATACGATGCGCGGTATCCTTTACGGAAAGATTCAGCCGTCTGTCCATAAGACGATTGCCGATTGGGAAGTCCATGGGCAAAAATTGATGGAGGGCGATGTAAAGCAGTTATTTACACAAATGGGCTATGAAGTGAAAGAGCCGAGCAGCAGAGGTCAAGGTATCGATATGTTATTGAAGAAAATCAATCATAAGATCGCAGTGAAATGTGTATTGGCTTCTGCTGAGATCGCAGTATCTTCAAAGCAGATTCAAGAAGCGTTCGTCGGTAAAAGTTATTGGGACTGTCAGTCATGTATCGTCGTCACAAACGGCAGCTTTTCCGAGGAATCGCTCGAGTTGGCGGAAAAATTACATATAGAGATATGGGATGGCAAGATGATACAGAAATTAATTGATAAATATTGGAATAACGATATTGAATATTGGAAGCTATTACAGCATAAGCAAGGTGAAGCACCAGAAGATAAAGAGCCGAATGTGGAAGTCAATCAGTCGTTAGCGATCCTTTAAAATCTTCTGTAAAACTTCATCGTCAACCAATTCTTTCGCTTTTAGCAAAGCGTCTTTGGCGCCTTGTTTATTGCCCATATGGATGTTGAGCAGCATCGGATAAATGTCAGTTTCTTCGATGGCTGCTTTTTTGTACATAATAAAAAGTGTGACGGCAGCTTCATAGCCCTTGATTTCGCCTAAGATGAATTTTTGACGGAGCTCGGAAACTATTTTATGTTTGTTCATCGTAAGAACCTCCCTCATCGAGATATCATTATTGTAGCATAGGGAAGTTATTTTCGTCGTATTAATTCTTGTAAATACCCGCGGTATTTGTGAATTATATGTGTTGAAACATCTTTCGGGTTGGATGTTCTTTTTAGTTATGCTATGATGTTTTGAGTAAAGATAGGAATTGGAGGATCGTTTGATGTACGAATTGAAAGTAATTACACATTTTGATGCGGCTCATTCACTGCGTGGATATGATGGAGATTGCGCGAACTTGCACGGTCATACGTGGACTGTGGAAGTGTATGTCGAAGGGGAAGAGTTGAATGAGCTGGGGTTATTAGTCGATTTTAAAGAAGTGAAAAAACATACCAATGAGATTATTCAGCAGTTTGATCACCACTATATTAATCAGTTGCCGGAATTTCAAGAGGGGAAATTGAATCCCACGGCGGAAAATCTGAGCAAATATATTTATGATGCACTGGATGCCAAAATCGCCGGTTTATCAATCAATGTAAAAAAAATCACAGTTTGGGAATCGCCGAAAGCCTGCGCAACATACAGGAGAACTCGTTGAAGCAAGTTCTTAATTCAGGTGAGTCATGTTAGAACATTAGAATAAAGAGGGGAAGGCGTGGATGCTTTGAACAAAAAAGCAGAAAAGGCAATTGTTTTATTGTCGGCAGGGCTTGATTGTCTCGTCTCTTTAGCGATGGCGCTGGAACAGGGCTATGATGTGCAGGCAGCAATGACGATCCATTATGGACAGGAAGCAGCCGAGCGAGAGATTGTATATGCAAGCCGTATATGTGCGCATTATGGGATGGTACACCAGGTAGTGGATGTACGGGGAATTACCAGCGGGATTGTGTCGGGATTGACGACAGGTGATATACCGGAAATGGATGATCGCCATCTAGATGATTTTACCGTGGCAAGTGAAACAGCGCGTAAAGTCTGGTTTCCCAATCGCAATGGTTTTTTCATTAATTTGGCGGCGATGTATGCAGAAAATACGGACTGCACGCGAATTATTACAGGTTTCAACGAAGAAGAGGCTGCGACGTTTCCCGATAATTCAGCGGATTTTGTAGAGGCGATCAACCAATCATTGCAATATTCTACAAGCAATCATGTGCAAGTTATCAGTTTGACACAGGATATGCGCAAAACGGAGATTGCCGGACAAGCTGTGGCACTGAACGTGCCAATGGCTCTTATATGGAGTTGCTATCACGGCGAAGAGCAGATGTGTGGTACATGTGAATCATGCCAACGCTTACGGCGTGCATTTGCTGCGTATCCGCAAATCAGCAATACATTACATTTTGTTCATGAGGTGAAAGAATGAAAACATATTGGCACGATCAGCCTTATATGTATGACGGTACACAGCTATCGTCACTGTTTGCCTACCGCACATTTTCCGTTCAGGGTGACAGTGTAGTAGGTTTTCGCGGTAAATGCCATGTGACGATTGATGAAATGGTCGATTTGGCTGATGTGAAAGAACAGGCGCATATATACAGTACCGATATGGTACATTTTATAATTGAACGCTTTGTGCTTGACCTAGAGAAGGCTATCTATGCACAGCGTCTATTCGTTACGATTGTCAAAGAAGTATTAGAATCACAAATAGATCAAGTCATCGTCAGAAGCGGTGATGATTTATATATTGACGGAAAGAAATTGTCAGTATCGATTGCGACATTGAGTCCGGTCAGTTCGATGATTCATTTTGGCATCAATGTCTCTAGTTACGATACGCCGTTGCCGACATTGGGATTGGATGATCTGGGTGTTAATCCAAGTAAGTTCGCTTTTGAAGTCATGCAACGTTTTGCCGGTGAATGTGAAAGTATGTATATGGCACGCTGCAAAGTCCGCGGAGTGTTGTAGGAGGCTTAACGAAATGGCAAATATAGTAGAAGTGTTTTCCGGAATTCAAGGAGAAGGGACGATCGTCGGCTTTCGGCAGATTTTCGTGCGATTCGCCCAATGCCAGTTGCGCTGTAACTTTTGTGATACTGATTTTCAAGATTGTGTGCATGCTTCGATCGAGACAATTCCCGGCAAACGCGTTTTTGAGTCCTGGGAAAATCCGATTGCTGCGGAGCGGCTTGTGGAACATATTCGCCACATGAACGCTCTGCTGCGACATCATTCTGTAAGTATTACCGGTGGAGAGCCATTGCTTCATCATACATATTTAACCAATGTATTGCCACTCCTGCAAGCGCAAGGGATTCCTGTTTATTTGGAGACAAATGGATTGCTGCACGAGGAATTAGCAGAAATCATTGATTGGATCGATATGGTTGGCATGGATATCAAATTGGCAAGCACGACGGGGCAGGCTACAGATTGGCAAGCACACGAACAGTTCTTGCAGATTGCCTGTACTAAGCAAGTGGCTGTCAAAGTTATCGTCGGTGACCAGACAACCGAGCATGAAATAGAACAAGCAGCACAGCTTATCAGCCAAGCGGCGAAAGCGGCGTTGATCATCCAGCCGGTGACGCCAGCTCATAATGTACTCCCACCTTCTCCCGACCAATTGATTCGTTTCATGGACATCGCTTTAGGAATTATGACAAATGTCAGGGTAATTCCTCAGACACATGTGATGCTGAATCAGCTCTAACATTATACATTAGCGGTTGATTCAGCACGAAAAATGATCAGGAAAACAAGCAAAAAACCCTAAACGTGCTAAACAGCATGAAAAAAGACGTTTCAAAATACATAGTAAACTCTTATAAACTATAGTGTGTTTATTAATGAAAGGTGAGGATACTCACTTAGTAAAGAAGGATTTTGATTGTTTATGCCGAATGGGAATAAAGAGAAAATTTTGAATTACGGGTAGGTGAAGGTTGTGCAAACATCAGTAGAAGTACAGCTTCAAGGAGGAAAAAAAGCGGAGGAAACTGCTCCAACTGTAAAACGCAAGGCTCCCGGTTACCCAGTTTTTAAATTGCTGGTCGCATTTATTTTACTTGCAGTTGCCATAGGAGTCGTCGGCTTATACGGAGAGAGGATTGTTACGCTACTGACGACCGACGCAGTGTATACGTCAAACGATGTAGAAGTAATTCAGCAAGAGACGCAGCGAATTAGTGTTGCTGTTCGGGAACAACGTGAATCTATTTATAGTCTGGAAACGCGCTTTTCCGACCAAAGAAATGCTAATGAGCAACGATTTACGGAGTTAGAGCAGAAAGTTGAGAAGTTGGAGTCAGAGTTAGCGCAAGTGCAGAAACAGACAGAGGTAAAAACCCACAAAGTGTTGCGGGGAGAAACTATGTGGAGTATCAGCATGAAGCATTACGGAAGTGGAATCTACGTGAACCAACTGGCTACATATAATAAAATTCCTAACCCTCGACATATCGTGACAGGAACAACGATTCAAGTTCCGCCGGTTAACGCTTTGAAATAAGTGGTTGAAATAGATAATCAAGAAACAGTAATAAAAAAGGCTAGTTGCGTATCAAGGAAATAGTAATTTGGGTTTAAATTGCAAATAATCACTCGCAATTAAATGGAACTCCATATCCCAATGGGTTCCTTCTATTTTTATTTCGTGTCCATAGCTATGCAGGTGACCATAGAACACTTTTTTTACTTGGTATTCCGCAAGCAATGCAATAATTTCATTTTTTTCATGCTTATCATTTACCGGCATATAGTGGGTCATCGCCCAAAGTTCGCGTGGATTTTGTTTCGCCGCATGCGCCAGAGACAGCGCCAGTCTATGTACTTCGCGTTCGTATATTTTTTTGTCGTGTGCCGTGAATTCCCTATCATTTGGACAGATCCATCCGCGTGTGCCCGCAAGCACAATGCCTTCTTCAAGGGCGACACTGTCATTTTGCATGGCATAGGCATTATGACTGAGGAGTTCTCTGACTTTGCTGAGCGAAGTCCACCAATAGTCATGGTTACCGCGCAAGTATATTTTTCTTCCCGGCAGTTGATTGAGAAAATCTAAGTCGGGTGCAAACTCTTCCAGTGTCATTGCCCAGGAAATGTCGCCTGGTATTAACACTGTGTCGCGATCAGTCACTGTTTCCAGCCAATGGGTGCGAATTTTATCGTGATAGTTGATCCATGGTCCACCGAAAACATCCATCGGCTTGTCAGTACCAGTTGAAAGATGCAAGTCGCTTATTCCGTAAATTGCCAATATGATTCACCTCATTCTATTTGTCTATTATAGCAAGCAATGTCAAAAAAATAAAATGAATTGTATGAAATAACTGGGGGTATTTAAATGAAAAAGATTTATATTACGCGGAAATTGCCGGAAGCAGTGTTGGAAGATATACGTGAGGAATACGAAGTTGCCATGTGGGAAGAGGAAGAAATCCCTGTACCGAGAGAGGAGTTGCTGGAGCAAGCGAAGACCGCGGATGCACTTTTGACGATGCTGACGGATCGAATTGATCAGGAATTACTGGATACGGCTCCGCGTTTGAAAATTGTCAGCAATCTTGCTGTCGGTTATGACAATATTGATGTGCAAGCATGCCGGAGAAAAGATGTCGTCATCGCCAATACTCCGGGAGTTTTGACGGAAACGACGGCAGACCTGGCATTTGCTTTATTGATGGCAACAGCAAGACGATTGGTCGAGGCGAGCAACAATGTGCGCAACGGTCAATGGAAAAGCTGGTCACCGATGCAAATGGCAGGCATGGATATTTACGGGAAGACGATCGGTATTTTCGGCATGGGACGGATTGGTGAAGCAGTCGCACGTCGAGCTAGCGGTTTCGGTATGAAGATTCTGTATCATAACCGCAAGCGTAAAGAGTCAGATACTGATTTTGGTGCTACGTGGGCCAGTAAAGAGGATTTGTTGAAATCATCCGATTACGTCGTCATGTTGACACCATACACGAAAGAAACGCATCATTTTATCGCAATGGACGAATTCCGGCAAATGAAGAAGACGGCTGTTTTTATCAATGTTTCCAGAGGATTGACAGTCAATGAGGCTGATATGTATCAAGCGCTTAAAGACGGGGAGATATGGGCTGCCGGTTTAGATGTATTTGAAAAGGAGCCGATCGGTCAAGACCATCCGCTGCTTACTTTGCCAAACGTCACAGTGCTGCCGCATATTGGCAGTGCTAGTATTGCTACGAGAACGAGAATGTGTGAAATAGCTCTGTTGAGCATTGCGGAAGTTTTAGCGGGCAGACGTCCTTTATACGAAGTATAATATTGATTGGGAACTCGATTGTATATCGGGTTCTTTTTCGATTAATACAAATATGCTTTGAATATTGATATCAATAATATTGAATGATATATTAATATTATTAAAAAAATTGAAGGAGACAAAGATTATGGATAGTGTACCGAGTTGGATGGAAAATTTCGATCATGCGGATGTGCAATTTGCAAAAAGGTTTATTTTAGCTTCAGGATCGTTGAAAGAAATGGCGGCACAATACAGTGTAACGTACCCCACAGTACGTCTGCGGCTGGACCGTTTAATTCAGAAGATTATCGTTAATGAAGAAGGCGTCAATGAACCGTATATTTCGTTGGTCAAGCGTTTAGTAGTCAATGAAAAGATCGATGTGGATACGGCGAAAATTCTCATAGCAGAATATAAAAAGATGCGTAAGTGAAAAAAGGCGATTTTAATAGATTAGGATAGTTTGGAGGAAGTGAAAAGTGTCGATTGAAAGAGTTAAACAATATTTTGCTCAATACGGCTTGACAGATAAAATCCTAGAATTTGACGTTTCCAGTGCGACTGTCGAGTTAGCGGCAAGGGCTTTAAACTGTGAGGGTGAGAGGATCGCAAAGACTCTTGCTCTTAACGTCAGTGATACGGCTATACTTATTGTCGCTGCAGGTGATGCGAAAATTGATAATGCCAAATACAAGAGTAGATTTTCTGTCAAAGCAAAGATGTTAACACCAGAGGAGTTAATCGAGAAAGTCGGTCACGCGGTTGGAGGAGTTTGCCCGTTTGGGATAAATGATCGTGTTGACGTATATCTTGATGAGTCGTTAAAAAGATTTACAACTGTTTTCCCCGCATGCGGTAGTAGTAACAGTGCGATTGAGCTAACTATTCCAGAGCTCGAGCAGTACAGTAATTACAAAGAATGGGTAGATGTATGTAAAGGCTGGCAACCGCATACATGCGAAGATTAAGCGAGAAACGGGAGGTAGGAATCTAGTGAAAGGTAAGTTATTGTTAATTACAGCAATCTGCCTGATACTATGCGCTATGCTATACGCACTGCCGGTATCGGCGTCAACTGATATCGATCCGGGTTTATATCCTACGTATATTACCGACGAGCAAAATATCAAAACCTTTGGGTATATAAACGGCAGTGGTGCTTTCGTAATTGATCCGGTGTATTCTGACGCCGGAGATTTCAACAATTACGGTTTTGCTGTTGTTCAGAATCATAACGGACAGCACGGTGTTATCGACAAAAACGGCCGGCTGATCGTGCCCTTTGAACCGGGATATCACCTGATCCCTGAAATTAGATTTCATGAAAATAGAATCGCGGCGATGCGCTATGAACACGAAGGGGAAGGCTTGCCAAGCAAACGCTATGTCGATCTGTACGATTTTGAAGGCAATCTGCTTTACTCATTTTTAAATGGTTTCGAATACTCTGAGGGTTTAATCGCCTTCAGACAGTATCTTGAAGACCATCAGTATCGATACGGCTATATGAACGAAGCGGGGGAAACTGTGATACCGGCAATATTCAGAGAGGCAGGCGAATTCATCGACGACCGTGCTGTCGTTCAATTGGAAAACGGTAACATAGCCATTATTGACAGCGTAGGCAACATCATTAAAGAATTTCCAACCGGATATACAGCGAGAATTGCCGGAGGATGGTACGGGGGACTTGTGCCGATTACGAGTGATTCAAGCGATTCATACTCCGCCACCGGTTATTACTCGATGGAGGACGGCAGCCTGGTACTCGATCATCAGTTTTACTATTCCGATGTGTTCCGAGACGGATACGCCGTTACATCGCAACAAACAGGTAACGGTGTAATCGACAAAAATGGCAATTTTGTGATTGCTCCTCATTATAATTTTATGTTTTATATGGGGGAAGGACGGTATTTTGCAAATACCTATGCCGGAACGCGTTGTCTGCTTGATCTGCAAGGCAACCAATTGTTGGTGCTTCCCGGACAGCATCCCCACTTCCCAGAATTTAAATACGGATTATCGAGCTACTACGATAGTGAAACAAAGCAGGCTAATGTTTTCAATATAGACGGGCATGTCGTAGCGTCTTTTGATGCCGACAATGCGGCGATCATTTGTAGTCCTGACTTAGTGAGGGTCGCACGGGGTGGCGATTTCGTCTATATAAGGCTGAGTGACGGAAGCATTGTCTCGGGAGTTGAACGCATCTATGCCATCGGAGGAGACATACAGATTGAGGTGCGAAAGTACGAAGAGATTGACAGTCCATTTATACCGTTTGAGAGCCGACATGTGACGATAGACTATCCTGCCTTGAGTGGCTACCGGGATCAAGCGCTTGAAAGCTATATTAAGAAAAGTCTATACGATTTTTTCCTTTTGCAAAACCGTCAATCTAATCATGACCCATATCTGTATCAAAAAGGCGAATATATGTTCCACGTTGAAGGAGGTGTGGGCTCCTTTACTAAGCAGAGCGCTTACGGTACTGTAGAAAGTTATACTAATCCTTACCGCATTACACTGAACATTGACCTTGCCACAGGCAGAGCGTACAGCTTTGACGATCTGTTTTTGCCAGGCAGTGAATCAGAATTAGAACGACGCATCCAAGTAGCGACTGGTGACCGCATTGGTGCTTATACATTGCCGGTTAACAGCAATACGGCGTTTGAATTGATGGATAACGGTGTTCGTTTTTACCAGGCACACGACGGTATGAAGGAAAGCGATCCAGGGTTTATCTATTCTGTCGAGTTCTCCTTTTCGGAGATTGACGATTGATCAATAAAAACGGCGACATGTGGCGCGCCATGACGAAGGGTTCACCGCAAACGGCGAATAGACCGGCTTTGCCATTCCCGGATGTGCTTGCACCGCATTGGGCGTACGCGTATACGAAGACGGTTTTCGAGGCAGGTCTAATGTATGGCACTGGTCAGAACTTTTTGCCCGATGGAGTGATCACCTATGAGCAGGCGGCTGCAGTATTCGCTCGATTATTGCTGGAAAATACGGGAGCGGAGCGACCGGCACCTAGTGCCAATGAACCATGGTATACGGTTGAGTTGGAGGCAGCGCGCAGTCTGGGTCTGCTTGCCGGTCTGGATGACGACTTTGCTGTAGGAAAGGCAATTCCTCGTGAAGATGTGATGGTCATGTTAGCCAATACTTTGAAGGCGCATGGTTTTGCCACTGATCTTCTTCCGACAGAGACGGACGAAATTCTGGCACGGTTTAACGATGCCGATGAACTTAACTGGGCAAAGCGTGAAGCAGTCGCCATATGTGTCAAAACTGGTTTTATCACCGGCAGCGGCGATAACCTGCTGCCTAAAGGAAATTACACCCGCGCTCAGGCGGCGAAGATTCTATCGCTGATTTTAGAGATCAACAGCTAATATATATTTATCAAGCAAGCAGTCGACTATTCAATAATCGTTCGACTGCTTTTTTGTGCCCTGCAATGGTATAATAATTGATAGAACTATAATATGACATACTGCTGTCAGTGATTGCGAGTTATATTATTAAAAGACTTATAAAACCTATTATATTATCAATACGCTTATGATACTTACCGATGGGGTGATGATATGCAAATTAGCCGTCTTTTCGAAATCGTTTATATGTTGTTGCACAAAAAGCACGTAACAGCTAAAGAACTGAGCAAGCATTTCGAAGTGTCACAGCGCACAATCTATAGAGATATTGAGCATTTGTGTCAGGCGGGAATTCCGTTATATACGAGCAAAGGAAGGGGCGGAGGAATCGGAATTTTGCCCGAGTTCGTTCTTAATAAAACGCTGTTTACAGATGATGAGAAGATTGAGGTACTGTCCGCACTACAGAGCCTTAATGCGGTGAATAGCAGTGAAGCAAATGGTGTGCTGGCGAAATTCAGTGCATTGTTTGGACAGGCAGATAATCAAAATTGGATTGAAATTGATTTTTCCGGCTGGGGAAAAGGTTCAGGAAATAAGGACACGTGGTATATCATCAAAGAGGCAATTATCAAACGCCAATTAATTGGGTTCAATTATTCCAGCGTCAAAGGTGAGAGTACGACGAGAGTCGTCGAACCGTTGAAATTAGTTTTTAAAGGTCAGGCATGGTATCTGTATGCGTATTGCAGACAAAAACAAGATATGCGTTTTTTCAAAATTTCGCGTTTAAAAGGAGTCACAGTGTATCAAGAACGGTTTACGAGGGTAGCTCCGGAGCGCATATTTGCCGAACATGACACGTCCTCTTTTACCAGAACGAATATACGGCTGGTATTGGCGATAGATAAGGCGATGGCATTTCGCGTATATGACGAGTTTGAAGATTACAGCGTGACAGATACAGGGGACTTTTTGGTGAATTGTTGTGTGCCACATGAGGAGTGGCTCTATGGCTATTTGTTGACGTTCGGCAGTCGTTTGCAGATTTTGCAGCCGCAAGAAGTCAGGCAAGAATTCCAGCGGCGTCTGCGCAAGACGTTGGAGCTATATGAGCAATCAATCGAAGGAGATGAAAAAGGTGAAGCTCGATTATAAGAAAGAGTACAAAGATTTATATTTACCGAAGACAACACCAATGGTGATTGACGTGCCGAAAATGACGTTTATCATGGTAAACGGAAAAGGCAACCCTAATGACCCAGACGGTGAGTACCAAAAAGCGGTGGAACTGTTGTATGCAATCACCTATACGATCAAGATGAGCAAAATGGGTGATCATGTTCCTAATGGTTATTTCGAATATGTAGTTCCACCGTTAGAAGGCTTATGGTGGATGGATGAACCAAACAACTTTAATTTTACAGAAAAGGATAAGTACTGCTGGATTTCGATGATTCGTCAACCGGACTTTGTCACCGAAGAAGTATTTGCTTGGGCAAGCCGTGAAGCGTTGAAAAAGAAGCCGCATTTGCAGGTGGATGCAGCGCGGCTGGAAGTGTATCAAGAAGGCTTGTGTGTTCAATGTATGCACATCGGTCCTTATGATGACGAGGTACATACAGTTGAAAAAATCGAAGCGTATATAAAGGAACAAGGGTTAGAAAATGATATGTCCGAACACAGGCACCACCATGAAATCTATTTAAGTGATCCTCGAAAAATCGATGCGAGCAAGATGAAAACGGTATTGCGTCATCCAGTAAAGTATTAGTTTATGGGGGACTCGTTTATGAAGAAATTAGTATCTTTTATATTGGTATTTTTGATAGTATTCGGATTAATGCAGCAGGGGCAATATGCATCCGCTGCCTTAGAATCTATGACCAAAAGCATCACGTTAAAGATTGGTTCTCCTGTCATAACTATCAATGGTAAGGCACAACCGCTTGATGGGGTACCTGTTATAGAGAACGGACGGACACTTGTCCCGCTCCGAGCGATTTTTGAGGCACTTTCTTTAAAAGTTTCTTGGGATAGCCGAACTCAAGAGATTACGGGTACCAGAGGAAATACTAAGATAACATTGTACGTCGGAAGTGAGGCGGCATATAAAAACGATGCCCCGATGGCAGCTGCGCTTGAGACACCACCTAAAATAATAAACGGACGCACGATGGTACCAGTGAGATTTCTGGCAGAGAGCCTCGGGGCAGAGGTAAAATGGCTTAGCGAAACACAGACAATCGTAATTACAGAAGATCCCAAATTTTTGTCACTCAAAGATATCACAATTTATATCGGCGATCCAATTACGCGAGTTGAAAGTTTATTGGGAAAACCGGATAGAATTGATCCCAGTGAGTATGACTTTAATTGGCATGTGTACAATAGTGATTACAGCCGGTTTATTATGGTTGGCATCAAAGATGGTATAGTAGAGGCGTTATATAGTAATTCCAAGGGATTTGCAACTAATAATGCTAAATATGGAGATGTTATAACGACAGAAGAATGGAGAAGTAAAGGACAGCAAACGGGTATAGATTTATATATGGATCGCAGCGATAATGACGGTAACCACAAAATTCATGCGTGCCGGATTATTTCTGATGATGTCACATTGAAAGATAAATATGCGGAGAATGATGAATTCTATAAAGCACAAGAGCTTGAGAATTTCGACGCAACCAATGCGTTTCGTGTCAACCATCAATTAAAGCCGCTTGCTGTGGATGATATCGCTGTGTTAACGGCGCGCAAGCACAGTCAAGATATGGCGGATAAGAATTATTTCAATCACACAAATTTAGAGGGTTTGTCTCCGTGGGATCGATATAAGAATAACGGTGGACAAAAAGCTTCTGGATCGGGAGAGAATATCTCGGCTGGGCGATTGTTGGGTATAGATGCTTTTGACGGTTGGGTAAATTCTGAAGGACACAGAAAGAATATGCTGGGCTCGCATGAGTATCTCGGCGTAGGATATGGCTATAATCAATCATCGACTTACAGATACTATATGACACAGTTTTTTTCTCGATAAAATAGGTCTAAATTTATTTGAACATCCAGTTCATGATAATGGCATTAGTTGAGATAAAATCCAACCAATGCCGATTTTTTATATTCTGTCGTTAGCTTTACTCAAATTAATCTCTTAGTCATTCCAGCGAGATAAAGCGTAGATTGCTGTTTTGATGCACTCTAGCTAAAAATAATGACATAACGCTGATCATGGAAATTTTCATTTTTTATGATATTATATAAAGAAGTTATTTTTTAACCTGACTGGCGTAAGTCCCCTTCCTTTTTAGATGGGAGTTCAACGCTAGGTCATGTATTTGCAGTTCTACAATTCAGATGGAGGAAAAGCATCTCCGCCTAAATTAAGAACCTGCTTCAAGGATTACGATGTTAGAGGGAAGGTATATAATGACGGAAGCAAATGTTACGAGGATTGATTTAGATGGCAAAGAAATTATTTTGATCGGAACAGCCCATGTTTCGAAGCAAAGTGCAGAACAAGTAAAAGAAGTGATTGAGCGTGAGCAACCGGACTCGGTCTGTGTTGAGTTAGATGCACAAAGGTATCAATCGATCATTGACGGTAATAAATGGCGTGAAATGGATATATTTAAGGTCGTTAAGGAGAAAAAGACGACATTGCTTTTAATGAATCTGATCATTTCCTCCTTTCAAAGACGGATGGCAAAACAATTAGGCATCAAGCCGGGGCAGGAGATGATTCAGGGTATCGAATCAGCAAAAGAAGTCGGCGCTGAGCTGGTGTTGGCTGACCGAAATATTCAAATCACTTTTTCACGAATTTGGCATGGAGTCGGTTTTTGGGGTAAGATGAATCTTTTGACGCAAATACTCTACAGTGTGATCAGTGATGAAAAGGTTACGGAAGAAGAATTGGAACAATTGAAATCCGAGGATATGCTGGATTCGATGTTGAGAGAGTTTACCGATGCATTCCCGAGGCTGAAAGTTCCTTTGATTGATGAACGGGATCAATATTTGGCACAAAAAATTAAGGATGCTCCGGGGGAAAAGGTCGTCGCCGTTTTGGGAGCAGCCCATGTTCCCGGCATTACGCAAGAAATCCACAAAGAACATGATCTCACAGCCCTTTCACAAATTCCGCCGAAATCGAAATTGCCAAAGCTGCTTCCATGGGCAATACCGATCTTTATTATTGGAATCATTGCTTACACTTTCTATATGAATTATTCCGCCGGAGTCAGTCAAACATATAGTTGGATCATTTGGAACGGATCACTGGCAGCTATTGGGGGAATCATTGCATGGGCTCACCCGTTGACGATTTTGACAGGTTTTCTAGTTGCTCCGTTTACTTCTCTCAGCCCTTTAATCGGAGCTGGATGGGTTGCCGGACTGGTGGAGGCGTATATACGCAGACCGAGTGTCGAGGATTTTGAACAAATATCTGAGGATGTATATACTGTTAAGGGATTTTGGAAGAACAAGGTCACTCGCATCTTTCTGGTGGTCATGCTGATCAGCCTTGGCAGTTCAATCGGTACATTTGTCGGTGGAGCCGATGTATTGCGGTTATTTTTCAAAACGATATAGATGATTTTTGCAGTGCCCTTCATTGATTTGAGGGGCATCTATTTATTTTTTTGGACTCATCATTCAATAGGACTATTGCCGAGCTTTGTCGATACGGTTATTATATAGGGATAGCATATATAAAATATAGTAAACGATAAATTGAGGGGGAAACGCGAGTGTCATCTATTTTAGAAACACCGGGGACAGCGGAGGAAACGATTTTTGAAAGTCCCGTGGAGCAAAAACCGGCGAAAGGCAATCAGAAGTGGATTATTCTTACGGTGGTTGCAGTAGTCATTGCTACAATTTCCATTGCGGTAGGGGTGCTATGGAACAACAGTGTAAAAGAGCAATGGTTGTTGGCAGAACATAAGACATACAGTAAGCAAAAGGAACGTTTTGATGCATTATTGGGATCAGGCGCAGAATTACAAAAGGCGATACAAGAGAAGCCGTTTAAAAATCAGATAGAGATCGGTATGTCGGCAGATTCGGCTACACAGGACGATTTTGTGTTTACAATCGTCAAAAATGTTTTGAGCAATAGTAAAATTATTATCGATTATCAAAGTGATCCGAAGAACTCAAAAAACTTTATTGATCTTGCCTACGAATTGCGTGGCAATGCGTTCCTTGACGCACAATTTTATCAATCACAAGAAGAAACAGGCATGCATATTCCATTGTTGTTAAATTCCTATTATTATCTCAAGAATGATCAATGGGGTAATTTGATGCGTAAGTTCGACAGCAGTTATGTCGGACCGGAGGAAATAAGTAATGTTCAATCTTCCATGGAATTACAAGCGCAAATGCTCGATCTTTCCGCAAGAACACAGAAAATTGTCGTCGGTCAGATTCCGGAAACGGCGTTCAGTTCGGTGCGAAACGGCTCAGATCGTACGATTACAATGCAAATGTCCGAGGAAGATGTGCGTGGTATGGTTCGGAACATCATCGATGCGATACGCAATGATCAGGAATATATGCAAGTGTTGGTATCGTTCGTGGAAAATGCCGGTGGTATGCAGGGGCTGACAGTAGCGGATGGAGCTAGTGCTACACAAACGGAAGAAACAATTTTAAGTGGACTGGAAGAGATGTACCAAGAAATTGACAATTTGCAAATGCCGGAAGGCGTGACGATGGATATGGTCATCCGCAATGGTTTGATCGCTGAGCGCACGGTTACCTTCACTGCTGGAGAAGCTGAGTTCGCTGGTAATTTCTCAATTAACAGCAAACACAACTTTGATGGGGCAAATCCGTCTTCCAATTGGACATTGGAAAACCAGATCGGCACAGATCGTTATGTAGTTGTCGGTGAATGGGGCACGGAGAAGCAATCTGGATTGTTGAAGGATGACATCAGCGTCAATTTCCAAAATATATATGAAGATGAAATTTATGCAGATTATACATTTACTTTAGAAAATCTGATCGAGACGAAGGATAAGAATAATCAAGAAATTGTCAGCAACTTCGCGTTTATCCCTGGCGGTGTTGGTTATTATGCAACGATCAAAGAGGTCAGTGGTTCTCTAAAACAAACAATTGATCAAAACTTGCGACAAAATTATTCAAAGACAGACAGTGTATTCGATATCGATGTGACGTTTGTCGATGATTATGCAGGCGAACAGGTAGTCAATGTCGGTTTGCAAATGAAATCGGACGTACAATTTACGGATCAATTGGATTTCCCAGACTTCGCAACGAATCAAGCTGTTGATATATCCGGTATGAGTGCCGAAGAAATCGGGAATTTGCTACTTGAAATAGAAGGGAAATTTACAAATTTCATAGAACAAAATTTTGAATTAGGGCTATTCTTTTATTAAAAAATCTTCTCGATTTTGGAGTAATCTATGAAAAACATATGGCAATTGTTCAAATACGAATGTAAAAATTTGTTTTCCGATTGGAAGAGTTTGCTGTTGATCTTGGCAGTACCGGCGATGTTTGTGCTGGTACTGCTGTTTGGCGTTTCCGGCATGGCGAATGACGGCGGATTTATAGAGCCGTTCTCGATTGCGATTGTCGATCATGACCAGACGCTGGAGACGCGCATGATGATCAATCAAATGGTGCGTTCCAATGAATTGAAGAAAATAGTAGAATTTTTGACTGTCACAGAGGAACAAGCGATGTCGTTACTGGAAGAGAGCCGGGTGGCGGTCGTCGTCATTATTCCGGAAAATTTCGGTGAAAGTGTTGCCTATGGCGATAACTTTCCTTTACAAGTTCTAGGAAATGAGCAGAAATATCTACAGGCACAGTTAGCAAAAGCGTTGCTTGAAAGTGCGACTAATCTCGTTTCTGCCGCACAAACAGGAATTGCTACGGTATACGAGTATCTCGATGCTCCGGGGGTCTTGCCGGTGGAAGTACGGGAGCAAATATGGCAGGAATCTGTCTATCAATTCACAGATCTGGCACTGGCGCGCAAAGAATTTTTGCAGATAGATACGATATCAGCCTATGGAGTTTTGACAGTCGTTGAGTATTATACTGTCAGTGCGATTTTGGTGTTTATTGTCGGATGTAGCTTGCTGTTTCTGCGGATTGCCAATAACAATCTCGACAGGAAGACGCTGCAACGATTAACATTGCGAAATGTGCCTATGCTTGCTGTGATCGGCAGCAAATGGCTGGCGATGACATCGGTGATTGCTGTGAGCGGCTTTGTGATGATCTCCTCTGTGTCGGCTATGGCGTATACGATGATCGGGAAGGGATTTTTCGATTTATCCAGAGCGGGCTATGTGGCGGCAATGTTGTTATTAACCTCAGGTGTGGTTTGCAGTGTGATTCTGGCGTGGGCGGTGTTTGTGCCCAAAGCAGGGCAGAAGGATTTTATACTGATGATTGGGATCGTCGCATTGCTAATCAGTAGCGGCATTATCATTCCGCTGAGCTATTTATCGGCAGGATTTTCTAAAATCGTTGCATTGAATCCTTTTTATTGGCTGGCGGATGCTTGGTCCAGTGCGTTATTTTCAGGAGCGCATTATCCGATTTGGTTGAATGTGTTATTGCTTAGTATGAGTGTGCTGATAATTCTCGTTTATACATCGTATAGAATTCGGAGATGAGTGGAGGGATGCGGCTATGAGATTCGCAGCATTGATGCGCCATCGGTGGCGTATTGTAGTACATAAACGACGCAATTGGATATGGCTGATTATCGCTCCGATTATCACCTTTTTGTTGACGATGCATTTCCTGGAAATTTCTGTAGATTCGGGAGCCGTTCCCGTTGTGATCGTCGATGAGGATGACAGTGAATATTCACATATCATAGCAGAAAGATTGGCGGAAAAATCTTGGGTCAAAATTGTGCATGCGGACAGAGAGCATGCAGAACGCATGGTAGAAACACGGCGTGCTGAAACGGTCGTACTTTTTCCCGAAGGCTTTATGGAGCAGGTCGTCGCCGGAGAGTATGAGAACTTACTGGAAGTGAAAGTAACGCCTATGAGCGCTTCAATTGGGCTTTTGCAAGAAGTCGTTGCCAGTGAGGTTGCCCGTCTGGCGGTGAATGTGGCGGCTGCCGATTATGTACAACAACATATGCCGGATGTCTCGGAAGCGGAGTTGGATTCCTTGTGGCAAGAGGCTTGGTTGCATACGGATCGGCAATGGACTGTCCTGCCGTTGTTGACAATTGAATATACGCCATGGTACGGCGGTGATGTTCTCGATGAAGGTGCGTCGGATACATGGCGGCGCGCGTTTACAGTTCTGCTTGTGTTCGTGATGTTCTCAATCTTTCAACTCAATCAGTGGATTGTAGAGGAAAAGAATAACGGGATGTTTAAAAGAATTCATTTCACCGGAACCTCTGCTGCGAAATATGTCTCAGGTAATTTGGCAGCGGTTGCGACGATTGTCTGCGTGCAATTGATACCGATGCTAGTTTACCTCGCACTGGCTGAGCAATGGTCGTGGAAGATGGTTGCGGGGAGTTCAGGGTTGTTCTGCTTATTTCTGATTGTCACGGTGTTTTTAAGTGCATTCACGGCTTTTGTTTGTGGAAATGCCACGCAATATCATGTGACGAGTTTGTTGATTGTCGGTGTATCGACGATTTTGAGCGGGCAATTATTACCGTTGGAGCAACTGACGGCGAAATTTGCTTTGATGAGTCAATTGTTCCCGCAATACTGGGTTTTTTATGGTATGTATAATGAGTTATATCAAGCGATTGCCGTACTGTCGGCAATGGGAATACTGTTCGCCTTGCTTACTTGGAGAAAGGGGGTTCGTAAATGATACGTGTGGACAAAATCAGCAAACATTATGGGAAGAGGAGAATTTTAGATAATGTCAGCTTCGAAATCCCGTCGGGGCAAATTGTCGGTTTGTTGGGAGTGAATGGAGCCGGTAAATCGACGCTTTTGTCGATGATTGCGACGCTGCTTCCACTCGATGAAGGTGAAATTGAAATCGGTGGTCATAGTGTCGGAAAGCATCCACAACAAGTGCGGCAGTGGATCGGCTATGTGCCTCAGGAGATTACGTTATACCAGCAATTGACTGTTAAAGACAATCTCAATTTTTGGTATGAGCTGACAAATGATAAGGACCCACAAGTATTAGAGCAGATGATCCAGTTGTTTGGGCTGCAAGGCAGCATGCAGACACCGGTGCATTTACTGTCCGGAGGGATGAAGCGTCGTGTCAATATAGCGATTGCCATGCTGCACAAACCGAAAGTACTGTTGCTGGATGAGCCGACGGTCGGCGTCGATATTCAGACGAAGCGTCAGGTGATGCAGACGATTAAAGAGCTTGCCCGGCAAGGAACGACGATTATCTTTATCAGTCACGATTTGCTGGAAGTCTATGAAGTGTGTGACCGAGCCATTCTTTTGCATGAGAGCAAGCTGATGTATGACGGATCGATCCAAAGCATCGAACATTTGCAAGAAATATTGTTCTGCTAGAGATAGTCAGAGCGATACATGTGCAACGGAACAAATGAAAATAATATAAAGAAAATGGTAGAAATAAAAAAGACACAAATACACGTGGAATTATTACAATTTCACGTCGGTATTTGTGTTTTTTTTGAGCTAAATCTATTATTAAATTATATCATTGACAACAAACACTATCTAAATTAAAATTATCGACATAAATAGACGAAGTATATGCAGGTTTAGTATATTATTATTTAATTTGTGATGATTTAGTTTATTGCAATTTGGTTATATTGGATTCGGATTTTGAATTTCCTAGAGAGGAACAATAGAGCGTGAGCGATAAGGCGAGTGGGGTAAAAAATAAGAAATACAATTATAGCAAAGTGAAATTCGTGGCAATTGCTATTTTTGCCTGTATTGTCATGTTGCTTTCCTTTACTGTCGGGCGTTACCCGATATCGGTCGGAGAGATCGTATCGATATTTTTTTCAAAAATGATCGGACACACTTCGGACACGGTATCGGATGCGGAAATGGTATTTTTCCAGTTACGCTTTCCGCGGGTCATTATCGCATTTCTCGTCGGAGCCGGTCTATCAATTGCCGGGGCAGCGTACCAGGGGGTGTTCAGAAACCCGATGGTGTCGCCGGAAATCTTGGGAGCATCTGCAGGAGCCGGTTTTGGAGCGACTTTAGGAATATTATTGTCGCTGAATATGATTGGAACGCAAATGATGGCTTTTACATTTGGTATTGGAGCTGTGGCTCTTACATATGCGATTTATTCTGTTGTCGGAAAGCGCCATGGAGCGACTCTGACACTTGTTTTGGGCGGAATGGTCATATCAGCATTGTTTCAAGCGAGTATTTCGATTATAAAATATGTCGCCGATCCGTACAGCAAGTTGCCTGCGATTACATTTTGGTTAATGGGTTCGTTTTCCGCCGTGAATATGGATGATATTGCATTTCTATTGGTTGCAATGGCGATTGGCTTAGTGCCGCTGCTATTGCTTCGTTGGCGCCTGAATTTGCTCGCCTTTGGTGATGAAGAAGCAAAGGCTATGGGGGTTGATGTGAATCAGTTACGTTTAATAGTCATCTTATGCGCGACGGTTGTGACTGCGGCAGCGGTGGCAATTAGCGGCATCATTGCTTGGGTCGGGCTGGTCGTTCCGCATATGGTCAGGATGATTGTAGGTGCCGATTATAAATGGCTTTTGCCGACAAGTGCGTTGGCAGGCGGTGCGTTTTTGTTGATTGTCGACGATGTGGCAAGAGGACTGTTTGCCGCGGAAATTCCGATTGGAATTTTAACGGCGTTGATTGGTGCGCCTTTCTTCGTTTATTTGCTTTTTAAAGGAAGGAGGGGTTGGGAATGAGTTTGAGTATTGCGGGGCTGACATGTGGGTACGGTGATCAGAGTATTGTGGAAAACATTAGTTTGCAGGCTGACTTAGGGGAGATTCTGTGTGTGCTGGGTCCTAATGGTGTGGGGAAAACGACTTTTTTCAAAACATTGCTCGGATTTATTAAAGCGAAAAGCGGAGAAATCCGCATTGGAAACCGGGCGATTCAGTCGTTATCGAATCGCGAGCTGGCGAAGTGGATTGCTTATGTTCCACAGGCGCACGCCGCTCCATTTCCCTATTTAGTGAGAGAGGTTATTGTGATGGGTCGTACGGCTCATCTGAATATGTTTGCTTTGCCGACAAAGGCGGATTATGAATTAGTCGAGCAGGTTATGCAGCAATTGGATATCGCTCATTTAGCGGATAAAAATTATACGGAAATCAGCGGTGGCGAGCGGCAACTGGTGCTAATCGCCAGAGCATTGGTGCAGCAGACAAAGATTTTAGTTATGGATGAACCGACTTCTAATCTCGATTTTGGCAATCAAGTTCGCGTGTTGCGACAGATCAATGCCATCGCGCGAACGGGGATCCTGGTTTTAATGACGTCCCATGTACCTGATCACGCTTTTCTGTGTTCGGCGAGAATCGTCTTATTTATGAAAGGAGGCGATAAGCGGTTTATCATCGGTGATGCTGATGAAGTTATGACGAGTGAAAATTTACGAAAAGCGTATGGTGTCGATGTCATCGTATCAGATATTAGCGGACACAGGAAAGAAGTCATTAAGGTATGTGTGCCGGTGATGAATTAAGGGAATTGGAGCGATTTTTGCAGTAAACAAGGGGGAGTTAGATGCTAAAGGATTGGTTTGCATTAGATGATCAGACGCTGTTCACCAAGGCGAAGGAGATTTCACGTGGGAAAAAGCAGATTCTATGTTCACCGAACATCCTGACGGGCGAATGTAGTACGCGCCCGATCTGTCGCCATTGCAAATGGGAAAGTTTCAAGGTCAGCCGTGAGCAGTTTGGCACGGAAGTCGATGTAGCGCGTGCTGTGGAACGGGCAAAGGAGTTGCAGGCAGCGGGAATCGACAGGACGTTTCTGGCGTCAGGCTGGATGGGCTATCGTGTACCTGAATGGTTCTATCAGGCGGTAACAGCGATTAAAGAACAGGTTCCGATTGAAGTCTATGGGCTGTTCGGTGCGCTTGATCAGACGTGCTTAAAAGAATTAAAACAAGCCGGCATGGACGGATACCTGTGTAGTTTGGAATCTCCGAATCGCGAAGTTTACAGGAACTTCCGACCGGGTGGAGATAGTTTGGATGATCGGATTGAGGCGTTGCATTATGCGCGTGAGATCGGACTGACTCTCTGGAGCGGGTTTCTATGTGGACTCGGTGAAACGGTCGAGGACATGATTTACGGTTTGCAAATTCTCCAAGAGTTAGAGGTGGAGTCGTTGTCGATTTTACCATTCAAACCATATCCGAATACGCCGATGGCGGGTGCGTCGCCTGCCAACCCATTAAGCTGGGCGAGGGCGATGGCTGTTGCGCGTTTGGCATTGCCTGATGCAGATTTGTTCGATGATAGTGACCGCGGAGTGTATGGAGAGTACAGCAAATTGGTAGAGCCTAACGGCCGCTATACATTTCCGGGGAAATCGTAGCTAGAGAGCATTATCGTTAGACAGATAAAAATAATGCCATATTAACTAAAATAATCATAGAAAAGAGATGAACTGATAATGAAAAAGAGCATACTGCAAGTAATACTGGTAATCGCCATGTTGTCGACACTGCTGGTCGGCTGCGGAGCGAATAACAGTAACCCAACCAATCAACAGACACCACCGGCTACTTCTCAACCGGAGCAACCTACACCCGCACCGGAGCAGCCACAACCTACCACAAAGCAAGTGGAAAATCTTGATGGTACGATGCTGACAGTCCCTACGAAAGTGGAGCGGATTGCGCCGTTGTTTGGTCCTTCTTATGAAAAGGTTGTTATGCTTGGAGCGGAAGACCGTGTAGTATGTAACGGGGATTTTCATGTAAATAGCTGGCCTTGGTCGAATATCATCTACAAGCGTCTTGATGAGGTTACGGGTATCGAGAAGGCACATTCGGAGTTAAATGCGGAAGATTTAGTGAAATACGATATCGATGTAGCGTTTAACTGGTCAAACCCTCAAACGACAAAAGCAATGGAGAGCATCGGCATATCAGTTATCCCATTTGCTTCTACAGGTAAATTTGAAGACACAAAAAATGTCGTGAATTTGTATGCAGAAGTCTTGGGTGGAAGTGCCGTTGAAATTGCTGAGCGCTATTCCGCTTATTTCGATGAGAAGGTTAAAATGATCACCGACGTGACATCAAAGATTCCCGATGCAGAAAAGCCGAAGGTATATTTTGCTAACCAGGAAATTTTGTGGACTGCCGGCAAAAAGTCCGATTTACCAGAGATGATTGCACTGGCTGGCGGTAACTGTGTCAATAAAGATGTCGATGGCGGATCGAAGGTAGAGATTAACAAAGAACAATTAGCAGCATGGAACCCTGACTATATTTTTGTCGATCATGCCGGTTCTTCTGGAAATGAACCTGCGGAAGCAGTCATTAGTAAAATGCTTGATTCCAGTGATTACAGCACGATATCGGCTGTCAAAAACGACAATATCTATATTTCACCTACCGGTGTTTTCTTCTGGGATTCCGGTGTACAAAAGATTCTCATGTTGATGTGGATGGCACAAACACTATATCCTGAGCAATTCCCTGATTTAGATTTGGATAAAGAGTTGAAATATTTCTATAGTGAATTTTTCAATTACGATTTGACGGATGATGAAGCCAGCAAGATATTGGCGCATTTAAATCCGTAGGTGATTAGGAATGATAGAAAATGTATGCCAATGTTTTCATTGCGATGATGGAGATCATGAATGCTATGGATTTTATAATTGTTGGATGTCCTCAATTTCGGCAATAAACTGTTCAATTTCTTCCTCGCGAAATCCTTTGCGATAAAGCGACTGTTTTAGTTTGTATAGATATTCTCGCTCAGGTAGATGGGAGTATTTTCGTTGCAATTTCATTCCTTGATGACGGATGGCGGATAGATCGTTGCCGTTATCAAGGAATGAGCATTTTGTCCAAGCCGCCTCGATCACTTCCCAAGGGAATCCGCTTGTGTAGAGGGATTGGGAGATAACCTTTTTTGTTTCTGCGAGCGATTTTCTTTTTGCCAGCGTTTGTTTTTTTGATATCAAATGTACCACATTGTCTATTTGCAATACTTCTGTGTAACTACCCAGAGCTTGTTCGATAAGATTTAGGGCGACCCCTTTTTTTTCTAGCATTTGTCGGATCGCCAAAGGTCCCTTTTTGCCGATTGTTATATGTTCTTTCACATATGCCTGCGCATATACTTGATCATCGACATATTTGTAGTCGATGAGTTTAGCGGTGATCGCTTGGATCGCATCTTCGCGGTATTCATGGCGTTTTAGGAGATCGCTGATTTCGGCAATCGTGCGCATTTTCGCCGCTAAATAACGCAGTGTTTTTTGGAAGCCTTTTTGCAGGTGATCTTCATATATCATATTTTCGATTTGTTGTTGATCGATGGATACCCCTTTTTTTAATGAAAAACGCAGTACAATGTCTTGATCGACACCAGCTAGAAATGTTTCGTTTGTTCCGGAATTTATATATATATTATACCGTTCGGGGTTATTCTTCTGCTGTTCGATATGTGTGATAGTCACCACAAGCGTTCCTCCTTTTAAGTAGTGATTTTCCGTTTGCGCGGTCTAATCATAGATGGTATATTGAGGGAGTGTATTCTCTTCGCTAAAGCTTGGCGAATACCAAGTTTTCTTTATACTATCAGAATTTACGTATGCCCTGTGGGTATGAATATTTATGTAGATAGTATAAGGGCAACTAAGGCATTCTCTTCGCTAAAGCTTGCGAATACCAAGTTTTCTTTATTTTATCATTTGTTTAGTGTTCTGTTAAGATGGACCCAAATAGATACATGGTCAATAGAAATTATATTAAATACATTAGGAGGGCTAATATGGAAATCTCTATTGCGCCGGTGGCGTATATAAAATCAGAGACGAAGACGACGGATCAAATGCCGTTCCATGGGGTGACATCGAAGATTGTCTTGGAACCCGGATTTGTCGATGGATTGAAAAATATCGAGTTAAATTCTCATTTGTGGGTGCTTTGCTGGTTCCACGAATCACGCAGAGATTTACTGATATCAAGTCCGAAACGGATCAATCCTGATTGTGACGAATATGGGGTGTTTGCTTTGCGTACACCTTCGCGTCCGAATCCGATTGCCTTGACATTAGTAAAGTTGTTGCAAGTAGAAGGCGATGTGTTGACAGTATCAGGGCTGGATGGGATCGACGGAACGCCGATCCTGGATATTAAGCCATATTTTGAGAAAGATATCATTTTTGCTCCGATGACACCGTACATTCGTCCGTCACGTGAGCATGAGCGCTGGAAGTTGTTCTATGAATTGGCGGTGAACCACTACGGACAAGATTGCGAAGAATTATGTGTTGCTGTAGAAATGGCATTGTATGCCGAAGATAGATTAGGGAGATTGACAGATACTGAGCTAGCAGTCGATATTAAGGGATCTGCTTGTCTTGTCGACGTCATGCAGGCATTGACAAGAGCTCGATTAGGAGAGCGAGGGCGATTTGTTTTTGAGATATCGTCAGACGCTTGCGAAGTTACCTGGAAAAGGGGAATGGAGACGCTCACTACGTATGGTCGGGATTTTGTAGAAAATGCACGTAAGAGGTAATTGATATTCACACGTCAATATATGACAACAGGGCCATATTTTGATGGTTGAATCGTCTCTGTATTATGAGGAAAATAGAGTTGGATTTGCTAGACTTGCATCAATCAGAAGGAAGGTGACTGATGAAAGTGCGTACATATGCTTTCAACTCTATTATTTTTATTGTAAAAATTGCCCTTGTCATTGGTTTGGTTATTTCAGTTACTTCGCTACATTATGGCGATGTGTCGGCTGCGGAAGAAAAGTACAATATGAGTTACATATACTTTGGCAATACGGCAGCATACATACAACAGGTAAAAGAAACACAAGGTGCTGTATCCACAGTGGCACCCAGTTATTTCGACATAAAGAGTGACGGCTCTTTAGATGATAAGGTGGATACGGAATTCATTAAAGCGATGAAAAAGCAAGGTGTCCGCGTCGTTCCCTTTTTAAGTAATCATTGGGACCGCCAACTGGGGAGAAAGGCATTGGCGAATCGGGAATATCTGGCAAAGCAAATCGCCGAAGCCGTGTCTAAATATGATTTAGACGGAGTCAATGTCGATATTGAAAATGTGACGGCTGCCGACCGTGACCAGTATACGGATTTGGTTCGCCTGTTGCGTACATATCTTCCCGAAGGTAAAGAAGTATCGGTAGCTGTGGCGGCGAATCCGAACGGATGGCAGACTGGATGGCATGGTTCGTATGACTATGCTGCGTTGGCAAAATACAGCGACTATTTGATGATTATGAGTTACGATGAAAGTTATCAAGGGAGTGCTCCCGGACCTGTAGCAAGTCTAGCATTTGTCGAAAAATCAATTCAGTATGCTTTAAGTCAAAAAGTTCCGAGTGAAAAAATTGTTTTAGGTATCCCGTTTTTCGCGAGATACTGGGTCAATGGTCAAGGTGGTTCGGGAATCGGAGTCAATGTAGTACCGACGCTAGTCGAACGCTATCGGGGGAAGACAGGCTATGATCAAGTCAGCCAATCGCCATATGCGGTGTTTAATATCGGCTGGCAAGACGAGACGACACGCCTAAATGGGCAAAATCTCAAGCCGGGGTCTTATACGGTATGGTATGAAGATCACCGCTCTATCGAAAAGAAAATCGAACTCGTACATAAATATAATTTAAAAGGCACAGGAAGCTGGAGCCTCAATCAAGCACCGTCGGATATTTGGAGCGATTATATGGTTTGGCTAAACGGCAAACAGGGGTATGCTGATATAGCGAACCATTGGGCGAATCAGGCAGTACAAAAGATGATCGACAGGCAATGGATGGTCGGTGTATCGAAAACGCAATTTGCTCCTGATCGTGCGTTGACAAGAGCCGAAGCGGCAGTTGTCTTGGTACGTTCTATGGGATTGCAAGATGTAGTTGTCACAGAAAAAGAATTGACAACGACATTTGCCGATACGCAAGATCATTGGGCAAATCGGGAAATAGCTATTGCCAGCAAAGTCGGACTGATGTCAGGTGTCGGTGAAGCGAAATTCCAGCCTAACGGCTACTTGACGCGGGAGCAGATGGCATCGCTGTTTGCGAGAACGCTGTCAAAATCGGAGCAAGGTCCTACAGAAGGTACAAGCGAACTAGCTGCAACACCAGTGTCGACGGTCTCACTGATGGTGTCGCCTGTATCGGTTGAGCATGTGTCTGCCGAGGAGAAGTTCGCAGATGTCAGCACAGAGCGTTGGTCATATCCGAGCATTATGACAATGGCAAATTATCAATTGCTGCAAGGCTATGAAGATGGGAACTTTTATCCGGAAAACTATGTAACCCGGGCACAGTTGGCAGTTGTATTGAGCCGATATTTAGGAGTGTAGAGGAGATTAACAGGAGCGTCGTCGAATTTAAGTTAAGGGCGCACAATAAAAGAACGTTTCAGATCCTGATTCTGGATATCTGAAACGTTCTTTTTCGTCTTACTTAGAAATTATTTGACTTCTTTAGAAGCTGCTTCGGCAGACAATTTTCCGGAGGTTAATGCCCATGCATTGTTGGCGCCTGAAGGTGAATCGTCACCCATGACTCCACCGGCAAGCTCACCTGCTGCGAAAAGCCCTGGTATCACTGTATTGTTCTTATTCATAACTTGGAGGTCCGTATTAATGACCAGTCCGCCCATTGTTGTTGCGAAACGAGGTTTCTGTTCAACCAGATAATAAGGTCCGTCGCCTATTTGTTTTTTCAGATAGTCTGCTGAACGTCCGAAATCAGCATCCATTCCCGCCTGAACAAATCCATTGTAGCGGTCAACCGTAGTTTTTAGAACAGAAGCATCCATTCCTGCTTTTTCGGCAAGCTTTTCGATCGTATCGGCATGCAGAAAATGTGGTGTTGTCGATCCGTTATTTTCTAGCCATTCATTTATATTGCTTTCAGAAATACCGGCTTCACTGACTTTCGGTCTGAATATATCAAACGTTGCCTGATCCATCAAAAGATACAGCATTTGATTTTTCTGAGCCAGCTCAACCTCAAGAATATTTCTGTTGCTTGACTTTTCATTTACAACTCTTTCTCCGCTTGTGTTAACAAGGATAGCACTTTCACTGAAAGCTGCAATATTACCTGCAATTGTCGATTTTGCGATGCCTTCGGAAACTTCAACACCATTTGGATATCTCTTTCCGTATTCCATAAGGCGTGTTGCTGCATTAATACCTTCTGCGGTAGCCATAATAATGCCATCACCAGTGGAAGACAGCGGACCATAATAGAGCGCTGTATTCAGTTCGCTAGAAAGCAGCTCCTTATTGTTCCCATATCCACCAGTTGCCAATATAACGGCTTTAGCAGTTATATTGTAGGTTTTTCCTGTATTATCCTTTGCAATAACGCCTACAACGGTACCATTATTATCTGTAACGAGTTTCTCTGCTCTAGTTTGCTTATATACTTCAATATTTGATCCATCAATTTTTGTTCTAGCCTGTGAGGCAAAGCCAGGTCCGCCGCCTTCATAAGCGAGCTCACGGTTATGAGAATATTCCGCCAACTTATGAAGTCCGCCCTTCATGTCATACTGAATTCCTACATATTTGTTCAGCCAATCGGTTGTTTCTCCGACATTTTCGGCAAACAGAGTTAAAAGATCTAACACATTCTTTTGCGCTCCGTTTTTAAAGAAATCTTCAACCATACTTTCAGCACTGTCATCAGTTACGCCGGCTTCCTTTTGAAGGTTCGAAAGGGTTACGACTTGGTTTCCACCGCTGACAGCGATTGCGCCACCGATCACCGACGTTTTCTCAAGCAAAACAGTTTTTAAACCGAGCTCGTCAGCGCGAAGTGATGCTGCAATGCCTG
The DNA here is from genome assembly GCA_023388635.1 of Bacillota bacterium. Classification (GTDB taxonomy): domain Bacteria; phylum Bacillota; class Bacilli; order Desulfuribacillales; family Desulfuribacillaceae; genus JAEWFW01. The sequence goes on from JAEWFW010000019.1 coordinate 34,241, forward strand.
CTGCTCCAGCACCGACAACTACTACGTCCGTTGTCAGTTCGGCGACTTCGTTAGAAGTGCCTTTTTCCCTTGCTATTTCAAAATCTGCCGGATCGCCGCCTGCCTGTTCAATGCATTTTCTTACCGCTTCAATAATTCCATTGGATGAGTTGGTAGCTCCTGATATTGTATCTACGGCAATCGTCTGCCCCTCAACAATTGCTTGTGGGATACCCTCGATGGCAGCATCTGATAAGCCCGGGGTTTCGCCATGCTGTAAAATTGTTACAGAAGCGATTTTGCCGCCTTCAACTTTCATTTCAACCTGAATATCTCCATTATTTCCTTTGCCAATTTCCACATACGTTCCGTCTTTCAATGGACTAGTCTGTCCATCGTTGTTGTCTGCAGGACCCTCTGTTGTGCATCCTGCAAGCATACCGGCTAACATGATTGTTATTAAAAAAATCGATAGCGCCTTTTTCAATGTACCTTCCCCCTAGATATTTGATATATTTCTTACATGCATTAATTATAATATAGCTTTGATCAATGTTCTTTAAAATTACGGTAAAGAATGTTTCCTAGAGAACGATTTATAAGGGGTATAATTTCAAAATGTGACAACGATTTTGTGACTGATTACTGTGGAGACAAACATAAATACACCCATGCTTTTGGGCGTATTTGGGTCTGAGATTAGATATTGTAAATCAGATATTGCAAGATTCGGGAAGAAGAATTGTAACTTGTGTTCCTTGTCCCAACTGCGAATGAATATGAATCGTTCCGTCATGTTTCTCAATAATTTCACGTGCAATAAACAGTCCTAATCCGGTAGATTCGTCACTGGTGGCTGTTTTTGTCCGCTTGTAATACTGTTCGAAAATATGTGGCAAATCAGTTTCTGGGATACCGATTCCATTATCTTGTACTATAATCTGAATTATGTTGTTCGATTTATGAGATAGTCCAATCTGTATGTGACCGTTATCCCCAGTGTATTTTAATGCATTGTCAATGATGTTTTCCAACACTTGCTGTAGGCGGTCTTTATCAGCATTGATAAAAGCCTCGGCTGTGTCTGGTAAAAAAGATACTGTAATACGCTTAGCAGCAGCTTTGATTTCTAAATCCTTGATTATTTGAAGGATTAGCAATGATAAATTAAAGGTTGTTTTCATAAATTCCACTTTATTATCTTCTAATCTTGCCACGAGAAACAGGTCACTGATTAAACGGCTGAGATAGTTTAGCTTAGACTGTGTGCGTTTTAAATATTGCAGCTCATCTTTGCGTTCTTTGACTATACCTTCGACAATAGCATCTATATAGCCTTTGATGATAAACAGGGGAGTTCTTAAATCATGAGAGATGTTTAAAAGCATTGTGTGTTTTCTCTGTTGTATTTCGATATTCTCGGCGTAAGATTGTTTTAATCGTTCCGTTTTTTCATCGACAAGTTGTTCAAGGTGTTCATTTATATACTCTAATTTAAGTGTCATTTGATCGGCTTCTTCAAATTTTTTAGCAAATTTATTTCCAACAGTCAGTACAATCATAATCGTGAATAACAGGTATCCATAAAAGGAAGTATTTATATATACGTTCAAAGCGCCTACAGCAAGCAGTCCGGTATTGACAGAGGTTTCAAATACGAAAGTAATAAAAAAGGCGAGGGCACCAGCTAAGAGAAGGCTGTTTGTGCGACTATCTAGATATGCTTTTACAATAATAACAGCATTTAATGGAGCGAGAATACGTCCCAAATAGAGATTTAGGTTTCCGTGAATGCCGATTGTTTGCAAAGGGACGAATGCAAATAGAATAGCACATACAGTTGCGGTGATAAAAAACAGTCCATGCCAGCGTTTTATTTTGGAACCATAGAATAGAGTGCTACAAAGCATAAAAATTAAAATTAGGTTCAGTGGGACTGCTAAAAGAATCAAGTTTTTCCAGACCTCAGCCTCTAGATAGATATTTGTAACTGATGATATGTTTGAATCTAGGAAATGGGCGATCGCATTATTGATCCCCAATAGTCCTAAGTATAATAAGTAGGTTTCGCTTCTTTTGTTTTTGAACAGAGAAAAGCTAAAGACGACAATTAAAAAATAAATTCCGATTGCAATTGTGTTTAGCAGCAAATTGACATTTTCGACACGGTACAGGGCACCCGGAGTTCCGATGAATATTTTGCCGGGACGCTCGCGGTGGCTGATGCGATTTAATGTCTGCATAACAATATCGAGTTCGTATCCTTGTCCGATAGTTTCATACATTTCCGAATCAAGCTCAATTGTGTTCATTCTCAGGATGCGTTGGCTCGCTTCATCAAAGCGGTAATTCATAACGATATCGCCATTGATCCAGAGCTTGAAGGCTTTCATGTCAGGAATTAAAAGAGCGAGTTGCTCAGGTGTATCGAGTATCAGCTTGAGTCGGTAGGTGCGCTGGTAAACCCTTGGCGAGATGCTATCATATTTTTCAGTCAAGTAGACTTTGTCGGCAGTGGACTGCATAATCTCTTCAGGGGTGAGCAGCACGCCTTCGTATAATTCCCATTCCCCGCCGAGGAGGTATTTGGTCGGGGGTGTCCAGACTTGCTCGGTAAGGTCAAGTACACCTTGTTCAGCATGTAGTTGGTAGGCAGTTTCGTTGTAATCAGACATCCACCAAAAAATAAATATACACAAAAGAATGAGACACGTAAGAATAACTTGCCTTTTTCTCAATTCCATAGGGCACCCTTCCTGTTGATTCGATTGATCGTTTCTAATATTGTATAATAAAGATGGAGGTGACATCATGTTTAAAATTCTACTCGTTGAGGACGACATGGATATATGCGAAATTATTAGAATTAATTTGGTCAATGCTGACTATGCTGTGACACTTACCCATACAAAAAATGAGGCAATTCACGCAATTGAAAACGAGAAGTTTGATCTGATCTTATTAGACATCATGTTACCTGATGGTAACGGGGTTGAACTGTGCGCGGAAATAAGGAAACGAGTCCATTCACCAATTATTTTCATAAGTTGCCTTGATGATGATAGTACTATTATACAGGCATTAAAGATGGGCGGAGACGATTATCTTGTGAAGCCTTTCAACCTCAGCATCTTATTGGCAAGGATTGATGCCCATATGCGCCGTGTCCAAATGGAACGAAGAATCGCCGGACAAGAACACAGCCTGCAAATTGGCAACATTAAAATTGGTCTTGATGATCATACAATTTATAAAAATAATCAAGCAATCTATTTATCGCCGATCGAGTTTGATATATTGTCATATATGTTTGAAAATCCCGACAGAATTTTAAGCCTGGAAGAGATTTATCAGAATGTATGGAATGAGCCGAGCGTTGATGATGTCAGAACTGTAAAAGTACATGTAAGCAATCTGAGAAGGAAACTGGAAGACGATCCTGTCGATCCCAAACATATAAAGACAATCAGGCGAATAGGATATTTATTTCATCCGTAATATTCCCAATATTATCACAAATCTTTTATATTTCCTCAATCAAAGTTAAAAAATAAAGCGTCTAGAGATCAGTCAAAACTGACTTCTAGACGCTCTTAGTTGAAGACTATAGTGACATTATAGTCTTTGCATAGCGTGAATCTGTTGTTCTTCCGGTGTAACGTAGATTGTGTTCTGCTGTTCGTATATGACGTACCCTGGTTTAGCGCCGCTTGGTTTTTTGACGTTTTTGATTTGGGTATAATCGACAGGAATTTGACCGGAGCCGCGTGCTTTGCTGTAGTAGGCTGCGAGTAATGCTGCTTCTGTCAATGTCGCATCGTCGGGATTCTGACTGCGGATGACGACATGGGACCCGGGGATGTTTTTGGTATGCAGCCAGATTTCCTGTTTGCCGGCAATTTGTGTCGTCAGCATGTCATTCTGTTTGTTGTTTCTGCCTACCCATATCTCCACACCGGTCGATGAACGGTATTTTAAAGGCACCGATTTTTGGCGCTGTTTTTGTTTTTTTGATTTAGCATCGCGCGCGGGTGCGAGATAACCTTCTTCCTCTAACTCTTGGCGGATATCAGGGATATCCTGTAAGTCGGCGGTATCAAGCAGTTGCATGACAGACTCTAAATACAGTTGTTCCTGTTGGGCGAGTTCAATTTGCTCTGTCACTTTGGGAATACTGTTTTTTTGTTTGTTATATTTTTTGTAGTAATTTTGTGCGTTTTGCACAGGTGTCATTCGCACATCGAGCGGAATGACAATCGTCGCTTGATCAGGGTGATAGTAATCTACGACCTCAGCTTGCGCTTGTCCTTTAGTGATTTGATACAAATTTGCCGTCAGCAATTCGCCCATCAGTTTATAGCGTTCCGCTTCCCGGGCATTGTTCAAGGTGTCTTGTAACTTGACTATTTTATTGATCGTGCGCTTGTGAGCAGAGGCGAGCTTCTGGGATATTCCTTGTGTCTCCCTCTGTACAAAAATCTGCTGTGTTTTGTGCAGGTAATATTGTTCAACGCACTCGTTCATCGTAGTTAGACGAACAATTTCCGATTCCCGGTGAGTATGTGTCAGATCAATTGCGGAAAATTCCCGGTACACTCCCTGGGCATTTTTTACAATGGAAGGCTGGTATCGGTGGTCTAACAAATCGTCTCGTAATTGCAGTGCAACTTGTTGCAGTTTCGTGTGATCCTGTTCTGCACGGAACCACATTTCACTGGATATGAGCGGACTGATACCCTGGAAATTTGCCAGGAAAAACTTTTCCCATTGCTGAGGTTCCCCCTGAAGTTCACGCGTTGTCCAATCACTGTATAGCTGTTGAAGAGTAGTCTGTTCGATTGTCAGCAGATTGTGTTTTTCTTGGGACGGCGGCGTGATGTACTCCCTGCCGGGAAGCAGCTCGCGATAGCTGTTGACTTGCCGGTTTACATGGTGAACAGAATCTAAGATGTTTTTTTTGCCTGGATCGACTAAGATAATATTGCTGTGTCGTCCCATGATTTCGACGATCAGCCAAAATTGCACGGGGTCACCGATTTCATTCGTCGATTCAAATTCAAATCGGATCACGCGTTCGAGATTCCATTGGCTGATATGTTTAATATAGCTATTTTCCAAATGTTTTCTCAATAGCATGCAAAACATTGGCGGCGTATCCGGGTTGACGAATTTTGTATCTGTCAGATGGACACGTGGGTGCGTGGGGTCGGCTGATAAAAGAAGTTGATGGTTGGCTCCCCGCGTGCGAAGGCGCAAAACGATTTCTTTTGCCAGTGGTTGATATATTTTATCGACTCTGCCGCCGACTAATGTATTAGAGAGTTCATGGGTAATTGCGTGTAGTGTAATGCCGTCGTATGCCATAAATGTCACCTTTTCATAATAAAGTAAGACTTGATTCAGGTGGAGTCTTTCCCCCATCTGAATTTTAGTCGCACTTATCCAGAAACTTAGCGTCACTTGCGTCCCACTAAGAAGAGGGAGTCTTAGTGACGGTTAGTTATCGGATAAAAATTCGTTTTGCAAATATTATACCATGGAATGACAAAATGCGATAATTGACTTGTATGGAATCGTCTTGCTACACGCGCTTGGATTATGTTGACAATTCGTGGTATTATAAATAGGAAGAAGCGAGCGAACGTTGAGGAAGCTTAAGAATGACCTTAAGCTTCCTTCATTTCATTGTTTAAAACCGGTAGATATATTGAATGCTGATGAAGAAACGGATGAGAATCGACTATGGAATTGTTACAGATGATTGAGCAGTTGTTTGCAGAATATGGATATTTGGTATTGCTAATTGGTATACCGCTTGATGCGATTGCGTTGCCTATACCTCCGGGCAATACGACATTGGCATATACGGGGTATCTTGCATATAAAGGCGTACTCCAATTGGGACCGGCTTTGCTGGCGGCATATATAGGATCCACGTTCGGTATTACTATCACGTATTTGTTGGGCAGACAATTAGGGGTACCAATTATCGAAAAATACGGAAAATGGTTGTCGCTGAAACCTGAAAATGTCAGCAAAACAGAAGAGTATCATGAGCGATTTGGCAATAAAATTTTATTATTTAGCTATTTCATGCCGGGAGTCAGACAGTTTATCGGGTATTTCTTCGGTATTTCCTGTATGCCGTTTCGGACATTTGCTATTTATGCTTATACGGGTTCCGCTCTATGGGTGTCGTTTTTTATCGGCATCGGGTATAGATTTGGAGAAAAATGGCAGAGAGTGTTCTTGCTCGTGGAAGATTTTTTGCTGTATATATTTATTGGGATCTGCGTTGTAGTGATCGGGTATTTATTTTTTAAAAAATTGTGCCGCCGCAAATAGGGTGAGTAATTTTGTTACGGAAATAGTAATTTTAATAACGTGGAAGATTTTATTTAGTCTGTCTTAAATTTTGCGGCAATTTGGTTCAGCGAATGTGACATATCGTTGAGTTCGTGGATTTTCGTTGCTGATTCTTGAATAATGACTTTGGATTGATTGGTGATCGCCGATATATATTCGACGGAGTCTAACACTTCTACAGATTGAGCGGCTTGTTGTTCGCAGGCAGCGGCGATTTCTGCGATTCGTACAGAGGCATCCTTCATCATGGCGACAATATCGTCAAATGATCGGATGGCTTTTTCAGTCTGCTGATTGCCACTGGTGACGGCATCGACGGCAGCTTGCGTGTTTTGCTGAATGATTTCTACGAGCAGGGAAATTTCTCGCGTCGCTTTGCTGCTGTCTTCCGCCAATTTGCGGACTTCATCGGCGACGACGGCAAATCCTTTTCCCGCTTCACCGGCACGTGCAGCCTCAATGGCGGCATTGAGAGCCAGTAAATTCGTCTGATCGGCTATTTTGTCGATTACGACAATGATTTCACCGATACGATTTGACTGCTGCGCCAACTCCGTCATTCTGTCGCTTATGTTGTCCATTTCTTGACTCATTGCTTGCACGACCTTCGTTCCGGCAGAACCAGTGTCGACTACGTTCTCAAAATAAGTAGCAGTTTGTTCTGTGTTTTTTGCCACGCTTTGCACAGCTGCATTCATTTCGTGGACCATGCTGGAAGCTGTTGTCAGTGACTCGGTCTGTGTTTGGCTGCCTTGTAAAAGCTGGGTTGTCATTGTGGAAATTGTCTGGGAATTTTCCGACAGACGACCGGCATGTTGGGCAACGGTTCGAATATCGTCTCGCAAATTGCTGTACATCTGGTTGAAAGAGTGTGTCAATGTTCTGAGTTCGTCTCGAGAGCGGATCTGTAGCTTAGGTGAGGTGAGGTCGCCAAGTGCAACGCGGTTCATGGTGTTCGTCACTTCCAGTATCGGTTGCGTCATGCGTCGGGTGAAGAAATATGCGACGGCGCCTGCAAGTACAGGGAACAGCCCTCCTAGTTTAACGGTATACGTGAGCATACCCAATGTTCTTTCGGCGATGATCTGTTCATTGAAATCGACTGCCATCAAGGCAATCATTGGTTGCTCAGGATCATGGTCAACGAAAATCGGCGCATATCCGGTTTTGCGTTTTATTCCACCATATTCGTAAATTGCTGAGTATGCCGGATGTTTTGTGCGCTTGATTGTCGTGATTGTCGATTCGTCAATATAGAAGCGGTCGCCTTGCTGGAATCCTTGGCTGATTAAATGGCGGTCAGGAACGAGCAATGTACCGTCTAGGGACATAATCGATGCATTGAGAAAGATCGGCTTGTGATCTACTACATAATCGACTTTTGCTTGCAAGGAGCTGTAGTGTGTATGATCGCCGTCGAGATATGCTTGTAGATCATCGGTATCAATCATGCCTGTGGTGATATTGGCACAGCCGATCAGTTCCTCACCGGCGGCATTGTCTATTTGGGAGTAGTTGACAAAATAACCTACGAGAGTAAACGACGAGACACTAAACAGTACGAGGATCATCGAGACCATTGTAATTTTTCCGGTGATACCCGTTTTAGGAATTTTCATAGATTCACCTCCTTGTATATCATAATTCGACATACTCGGAGGTGCTTGTGCGAACAATATGAAGGCGGTATTTTCCGGTTCATTTGGCGTAAAGATGAAAGCTATTCTTTATTCTTGATCATCCTGATTGAGCACGTGGTGCAGGTGCGAGAGGTAAATGTCGCGTATGTGCGGATTTTCTGCCAGACCTTTTAAGATGCAAGTCACTTGCAGTCCTGCCTGTTCGCAAAGGGTGCGCCAGGAATCGTCTTCTGTGCCTGCCATGTCATTGATAATGTGATCGCCGGCGACGAGCATCAGAGGGGCTAATATCACTTCTGTGACACCCAGGGACTTGACTTGGCGGAGGACGGTGTCAATGGTTGGATAGGCTTCGACCGTTCCGACAAACACATTGCTATATCCTTGTTCTTTGAACATATAGTCTAAAGCGGCATAGGATGCATTGGTGTAATGTTCCGTACCGTGCCCCATGAGAATTAGCGCTTGATCGTCACGCAGGGTCGGGAACTCATTGATAATCGCTGTAATCAGTTGCAGGTAATCTTGCGTGTCTGTCAGCAACGGTGTGCCGATCCGCAGCGATTGAAAGCGCTCACGGAATGGGGCGGCGTTGTTGACGATTTTTTCGTATTCTTCACCATTGATAACATGCGTCGGCTGAATCGTCACGGACACGAATCCATCGTCGAGTAAGGCATGTAGTGCTTCATTGACGGTATGGATTGTCAGATTGTCGCGGACGCGTAATTTCTGAATAATGTGGTTGCTGGTAAAGGCACGGCGGACTGTATAGTCAGGAAATGCCTCAATGATTGTATGTTCAAGTGCATCGATTGTTTTTCGGCGCGTCTCTGCATAGCTTGTTCCAAAGCTGGCGACTAGGATCGCTTGTTTGTCGTTGGATATCATGATAATCCAAGTCATCCTCTCATTTTTGCACTGAGTGTACCATCTGTAAACGCAGCTTGTCAATTGCCGGCAAGAAATATAAATGTAATAGAGGATTTTCGCAGTTTGTGTAAAAATAAGTGGATATGGATATATTAATCGGGTTTTTAGCGGTAATCAATTTGTACGGATTTTTCGTCATGGGGAAAGACAAGCGAAAAGCGAGACATAAGGGACGGAGGGTCAGTGAAAGGCAAATTTTTATTACGTCTATTTTAGGCGGAGCGGTTGGCGTGTATTTGGCGATGAAATTTTTCCGTCATAAGACACGACATAAATCATTTACATATGGGATACCGTTGATTATACTAATACAAATATTGTTGTTTGCTATTTATTTTTATAATACATCCGGAGGAGTGTGGTAGTGTAGTATGAGATTTTCAAAAATGCACGGTTTAGGAAATGATTTTGTCGTCGTTCGGGCAGATTCAGTGCCTGATAATGTCAATCAGTTGGCTGTTCAAGTGTGTGACCGCAATTTCGGAGTAGGAGCTGACGGGCTTGTCTATATCTTACCTTCGGAGCAGGCAGACTTTCGGATGCGAATTTTCAATGCGGACGGAACGGAGCCGGAGCAGTGCGGCAATGCGATACGTTGCGTGGCGAAGTATATATACGATTATAAATTAAAGGAAGATACAAGCATTGCCATTGAGACGAAAGCCGGCTTGCAGACTGTAAAAATAACCGATGTCGATGGAGTTGCGGCCGCCGTCAAAGTCAATATGGGTGCGCCGATTTTAGACGGATTGGCGGTGCCGACGGTCTTTGCTGAAACGCCTGTCGTCAATCAAGAAATTGTGGTTGATGGCAAGTCATTTTTGTTTACGGCTGTTTCTATGGGCAATCCCCATGCTGTGATCTTTGTCGATGAATTGAACGATTCGTTGACGGTGCAGTATGGGTCGAAAATTGAGGTCCATGAGTATTTTCCTAAGAAGACGAATGTGGAATTTGTTAAAGTTCTCAGTCCTAACGAAGTGCAGATGAATGTTTGGGAGCGCGGTGTCGGCGAAACACTGGCTTGCGGTACGGGAGCGTGTGCCACGGGTGTTGCCGCGGTTCTGACAGGCAATACGGGAACTAGCGTGACGGTGCATCTGCGTGGAGGCGATTTATTCATTGAATGGGACCGTGAGGCGAATGTCGTCTATATGACAGGACCTGCGCAGGAAGTTTTTACCGGTCAATGGTTGCTAGCGTGAACGCTATTCTGGCAAATCGTAGAAAGTACTTGTATCGTTAGGTTTTTTTCAGTAGAATAAGGAGTTGAGAGAGTAGGGTTGAGATGGCGACAAGTATGACTGGATATGGTCGTTCTGTACAGACTGCCGATGGATACACATTTACTGTGGAAATAAAGGCAGTGAATCACAGGTATAAAGAAATTATATTTCGGATGCCTAAAGAGCTGCTTTTTCATGAGGAGCACTTAAAAAAGCTCGTCAGTGAAAGGGTTAAGCGAGGTCGTGTAGAAATTTACATAACGATGGAAAAGTCCGCGTCAGTCGAGGAAACAGTTGCGATTAACTATAATGTGTTGAATGCATATTTACACGCCATGGAAACGATTCGACGCGAGTACCCTGCGGTACAGGGCTCCGTAACGGTTGCCGATATTATGAAGCTTCCCGATGTCTTTATGCGCGATCAAAGGCAGTTAGCGATAGAGGAATCTGTCCAGATGTTAGAAGCTGCTGTCGAAGAAGCATTGCAGGAATTGGTCAATTTCCGCGCGACCGAGGGAGAGCAATTGGCGAAAGATTGCCGGATCCGCTTGCAAAGCGTCCAAGAGTCTTTGCAGAGCATCGAGGAACTGGCAGACGAAGTTGTAGTAGAGTACCGAGAAAAATTGGCAAAGCGTTTGGAGGACATTCTATCGGAGACGGCATTTTTAGATGCGGGAAGATTGACGGCAGAAGTTGCTATATACGCTGATCGTGCCAGTATAGCCGAGGAATTGACGCGTATGCAAAGCCATGTGCAGCAATTTTATATGTTTCTTGAATCTCAGGAACCGATTGGCAGGAAATTGGATTTTCTCGTTCAGGAGATGAACAGAGAGATCAATACGATTGGTTCGAAATCCAGCTCTATCGTTATCAGCAAATATGTAGTAGAATTAAAAAGTGAACTTGAAAAAATCCGTGAACAAGTGCAGAATATTGAGTAAATCGCATGAAAAAGGATACAATAGGATTTGTCATTACGTAGGAGGTTTATCATGGGTATAAAACTAATTAACATAGGATTCGGTAATATCGTATCGGCACAGCGTATTGTGTCAATCGTCAGTCCAGAATCGGCACCGATTAAGCGCATTATTCAGGAAGCCAGAGATCGTGGAATGTTGATCGATGCGACGTACGGTCGCAGAACGAGAGCTGTGATTATAACGGACAGTGATCATGTGATTTTGTCGGCAGTACAGCCGGAAACGGTCGCGCATCGCTTGACGTCCAAGGATACGGCAGCACCATCAGTTGACGAAAATACGGAAGAATAGTAGAGGATATTATGCAAATTAGAGAGCAGGAAGGGTTGTTAATTGTACTATCGGGACCGTCCGGCGTGGGCAAAGGTACTGTCTGCAAGCAATTGCGCCAGAAAATGGCGAGTTTAACCTATTCGGTTTCTGCGACAACTCGTGCTCCCAGACAGGGCGAAGTAGATGGGGTCAATTATTTTTTCAAGCAAAGGGAAGAGTTTGAAAAAATGATTGAGCAGAACGAATTTCTGGAATGGGCGAAGTATGTAGACAATTACTATGGGACACCCCATTCATTCGTGAAAGAGCAGCTGCGAGCCGGTCAAGATGTTATCCTCGAAATTGAAGTGCAAGGTGCTATGCAGGTTCGTGAGCGTGTGGGCAAGGATGGTATTTTCATCTTCCTCGTGCCGCCGAATGTAGAAGAATTGAAGCGCAGAATTCTCGAGCGTGCCTCAGAAACGGATGAATCGCTGATGAAACGCATGCAAGTCATGGAGCGAGAGATGAAATTAATCCAGCATTACGATTATTGTGTCGTCAATGATGATCTATTGCTTGCTTGTGATCAAATTGAGGCGATTATTAACGCTGAGCACTGCCGTGTAGAGCGCAATTGCGCCAAATACAAACAATGGTTGTAAAGGAGGGGTCATATGTTATATCCATCAATTGATGAACTATTGACAACGGTCGATAGTAAATATACGTTAGTGGTTGCAGCTTCCAGACGTGCAAGGAAGTTAAATGAAGGGGAAGAACCGATGTTAGCTTCTACGGTCAACAAAAAGAATGTAGGTATCGGGCTTGAAGAAATCTATACAGGCAAGCTACGTTGTTATCATGAGGCGAAATCCCAGGAGTAATCAAGCGAATTCGTTAGACAGCCGCAAGGTTGTCTATTTTCTTTTTCATCTGTCAGGCAAAAGTATGGTACACTATAGAGATAAAGATTTTACGGAGGATTGCTATGCAGAGAAACATTGTCGTGGGAATTACAGGGGGCATTGCTGCTTACAAGATAGCAGGCGTTTGCAGTAAACTAAAACAACGCGGTTACGAAGTGCGTGTGATGATGACAAAGGCGGCGACGGAATTTATTTCACCGCTGACGTTACAGTCCTTGACAGGTCACCGTGTGATATACGATATGTTTGAACATCCGGAATCGGGTGTCAGTCATATTGAATGGGCAGATTGGGCAGATTGTGTGTTGATCGCGCCTGCGACGGCGAATATCATTGGCAAAGTGCGCAACGGGATCGCCGATGATTTTGTTTCGACGATTGTCATGGCGACGAAAGCGCCGGTAATTTTTGCGCCGGCAATGAATTGTAATATGTATGATAATCGCATTGTGCAAGGAAATATTGAGTTCTTGCAGGGGTTACAATATCATTTTGTAGAACCGGAAGCGGGATATTTGGCTTGTGGATATACGGGAAAAGGCAGACTGGCTGATGAGCAGGTAATTTTGTCTGCGGTGGAATCTGTGCTGGATGCAGCACAGCCATCGAACGGGTTGACTGCCGGGTTGATGGCGCAGACTTTGCCCGACTTATCGGGGAAACGAGTGTTGATCACCGCCGGACCGACCCGTGAACCAATCGACCCGGTGCGCTTTCTGTCTAATCACTCCAGCGGCAAAATGGGATACGCGCTGGCACAAGCAGCGCAGAAATCCGGCGCGGAAGTGACGTTGATCAGTGGTCCCGTGAATATCTCACTGCCTGACTCTGTAAATGTCATACCGGTTCAGACAGCACAGGAGATGTTGCAATGTGTACTCGAGCATCTTCCAGGTCAGGATATTGTCATTAAGGCGGCGGCTGTTGCCGATTATCGACCGGCGACGGTGGCGGAGCAGAAAATAAAAAAATCAGATATGAATTTATCGATTGAGTTTGTCAAAAACCCCGATATTCTCTTAGAGATTGCCAAGGTCAAGACACGCGAGCAAATGATTATCGGTTTTGCGGCAGAAAGTGAAAATGTCATAGAAAATGCCCAAAGTAAGCTGCTGAAGAAACAACTTGATATGATCGTGGCAAATGATATTTCTAGTCGCGAAAGTGGTTTTGATGTCGATTACAACCAAGTGATTATCATCAAGCGCGGAGAAGAACCGGTTACGTTGCCGCGGGAATTAAAACGGGACGTTGCCGTGCAAATTCTCGAACATATTATGACGATAAAGAGTGATTCCGTATGTTCGCAAGGGTAGTTGTCGATGTTCCTGTCAAAGCAGCAGACAGAGGTTTTACATATCGTGTTTTGCCGGATCAACTGTCTTCCGTGGCTAAAGGGGTTCGGGTGATCGTGCCTTTTGGCAGCAGTCGTGTAGAGGGTTTTATTGTGGAACTCTGTCGAGAAGCACCGGAAGATGTCCCAACTAATAAGATGAAAGCGATTATTCAGTTGTTGGACAAGGAGCCTGTGCTGAATAGTGAATTATTGGCGCTCGGTCAATGGACGGCGGAGCGATATTTCTCGCGGTTGGCGACGGTATGGCAGACGATGCTCCCATCAGGCATTAAGAGCAAGACCCAGAGGCGGTTATTGTGTACGGTAGCACCGGAAGCAGTAGCGTCACTTCCGATTACCGATAGTGAGCGGGAGATTCTCAATTATTTCGTATTTGAAAAACAGGCATCGGTCGCACAAATCCTTGATAAGTTCCCGAACAACGAACAGGTATTAGAAACGCTGAAATTAAAGGGGTATTTGAAAGAAATTAAAGATTACTCCGGATCGTCGAAACCGCAGGTGTTCCAATACGCTAAATGGATTGTCTCGGATCGAGCACATACGGAAGAAATTATACAAGAGTTAAAAAAACGTGCAGTCAAGCAATACGAGGTCGCACGGCTGTTGCTTGAACATGGCGCCATGCCTGTCAAAGACATTGAGCGTCAGGCAGGTTCTGTCAGGCAAGCATTGAAAGCGTTAGAAAACAAAGGATTCGTACAATTGTATGATCAAGAAGTCATGCGCTTGCCCGGCGAGCATATTACAGAAAGTGATGAACGCCCGCGCCTGACCGCTGATCAACAGGCGAGTCTTGAGGCGATCGAAGCCAGTGTGAAGCAGCGGAAGACGGATACATTTCTGCTATATGGCGTCACCGGCAGTGGGAAAACAGAGGTATATTTGACGGCAATCGAGACAGTACTCACCATGGGCAAACAAGCGATTGTCTTAGTGCCGGAGATTTCCTTGACGCCGCAGATGGTTTGGCGCTTTAAAAAGTGGTTTGGTGAGCGCGTCGCCGTCATGCACAGCCGTCTCAGCCAAGGAGAACGCTATGACGAATGGAGACGCATGAAAACGGGGGATGCACGGATTGTCGTCGGTGCGCGGTCGGCTATTTTTGCGCCGTTTTCCGATATCGGTATTATCATTATTGATGAAGAACACGAGTCGAGTTACAAGCAAGAAGAAAATCCGCGATACGATGCCAGGGAAATTGCGCTTGTACGAGCCAAATGGCATGAGTGTCCGGTGGTGTTAGGTAGCGCGACACCATCTGTCGAGAGCTTCCATCAAGCACAGACTCAGAAATATAGATTGCTGACATTGAAATCTCGCGTGTTCCAAGAAACTATGCCGGAAATGACAGTGGTGGATATGCGCCGTGAACTAGCTGACGGGAATTACCATATATTCAGCCGAAAGCTGCAAGCGCAGATTGCTGTTTGTTTAGAAAACGGGCATCAGGCAATTCTGTTTATCAACCGCAGGGGACACTCCAACTTCGTCATGTGCCGCACGTGCGGTAAAGTCTGTTATTGTCCATACTGTCATATTGCTTTGACATATCACCAGCATGAGCATAATATGCAATGCCATTATTGTAATCACCAGACGGAAAATATGCAGGTATGCGAGCATTGTGGAAGCAATGACATGAGTTTATTTGGTATCGGCACGGAAAAAATAGAAGAAGAATTAAAAAAGATGTATCCTAAGGCGAGAGTACTGCGTATGGATGTGGATACGACGAGGAGAAAAGGCGATCATCAGAAAATTCTCAATCAATTTTCCGACGGTAAAGCCGATATATTGATCGGCACACAGATGATCGCCAAAGGTCTCGATTTTCCGAATGTCGCATTGGTCGGTGTCATATCGGCAGATATTGCTTTGAATTTGCCGGATTTCCGCGCAGCGGAGAAGACGTTCCAATTGATTACCCAGGTGGGCGGGCGTGCCGGCAGGCACCAGGTTCAGGGGAACGTCATCGTCCAGACTTTCAGCCCCCAGCACTACAGTATCCAACATGCTGTGGCGTATGAATACGGGACATTCTATGAAAAAGAAGTGGCGACACGCAAACAATTAGGTTATCCTCCGTTTAGCCGTTTAATCTTTTTTATATTTAGTCACACGCATTCCGATACGGCGAAGCGTTTTGCCGAGCTATTTGCTGAAAAGTTACAAACCATCAGTACGGACAACAATTTGACGACATTTATTTTAGGACCGACGCCGGCGCCATTGTCGAAGATCAAAAATCGTTACCGCTACAGCCTGATCCTCAAATACGCGCGATGGAGCGAAGTGTCGAAACTCGTACGCGATGTACTTGATGACATAGAAGATGGGGTATATAAAAGTAATGTAATGATGACAATTGATGTAAATCCGCAAATGTTGTTATAAAATAGAGCTTAGATATTTACAGAGAGGTGAATGAAGTGGCAATTCGCATTATCAGAAAGAATGATGATCCTGTTTTGAGGGAGATTTCTAAACCGGTAAAGAATATTAATAAAAACCTTATAAAGCTGCTGGAAGATATGGCAGAGACGATGTATGACGCTGAGGGAGTGGGACTTGCAGCTCCACAGGTGGGTATCCTGAAAAGAGTTGTCGTCATTGATATAGGAGAAGGGCTGATAGAGTTGATCAACCCGGAAATCATTGAGTCACGCGGTGAGAAACTCGGCAGTGAAGGTTGCTTGAGCTTTCCCGGTTTGGCGGGCAAGGTATGCCGGGCGGAATACGTTAAGGTCAAAGCGCTGAATCGCGAAGGAGAAGAGTTCATCGTCGAAGGAGAAGGGTTCTTAGCGCGAGCATTTCAGCATGAAATTGATCATTTAAATGGCGTTGTATTTCTTGATTTGACCGATGAAGTTTACGAATCGAAAAAGTAGGAGGTTGCACCAGTGCGCATTTTATTTATGGGAACTCCCGATTTTGCCGTACCGTGTTTGCGGGCATTGGTTGAAAATCAGTATAATGTAATTGGTGTCGTCACACAACCGGATCGTCCGAAAGGCAGAAAGCAGGTTTTGACGCCGCCGCCGGTGAAAATTGCCGCAGAAGCATTGGGTATTCCCGTGTATCAGCCGGAAAAGGTGTCGGCGCGGGAGCATGTCGAATTTTTTCAAACGCTGTCAATTGATCTCGTCATTACAGCGGCGTTTGGGCAATTGCTGTCAAAAGAATTTTTGGCGATTCCACGCTTAGGGTGCATTAATGTCCACGCGTCGTTATTGCCGAAATATAGGGGCGGGGCGCCGATTCATTGGTCGGTGATCAACGGAGAGACAGAAACCGGCGTGACGATTATGTATATGGAAGAGAAGCTCGATGCCGGTGATATCCTGTCGCAGAAGAAAGTAGACATCGAATTTACGGATACGACGGGGATAGTTTATGAGAAAGTGACTCAGGCAGGGGCGCAACTTCTGATAGAGACATTGCCTGATCTGGTAACCGGTAAGTTGACTCCTGTTAAACAGAATCAGGCGATGGCGACGTTTGCCTATAATATCCGCAGACAGGATGAAGCCATCGATTGGAACAAAGATGCGTTCGCTATCTACAATCAAATTCGCGGATTATCGCCGTGGCCGGGTGCCTACACGACGGTACACGGGCAGATTCTGAAAGTACTATCGAGTGAAATATATGATGCTTCCGAACAGACGGAAATAGGGACAGAGGATGTCCAAACAGAAAGCGCACAAACAGGCATACAAGACGCACAAGCAGGTGAAATTGTCGGATTTACCCGCAAAGGTCCTGTCATTTTGACAGGCAATGGTCAGATTGTTTTGACGCAAGTACAGCCGGCGGGCAAAAAAATGATTTCCGGTGTCGATTATGTCAATAGTGGGAAAATTCGCATCGGTGACCTGTTGGCAGCAGAGAGATGAACAGTGGACAGTGAGGTTAAACGGAGCAAAGTCGTTTAATAGCGGAAAGTAATCGTTGAGCGGAGCAGAGTTGTTTAATAGCGGAAAGAATCGTTAAACGGAGCAGAATATGTTTAACGGTGAAAGCGGAAGGGAGGATACGATGGACAACCATTCATATGCACCGAAAAGAATTTTTCTCGGATTGATTTTGTCAATTATCATGATCTTTGGTGTGGCAATCTATTATTTATGGCATCTCAGTGCCCATCAGGATCAGCAGATGTATCGCACGATTTTGACAGGTCTGATCGTGTTCGGATTTTTTTTATTAGGTATTGGCGCTTTAGTACTGGGCGGTATGGTAGTCACGATTATTCGCTCGAAGACGTTTTCATTGCCGCTTTTACAGAATTTGATGCGTTTTACGCTCGGACAATTCTTTCCGCTCGTTTTACAAATGGGCAAAGTATTTCGCATTAAAAAATATCATATTATGCAATCCTTTATCCAAGTCAATAATCAAATGGTGCTGGCGAAGAAAATTAAAGCAGAGGCTGATCAAATATTGATCCTGCTGCCACACTGCATCCAGGAAGCCGATTGTAAATATAAAATAACCCGAGATATTAATAACTGTAAACAGTGTGGAAAGTGCTCGGTCAGTGAATTATTAGATTTGTCCCGTGCACTCGGTGTGAAAATGCATGTTGCGACAGGTGGGACATTGGCGCGTCAGATCGTCAAATCGATTAGACCGAAGGTCATCATTGCCGTCGCGTGTGAAAGAGATCTGGTCAGCGGCATTATTGACAGTATGCCTTTGCCTGTTCTGGGAGTGCTGAATGTGCGACCGAATGGTCCGTGCTTTAATACAAGCGTTGTCATTGAAGACGTTGAGCAGGCTGTCAAGACATTTACCACAGCATGATGGTGGCAAAATAGAGCGAAACAATAAGAGGAATAATAAGTGTAACAATAAGTGAAACAAAAAATATTTGGAGTGGAACGGATGAACAAAAAAAGTCAGACAAAGCATGCTGCCGAATATGCGGTGAGTGCGCGGGAAATTGCAATCGATATTTTGACGAATATCGAGCAGAATCAAGCATTTAGCAATCTGCTCTTACAACAAGAGCTGCGTCGCAGTGAACTCGATATCCGAGACAGGGCTCTAACGACGGAGTTGGTTTATGGTACATTGCAGAGACAGAATACACTGGACTATGTTGCAGATTTTTTCATGAAAAAGCGGACGGTCGCGGAGCTTGAGCCTTGGGTGCGTCAATTATTGCGCATTTCCATTTATCAAGCGCGCTATTTGGACAAGATTCCTGATCGCGCTATTGTTTTCGAGGCAGTTGAAATTGCGAAAAGGCGCGGACATCAAGGGATCGCTTCCTTTATCAACGGTGTGATCCGCAATATACTGCGCAGTCCCGAGATGCCGGAAATACCTGACAGCCAAGTTGATCCACTGCAACACATAGCTTTGACATATTCTCTGCCGAACTGGCTGGTGGAACTGTGGCTGCGTCAATACTCTGGAGAGCAATTAACGGCATTTCTACAGCACACGCATACAGCGCCGCCGTTTACAGTACGCCGGAACCGCTTGAAGTCTGACAGAGAAGCTTTTGAAGCAAAACTGGATCAAGCAGGTATTCCTTGGCAAAAAAGCGTGCATATTGATGAAGCGTATTATTTACGAGATATCGGCGATGTAGCGCAAAACAGTATGTTTCAGGCGGGAGATTTTTCTGTTCAAGATGAAAGTTCGATGTTGGTCGCTAAGGTGCTCAATCCGTTTCCGCAAGCGCAGATTTTGGATGCCTGTGCGGCGCCGGGTGGGAAAACGACCCATATAGCGGAATTGCAGAACGACCTGGGGGAAATTGCCGCCAATGATTTGTATCCTCATCGAGTGACTTTGATCGATGCTCTGGCGAAGCGCCTGGGGATTCAAAGTATTCGCACGAGCATCGGCGATTTTCTTGATTACAATGAACAGCGGACATTTGATTATGTAGTACTCGATGCCCCTTGTTCAGGACTGGGTGTCATGCGCAGAAAGCCGGAATTAAAGTGGAATTTGCGTAAAGAGACTATCACATCACTCGTGACTCTACAGAATCAATTAATTCGTCATGCGGCTGGATTTGTCAAACGAGGGGGATATCTTGTATACTCTACTTGTACAATTAATCGCCCGGAGAATGAACGAGTGATCGAAGAGTTCCTAAAAGAGTTTCCCGATTTTGCGGGCGCAGATATTCGCGCTCAATTACCGGAAGCACTGCATGTACATATGAAAAACCCGTACAGTGTACAGGTTTTACCTCATTACATAAATTCGGACGGTTTTTATATAGCAAAATTAATTAAAAAATAACAGAGGTGTAACGGTGAATCAATTGATATTTGGAGATTTTACGTTGGAAGAATTGGAACAAAAAGTGGCACAAATGGGTCAGCCCAAATTTCGTTCCACACAATTATTTGAGTGGATTTATCAGAAGCGTGTCAGCCATTTTGAGCTGATGACAAATTTATCAAAATCCTTTAGAGACCAGTTGGAGCAGGAATTCCTGTATCCCGGTGTCAAACAGGTGGCAAAGCAAGTATCGCGCGACAAAACGGTCAAATGGTTACTGGAACTACCGGACGGAGCGCGCATTGAGACAGTTCTCATGCCGTCTTCCTATGGAAACACTGTCTGTGTCAGCTCGCAGGTCGGATGCAAGATGGGCTGTTCTTTTTGTGCGTCGACAATCGGAGGTATGGAAAGGAATCTAACTGCCGGCGAAATGGTTGAACAAGTACTGCACGCGCAGCGTTTTCTCGATTTCCAAAAAGAGCGTGTGAGTAATATCGTGATTATGGGTTCGGGAGAACCATTAGAAAATTACGAACAGACGTTAAAGTTCATAGAAATCGTCAATCATGAAAAGGGGTTACATATCGGGCAACGTCACATCACGATTTCTACTTGCGGTATCGTGCCGCGGATGTACGATTTGATTGATGATGCACCGCAAGTGACGCTTTCTGTCTCTTTACATGCCACGAATGATAAGTTGCGCTCGGAAATTATGCCGATTAACCGAAAATACCGCCTCGTAGATATTATTCAGGCTTGTAGGGATATCGCGAGTATTACGAGAAGGAGAATCACGTTTGAGTACGCTTTGATGGCTGGGATTAACGATCAATCGGTCCATGCACGAGAAATGGTGGCGTTGTTGACGGGCATGTTATGTCATGTCAACTTAATACCAGTCAATGTTGTAGAAGAGCGTGGCATAGAGCAAACAAAAGCGGCAGATGTAGAAAAGTTCAAACAAATATTAGAGAACGGTGGTTTGTCTGTTACCGTCAGAAGAGAGCGCGGCGCTGATATAGCGGCGGCTTGCGGACAGTTGAGAGCGCAAGTAGCGAAACAATAGCCGGAAAGTGGGGACTCGTATGGAATGGGCTGCAAAAAGCGATGTGGGATTAGTACGCAAATCAAATGAAGATAGCTATATAGTGAGAATTCAACCGAATAAGCAATCGGTGGCAATCGTCGCCGACGGCATGGGCGGGTATCAAGGGGGAAAAGTTGCCAGCGATTTGACGGTCACGTCAATTATCGAAAGCATTGACCAGTTTTTTCCGGAAGATCGCGATGCAAGTTATTCGGAGATTGATATGACGTTCGTCATTAAACGGGCGATCAAGTATGCCAACGATAAGGTGTACAGCTTGTCACAGGATCATTTGGAATTGGCGGGCATGGGGACGACCGTTGTCACCGCCATCGTTTCCCAAGAGGAAGTCGTCGTCGGTCATGCGGGCGACAGCCGCGCGTATATCATTTCAGATGATCAGATCATGCAAATCACGACAGATCACTCGTTAGTCAATGAACTTGTCCATCAGGGGAAGATTTCTGAGGAGGAGGCATTGATTCACCCGCAGCGCCACATGATCACTCGGGCACTGGGAACAAGTCCTAATATTGAAGTCGATATTGGAAAATATGAGTGGGGAGCCAATGATATTTTATTGTTGTGTACTGACGGTTTAAGTGAAGTCGTCAGCCAGGAACAATTATTGCATGCATTGCATAATGAGCCTTCACTCGATCAAGCTGTCACATGTCTGCTCAATAAAAGTCTAGAAGTTGGCGGCAAAGACAATATTACAATCGTCGCCATTAAAAATAGCGCAAGTGCGAATGTACATCAGGAAGGAGGGGATTGGCATGGTGTTGAATAATAAGAACCTTGGTGGCAGATATATATTGCTTGAGAAAGTCGGCGGCGGCGGTATGGCTGTAGTATATAAGGCGACGGATACGATTTTGAATCGTACGGTAGCTATTAAGCTTTTGCGCAGCGAATTTTCCAATGATCCGGAATTTGTCAAGAATTTCGAAAATGAAGCACAGTCTGCCGCGAGTCTATCCCATCCGAATGTGGTCAATATTTTTGATGTAGGAAAAGATCAAGAAGATCATTATATTGTCATGGAATACATAGAGGGCAAGACACTGAAAGAGGTTATCCAGGAAAGAGCACCCTTATCGAGTTCCGAAGTCGTGGAGATTGCCAAACAAATTTGCGATGCTTTAGATCACGCACATCAGAATCATATTATTCATCGTGATATTAAACCACACAATATCATGATCAATAAATTCGGGCGGATTAAAGTGACCGATTTTGGGATCGCGCGTGCCGTCACATCTTCGACGATTACGTACCAGGCGGATTCCGTGCTCGGTTCTGTACATTATTTTTCACCGGAGCAGGCACGCGGTGGAATTGCGTCGGCATCGTCCGATATTTATTCACTCGGCGTCGTTATGTATGAGATGCTCACGGGAAAATTGCCGTTTTCCGGAGAGAGTCCGATTAGCATTGCCTTGAAGCACTTGCAGGATGAGCTGACAGAGCCGTCTATTTATAATCGTGATATACCGAGCAATTTAGAGAACATCGTCTTGCGTACATTGGCGAAGAACCCGTTGCAGCGTTATGAAACGGCGGAGCAGATGTTGAAAGATTTGAAGATCGCATTGAATAGCCAGCATAAAATACCGCGCATTTATGAAGTTGATGAGCAGGGAGAGCCGACAAAAGTCATTCCGATCATCAAAGCCAGTGATTTCAAAACCAATGAGGAAAAACTTAAGAAAAAGCCGCCAACGCCGGAGTACCGTACACCGCTGCGCGGTGATCGACATCGGACGGCTGAGCCAGCGGATGTTGAAGAGGAAGAAGAAGTGAGTATTTTCGAAAAAACGAGCTTTCGTATCGGCTTAATTATAGCGTTTTTGGCCGCATTAGGCATGATTTCTATATATGTTTACAATTCGGTCGTCGATATTTTATATGTTCCGGAAGTGCAAATCCCCACAGTTACGGGTGAGCCTTTGGGTGATGCAATTCTCAAATTGAATGAAAGCGGTTTTCTAGCAGAAAATATTGTCGAGATATCGGTGAAGGATCCGGAAGTGCCGGAAGGATATGTCGTGCGTCAAGATCCGGAAGCCGATACGACGGTCAAAGTCACATATTCTCCGATTAATCTGTATGTCAGCGAAGGCAAAGAAAAAACGCCGATGCCGGAATTGATCGGCAAGAGTGTGTCGCAGGCGAAAGTATTATTGAATCAATTGGGAATTGAATTTGAAATTAAAGAAGAGCATCGGGACAATGTTGCCGCCGGACAAGTGTATGACCAAATACCTTACCCGGAAGCAGAAATTGTCGCCGATGAAGTGCAAGCGGTTTTGTATGTGAGTAAAGGGCAGCAGTCATTTGCTATGCCGAATTTAGTATCGAAGACCATTAATGAAGCAGAAGCGATTCTTAAAGAAAAACAGCTTGTCAGAGGCACGATCCACAATGACCCAAGCTATACGATTCCTAAGGGACAAGTCACACGCCAAGAGCCTTATCAGGAGAATGCCGAGGTCGCTCCTGGGGAAATTATTGATTTGTGGGTGTCCAGCGGATATCCTGCCGATGCAAAACTTGTCGAAGAAGTGATTTTGGTACAGCCAAGTCAACAGGGAGAGCCCACAGATGTCGTCATTCGTGTGAACGATGCCCGTGGCAATGATCAAGTGTATTTCCAAGAGACGATTACCGAGGAAATGACATTCCATGTACAGCTCGTGCTGGCACCGAATACGTTTGGGAACGTTGAAGTGTATTTGAACGGAGTTTTTGCAGACACTAGAGCGGTATCATATTAATATGATACCGTTTTCTGCGGATAGGGAGAGATAATTTTGCCAAGAGGAACGATTATTAAAGCACTCAGTGGATTTTTCTACGTGCAGGACGAACATACGCAACAAGTGTATCAATGTAAGGGCAGAGGCATATTGAAAAAGAACAATGTGTCTCCACTCGTCGGAGATTTTGTCACTTATACACCAACGACCCATTGCGAAGGAATGATTGAAGAAATTGAGCCACGCAAAAACGAATTTTTTCGACCGAAAGTGGCAAACGTCGATCAAGTGATCCAAGTATTTACCTTTAAAAGACCGGAATGGAATCAAAGGCTGTTAGACCGTTTTATTGTCATGGCGGAATCGGTCCATGTCGATTCGGTGATTGTGATTAATAAAGCCGATTTGCTGACAGATGCAGATAGAGCATTGGCGGAGAATCGTCAGAAGCTGTATGAGAGCATGGGGTACACAGTGCTGTTTGTATCGACACAGGAGGATATCGGGAAGCGGGAACTACAGGATGTTTTAGCTGGGAAAATATCGATGTTTTCCGGACAGTCGGGTGTCGGAAAATCTAGCCTGCTCAATTATTTAGAACCGGGGCTACAGCTTCGCACAGCCGATATCAGCGACAAATTGGGCAGGGGGAAGCATACGACTAGCCATGTGGAGCTATTTTCGCTTTGCAGCGGCGGATTTCTTGTCGATACACCGGGGTTCGGGCAGATTACGTTGAATTTTATAGAAGATATACAATTGCTGGCGAGTCTTTTTAGAGAGATTTCTGCCGCCGGACAGCAGTGCAAGTATCGCGGCTGTACGCATCTCACCGAAGATGGCTGTCATGTAATTCAGCAAGTGGAGGACGGGCAGATTGATCGACTGCGTTATCAGCATTATGTAGAACTTGTCAGCGAATTAAAAGAACATAGTAAAAATAAATACTAGTACAGTAAAAATAACAGCAAGCGAGAAAGGGAGAGTATTGATGAACAAAATACAAATTGCACCTTCGATTCTGTCGGCAGATTTTGCCCGGCTG
This sequence comes from Bacillota bacterium, assembly GCA_023388635.1. GTDB lineage: Bacteria > Bacillota > Bacilli > Desulfuribacillales > Desulfuribacillaceae > JAEWFW01. Next base: position 59,064 of record JAEWFW010000019.1, read on the forward strand.
GGACAGGAAATCGAAACGGTTGGACGCGCAGGAGCCGATATGATTCATATTGACGTGATGGACGGGCACTATGTGCCGAATATTACAATCGGTCCGCTCGTGGTGAAATCGATCCGACCGATCAGCCAATTGATATTTGATGTGCACTTGATGATCGAGCATGCCGATCGTTATATTGCTGATTTCGTACAGGCGGGAGCCGACATTATTACAGTGCACGCCGAAGCCTGTACCCATTTGCATCGCACGGTGCAGTTGATTAAACAGCATAATATTAAGGCAGGGGTAGCATTGAATCCGGCAACGCCTGTATCGGTATTAGAGCATGTGCTGGATGATTTGGATATGGTGCTTGTGATGTCGGTCAATCCGGGATTCGGAGGACAGTCTTTTATTGAAAGTGCATTGCCGAAAATTCAACAATTGCGCGGGATGATCGAAGTGAGAAAGTTAGCCACCGATATTCAGGTTGACGGGGGCATTAATGAAAAGACGGCAAAGGGTGTCGTAGAGGCGGGAGCCAATATTCTCGTCGCCGGTTCCTATTTATTTGGAAAGCAAGATATTGCCGAAAGGATTGAATTATTGCGTGGAAACCTCGGTTAAACATGTGAAGATTGTCACGGGGCATGTTGACAGTCTACAAGAGATTACAAGGGAAGCGGGGAACTACATTATCGCCGTCGATAGCGGCATCGGTGTTTTGCGTCGGCGTGGTCTACTGCCCGATTGCTTGATTGGTGACCTCGATTCGGCGGAAGCAGACGATATTCGCTGGGCGGAAACGAACGCTATCGAGATTCGCCGTTTTCCCGCGGAAAAAGACGAGGTTGACACAGAGCTGGCGTTACAATGGGCATGCCGTCAAAACCCTGACAAAATCACAATATATAACGAATTAAATGGAAGATTTGATCATACAATAGCACTTGTACAGCTACTTATGCGACCGTTGCGGGATGGTATTTCATGTGAAATTCGCAGTCTGCGCGATGTCGTATGTTTGCTTGATAAGCAGATCACGCTGAGCGCCAGCCATGCGTACGTATCCCTATTTTCATTGACACTGGAAGCGCAAGTCACGGCGACCGGGCTGAAATACGCTATGCCGGAAAAATTATATATCGATAAGCCCATGGGAATTAGCAACGAGTTCGTTGACAATCAAGCGCAAATTACGGTAAAACAGGGAATAATTTTGCTGATCGTGAGTAGAATTGTATAAATGAACAAGTTCAGGGCACATTTTATAAATTTCGGAATATATTTATCATAAGCATCTGTGCCTTTGACTGAGAGGGTGCTTATATTGACTTATCGCTACCGTCAAAAAAACAGAATTTTGAAAAAAAGCATCGGCCTTGTGTTAGCGGCATCCGGCGTAGGAATTTTAGTTCAATACATGCCGGGATGGCTGTGGCCGCTACTGATAGGCTTTGGGTTAGTCACGTTGGGATGGATGTTATTTTATAGTCCGAAATAGGTATGTGAGACGATTGAAGGAGGGGTAGGCTTGCGCTTTTATACGATCAAATTACCGAAGTTTCTTGGAGGCATTGTCAAAGGGTTCATGAGCATGTTTCAAAAAAACGCATGAACGTAAGAAAAAAGGACTTCAGCCTAATCTCTCAAGGCGAAGTCCCTTTCTCGTTTAGATAGCGCGGTTTGCTTTTCCGGAACGGATACAACGGGTGCAAACGTTAATACGTTTTACAGAACCACCGTTAGCAACTCGAACTTTTTGAATGTTTGGTTTCCATTCACGCTTTGTTTTTCTATTTGAGTGACTCACATTCGAACCTGTACGAGTCTCTTTTTCACAAATATCACAACGCTTAGCCATGTTGTTCGCACCTCCTTACACGATTACCGTTCATACAATGATTAAAAACACTTATTCATCATAGCATATTCGAAAAACCAAAGCAATAAAAACAGATAAAAATTATTGAGACTTTTTATTATGCATAAACTATAGTAAACTATAGTTAATCTTTTTTAGACTATATAATCTTTTTAGGAGGTGCATCTCATGGCAGTAACGTTTAAAAATGAGCAAGGTACGATAGAAATAGGGGAACAAGTCATTGCGATGATTGCCGGCATGGCGGCGATGGACAGCTATGGAATTGTAGGCATGGCAAGCAGGCATCAAATTAAAGATGGAATCTCCGAGCTCCTGAAGCTGGACAATCTTTCTAAGGGAATTGAAGTTTCCGTGGGCGAAAATTCTTTGAAAGTTGTCATCCACATCGTCGTCAGCTATGGTGTGAAAATATCTCAGGTTGCACAAAATATACAAGAGAAGGTAAAGTATATATTGGAAAATCACATTGGAATTACTGTCGACGAAGTCAGTGTGGTTGTTCAAGGGGTTAAAGTACAGGCAGAATAGGGGGAGCGACAAATATGCCTACAGAAATAAATAGTCAAAAAATTTACGCAATGCTGCGCAGTGGCGGTAAGGCATTGGAGCAAAATGTTGCTCGAATCGATGCTTTAAACGTATTCCCTGTCCCGGATGGAGATACAGGCACCAATATGAACTTATCTTTCCAAGCTGGGCTGCAGGAAATGCAGAACAACTGGCAAGCGGATCAAGATGTATACGGAGAGACATTGGGATATTTCTCCCGAGGAATTATGATGGGGGCACGGGGAAATTCCGGTGTTATTTTGTCACAGTTGTTTCGCGGAATGTCACAATATACCAAGAAAATGGATGTCGTCACTGCGGAAGACTTTGCACTTGCCTTGGAAAAAGGCGTAGAAGTTGCTTATAAAGCCGTGATGAAACCGGTCGAAGGCACGATTCTGACCGTTGCCAGAGAAGCGGCGAAAGCGGCGGTTAAGGCGTCGAGACGTCAAACATCAATCGCCGAAGTATTTCGCGCGGCTATCGATCAAGGGGAAATTACATTAAGTCAGACTCCGGAAATGTTGCCGGTTCTGAAAGAGGTAGGTGTCGTCGATGCCGGTGGTAAGGGATTGCTTGTCATTTATGAAGGAATGTATCAAGCGCTGCTTGGCGTAGAAGACATTGATTTCAGTGATCAATCGATTTATGCGAAAGCGCCTGCACAGGCGGTACAATCTGTAGAAGACTCCGGGGAATACGGATACTGCACAGAATTTATTGTCAAGGATTTTACCCAGGCGGTCGATGAAGCTGATATTAAACGTGTGCTTGCAGAAATGGGCGATTCCCTAGTCGTAGTCAGTGACGATGATTTTGTGAAAATTCACGTCCACACGCTCGATCCGGGTAAAGTATTATCCTATTGCCTGACGTTTGGCAGTTTGCATCGCATTAAAATTGACAACATGACAGAACAGCATAATCACTTGCAAAATATGCAGGAGTCTGTGGAAGCAGCCGTCACTGCCGTTGAGTATCAGCCGATTATTGAGAACAAGACGTATGGAATCGTATCGGTTACGAACGGTGAGGGAATTCGCGATGTCTTCCTATCACTTGGCGTCGATGAAATTGTCTTTGGCGGACAGTCAATGAACCCGTCGACAGAAGATTTGGCGACGGCAGTTAAGAAAATTGCCGCCGATACCGTGATCATTCTGCCGAATAATAAAAATATTATTTTAGCCGCCGAGCAGGTCAGTGAATTATTGGAAGACCGCAACATCATCGTCTTGCCGTCAAAGACGATACCAGAAGGAATTGCCGCTATGCTTGCCTTCCATGAAGAGCAGGATGTTGAAGATAACATCGAAGTGATGAAAGAAGCGATGGCAGGCGTCGTCAGCGGACAAGTCACGTATGCCGTCAGAGATACGCAGGTCAACGGAACTGAAATTCATCAAGGCGATATTCTCGGAATCATCGGCGGAGATATAGTGGTCAACGGCGAGGAATTGATTGATATCACGGTGAAATTGCTGGATAAGATGATCGATGAAGATACTCACGAAATTATTACATTGTTCGCAGGTCAAGATGTGACTGATGAACAAATGGATGCAATTACCAATGCGTTAGAAGAGACATACGCAGATATGGAAATTGAAATTAAATCAGGATTGCAACCGACATACTATTTCATTATTTCTGTAGAATAAGAGGGGCGATCACATGGGAATTAAACTTGTAGTGGATAGTACTGCTGATTTGTCAGATGAAGTCCTGAAACAATATGGGATTGAGCGAGTGTCTTTGAAAGTTCATTTTCACAATCAAACATATAGAGATTGGGTCGATATACAGCCCAAAGAGTTTTACAAGCAGTTGCGCGTAGCGGAAACGCTGCCGACGACATCACAACCGTCTCCGGCTGATTTTATTGAAACGTATAAACGGATAGCGGAGCCAGGGGATACAATCCTTTCGCTGCACTTAGCCGCTAAACTGAGCGGTACGTATCAATCGGCTGTTTTGGCAAAATCGATGATGCCGGAATACGATATCGTTGCTATCGACTCCAAGCAAGCGACATGCGGGCTGGGTCTTATAGCGGTAACCGTCGCTAAAGCGATCGCAAAAGGCATGGATAAAGAAGCTATTTTGACGTTGATTGATAAGATGATTGACAGTCAACGAACGCTGTTTATGGTCGACACTTTAGAGTATTTACATAAAGGCGGCAGAATTGGCAGTGCCAGTGCGCTCGTAGGTTCGTTGTTAAATATCAAACCGATTCTCTCCCTTGATGAAGAAGGCGGAGTAATGTCGATCGATAAAGCACGGGGTAAGAAGAAGGCAGAAAAGACGATGCTGCAATTACTGCACAACAGTTACGGTGATGCACCGCTATCGGTGGTTTTCTGTCATGCAGATACCTTGGAAACGATGGAACCGTTTATTGAAACAGTCAAACAGCAATTTAATATTGCCAGCATGATGATCGCGGATATCGGTTCGGTCATCGGCACACATATAGGTCCGGGAGCTTGGGGGATTATTGCCCATGAGCAGCAACTTAAAGACTAGCGCGCGGGAAACCAGTCGTTTAGATGATTCAATTGTGCAATTAAAAGGGATTGGCGAGAAAACGGCGGCAGATGCAGAGAAGTTGGCAATCTTTTCTGTGAAAGATTTATTGGATTATTTTCCTTTCCGTTATGAAGATCGCACGATTATCGAACCGCGAGAATTAATCGATGGACAAAAGGTGACGGTACAAGGAGCGATTATCCGGAAGCCGCAACTGGAACGGCGCGGACGGAAAACGCGTGTGATCGCCGAGCTTGATCTCGACGGTTTTAATCGTATGCAGGCTGTATGGTTTAATCAGCCGTATTTGGTGAACCAGTTCATTCCGGGACGTGTGCTTTCGATTACAGGCAAATATACATCGCGTTTTCGACAAATTACCGTGTCGCAGCATGAATTCATTGCCGCTGATAAACAGGCAATTCACACCGGCAGGATCGTTCCTGTCTATATCGGAACGAGTCGCATTAAGACAGAGGAATTGCGCAAATGGATTACCCAGGTGCTCGATACGTATGCGGAATGTATCATTGATGTAGTTCCCGAAGAAATTCGTGTGAAATATAAGTTGATCAATAAATATACCGCTTACCGCTGGATTCACTTTCCGGAATCACAGGAACAGTTAATGCAGGCGAAACGAAGTCTGGTTTTTGAAGAATTCTTTTTATATCAATTAAAACTGCAATTATTTCGTAAACAATATAAAACTGCAAATAAAGGAATTACTCATACATACGATCGACAGATGTTGCGGACATTTGTCGATCGTTTAGAATTTTCATTGACAGGGGCGCAGAAGCGCGTAATTACAGAAATTTTGCATGATATGGAGATGGAGCAGCCGACGTATCGACTTCTGCATGGCGATGTCGGATCAGGTAAAACGATTGTCGCGGCGATTGCTGTTTTAGCCAGTTGGACGTGCGGCTACCAGTCGACATTGATGGTTCCGACGGAAATTCTCGCTGAACAGCATTTTGACACGATTTCCGCATATTTCAAGGACACAGATATAAAGATTTGTCTGCTCAAAGGAAAACTAACGAAAAGAGAGCGTGAAGCGCTTTTAGACGATATTAAGCACCATCGCTTTGATTTGATCATCGGTACTCATGCGTTGATTCAAGAAGACGTGGAATATGCGAAATTGGGGCTGGTGATTATCGATGAGCAGCATCGATTCGGTGTGGAGCAGCGGGCGCTTTTACAGCGTAAAGGGAAATACCCCGATGTTTTGTCGATGACGGCGACACCGATACCGCGGACAATGGCGCTCACCGTTTTCGGTGATTTGGATATTTCTGTTCTGGATATGATGCCTTCCGGCAGGAAAAAAATAAAGACAGAGTGGCACACGCTTTCAAAGGAGCAAGCAGTGCTGAATAAAATGCGCGAGTTGATCGACGACGACCGGCAAGCCTATGTAGTCTGTCCGCTGATTGAAGAATCGGAGGCATTGGAGGCGAGCAACGCCGAGGAAATCTACGAACAGATATCTGCATATTTTCCTGATTTGCAAGTCGATTTGTTGCATGGCAGGTTGCTGGCGCAAGAAAAAGATCAAATTATGGAGCGCTTCGCGGCAGGATCGACACGTATACTTATCGCTACCACCGTGATTGAGGTAGGTATCAATGTACCAAATGCCACCGTCATGCTCATATATAACGCCGACCGATTCGGTTTGGCGCAATTGCATCAGCTTCGCGGGCGGGTAGGGCGAGGCGAGGAGCAGTCGTATTGTTTTCTTTTGGCAGATGCAAAAGGTGAAATTGCCAAGCAGCGCATGCAAGTAATGGTCGAGTCTAATGACGGCTTTTATATTGCCGACAAAGATTTGCAATTGCGAGGACCGGGCGAATTTTTCGGAAGACGGCAAAGTGGTTTGCCGGAATTTAAACTCGGTGATATCGTCAATGATTACAAGATTATGGAAGTTGCACGGGCGGAAGCCGGTCGTTATATGGAAAATCAGGCTTTGATTCATCAGGGAAATCCGGCATTGCTGGCCTATGTCAAAAACAATTTTGCAGGAAGTAACTTCCTAGCATAAAGGTCCAATATCCGGTTAACCTAATGTTTGAGGAGGTGATAACATGGGTATTGGACAAGAACGTTCTAGTAACTGGTTAGTAGTGCCTGAATCTTTCCAAGCAATGGATAAATTCAAATATGAAGTTGCAAGTGAGTTAGGCATTCAACCGCCAGCAAATGGCTACTGGGGTAACATGACATCTCGTGATTGCGGAGCTGTTGGAGGACACATGACTCGTAAGTTGGTTCAAATGGGTGAGCAACAACTTATGGGACAAAAAGGCACATCGTCAACTTACTAAGATTATATTGAAATAGAGTGCGGCGGGTTCGTATAGGAGCCCGCCTTTAATTTTGTACACAATTATGAATACGATTTACATTCAGGTACTCTGTAAAATGGCAAAAAAAAGTCCCTAGATCCGTTTCTAGGGAAATGTGACAAATGATATTCATTTGTCTAATGGGAGAGGAGAAACCGGAGGAAGAACTTATGGGGAAAAGTCTTCTCCGCGGTTGTCCGACAGCAACCAGTGTTACTGTCACTCTCATTGTTGACCGTTTTCTTGTTTTTATACATATTTTTTATTTTTTTCTTGTTTTACCATTGCGGATTGTTATGTTATATTCTTTATTATATTATTTTAACGTAGATAGCGTCGATACGATATTATTCTAACGGTGGATGTGATGTGATGCGAATTATTTCTGGACATAAAAAGGGATTTGCCATTCAAGCTGTTCCCGGAGACAGTACGAGACCGACATCGGATCGGGTGAAAGAGTCGATTTATAATATTATCGGACCGTATTTTGACGGGGAGATTGTACTTGATTTATTTGCCGGTTCCGGTAATTTAGGTATCGAGGCATTGAGCCGCGGTGCCAAACATGCTGTATTTATTGATAAATCGGGAACCGCGATTCAGGTTATGCGCAAGAATTTGCAACACGCGCAATTGATTGAGCAGGCGGAAATCTATAAAGCGGACTGGAAAGCCGCTTTAGAAAAGCTAGCGGTCAAAGGGATGCGCTTTGATATTGTATTTCTCGATCCGCCATATCTGGAGTTTCAAAAGCAAATTGCCGATATTATTGTTACATTAGTCGACAAACAATTGTTGAGTGACCAGGCTATCATTGTCTATGAATACGACAGTAAATATGAAAAATTGGAGTTGCCGGAGTATTTTACAGGGAATCACTACAAATACGGCAATACCGGCGTTACAGTTTTGGTAAGCAGAGGAGTGGAAGAATGAATATTGCAGTTTATCCTGGCAGTTTCGATCCAGTGACATATGGGCATATCGATATTATCAAGCGAGGTGCCGAGACATTCGACAAAGTAATTGTCGCCATATTGGAGAACCCGCACAAACGCCCGTTATTTTCCATAGAGGAACGTAAACATTTTTTAATTTGTGCGACATCGGATATCCCCAATGTACAGATTGAAAGTTTCGATGGCTTGGTAGCGAATTATATGGACCAAGTGCAGGCAAAGGTGATTATTAAAGGATTGCGTGCCGTATCGGATTTCGAATATGAATTAAAAATGGCGTCAATCAACAAAAAACTAGCGCCCCACGTGGAGACGCTGTTTATGATGGCGAATAATCGCTATTCATTCCTAAGTTCCAGTGTCGTCAAGGAAGTAGCGCAATTTGGCGGTGATATCAGCGATCTGGTGACACAAGAAGTATTGGAGGCATTTAAAAAAATTTATCCCGGAAGAACTTTTTAAACATATGTGCCGCGATACCGGCAAGCAAAATAATGATCCATAGACCGAAATGGATTGCGAACATAGCTCCGATATACTCTGTAAGGTTTATTTGCCATGGGGAATTCGGAGTATGATTGCTGTACGCGGGAGACGCTTGGAATTGCAGAAATGCCGTTAGCGGCTTCCAAAGCAGTAAAGTCAGAGCGCCACACAAGATGGCATGGATGATCCGCGAAAAGAAGAAAGGTTTATAGCGAATGTCGGTTGTACTCAAAATAGCGGCAATTTGCGCGTGTACGCTGAGTCCGCTCCATGCGAGTATCATAGCGACGATAAAAATCTTTTCTGAAATTAAGGCATTGGCTGCGAGGCTTGCCTCTTGGCTGCCTAGTGTCACTTCAAAGATACCCGTCATTAAAGCAGGTGACAATTCGGTGCTGATTCCGAATAACGGCAATAGCCAATTGATGCAGGATATAATCCATGCTGAAACATTAGTCGCTTGCAGCAATGCCAAAATGACAGCCATTAACATCATAAAACCGCCTATCAATGCCAACGTGTGAAATGCACTCATTACGGCGTCGCCAAGTAATTTGCCCAACGGGCGGTTGTCTTTTAGGCGCGCGCGATGCATTGCTTGCAGAGCGCGCACAAGGATCATTCCTTTGCCCGATTGTGTGAGCGGTTTTGATATAGGGCGGTTTCGTTCATAGTACCGCATACCTACGCCCAAAAGTAGTGCCGCTAGATAATGAATGACAACGAGCATGATGCCGATCGTCGGATCGTGGAAAAAGCCGACGGCAATCGCTCCGAACATAAACAGTGGGTCGGAGGTTGTCGTAAAGCAGACGAGGCGTTCGCCCTCATACTGATTGACTAGCTCCTGTTCGCGTAATTTTGCTGTGAGTTTGGCACTCATTGGGTAACCGGATGCAAAGCCCATTGTCATCACAAATGCACCGGATCCCGGCAAATTAAAGACGGGGCGCATCAAAGGTTCTAACAGAACGCTCATAAAATGCACGACCCCGAAGCCAATCAGCAGCTCAGAGACGATGAAGAAGGGGAACAAAGACGGAAAAACGACATTCCACCATATATTGATGCTGCGTAAAGATGAATTTAAGGCAGTTTCAGGATAATTAATCAGAGATATGACGAAAATAAATGCAAATAAGCTGTATAGACCGGTCTTCCAGTGTTTTTTATTGAGCAAAATTTGCTGATGCATTTGCGTTCCTCCGTGGTATTGTACATGTTATTAGAATATATTTGTTTCAAGGTCACTTTATACATCAAATGATAGAGGTGAAATAGATGGCAGAAACAAAATTGGGTGTTGCATTGGGTTCAGGTGGTGCCCGCGGGCTAGCGCATATCGGTGTCTTAAAGGCACTGCAAGAGATGAATGTCCCGATAGACTGCGTTGCCGGCAGCAGTATGGGGAGTATGATTGCCGCTTTTTATGCCAATCAGATGGATTTAGATATGATAGCGAAATTGTTGTCGTCGCTGAAAAAGAAGCATTGGCTGGATTTAACGGTACCGACGACGGGTTTGATCACAGGTGATAAAATTCGCGAATTAGTGAAATTATTGACGCGTGGCAAAAATATTGAAGATCTAGCTCTGCCCATTTCCATTGTCGCCACGGATTTAGAGGCAGGAGAGCGCGTTGTATTTCGCCAAGGACCTATATACAAGGCGGTACGCGCCAGTTGTTCGATCCCAGGTATTTTTACCCCTGAGCGATATGATGGGCGTCTATTGATCGACGGTGGAGTCATTGAACGCGTGCCAATTGAAGCGGTCAAAGAAATGGGTGCCGATTATACGGTGGCGGTCGATGTCGGGGCGCAGAAGAGTAAGGCGAAAATTGATACGTTATTCGATGTGATAGCACAAACAATTGATATTATGGAAGCGGAGATCGTCAAGAACCGCATTATTCACGCTGATATCGTCATTCGACCACGTGTCGGGCATATTGGTGTCGCCACCTTCGATAAAGTCGAGGAGTGTATTGAAGAAGGGTATCGCGCGGCATATGAACATCAGCAGGAGATCAGCGAGATTGTCAAGCTGTATTGGGAAAGGAGAAACAATGGATAGACAAACGACAGATCGATTGACAACGGATAGACAGAAAAAATTTTCCGCGGGACTTCTACTGAAATGGACAGCGATTATTTTGCTCGTCGCTGCTGCTATCGGTTATAGCATTGACGTTGATTATTACTTAATGCGCCCGGGTTCCGCCGAACATTTACAGCCATTGATTCATGTTGAGGGCAGCACGGGGGAAGAATCGGGACGATTGATGTTGACAACGGTTTCTTCGCTGGCGGGAAACGCATTGTTTTATGTACTGGCACAATTCGACCGCAATACGGAAATCGTGCCTAAGGAAGATGTGTTGGGCAGTACCGGCATGGATGATGAGTTATACCAAAAGTTAATGATTATGTATATGAATCAGTCGCAGCAAGACGCCATATATAATGCGTTTTTGTTAGCTGGAGAAGCGGCGGAGTTCGTTGAGAAAGCAGTGCTTGTTCGGGATGTCACTGATGATTCCAAAGCGAAGGATATTTTAAAACCGGGAGATAGCATCATAAAAGTAGACGGCTTCGTGATGAAGAACTCCGAGCAGGTCATCGAATATGTCAAAAGCAAACAGCCGGGGGATTTAGTTGCTGTCACCTATGAGAGATCGGGAGAACAGCATGAAGTAGAGATTGAATTGACTGAGAATCCAGAAACCGAGGAAGCGCGGATCGGCGTGATGATTTTCACAGAACGCGAATTACATACGGAGCGTGAAGTGCAGATTGATACGGGACAAATCGGCGGTTCATCGGCGGGGACGATGTTTACGCTGGAAATATATAAACAACTGATAGGGAAAGATATTACAAAAGGTCATTACGTCGCAGGCACAGGTACGATTAATACGAAAGGACAGGTAGGGCAGATCGGCGGTGTCCAGCATAAGGTAAAAGCAGCCTATGCGGCAAAAGCTGATATCTTCTTTGTGCCGAAGGATATCTTGCCGACCGATTCCAACGAAAAGGATGCGGTGGCTACTAACGAACAAATTGGCAGCCCGTTAGTGGTTGTGCCGATCGCCCATGTCCAGGAAGCGATTGATTATTTAGAGAAATTGCCTGTCAAGCAACGGTGATTTGTTCGTAAAAGAATTTCCACCTGAATTAAGAACTTGCTTCAAAGCTGGAGTGGCGGTATTTTAAAATCTCGGGTGCTCAGTGAGCTCCACGTATGACCACCGAAGCGTTTTTTTGCTTCGATAAGGCTGTATATCCTCGTTGCGGTGATGTCGATATCGGCATAGGAATGCCGGCGGTTGCCAAACATATCGATAATCGGAATCGATGTCCGTTTTTTGGCGTGGCGGAGAAATTTACGCCCGTTTTCCGTGTAACCGAGTACCCGTGCATAGGGAGCCGGCGGCGGAGTCAGTGCATCGACTTTTTTAATTTCCAACATGATGTGTATGATGATGCGTTGCAAACGAGCTCGTGTATAACGATGGCTTACGCAATCGGTGATTAGTTCGTCGATACTGTCGGCAGTGTTCAGAGATTTCTTGATGCGGTATTCCAAGCCCTCTTCGATATCGACATAGGTACGCAGTTCTTGTGGGTCAAGGGACGCTATTTTAGCAAATATAATGTCGCGGAAATCTTCGAAGGACACAGGCGATTTGTACGTGCTGTTGAGCACGGAAAATGTCTCATCGGAGAGATACGGTGCTATCGTTCGTATGTCGTTATTGTACATCTGTTTGCGAATGGCAGTTGCGCTGGCGATTACCGGATCGGAAATTGTCTGCTGGTGGTATGCGGCGATCACGCGTTTAATAGCATGTACTTGTATCGGGCTATGTAATTGTTTCAATGCACTCATGTACATCAAGCCGAGAATCGTATTCGGTTTTCGCAGCGCCTGGCTGTCGGCTCCTGGGGTCATTTCCGCCAATGTGATCGATAATGCCGCGGGGTATGCCATGCCTGCCTTTAAATGTTTGTGTAACGTATCCTTGAATTGTGCTGATTCATTTGCCATAATAGCACTGAGGGCATCTAGTTCTTGCAAGTTTTCCGATTCGCTGCCGAAACATAGGCAGTCGACGCTGTGTAGTTGCTCTAAGAGGCTTACGGCACCGTATGCGAAAATTTGCGCGCTTTGTGTCGCATAGACAGTCGGCAACTCAAATACGAGGTCGACACCGTTTTTCAGAGCCATTTGTGCTCGTGTCCATTTGTCGGCGATCGCCGGTTCACCTCTTTGGAGAAAATGTCCGCTCATCACAGCGACGACGACGTCGGCATCTGTGACGCGGCGGCTTTCTGAGAGATGGAAGGCGTGTCCATTATGAAACGGGTTATATTCGACGACAATTCCGGTAGTTCGCATGTAGATCACTCCATTGTGAGAATATCTGTATGCTAGTATAGCAACAAAAGTAGCTGTTGACAATTTCATACCGGACAGTTATAATTACTTTTGTTGTCTTATGAGGTGAGACGGTTGAAAATACGTATTAATGAACAGTTGTTTGATATTTTTCAGAATCCTCAACAGATTCAAACAACGCTGGAATTACAAGAGCTTGTCGATGATCGCCAAATTACAGATATTGCTGCCGTTAATGTTGCGTTCACTATAACGCAATCCGCGACAGATCAGTATACTGTCAAAGGTCGGATCGAGACAGGTGTCGGTATGGTTTGTGGCAATTGCCTGTGTAGGGTACAAGTCGATGTCAGTTGTGAACTCGACGAATTGTTTGTCCAGCAAGACGCTGATATCTCTTTATTATGTGAAGAGGATCAGGAGAATTGCAATTACATAATTGGACAAGAAATCGATTTGCTGCCGTTTATCAGTCAGGAGATTTTGCTCAGTTTACCGATGAAGCCATTATGCAAAGAAACCTGCAAAGGACTTTGTCCTGAGTGCGGTGTCAATAAAAATCTGCAACAGTGTCTTTGTAATACAGAACGAATTGATCCGCGGTTAGCAGATTTAGCTGATTTTTTCAAAAAAGAGTAGTTCTGGATTTTTTAAAACATGACAGTTAGCAGTTTAAGGAGGTGGAAAGTATGGCAGTACCTTTTAGAAGAACGTCCAAAACACGCCAAAAAAAGCGTCGTACTCATTTTAAACTTTCGGTACCTGGTATGGTAGAGTGCCCACAATGCCACGAGATGAAATTATCCCACCGTGTTTGCAAAAGCTGTGGACATTATAAAGATCGTGAAGTCGTAAGCAAATAGTAAGAAAAGATCGAAAGGCAGACAGCGAATTCAGCTGTCTGTTTTTGTTTTAGATTCCATTCAGTCTGAAGAATACTTCTTCTTCGGGCTTTTTTGCATTGTAGCAAAAACTGGAATGCATGTGGTATACTATTCACTGAGCGTGAGTGCGGAATATAGAAATTTTTAAGGAGCGATTATATGACAATCTCAAAAATAAAATAACAAATAAGCTTCCCTTTGAGATACAGAAGAAATATCAAAATAAAATTATTGTGTCTTTTAAAGTATGATCTTTGAGCATTGGCTCACTATTCTCACATGCGGAGAATTGGAGGAAAATGCAGTTGCTCGGAAATTCCGAATCACTGCCTATGACGGCGAACGTCAGCTATTAATCGTTGACGCTCGAAAGCGTAGTGATTATTTTATTTCTGATAGAATGCATAGTAAATAACAGGATGTGATCAAATGGAACAAACAACTCGTGAAAAAGTGATTGGCAAAATACTCGATGCAGTTCATCAAATCAATCTTGAGAATAGTGTAAAAACCTCTCCGATGTATACGCTCCACGATATGCTGAGTGCAAAAAATGTTACATCGCTGCGTAAAATGGGAAAGTTGCATGGAGTAAAAGGCTTTTCGAAAATGGCTAAACAGCAAATTATCCCTGAGCTTGTCAGAAGTATGACGGGTCAAATGCAGCTGTCGGAGTATTTGTTTTTCTTGAATGACTTGGAGTGGGATTTATTCCAAAAAGCTGTAGAGGTTAAAGAGGTATGCGGAGACAAAATACTTAGTGAAGATGTGATGATTTTATTGCGACTGGGTTATATCGGATTATATTATGTAGACGGGCATTTTCTTTATATTGTTCCGACTGAAATAAAGAATGTCTATCAGGACATTGTCAAACAGGGGTTTCTCGCAGAAAAAGAACGCGCCAATCTTCTGAATAATTACGCAATTGCTGCGGTGAATTTGTACGGTGTGATTACACAAGAGGATTTTGTGGATATTTTCAATAAGCAGAATCCTCATAAAACGACGATTGATGAAATGTTTACAACACTGTTGAAATTTGTTGTCACAGAATCAGGATACTGTTTTTGGCGAAACTATCTTGTCAATGATGAATTTGCAGAGAACGATTTTAAAGATGT
This sequence comes from Bacillota bacterium, assembly GCA_023388635.1. Lineage (GTDB taxonomy): Bacteria > Bacillota > Bacilli > Desulfuribacillales > Desulfuribacillaceae > JAEWFW01. The sequence goes on from JAEWFW010000019.1 coordinate 74,229, forward strand.
AGAGTATTACGCGAAAACAGCATCGGCAAAACCGCGATATTTGCCGTCACGAGAGGAATTTTTGAGATACAGTGACTGGAATTATATTGAGCCAACACTGCAACTACAGGCGCTTCGCGCACATATCAAGCGGAATTTAGTGAGTGATTCTGATCTCTTGGAAGATTTGCTTGAAGAAATTGTTTTTCTTAGCCGAGATGAGGCAGATTTTCAAAGTTATATCGATTTGTTTGAAGAAAACGATATTTTGTTTGATTTTGATCAAATTCAGCATCTCATGAAGCATATCGTAGAGGTGAGAAACAATACACGTTTATGGTTAAATCACGGGCATACCCCAAACGAGTTGTTTGCAAAGGAGAGAAACTATTTAAACCCCATTCCTAATAAGCCTTTGCAAATTGCAAAAATTGGAAGAAACGAGCCTTGTCCTTGCGGTAGTGGCAAGAAATATAAAAAGTGTTGTGGAAGGTAAGAATCATGCAAACGTAGGGAAGCAACGTCGAAAAATGTTGATTTCTCGTTCGCATGTTTTTCTTGCTTTTTTTATGCAACATGTATTATACTAAATTATCATCAGGTCATAATTGCAGGTAATATAACATAGTATAAAATATTGTATAAACAAAGTTCTAGAATTCTTAGCTATCGAATGAAAATATAGAAGTGTGAAATAGGAGTTGACTGCGGTGAGACTCTCTAAAAAAGAGCGTCACGCTCAATTGTTGCAAAAAATTGCCGAGGTGCCGTTTTTGACGGACGAAGATTTAGCAAAGCAGTTTTCCGTGAGTATCCCGACGATTCGCCTCGACCGTTTGGAGCTGGGAATCCCGGAGTTACGTGAGCGCGTGAAGACAATGGCTGAAAGAAATCTCGATAAAGTGAAATCGTTAGCGCTTGATGAGGTCATCGGCGATGTGATCGATGTGCAACTAAACTATTCCGGCATATCGATATTCGAAATTCAGAAGCAACACGTTTTCCAGAAGACGAGTATTGCCAGAGGACATTATTTATTTGCCCAGGCGAACTCCCTTGCGGTAGCAATCATTGACGCAGATGTCGTGCTGACGGCGGCTGCCGATATCCGGTTTCTCCGTCCCGTCTATTTGGGAGAGAAATGTATTGCCAAAGCGACGACCAGTGACCCATCTCCTGTCAAAGGGATGTATGTGATTACTGTAGAAATCTTTGTACATAACGATAAAGTTTTTGAAGGACAATTTAAAGTCACGAGATATACAGAAAAATCAATGATGGATTAGAATTTAGGATTTGAGATTTAGGATTAAAATTAGGATTTCGGATTGGGCTTAAATAAGTGAAGAACGAAGATGGGAGTGTTCAAAGATGAAAATTGCGATTGATGCGATGGGTGGCGATCGTGCACCGAAGGAAATCGTGCTGGGTGTGCTGGAAGCCGCCAAGCAGTATCCAAATGCTTCTTTTATTCTAGTAGGTCAAGAACAGAAAATTCGTGAACATATACAAGCTGAGTTAGCCAACGTGGAAATTGTCCATGCGGAAGAAATCATTTCGCCCGATGATGAGCCTGTGAAAGCGGTTAAAAGGAAAAAAGATTCTTCGATGGTAAAGGCAGCGCAGCTCGTCAAAGAAAAGCAAGCCCATGCGATGATTACAGCAGGTAATACAGGGGCTTTTATGGCAGCCGGTCTGCTGGTCGTTGGCAGATTGCCGGGAGTTTTACGTCCTGCATTGGCACCGGTATTTCCCAGTGCTAACGGAAAGGGCACGATGGTACTCGATGTCGGAGCGAATATGGATGCCAAACCGGAATACTTGTTGCAGCATGCGATTTTGGGCAGCATCTATATGAATAAAATGTTCGGGGTTGATAATCCGCGTGTCGGATTGGCGAACATCGGAACTGAGGAAGGCAAAGGCAATGAGTTGACAAAGGAAGCATTCAAACAATTGCAAACAGCTTCGATCAACTTTGTCGGCAACGTAGAGACACGTGATTTGATGGCGGGACTCTGTGACGTATTAGTCTGTGACGGATTTACAGGCAATGTCATATTGAAGACGACAGAAGGTGTGGCTGGGACGATCTTTGACACGCTGAAATCGCAAATCAAGTCGTCGACCCGTGGCAAACTTGGCGGATTGTTATTATTGCCGATTTTCAAAGCGATGCGTTCTCAACTCGATTATCGCGAGTATGGCGGTGCGCCGTTGCTCGGATTAAATGGCGCTTGTATTAAGAGCCACGGTTCATCGGACAGTAAAGCCATTATGAACGCGATCAAGCAAACGGTTCGTTTCCTTGAAAATGATACGCTCGAACAAATGCGGCGTGAACTTGCGAACAGGAGTGAAACAGTTGAATAAAATACAAGTCGGTATGATTGGTACGGGTTCTTATTTGCCGGAAAAAGTGCTCACAAATCAAGACCTCGAAAAAATCGTCGACACATCGGATGAATGGATCCACACAAGGACGGGAATTCGCGAACGCAGAATTGCCCAGCCTGATACGGCCGCATCGGATTTAGGATTACGCGCAGCCCAAGCGGCGCTTGAAAATGCGGGGATTTCCGCAGACCAACTTGATTTGATTATCGTAGCGACCTTGACACCCGACTACACGTTTCCCAGTACGGCATGTGTCATCCAGGAGCGTTTGCAGGCGAAAAAAGCCGCGGCATTCGATCTTTCTGCCGCTTGCTCCGGATTTGTATACGGGGTTGCGACTGGGGCACAATTTATCGCCTCGGGCATGTATCGATATGTACTCGTCATCGGCGCTGAAGTGCTCAGTAAGATTCTCAATTGGGAGGACCGATCGACTTGTGTGCTGTTTGGAGATGGGGCAGGTGCTTGTGTATTAGCTCCTGTAGATGGAGGAAGAGGGTTTCATTCGTTTGTCTTAGGTGCTGATGGCAAGGGGGAACAGCTTTTATACCAACCATCAAGTGGTTCACGTATGCCGATTACCGAGCAGACAATCGCCGATAAATTGCACACGTTGCAAATGTCGGGCAATGAAGTGTTCAAATTTGCCGTACGCATGGTGGCAAAATCGGCGAAGCAAGCAATTGAGCAAGCCGGTTTATCGGTAGAGGATATTGATTATTTTATCCCGCACCAAGCCAACATACGGATCATTGAGCCAGCGGTGGAACGTCTCGGATTGTCGATGGATAAGGTTTATGTGAATCTTGATCAATATGGAAATATGTCGTCCGCTTCGATTCCGGTAGCTTTAGATGAAGCGATCCGGTCAGGGGCAGTCAGGCAAGGAAGTCGAATTCTCATGGTAGGGTTTGGCGCCGGTCTGACATGGGCGGCAGCAGTAATTACGTTGTAATATACGAGGGAGTGACGAAAATGAAAACAAGAATAACTGAACTTTTAGGAATTGAATATCCAATTATCCAAGGTGGAATGGCTTGGATAGCCACAAGCGATCTGGCGGCAGCCGTTTCAGAGGCTGGCGGCTTAGGGACAATCGGCTCAGGAAGTGCTCCAGCCGAATGGGTGCGCGGTGAAATCAAGAAAGTAAAGCAATTGACAGATAAACCGTTTGCCGTGAATATCATGTTGCTCTCTCCCCACGCTAAAGATGTAGTCGATGTCGTGATTGAGGAAGGCGTTCCCGTCGTCACTACCGGAGCGGGGAATCCTGGTGTGTACATGCAGAAATTCATTGAAGCGGGCGTTAAGGTCATCCCTGTCGTTCCGTCGGTAGCATTGGCGAAGCGTTTAGAAAAATTGGGCGTCCATGCGATCATTGCCGAGGGAATGGAAGCAGGGGGACATATTGGTGAAACGACGACGATGCCGTTGATTCCACAAATCGTTGACGCTGTATCGATTCCTGTGATTGCGGCAGGCGGAATTGGGGACGGTCGTGGGCTTGTGGCGGCATTGGCGCTGGGAGCAGAGGCAGTGCAAATGGGTACGCGCTTTATCGTCGCCCATGAATGCACGGCACCACATGCAAAATACAAAGAATCGATCATTAAAGCAAATGATAGAGATACGGTCGTCACCGGTCGTCCTACAGGACATCCTGTGCGGATTATCCGCAATAAGCTGGCGCGAGAATACATGGAAATGGAGAAAAGCGGGGCTTCCGTGGAAGAGCTAGAGAAATTCGGCATCGGTAAGTATCGCATTGCAGTAGAAGGTGACATTGAAAACGGCTCCATTTTGTCAGGGCAAATCGCGGGATTGGTGAAACAAGAGCAAGCAGCGGCAGAAATCATTCAAGATATCATGCAGTCGGCGGAGACGACATGGAAGCGCATGCAAACATTTGGCGCAGAGGTGCGCTAAATGGGGAAAATTGCTTTCGTTTTTCCCGGGCAAGGTTCTCAGTCTATCGGCATGGGCAAAGACCTGTACGATCAATTCCCGGAGGTACGGGCATTATATGAGCAAGCGGATCAGGTTCTAGGGTTCTCTCTGCGCGACATCTGCTTTGATGGCACAGACGAACAATTGAGACAGACATCGATCACGCAGCCGGCACTTTTAGTGACGAGCATTGCCGTTCTGCGAGCGATGCAATTGACCGGCAACACAATACAAGCCGATTTCGTCGCTGGTCATAGCTTAGGTGAATATTCGGCAATAACGGCAGCTGGTGGTTTAGCGTTTGCCGATGCCGTATCACTTGTACACACAAGGGGAAAACTGATGGAACAGGCGACAGAAGGTTCCGAGGGTGCGATGTCGGCAGTATTGGGATTTGACCGCAGTGCATTGCAAAATGTATGCGATGAGGTAGCGAGCGATACTTCGTATGTCCAACTGGCGAATCTCAACTGTCCGGGACAAATCGTTATCTCTGGGCACAAAGAAGCGGTTAATACCGTCGGTCAACTGGCGAAAGAACGCGGCGCTAAGAGAGCTATACCTCTGGCGGTCAGTGGTCCGTTCCATTCGAAATTGATGGAGCCCGTCCAACAGTTGCTCAGACAAGAAATACAACAGCGTCAATTTACTGATTTGAATATACCACTAGTCGCCAATGTCAATGCCGAGCAGGTACAGAGTGCGGCAGAAATTCAGGAATTATTAGTACGACAGTTGACGCATGCCGTGTTGTGGGAAGATTCTGTCCACTATATGGTCGAGCAAAGTGTCGATACGTTTATTGAAATCGGAGCAGGTAACGTATTATCCGGTCTGATTCGCAAAATTACTCCTGGTGTGCAGACATACCATTTCAATTCATTAGAATCATTGGAGAGGGGGATTCCATGTTAAAAGAACAAGTAGCACTCGTCACCGGCGGATCACGCGGTATAGGGAAGGCAATTGCACTGGCATTAGCTGCTGCCGGAGCGAAAGTGGTCATCAATTATTCAGGCAGTGAGCAATCGGCGCTGGCTGTATGTGAGCAGATTGTACAAAACGGCGGTGAAGCGTCGATCTTTCGTGCCAACGTAGCAAACGCCGAAGAAGTACAGAATTTAATCACATATGTAGTGGACACCTATGGCAGAATTGATATCTTGATCAATAACGCGGGCATTACGCGGGATACGTTGTTAATGCGCATGAAAGAAAGCGAATGGGATGATGTCATAGACATCAACTTAAAAGGCGTCTTTAACTGCATCAAAGCTGTCAGCCGGCCGATGATCAAGCAGAAATCAGGCACGATTGTCAACCTCGCCTCGGTTGTGGGAATTACAGGAAATCCTGGACAAGCGAACTATGTGGCTTCGAAGGCAGGCGTGATTGGGCTGACGAAGACGGCGGCGAAGGAACTGGCTGCACGCAACATACGCGTCAACGCCATCGCTCCGGGATTCATAGAAACCGATATGACAGAGGCATTATCGGAAACAGTACGGCAAGAAATTGCCAAACAAATTCCTTTAGGCGTCATGGGACAACCGGAGGATATTGCGAATACCGCTGTATTTCTCTGTTCACAACAGGCGCGCTATATCACTGGTCAAGTACTAGTAGTTGACGGTGGCTTAGTAATGTAATTATAATTGGGTGAGAGGGGGTGAAGGAATGTCTGATGTATTAAGTCGTGTACAACAAATCGTTGTAGAGCGTTTGGGAGTGGAAGAGTCAGAAGTGACGTTGGAAGCATCTTTCAAGAACGATTTGAATGCAGATTCTTTGGATATTGTAGAACTTGTTATGGAATTGGAAGATGAGTTTGATATGGAAATTTCAGATGAAGACGCAGAGAAAATTGTCACAGTCGGAGATGCAGTAAAATATATCGAAAGCAAATAATAGTCCTATACTGCTACATAAAAGGTCCCGTAACTCGAATTGCGGGACCTTCTACTAAAATAAACGGGGTGGATATCATTAAAAAATGTGTCGTAATTACAGGACTGGGTGCTCTCACTCCCATAGGAAACAATGTAACAGACTACTGGAATCATTTGTTGGCTGGAAAATCGGGAGTCGCTCTGATTGAAAAATTTGATACATCAGAATACCCGACAAAAATTGGCGCTGAAGTTAAGGGATTTGATCCCGTCGAATATATTGATCGCAAAGAAGTAAAACGCATGGACAGATTCACACAATTTGCCGTCGCTGCGGCGAAAATGGCGATTGCCGATGCGCAACTCGACATTAACGAGCAGAATAGCCACCGGATCGGTGTGTATATTGGCTCGGGAATCGGGGGTCTTTCGACTTGGGAAGAACAGTATAACATTTTACTAGAAAAAGGACCGAAGCGTGTCAGCCCGTTCCTGATACCGATGATGATCGCCAATATGGCGTCAGGTGTCACATCGATTCACGTCGGTGCCCGCGGACCGAACAGTGCAGCGATTTCTGCTTGTGCTACGGGGACACACTCGATCGGTGATGCATTTAAAATTATTCAACGCGGCGATGCCGATGTGATGATTGCCGGTGGAACAGAAGCTAGCATTACACCGCTGGGATTTGCCGGATTCTGCGCGGCAAGAGCGATGTCTACGAACAACGACCATCCGGAATTGGCAAGCCGCCCGTTTGACAAACAGCGCGACGGTTTCATCATGGGTGAAGGTGCCGGGGTGCTCGTTTTGGAAACATTAGAACACGCATTGGCGCGTGGGGCGCGAATCTATGCGGAAATGGCGGGCTACGGAATGAGCGGTGACGCTTATCATTTGACGGCACCGGCACCGGATGGAGAAGGCGCGACAAGGGCGATGCAAATCGCATTGGCGGATGCCGGATTGCAGCCGGAAGATGTCAGCTATATCAATGCCCACGGTACATCAACGGAGTTTAACGATAAATTCGAAACGCTTGCCATAAAGGCTGTATTTAAGGACTACGCGTATAAGCTACCTGTCAGCTCGACGAAATCGATGACGGGACATCTTTTAGGGGCAGCAGGCGGCATTGAGGCAGTGGCGTGTGTCAAGGCAATTACCGATAATATAGTGCCTGCAACGATCAATTACGAAAACCCCGATCCGGAATGTGACCTAGATTATGTGCCAAATCAGGCGCGTCAACATACTGTCGAGGTCGCGATGTCTAATTCTTTGGGTTTTGGCGGACATAATGCTTCACTTTGTATAAAGAAATACCGATAAAATAAGAGGGAGTGCGCATACGTACTTCCTCATTTCAGTGAAGGTGCGTGAAGTTGTGATGAGGCGATTTGAACAGCTCCAACAAGATTTGAAAATTGAATTTAAAAACAAAAAATTGTTGTATCAGGCATTTACCCATGCTTCGTACATCAATGAACATCGTAAAGAATTGAAAGAAGACAACGAGCGTTTGGAATTCCTAGGAGATGCGATTTTAGAATTGACTGTCAGCGAGTATTTGTACAAGACATATCCTAAAATGAAAGAAGGCGAATTGACAAAATTGCGCGCCGCCGTCGTCTGTGAAACATCACTAGTTGCCTATGCTAACCGTCTGAATTTCGGTTCCTATATTCTTTTAGGAAAAGGGGAAGAGCACACGGGCGGAAGGCAGCGACCGGCACTTCTTGCCGATGTGTTTGAAGCGTTTATCGGTGCGCTGTATCTGGATCAAGGTTTGACGGCAGTGGAAGTATTATTAGGTTCATATGTATTTCCGTTAATTTCTGACGGGAAATACAAACAGTTCCACGATTATAAAAGTGAACTGCAAGAATACGTTCAAGAGAAGCTTCTGGGAACGATTGAATATCGGATTATCGATGAACAAGGTCCGGCGCACCAAAAGACATTTGTTTCGAAAGTGTACATAGCCGATCAACCGATCGGTCAAGGTAAAGGAAAGACGAAGAAAGAAGCGGAACAGGAAGCCGCCAGTTTCACGTTGAATATATTGATGGGGATTGACCATGCAACAGACAACGAAGACCAAACATAAGCGAATCTCTGTATTTGTATCTCATTTAGGATGCCCTCATGATTGTGCTTACTGCAACCAGGAAAAAATCACAGGACAAAAGAAGTCACACTATCGTTCGATCGATCAGATACGCAACGAAATTGAGACACAATTGTCAACGATTTGCTGTGAACAGAATCATGTGGAAATAGCTTTTTTCGGTGGAAGTTTTACAGGGTTACCCCAGAAATATCGGCAGGAGCTTTTAGAGCTCGCCAAACAATACACAGAGCGATACGGTTTGCAAGGTATTCGCTTTTCGACTCGTCCCGACTACATAACGAAAGAAATTCTCGAATCATTGCAGCCGTATCCAATTGTCGCCATCGAGCTTGGCGTTCAGTCTCTTGATCCAAATGTGCTCAGCATGTCTAAGCGGGGTCACACCCTTGATGACGTATACCATGCCGCAAAATTATTGAAAGAATCAACCTATCAATGGGGGATACAAGTGATGACAGGGCTGCCCGGCGATACACGGAACACAGCGCTGGAAACGACACGCAAAGTGATTGAGCTGGCTCCCAATTTTGTACGCATTTATCCGACGCTCGTACTGGAGAATACGGAATTGGCTGCGTGGTATCGTCAAGGCACATATCGCCCGTGGTCATTGGAAGAAACCATAGATCGCGTCGCAGAAATGTTGGAAATGTTCTATCAGTCAGGCATTCCCGTCATTCGCCTAGGGCTACAGCAGAGTGAAGAACTCAATACAGATGATGCGGTGTTAGCGGGACCACATCACCCGAATATCCGTCAATTGATTGAAACACAATATTTTAGAAATATGCTCGATACGATTGGCGCGGAACGAGAGAGTAGCGCTCCCGGCAAACAGCATGTCTGCATTGTCATTCACCCGGCAGACGAAACGGCAGTGCGCGGAGTAAACAATCAGAATATCCGGTATTTTACCGAGCGCTATGGGCTGTCACTGGTGCTTGAGAAGGATTTGCATCAACTGCAAAAGATGATACAATATAAATTCGAGCCTAACTAACTTGGCGTAAGTCTCTCACCACTTTAGGCGGGAGTCCAACGCTAACTAAGTCATGCATTGCAGTTCTACAGTTCAGCTGGGGTAAAAGCATCTCTGTCTGAATTAAGAACTTGCTTCAATAGCCTGTTTGGGAGTGACGCTATGTTTTTAAAACGATTAGAGATCCGTGGTTTTAAATCCTTTGCAGACAAAATTGAATTGGAATTTCCTCAGGGGATTACTGCTGTCGTGGGACCGAACGGAAGCGGAAAAAGCAATATTTCCGACGCGGTGCGCTGGGTTCTCGGTGAACAAAGCGCCAAATCGTTGCGCGGACAAAAGATGGAAGACGTAATTTTTGCCGGCAGCGACAGCCGCAAGGCGATTAATTTTGCCGAAGTGACTCTCGTACTCGATAATGAACAACAGGATTTACCATTGGAATACAGTGAAGTAGCTGTGACGCGTAAAGTGTATCGTTCTGGTGAAAGTGAATATATGATTAACAACCAAAACTGCCGCCTGAAAGATATTACGGAGTTGTTTATGGATACGGGATTAGGAAAAGAAGCGTATTCAATTATCGGACAAGGCAGAATCGAAGAAATCCTCAGTACGAAATCAGAAGAACGCCGCGGTATTTTTGAAGAAGCAGCGGGCATCGTTAAATATAAGACACGCCGTCGTGAGGCAGAAAAGCGTTTGCAGGAAACAGAGGACAACCTCACGCGCGTCCATGATATTATCAATGAACTCGAAGGTCAGATTGATCCACTACAAGAAGCGTCGGAAAAAGCGGAGATGTATTTGCAACTCAAATCGCAGCTTCGCCGCGTCGACATCTCATTATACGCTTACCAAATTGATCGGATCGATAAAGAATGCCAGGTGCTTTTACAGGAAAAAGCGCAGCTAAATGAGGCATTACAGAATTTGTCGGCGGAAATTCATACGAAGGATGCCGATTACACAGAGATGCGCTGGAACCTGTCCAAATGTGAGCAGACGCTCGACCAACTGCAGCAGCAGTATACGGAAGTATCTACACAATTGGAAAAGGCGATGGGGGACAAAAACGTTTTGCTGGAACGGGAGAAAAACCTGCGTCTGTCTGCGGAATCCTTAGCCGGAGAAGCGGAAGAGATTCAGCAAATCATTCTGACGAAGCAAGGTTCTGCCGAAACCAAACAAGGGGATTTCCGGCAATTGCAGCTCCAATTTGAGGATAAGAAGCGAGAATTGCAGGCACAGATTGATCAATTGGAGCAGTATGAGCGGCAATTACATAATCAAGATGCCAGCACCGAGACGTTGAAGGCAGATTTAATCGAAATTCTGCACGAACAGACGACCGTCAAAAATAATATTCACCATTTAAACCAGGGAATCGCCGGAACGGAAGCAAAAATATCGGAATTGCTGCGCCAGAAAGAAGCACTTATACAACAGATATCCCATGTGGAGCAGCAAGTCAAGCAAATGCAAGTGCAGATTGACGACAGTCAGCAGCACCTGCACGCGGCAAAGTCGGAATACCAAACTCGTCAGGCAGACTGGGAAAAACAGCAGGCTGCTTTGGAGCAAATGCTCCGACAACAACAACAGCAGACGCAGTTGCTGCATGCAAGAATCGATCGTAAGCAATTGCTATCGGACATGGAAAGTGAATTTGCCGGGTATTTCCAAGGAACGAAGGAAATCCTTTTGGCAAAAAATCGTCAAACCTCCGAATGGAACGGCGTACGGGGAGCCGTCGTCGATCTCATAGAAGTGCCGCGAAAATATGAAACGGCTGTGGAGACGGCACTAGGCAATGCTTTGCAGTATATCGTTGTCGACCATGAACAGACGGCACAGACATGTATCCAATACTTGAAAAGTAGAAGCCGCGGTCGGGCGACGTTTTTGCCGATGTCGATTATCGAGGCAAATGCTCGGAAATATCCTGTGTGTGAGGGGAATCGCGGGTTTATCGGCTATGCCAATGAAATTGTGACGACCCCGCAAGAATACCGGCATATTGTCGACAATTTGTTGGGAAATGTGATTATCGCCGATGACATTCAAACAGCGACGGAAATTGCCCGAAAGGCATCGTACCGCTGCCGTGTCGTCACCTTAGAAGGAGATTATATCAATCCCGGCGGTGCAATGACGGGGGGAAGCAGCCAAAAAAAGGCGGTTTCGATTATGAGCCGTAAAAATGAAGTCAACGCGCTAAAAAAAGAAATTGCAGAGATGGAAAAACAGCTTGCCGTTTATGCGGAACAATGTAAACAAAAGGAGCAAGCGGTCAATGAAATAAAAGAGTCCATTGAATCCGTCAAATTGAACATTGAAACAATCCAAGCGACACAACTAGAGCTTAACGCACAATTACAAAAGCATGAGCAAGAAATGCAGTATCGCCAAGAAAACTTGCAGATGCTTTTACAAGAAGACCAGCATTACGCTGAGCAAATCGCTGCGCTACGTCAAAATAAACTTGACGCAGATCAACGTCTCACTCAATTGCTCTCGGAGCAGCAGGAAATTGAGGTGACATTGCAAAGCAGCCAGCAGCGGTTGAAAGAAAGCACCGTAGAAAAAGATTCGGCATCATCGAAAATTACGGAATTGCGCATCGAACTGGCGAAATACGAAGAACAAATTAAGACATTACAAGAAATTCATCAGCGGGATGTTCAGGAATTGCAGGAATTGCAAGAACGTGAAGCGCGGCTTCGCAAAAACATTGAACAGCAGCAAAGCCAAAATCACGAAGTCCAAGCAAGAGCGGCTGAATTGGAGCAGACGATCCTGTCGGAAAACGCGAAAAAAGAGCAATTGCAGCAAGAAATTGAGCAGATGCGCGTCACACGCAGACGTATGCAAGATGAAATTTCCGCTGCGGAGTCCAACATCAATGAACTTTCACAGCAAGCGAAGAAGCTGGAACGGCATATTCAGCAATTGGAAGTCAAGGAAAACCGCTTTGATGTCGAACTGAACAATGCCTTGGAGCAGTTGCAGCAGGAATATGAAATCAGTTTTGAGCGCGCTTTAGAAGAATATCCTTTAGAAGGTGGAGTAGAAGAATCAAAGACATTTGTCAAGCAGTTGAAGGACAAGATTTCCGCGCTCGGCAATGTGAATCTGGGTGCCATCGAAGAATATCAACGCGTCCATGAGCGCTATCATTTCCTCAAAAACCAACGGGAAGATTTACTGGAAGCGATCCATAAACTCTACCAGGTAATTTCGGAAATGAATGAGGAAATGGAGCGACGTTTTATTGATAGTTTTAATCAAATACGCTATAGTTTTTCTGAAGTGTTTCAGCAAATGTTTGGCGGTGGCAGAGCCAATCTGCAACTGACGGACAGTGACAATGTATTGACAAGCGGGATTGAGATTTTTGCCGAACCTCCGGGTAAGAAATTGCAGCATCTTTCCTTGCTGTCCGGCGGAGAACGTGCCCTAACGGCTATTGCACTGCTATTCGCCATTTTGCGGATTACGCCGGTGCCGTTCTGTATATTGGATGAGGTTGAAGCGGCGTTGGACGAAAGCAATGTCACGCGATTTGCCAATTACTTGCGGCAATTCAGCGAACAGACACAATTTATCGTCGTTACACACCGCAAAGGCACGATGGAAGCCGCCGACGTTTTATACGGTGTTACGATGGAAGGAACGGGAGTATCTAAAATGGTATCTGTCCGCTTAGAAGATGTCATAGCGCTTGATGTGGAGCAAGTAGAAGCATCGTAAAGAAATGCCACTATTAAAAGGAGAATCGACCCATGGGACTGTTTAGTAAGATCAAAAGTAAATTCGTTGAGACAAAACAAGAAATAGAGCAAGCAGGGCAGAAGTTTAAAGAAGGATTGACAAAAACGCGAGACTCCTTCGTCGGTAAAGTCGAAGATTTATTTAGCCGTACGGCGACGATTGACGAAGATTTTTATGAAGAACTGGAAGAAATCCTCATATCTTCCGATATCGGCGTCAGCACCGTCATGGAATTGATGGACGAGTTGCGCACCCAAGTGAAAGAGCGAAAAATAACGGAAGCGACTGATTTACAGCCGATTTTGATTGAACAATTAGTCAGCATCATGGATGAACAAGATAATGCGATTAATTTTCAGCAAGATCAAATGACTGTGATCGTCGTCGTCGGCGTCAACGGTGCCGGTAAGACGACGACAATCGGCAAGTTGGCACATAAATTCAGACAGCAAGATTTGAAAGTTGTCTTAGCGGCAGGCGATACGTTCCGTGCAGCTGCCATCGACCAGTTGAAGGTTTGGGGGCAGCGCTCTAACGTCGACGTGATTGCCCAGCAGGAAGGTTCCGATCCGGCGGCGGTGATGTACGACGCGATCCATGCCGCGAAAGCGCGCAAAGCCGATGTACTTATCTGTGATACGGCAGGCAGATTGCATAATAAAACGAATCTGATGAACGAATTGAATAAAGTTTACCGCGTGATTGGCAACGAGATTCCCGGAGCGCCCCATGAAGTTTTGCTCGTGCTCGATGCGACGACGGGACAGAATGCGATGCTGCAAGCAAAAACATTTGGCGAGTCCGCCGGAGTCACGGGTATCGTTTTGACGAAGCTCGACGGAACGGCAAAGGGTGGAATCGTCATCGCCATATGCAAAGAATTGAAGATTCCTGTCAAGCTCGTAGGACTCGGAGAGCGTGTCGAGGACTTGCAGGAATTCGACCAGCAGAAATTTATTGCAGCATTATTTGATGGTGTCAAGAATATTTCTTGACACCGATTGTTTTTTTGTGTATGATACAAAAGAGTTTTGATTCGGAGGGTATAGACGAGGAGGATTTCGCTTGCTGGAAAGAGCTACGAGAGCAAATCTGTTATACGATTTTTACGGACCTTTACTTTCTGAGAAACAGCGAGAACTATTTGAATTGTACTACCATGATGATTTATCGCTCGGTGAAATTGCCGAGACACATGATATATCGCGCCAAGGAATCTATGACAATATTAAACGTACAGAGAAGACATTAGAAGATTTTGAAAGCAAATTACAACTGTACGACAAATACCTTGTACGCGAATCCGTATATATGCAGCTCATACAACAGATTACGACGACAGCAATGTCGGTGGAAGAAAGACAAGCGTGTATGCAATTAATTGAAATGCTTCAAATGAATGAATAAGGGAGGCGGCGCTATGTTTCAAGGATTAGCTGACCGTTTACAACAAACATTTAGCAAATTGAAGAAAAAAGGCAAGTTGACCGAAGCTGATGTCAAAGAGGCGTTGCGTGAAGTCCGATTAGCATTGTTGGAAGCCGACGTTAACTTTAAAATAGTCAAGCAGTTTGTCGATAAATTAAAAGAACGTGCCATTGGGCAGGAAGTGCTCAGCAGTTTGACTCCCGGTCAGCATGTAATCAAACTGGTCAATGAAGAATTGACTGAATTGATGGGGAAGACCCAAAGTAAGCTGGTCGTCAGTTCCAGTCCACCTACGGTAGTGATGATGGTAGGGCTACAAGGTGCCGGTAAGACGACGACGACGGCGAAATTGGCAAATCTATTAAGAAAGCAAAACCGTCGACCGTTATTGGTCGCTTGTGATATTTATCGTCCGGCGGCGATTAAGCAGCTACAAGTTCTGGGAGATCAGTTGAATATTCCCGTGTTCAGCATGGGAGACAAGCATGATCCGGTCAACATTGCCAAAGCGGCGATGGAACATGCGCGGCATCATGGTAATGACCATGTGTTAATTGACACAGCGGGACGTTTGCACATCGATGAGACATTGATGCAAGAATTGCAATCCGTCAGAGACAATGTATCACCTGATGAGATTCTGCTAGTAGTCGATTCGATGACCGGTCAAGATGCAGTCAACGTTGCCGAGTCCTTTAATCAGCAACTGGAATTGACAGGCGTTGTTCTGACAAAACTCGACGGCGATACGCGCGGCGGTGCGGCACTTTCCGTTAAAGCTGTGACCGGTTGCCCGATCAAGTTCGTCGGTATGGGTGAGAAACTGGATGCGTTGGAACCGTTTCATCCTGATCGCATGGCGTCGCGGATTCTCGGTATGGGAGACGTGCTGTCGTTAATTGAGAAGGCACAAGCGAATGTCGATGAAGATAAGGCACGGGAACTGGAAAAGAAAATGCGCACGGCGGAGTTTTCCTTTGAAGATTTTCTCGATCAAATGGAGCAAGTGCGCAATATGGGACCACTTGACCAAATGCTGGGAATGTTACCCGGTGCCAATAAAATCAAAGGTCTGCAAAACGTGCAATTGGATGAAAAGCAATTGCTACATGTAGAAGCGATTATTAAATCGATGACGAAAGAAGAGAAACAGCGTCCGGAGATGATCAACTCCAGCCGACGTAAACGAATTGCCCTTGGCAGCGGTACGCAGGTACAAGATGTCAACCGTCTGCTCAAGCAATTTAATGATATGAAGAAGATGATGAAACAATTTACTACCCAAAGTAAAGGAAAGGGTAAGAAAAAATTCAAGTTGCCGTTCTTTTAAAATGCAGTAAATTGTCAAATATCGTGATTCTGTATAGGGAGGTGAAAAATAATGGCAGTACGTATTCGTTTAAAGCGCATGGGTCAAAAAAAATCCCCGTTTTATCGTGTGGTAGTTTCTGATTCTCGTTCTCCACGTGATGGACGTTTTATTGAAGAGATTGGCACATACAATCCGACTACGCAACCGGCACAGATCAACGTCAAAGAAGATCGTGCATTGCATTGGTTACAAACAGGTGCTCAACCTTCTGATACAGTTCGCAGTTTGTTCAGTAAAGTCGGCATCATGCAAAAAAATCATGAATTGAAACAACAAAAATAGTATACCAGAGGGGGATCCCCGTGAAAAAATTAGTAGAAGTCATTGCTAAATCTCTGGTTGACTGTCCCGAGGAAGTGCAGGTTCGTGAATCATCTGATGAGGATACAACCGTGTACGAATTGAGTGTTGCCGCAACCGATATGGGTAAAATTATCGGCAAACAGGGCAGAACGGTGAAAGCATTGCGTACCGTCGTAAATGCAGCAGCTACAAAAGAAAATAAAAAAATATCCATAGAAATTATTTAAAAGGGTTGGGGTGTCATCTCAACCCTTTTAAGTCATAGTAGTAGCAGTAATCAGGGACACATAGCAATTATACGAGCGATAGGAGTGGCAGCAGGCATGATTGTCAAACGGTCGGTGAAAGTAAAAATGCTTATGACTCCGAAGACACGGCAGGAGATTGAACACGATTATATGAATGAGCTCAACCAGATTCGTCTGGAATTAGAACAGTTAGAGTTTCAATGTAAAAAACTTTTGGTGGATGCCAAAAAGAAGAATCTTGACACACAGCAGATCGCGCATAAAATAAATCAGGAGCGCAAGAAACGCTATGAGCGCCTTGAACGGTTGGAAATTAAAATTAAGGAAATGTTAAAAGTTCCCGATGGCACGGAATTACTTTATAGCACTGTCGACAGCTATGTCACCGTAGAAGTTGGTGATCGTTGGGCATCAAAAATTGAAAGTCCGGAAATTATACTAAAAGATGGTATAATTGTTGAAATACGCAATGAATAACTAATTAAGCAAGGTGATCGAATATGAAAACTTATCAGGGACAGCGCTTATTTCGCGTTGGAAAAATCGTCAATACACAGGGGCTGCGCGGTGAGCTGCGTGTCATTTCGGTAACCGATTTCCCAGACCGCTTTCAACCGGAGTGTGAATTTATCATTGTCGAAAGTAAGGGGCAACCGGAGCCGGTCATTGTGGAGCAGGCTCGTAGCCATAAAAATTTTATGCTGCTGAAATTTAAAGGTTATGATTCGATCAATGATGTGGAAAAATGGAAAGGCAGTGAACTATTTGTCACCGAAGACAATTTAGCGGAGCTGGAAGACGGCGAATACTATTTTCACGATCTGCTCGGTTTGACTGTCCAGACAGAAACAGGAGAGCTTGTCGGAACGCTGTCGGACATTTTACAGACGGGGGCGAATGACGTGTACGTAGTCAAACGTGACGGGCAGAAAGATTTATTGCTGCCGGTCATCGATGAATGTGTGCTCGACATCGATATACCAGGAAAAAAAATTGTCGTACATATCCTACCCGGGTTGGAGTGACAACATGGTATATACATTTGAATCATGAAACGATACATAGAGGTTGGAAACGCATATGCATATTGATATTTTGACGATCTTTCCGGAGATGTTCACCGGTGTTATGGAATCGAGTATTATTAAGCGCGCAAGGGAACAGTCACACGTTGTGATTGAGACGGTTAACTTCCGCGATTTTGCGACGGATAAGCATAAAGTTGTTGACGATTATCCGTATGGTGGCGGCGGTGGCATGGTGTTAAAGCCGGAACCGATTTTTCGAGCCGTTGAAGCATTAGATAAAGGACCGAACAGCCGTGTTTTGCTGATGTGTCCCCAAGGTCAGCCATTTGATCAGGCGAAAGCGGAGGAATTGGCGCAGGCAGAGCATTTGATTTTCATTTGCGGTCATTATGAAGGGTACGATGAGCGAATCCGCGAGCATTTGGTGACAGATGAAATTTCTATCGGTGACTATGTGCTCACGGGCGGCGAACTGCCGGCAATGGTTGTGATCGACAGTGTTGTGCGCTTGCTTCCGGGGGTATTGGGTAATGATACTTCGGCAGTCAACGATTCCTTTAGCACCGGACTGCTGGAATATCCTCACTATACCCGACCGGCGGACTTCCGCGGTATGAAAGTTCCCGATGTCTTGGTAGGTGGGAATCACAAACTGATTGACCAGTGGCGAAGAGAGCAATCACTGCTGCGTACGTGGAAGCGCCGACCGGAACTGTTGCAACAAGCGGCGCTGTCGAAAGAAGATGAGAAATTTATCAAAAAACAGCTTGAACTTGATAATCAAATATGATAAGATAACTCTTGTTGATTACGATGGTCCTCTGCTAAGGAAACACTAGAGCATGAACATCTGTGAGGAAGGAGCGGTTCAGATGAACATATTAAACCAAATCGCGAAAGAGCAATTGAAAAATAACATTCCAGCGTTCAAGCCTGGGGATACAGTTCGTGTACACGTAAAAATTATTGAAGGTACACGCGAGCGTATTCAGGTTTTCGAAGGAGTCGTTATTAAAAGACGTGGTGCGGATATTAGCGAAACTTTTACAGTGCGTAAGATTTCTTACGGCGTAGGAGTTGAGCGTGCATTCCCAATTCATTCGCCAAAGATCGATAAGATCGAAGTATTACGTCGTGGACGTGTACGCCGTGCGAAGTTGTACTACCTGCGCAATTTGACTGGTAAGGCAGCACGTATTAAAGAAATTCTGTAAGCTAACAAGGGAGCTGTGATTCAGCTCCTTTTTTCATATGATTAAAATTAATATTGCAAATTGTCTAAACATTGATAATTTGATAAAATAGGTAGGTCAATTTATTGCATTTTTACCACAACTGAGGGGGAGCTAGGGATGCAAGAGGTAGAGTCAAACGGCATAAGTGAAGAACAACGTGATGCGCAGGGTGACGAGCAGCATGATGTGCATAACGATGAACAGAGTGAACAGAGCGTACGAAGAAATAGGAAACCTGAGAAAAGTCCGGTAAGAGAATTTGTAGATTGGGCAATGACATTAGGGATTGCCATAGTTTTGGCATTGTTCATTCGGCATTTTTTGTTTGCGATCTTTATTGTTGACGGAGAATCGATGTATCCGACGTTAAAGGATTCCGAATGGCTGATTGTCAATAAAGCGATTTATTTCATTGATGAACCGCAAAAAGGTGAAATTGTCGTATTCCATGCGACGGAAACGCGTGATTACATTAAGCGTGTGATTGCCGTTGCCGGTGATGAAATCGAGATTGATGCCGGTGAATTGTATGTCAACGGTGAGCTAATTGATGAACCGTACATTAATGAACCGATGGAATTCTATAATCATTATGAGAAGTCGGTCGTTCCTGAACACACGATTTTTGTCAT
Source organism: Bacillota bacterium (assembly GCA_023388635.1). Classification (GTDB taxonomy): domain Bacteria; phylum Bacillota; class Bacilli; order Desulfuribacillales; family Desulfuribacillaceae; genus JAEWFW01. The sequence goes on from JAEWFW010000019.1 coordinate 93,577, forward strand.
GGGGGACAACCGCAACAGAAGCGCCGATAGCAGAATGCATGATATTGGATTTATCGATATCGATCGAGTCGTAGGCAGAGCAGATTTTGTTTTTTGGCCGATTGGCGAAATGACGAAAATACATTGATGAAAATATTGAAAACAGAGGATGATCAATTTGACGGTACAATGGTTTCCGGGACATATGGCAAAAGCAAGGCGAGAGCTTCAGGAAAAACTGAATTTAGTCGATGTTGTCATTGAATTGTTAGATGCCCGCTTACCCCTTTCCAGCCAAAACCCGATGATCCGCGAGATCGTTGAAGAAAAACCGAAAATTGTCGTTTTGAATAAAGCAGATTTGGCTGATGCCGGAGCAACCGGGAAATGGGTACGCTATTATCAAGAGCTAGGAATTACGGCGATCCCTGTCAATTCGCATACGGGAGACGGGCTACAGTATATCACTAAAGAAGCTAAAAAAGTGGTCGAACATAAATGGCAGAAATTGCGCGACAAAGGCTTTACACCACGCGCAGTCCGGGCAGTGATTATCGGGATACCGAATGTCGGTAAGTCGACGATTATCAACAAACTGGCGAATAAGCAGATTGCCGCGACCAGCGATAAACCGGGAGTCACTAAAAGACAACAATGGATTAAAGTCGGCACAGAAATGGAATTGCTCGATACACCGGGGATCCTTTGGCCAAAGTTTGCCGATGAAGAGACGGGGTATCGCTTGGCAATCAGCGGAGCGATTAAAGAAGAAATTTTCGATTTCGAGACCGCCGGATATTATTTGGTAAAATTTCTGATGGAAAACTATCTACCGCTTTTACAAACACGCTACAATCTCGATAATAGTCCGGACAGTCCTATGGAGTTCTTAGAAGAAATCGGACGCAAACGAGGATGTCTGCGTGCCGGAGGGATTGTCGACACGACAATGGCAGGGGAAATCCTTTTGCGTGATTACAGAAGTCAGAAACTCGGCAAGATTACGTTGGAATTTCCACCTGAATGACACAGACACATGCGCCCTCGGCATCACGAGGGCGTTTTTACCTTTATTTGGGAGATGAGTTGGTTGGACTATAGAGAATGGATGCAAAATATTCAGAAACACTCTTCAAAAGAAATTGAAAATCGACTCAAGCAATTGCTGACGCTTGATAAACAGCAGGTCGCGACCGATACATATAATGAGAATATACAGGCGTTTTTGCAATGCTGCCAGCAGGATCCGCGCAAAAGTGTGCAGAAAATTGCCGCATCGTTCTATAAGGCAGAACAACGCGAACAGGCGGAAAAGTTGCGTACGATGGCAATGTATAGAACGGAAACAGACCTTTGGATGAGCGGCATAGTGTCGATCGTCGGTATTGATGAGGTCGGTCGGGGATGTGTGGCAGGTCCGGTCGTCGCAGGTGCAGTGATTTTGCCCTACGAACCACAGATTTTGGGTCTGAACGATTCCAAGAAACTGACGCCATCACAGAGGGAAGCATTGGATGAGCAAATTCGCTATGCGGCGATTGATTATGCAGTCGGTGAAGTCGATGCAGAGACGATTGATCAGATCGGTATCGCTAATGCGACATTTCGGGCGATGAGACAGGCAATCAGCCGGCTGACGTTTGTGCCGAACCATGTTCTAGTCGATGCATTTCGCATTCCTGAAGTCGATGTACCTCAGACAAATATTATCGGAGGTGATGGTCTGTCGGCTTCGATTGCCGCTGCTTCGATCGTCGCCAAAGTGTATCGCGACAAGAAAATGACTGAATATCATACAGTCTATCCCGATTACGGGTTCGACCGTCACAAGGGATACGGGACAGCCGAGCATATGCAGTATATTACAGAGTATGGTCTGTCTCCACTGCACAGAAAGTCATTTTTGAAATCCATTGTTTTCGCCTAGTTTCTATCTTGTTTTAATACAAGGAGGGATTGTATTTGAACGTATTTCAAGTGTTTCACTCCATGGTATCGCCGGAATCACAAGCTGTCAGAGATCATTTGGTGCTTCGCAACGGGCAGATCGTCAATGCGACATTGATGGATATGTTTGCCAACGGAGATGCGAAAATTGCCATCCAAGGGTACATGGTGCGCGCGAAGTTAGAAACGCCAATGGCGAGAGGCGAGCATACATTTATGCAAGTACAGAGTTTCCAAAACGGCATTGTCGTCATGAAGCTGCTTGCCCCCAACGAAGCAAATGCGCCGAACGTACCGGATAATAATATCAATCAATTATTAAAGAACACAGAACTGCCGCAAAATGCTGCATGGCGCGAAGTCATTCAGCAAATGATGCAGCGGAATATTCCACTTTTGCCCGATATTTTGCAAAACGGTGTAGCGCTGCTAGGAAAGCAGCCGACGGCTAATCAACTGCAGACATGGTTTACGATGCTGGAGCGCGGTATCCCGATTTCAGCCGACAGCCTACAAGCGGTACATCAATTACTTTACGGCTCATCGGTCAATACCTTAGTCAACGAATTAAAAGCACTTGTTCAGCAACTGCTGGCGCAGTCACAAGGTAATACAGGCACGTCGGCTCAACAATCGGCATCGCAACAATCAATATCGCAGCAATCAGCGAGCGAATCATCGCAGATGATTCAAGATTCGTCGGTGACCGGTGCTAGAACGGCACAAACGGCGGCAGGCGCCGAGGCGCGAACCCAACCGATCCCCGGCAATATCGCTGAACAAGTGGCAAATGCCAAGTCGTCAGTACAACAACAGTTAGCGAGTAACCTGATCGAACAATCGAATAGCGCAGGGAGGGCAGCAGCCGATGCCGGTTCGTTACCAGTGCAAACTTCGCCGGTTGCCGGGGAAAATACACAGATGATTGGGCAATTACTCAAACTAAGTCAGGTTTTAGATGAGATTTCTCAGACAGCCAAGCAAGTAGTACGAGCGGAAAACAATGCTGCTTCGGCGGTGCCATCGACATCCCAAGAATCACCGCTGGCGCAATTGTTGAAACTGTTTGGGTATCAGCACGAAAAGCAGGCGGCAAATCTTTTGCAAAATAGAGCGGGCGGCATGGAGAAAGCGGCGGAAACGGTCGAGCAAGCGATGCACAGAGACGGAAATGCCACATTGCCGAATGAAAATGCCAAACAGTTGCTGATCCAATTGTCTGCTAATCCCCAATATCCTCAAGCCGTAAGGGAAATGGCACAGCAACTGTTGAATAATATTACTGGACAGCAACTGCTGTCACTTCCGCAAGATCAGCAGACGATGCATCAGAGTATTATGGTGCAAATCCCTGTGGAATGGGGCGAGAACCAGCAAGATACGCTGACTTTGCAAGTGCAAGGCAGAAAAGACAAAAAAACGATTGATCCATCAAATTGCTCCATTTATTTGGACTTACACCCGCCGAATCTCGGAGATTTGGGCGTATTTGTCCATATTGTGAGCAAAGTTGTGTCCGTGAAATTATTTTCCGAGAATCAGCAAATAAAGCCGATGGCTGCGCAATTGTTTCCTTTGCTAAAGCAAGGCTTATCGGAACAGGGGTATCTCCTATCATTTGTCAGGGTGGAGGAAGCACAGCAGGAAACAAAAACTCATAAAGCGATCAATGCTTATGGGAAGACATCGGCGAAGGGAATCGATATACGCGTCTAAGGGAGTGTGATATCTTTGGCAAAGGACAGAAAAAAAGCAGTTGCCATTCGTTACGATTCTGAAAGTCATAATGCTCCCGTAATTGTGGCAAGCGGAGAAGGGCGGCAAGCGGAGAGAATCCTCGAATTGGCTGAACAACACGGAATACCGCTGCAACAAGATACGACGTTAATTGATACACTCATCAAACTCGATATTGGGCAGGAAATCCCACCGGAATTATATCAGGTTGTGGCGGAGGTACTTGTTTTCGTACGACGGATGAATGAAAAGGCACAGCAGCTCAATGTAAAATGAGGGCGGGAGTGGCGACATGTCGAATAAACAATTAGGGGAACTGGGTGAAACACTTGCCAGCCAATATTTGGAGGACAAAGGATACCGCTTGATCGTCGCCAACTGGCGGACGCGCTTGGGAGAATTGGACCTACTGATGTCTTCCCCAAGCGGTCTGCTTGTCGTCGTCGAAGTCAAATTTCGGACAAATAACCGCATGGGTTCTGGTGTTGAAGCGGTCGATCAGAGGAAAATCCGTAAAATATATCAGATGGTAGAAATGTTCTGGCTCAAGCATCCCGAATATCGGAATACCCCGGTGCGTATCGATGTTGTCAGTATTTTTTGCGATAAAATGCTGGATACACCGCCGGTGATTACGCATATAGAAGGCGTTTAATTATAATTCGTTGTAAAACTGCCGCGCGTACTTTTGATACAGGCGATTTTGTTCGGAAATGACCCAGCGAAGTTCGTGAATAATCACACCGACTTCCATGAGAACGCTTAAGTAATGCGTAGATATTTCATGTGTTTGCTGCCATTTTTTGAGATTTTCATTGATCGAGTCATCGAAATCGGTGATTTCCTTCCATTGTTGCATTGGTTTTTTTAAGATGATCGATTCATTAAGGATTTTCGCGTTTGCCATAAAATTTTCATTGATCTCCTGTATGGCATTGACGACATTTTGAAACTCTTCACTGTAATTTTTTGCTCCTCTGCTCGCGATGCGGTCAATGCGCGCCGCTTCTAAATCATTGAGGAAATCCAGTTTATTCAATAGCTGAACATCAAAACGAAATAGCTCGTCAATTAAATGAGCATGTGATTGTAGATCTTTGGCTTGCCCGGAAAACGGCAAAACGCGAATTTCGCGCTTGAAGATTTCAATCGATTTTCCTAAAGAGTCGGTTTGCCGCAGGAGTCTTTGTAATTGTTGATCTTCTTCGGCATTGCGCTCTTCTTTTTTCACAAAATCAGTAATCACCGCATAAAACAGATTGCTTGTTTCCATGTGAAAATCACTGATTTTTTCCAGCGTAAATTTGCGATAGTCACGTGGCGCTAAGACGATATTCACGAACAAAGCGACTAATAGACCGATGAAAATGATCGAAATGCGCGCGAAGGCGTGTTCGAACAATAGACCTTTCTGGGCGTCTACGATAAAGATGACGCTGACGATACCCACCAAAATGACGGAATTGAGTTTTAAGCGTAACGCAATCAGAATGACGAGAATACTGGCAATGCCTACGATAATTGCATTATTACCAAATAAAATAGCAAATACCAGACCGACGATAATCCCGATGAAAGTAATTGCCACCTGCTGTACGGCATTGACATACGATTGATACACCGTTGGTTGTAAATTGACGATGGCAGCGACTACGGCGAACATAGCGGGCTCTACGTGGAGCGCACGTGAGATGGCTATGGAAAGTGTTACGGCGATGCCTGTTTTTAATGTTCTGTTACCAATTTTAAAGCGGTTCAATAAAAATCTTCTCCTTTTGGTGTGTGTCAGTCTTTGTTTGAGGGCGTCCATGTAATAGTATATATGCGATCTTGATTGTAAAATGCAGTGTTATTTTGATTATACTACGGATGGCAAGTGTTTGGGAAATATCCATAGTCCTCCCTCTATATTTCTGTAATTTCCCTGGCAATAACAGGAATCTACAAAATTTGCGCGAATTAATCCAATAAACTTTGATGATTCGACATAGATTTACGATGGATTGCGTTATAAAAAAGTGGGGAAATGAGGGACAGATATGAATAGGCGAGTGATCAAATTGTTTTCTGCGACGACGCTCGGTGTTGACGGCTTCTTGGTAGAAGTGGAGATCGATATTCAAAATGGATTGCCGAAATTTGAAATTACCGGATTGGCTGATTCGACAATCCGTGAGGCAAAAGAACGGGTGCGTTCGGCAATTATCAATTCAGGATTTCAGTTTCCACTAGGTAGAATTATCGTCAATCTCGCACCGGCAGATTTACGCAAAGAAGGAACCCATTTTGATATCGTGATCGCGCTGGGAATTCTTTTGAGCTCGCGGCAAGTCAACGGCAGTGTGGGAAATGCTGTATTTGCCGGGGAGTTAGCGCTGGATGGTTCGATTCGCGCGGTGAAAGGTGTATTGCCGATGACGGAATCGGCACAACACAGTCAATTTGAACGAGTGATTGTTCCCAGAGCGAATGCATTGGAAGCTTCGCTCATTTCCCAAATTGAGATTATTGCCGTTGCCTCTTTGCGAGAGTTGGTAGATCATATAGAGGATAGAGGCAATTATCGTTTTCAGAGACAGCCATTGCATGTCACCGAGGCGGCATATGATCTGGATTTTTCCGATGTCATCGGTCAGCAGCATGCTAAAAAAGGCATATTGATCGCTTGTGCTGGAGGTCACCATATGATCATGGTCGGTCCACCGGGAGCAGGCAAGTCGATGCTGGCGAGGCGTGCGCAGACAATTCTGCCGGAGCTTGATGCGCAGCAAGTCTTTGAAGTCCGTAAGATTCAGAGTATAGCGGGGCATTATATAGACGACAGGCAGCTCGACAATCAAAGACCTTTTCGCGCTCCGCACCACACGATTACTGCCGCAGGATTAGCGGGTGGACAGAGCCCTCCTAAACCGGGCGAAATCACGCTCGCACACCACGGAGTTCTGTTTCTCGATGAGCTGACAGAATTTTCACGCCAGACGTTGGAGATTTTGCGCCAACCGTTAGAGGAAGGGGCAATTACAATTGTCAGAGGCAAGCACTCTGTGCGTTTTCCGAGTAAGTTTATTCTGATCTGTGCGACGAATCCCTGCAATTGTGGGTATTATGGCTCTGATAAACGTGCGTGTACTTGCAAGGATTGGGAGCGCAAACGCTATATGAATAAGATTTCCGGACCGTTTAGAGACCGGTTCGATCTGCAAGTAGAAGTCCGGGAGGTGGAGCCGGAGGTGCTTATGACGGGGAATGTGACGGGAAGAGAGATGTCGGAAAAGGATATATCGGTAAAAGAGCGTAGCGTTCCGCAGATGGGCTCTGCGGCGATGCGCGAGCAGGTACGGAGTGCCTGGGAGCGTCAATGGACCCGCCAAAACAAACTCAACGGCGATCTCAGCCCGAAGGAAATGGAAACCCATTTACATTTGGATGCAGACGCACAATCATTTATACAGCGAATCTATCAGCAGATGAATTTAAGTATGCGCGGGTATCACAAAGTATTGCGGGTGGCACGGACTCTTGCCGATATTGCGGGCGCCGACAAAGTGACCGCCAGCCACTTAGCAGAGACAGTGACATATCGCTCGCTGCAGAAGTACTGAGATTGGCAGAAAGTCTCATGCGTTTCAGGAGATTCCTGGGGAACGCAGTAAGGGGATGCGTATATGAATTACAGAGGAAAGTTGTTTACATATGGCGGCGATATTTATGATGTGAAGCATAGTGATAGTTTATTTTTGCAGGCTACAAAAGAAAATCTCGCGTTTCATCAGGCGAATTGTCCGGAGTATGCCCGCATTCTGCAGCAAGAGAATTTTAGCATTGACTCACTGCATTCGATAGATGATTTGTACAAAATTCCTCCGATACCAACGCTGTTCTTTAAGTCCCATGCACTGTATTCAATTTCTCAAAAGCGTTTGCCGGTCAATGTTACTTCGTCGGGGACGCAAGGCAAGAAAAGCCATGTCGGTTTTGACAAACGGACATTGTATTATGCATTGCGCATGGTGTTAAAGACGTTTGCTTACCATCGGTTGCTATCTCCGGTTCCGACGAATTATATTGTTTTAGGATATGAACCGAGCAAGCGAAATCAAATGAGTGCGACAAAAACAGCCTATGGGACTACATGGCTGACGCCGACACTACAGAGGGAATACGCTTTGAAAGATGTAGGCGACCGGTATGAGCTGAATATCGGAGGAATCAAACGAGCGCTCATTCGTTACAGCAAAATTAAATTGCCTGTGCGTTTTATAGGGTTTCCGGCATATATGAAGTTTTTATTGGATGCAATGAAGGAAGAAGAGCTCTATTTGCGATTGCCGAAACATTCAAAAGTGTTTCTCGCCGGGGGATGGAAACAGTTCTTCAAAGAAAAAGTCGACAAGGCAGAATTGTTGCTGCAGATAGAAGAAATGCTTGGGATTACGGCGGACAATTGCAAAGATTTTTTCGGTGCGGTCGAGCATCCGATTGTATATTGCGACTGCAAGCATCACCATTTTCACGTTCCGGTGTACAGCAGGGTGATTATTCGCGATGTCGAAAGTCTTTTGCCGGTGGGAAACGGTAAAATCGGGTTGTTGAGTCTTGTGTCACCGCTTGTCGGCAGTGTGCCGCTTACCCATGTAATCACAGACGATTTGGCGATCATGCACGAAGGTAAGTCGTGCGGCTGCGGCATGGCATCACCGTATTTTGAAATCATCGGCAGAGTAGGCTTGCAGCATATAAAAACGTGTGCTGCCGGTGCGGCGGAGCTTCTAGGGAGGGATAGTGTGTGAATATTGCCGGCGGCAAGCTTTTAACGACTGAACAAAGACAGACCGTCTTGGAGCAGCTAAGCGAACGAGTAATGCATACGATTGCCCACAAAACACTTTCGTATCAAACAGTCATTGACGCATGTGAACAATTGTCAATGTCGATTGATGAATCTAAATATTTTCGCATGCTCATCGATCTGGGATTTGACCGGACAACTGCGTATGAATCCATCACGCAAGTAAAAATCATGTTACGTAAAGAAAGTCTATTGCAAAAAATCTGCACGGAATTGGGAGAGAATTATAGTAAAACCAGAAGCTATACACCACTTCACTATGACGGACCAATCGTTGAGCAACTGGCTCCTCTAGGTGTTTTATTGCATATTGCCGCAGGCAATGCAGACGGCTTGCCGGTATTTAGCGTAATAGAAGGTCTTTTGACAGGCAATATCAATATTTTGAAGCTTCCGGAAATCGGTGATCCTATATCGGGGCAAGTGTTGCTGGATTTGCTGCAGATTGAACCGGCATTGGCTGATTATGTTTACGTTTTTGATATCCCTTCGACGGATACGGATGCGATGAAAATGATGGCGGATGCCGCCGATGCGGTCATTGTCTGGGGAAGTGACGCGGCGGTCAGTGCTGTAAGGCAATTGGTGCATCCAAATACAAAAATTATCGAATGGGGTCATAAAGTAAGTTTCGCTTATGTTACGATGGATGGGATCGATGACCAGAGTTTGCGCGGGTTGGCGCAGCATATTTGCGACACAAATCAGCTTCTGTGCAGCTCTTGCCAGGGGATTTTCGTCGATACGGAAACGATCGACGATGTGTACTGTTTCTGCGAAACCTTTTTGCCGATCCTTGATGAAGTCAGCAGCCGGCAGCCATTTCGTATCGATATCGGTTTGCGTGCGCAAATCACGCTGCAATTGCAAAATGAATCTCTGGAGACGCTATATCAAGAAAAGCGAATATTTCGTCAAGGGAATTGCAGTGTGATTGCCAGTGCAGACCGGGAACTCACACCAGGGTTCATGTATCGCAATTGCTGGGTTAAACCGCTGCCGCGTGAGGAAATTGTACATACTTTGAAACCGTATAAGAATCATTTACAGACTGTCGGATTGTTGTGTGCTGAAAATGAGCGAGCGGAGCTTGCGGCATTGTTTGTCAAGGCAGGTATCGTCAGGGTGATGCAGGGGCGGAATATGTCGGCTATCTATTGCGGATCTCCGCGTGACGGAGAATACGCATTGCGGCGTTATACAAAAATTGTTTCCTATGAGTGAGGATCGGTATTCTATGGATAAAGCAGAGTCGTTTCAGCCGATAATTGATCAACGGGCGCGTGTCTTGATCCTTGGTTCGATGCCGGGAGTGCAGTCGCTGAATGAGCAGCGCTATTATGCCAACCCGCGCAACCATTTCTGGCGTATTATGCAGGCAGTTTTGTCGATGCCCGGAGGGTTGGACTACGAAGAACGGATTGAGTTTTTACAACAAACGGGTGTGGCGCTCTGGGATGTAATTGCGTCCTGTGAGAGAAGAGGCAGTCTAGATACACATATTAAGAATGAAACGGTCAATGATTTCGACAATCTTTTCCTAGCGTATCCAGCCATCCGCTTGGTTGCATTTAACGGTACGAAGGCGTTTACAGTCTATAAAAAGCGAGTAGAGTTTGGGGGAATGGATGATATTACTTATAAACTGATGCCGTCCACAAGTGCGGCAAATACAATACCGTTTGAACATAAATGTCAACAATGGAGAGTGATCCTTGATTTTCTGTAATCAACTGAGTTCTTAATACCGGATGGAATCCTAGAATTCTTAACTATCGGATCAATTTTGCCAAAGAGTGGGGATGTCATAGGAAGTGGCTTGCCAATTGCCTTTGGTGCTATGATATAATAAAAAATATCGAACGGATTGTCGTCAATTCCACAAAGGAGCTAAAAGACATGTACGGTAAAAATGTGCTGATTACAGGTGCTAGCAGTGGCATCGGGCGTGAGTTTGCCAAGATATTTGCCAAAGAAAAGAACAACCTGATTTTAGTTGCGCGAAATCGTGACAAATTAGAAAAGCTGCGTACAGATTTGCTTGAGGAAGATGTACAAATTACGATTATTGAGAAAGATCTTGCGCAGCCCAATGCCGCCCAGGAACTCTATGGTATTTTGCAATCTAAGGGTATCAAAGTGAATGTTTTAATCAATAACGCGGGCTTCGGGTTGTCTGGATATATCGTTGATATACCGATTGCAGAACAGTTACAGATGATTCAGCTCAATATCGTGACATTGACACACCTGACACATTTGTTCGTTCAGGATATGATTGCCGACCGGTATGGAAGAATCCTCAATGTCGCTTCGATTGCGTCTTTTATGGCGACTCCTTCCTTGGGAACGTATGCGGCGACGAAGGCGTATGTGCTGTCATTCTCAGAAGCATTGAGCACGGAATTGCGCATGCATGACAATGTGTTCGTCACGGCACTGTGCCCGGGACCGACGCGCACACAATTTTCTGAAAGGGCTTGTATGCGAGGACGGGGCAGAGAACTGTTCGATGAGTACGGAATGTCGGCAAAAGAAGTTGCCAAGCATGGCTATATGGCGATGAAAAATAAAAAAGCGGTGACCATAGCCGGTGGGCAATTCCATTTACTTGTATGGGCGACACGGTTTATCCCGAGAAAATGGGTACAGAAATCAATAACGAAGCTGACGTGAAACCGACATCTCACAAATGATAAAAGGCGGTAAGAAGGAGTAAGAGCAGCAAAAGACAGTAGATAGTAAAAGACAGCAAGAAGCAGCAAAAGGTAGCGGTAAGGGAGAGGAATTTTAGCGAATGAATCATCAGCAGAATATCGATACAGGTATAGAGAAATTTACAATTCGGTTCGCCGATCAGGCAGATGTGCCGCTGATTTTGTATTTCATTCAGCAACTGGCTGAGTATGAGAATTTGTCAGATGAGGTGGTGGCGACAGAAGAGGGTTTGCGAGAATCCTTGTTTGAGCAAAGACATGCGGAAGTCATTGTCGGTGAATACGACGACCAACCGGTGGCATTCGCGTTGTTTTTCCATAATTATTCTACATTTTTAGGAAAAGCGGGCATTTATCTGGAGGATTTATATGTGCATCCAGATATGCGTGGGAAGGGAATCGGTAAGAGCATGTTGGCGTATTTGGCAAAGCTGGCAGTCGAGCGAAATTGCGGGCGTTTGGAATGGTCATGCCTCGATTGGAATCAACCTTCGATCCAGTTTTATAAGAAGCTCGGGGCAGTACCGATGGATGAATGGACTGTTTATCGGGTTGATCGCGCGAATTTGCGGGCACTCGCCGACAGCTTTGGTGAACAGCAGGTGCGGAAACAGGCGAAGGAGGGTATTTCTTGAGTAAGAGCAATCAAACTATCGTCTTTATTATATTGCTGTTGATCGTCGGTGCGTTTGTGCTGATGTACGATAGTACTCCGCAAGAAGTGGCGCAGAGCAATCCGCTTTCCGACGGTAACTTGCAGGTACATTTTATCGATGTCGGTCAGGGTGATGCGACGCTTTTAGTCAGCCAGGATACGACGATTTTGATCGATACCGGACGTCATGACGGCAATGAAGTCGTGCCGTATCTCACACAAGCCGGTGTGCAGAAAATTGATTTATTAGTCGGCACACATCCGCATTCCGACCATATCGGACAAATGGATAAAGTGCTGGGGAAATTCCCAGTATCGGAAGTATGGATGTCAGGAGATGTACATACGTCTAGTAATTTCGAGCGGGTGTTGGATGCGATATTGCAGACGGGAGCGAACTATCACGAACCGCGTGCCGGGGAAACATTTAAGTTCGGCGATTTACATATCACGGTTGTTCATCCGATGGAATTGACCGGGGATTTTAACAATGGCTCCATAGGGATGCACATTCAGTATGGAGATGTAGCTTTCTTATTCACAGGGGATGCTGAGGCGGTGAGCGAAAACCGTATGCTTTCCGACAAGCGACGCCTACAAGCGCAGATTTTTCATGTAGCGCACCACGGTTCCAGCACATCGAATACCGAAGCATTCTTGCAGGCTGTAGACCCGGAGCTGGCGGTTTACTCAGCGGGCATTGACAATACCTATGGGCACCCCCACAGAGAAACTGTGAGCGCGTTTGCAGAAATGGGGATTCCTCTTTTGGGAACGGACAAGCATGGAACGATTATCGTTGAGACGGACGGTAAGTCATACCAAGTATTGGGTAATCTGCAGGATGAGCATGTAGATGGAGATAGCAAAGATAGTGATAATACCGACAATGTCGACAATACCGGCAAGATCAATTTAAATACTGCTTCACGGGAAGAACTGCAGCAAATTATGCATATCGGCGCAGAACGGGTTGACGAGTTACTGCAATACAGACCGTACACGTCGGTCGATGAACTGAAAAAGATTAATGGAATCGGTAAAGGCAGGTTAAACGATATCAAAAAAGAAGGGAAAGCATATGTTGACTAAAAAAGCTGTTCTGGACCGTGTTATCGATGAAAATGCAATTTTATTGGTAGGCAATGAGGAAGAAGAAATGATCGTATCCGCCGCTGACTTGCCGGAAGGCATACAAGAAGGGGATCGACTGGTGGTCACCTTCGACGAGCAACAAATTGTCGCGTTGGAGTATGATGAAGAGGCGACAATCGAGGCGAAAACACGCATCCAACATAAAATGGCATTATTGCGGCAGCGAGGCAGAAGCGAGTAATCGACAGAAAGAGGCGATTGGGTATGCATCATCGCGAATTACTGGGAGCATTGCTAACTGACACCCAGTTGACACAGCAAAAAGCGTTCGCATTTTATGATACATTGGAGACTGTTTCCCAAGACTTTATGTATGGCAAGTGGCGCGGCAAAGAATTATCGACGGGACATCCGATGGACGGGCTACTGGAGGCGACGAAGTGGTATGGAAAGTATTTTTCCGACGCAGAGACGGTCCATCCATTGATGTTTCAAAAGCAGAATGGCGAACATTATTATATCAACCCCGGATGGTTACCGATGCATGCTCCGCTCGATAAAATTCCTAGAAGTATGGTGCGTGTCGTCTTTCCCTTTGTCTCAATTTTCATGAGAACAAAGACGAGCAAAGCGCGTCTGCGGATGCTCGAGTACCGCGGGAAAATCAGCGCGGCAATGATCTACGATCAGCACGCCATATGCGACATTTTCAGAAAAGTAGATGCAGATACTGTCGTGGGAGTGATGGATTTAAAAGGACTTCCCGGTCAGGGGTACTTTTTTGTACTCGAGAGACAAAGGACGTTATGAAGAATTGGGGAGGTTGGCATGAAGCGCAAGTTTGTATATATTGGATTATCCGTTGTTAGTTTTGTACTTTGTGTCTTAATCGTGAAAGTATACGGTGGAAATCCGCTGATTCGCGGTTTTGTCGGGGATATTGTCGTCATCTGGCTACTATATTTTTTACTGCAATCTTTTTATGATTTTTCGCCACGCAACCTTACGATTGCCCTGCTCGGCATTGCCTATGTGACAGAATGTTTGCAGTATTTTAATTTAACGACAGTGTTAGGGCTTGAACATAGCAAGCTCGCGGATTTGATATTAGGCTCAGTTTTTGACGTGTATGATTTATTGGCTTACACAGTTGGAGCCATTACGGTTTATTTAACAGATACTATCATCAGAAAATTGCACTAAAGATACGGTTGAGGGATGTGAGGCGTTTTGTCAGTAAAGAAAATTTTGTTCAAAGTGAGATACTTACAGTTAGGACGATATAAAACTACATTGATGGGATATATCGATTCCTGGTCGGACATGGGGATCGTTTTGCTTGATCAGGACAAACGTCGTCATACATTACAGCCCGGGAACGTCATTAAGATAGAGCCTGTGTATCTGCCGAAGGAGCAGGTTCCGGAAGTTGCGGAAGAGACAATGGATGGAGATGTTCAGATGGATATATTTGAGCAGTTTGTATCCAATGAATCAAAGTAGTTTTCAGGTAGAAGTTCAAAAATATAAGAGAAGGTGCCATATTATGGAGAGTAAAAAAAGTGGGCAGCCGAAAATTACAATTTTGGGCGTAGCTTCATTCGGTCTTGCATGTACTCTGATCATCACGGTACTGAACACATTTGTGCAATGGATTCCCACACAAGCGAGCGAATGGCAAGGAATTATCATGTTAGCGCCGTTTATCTTGGCTCCGATGGGTGCAATCGGTGGATTCATCGCATTTGTAAAGTACCGAGATGTTTGGGCGAAGTGGGGAGTATTATTAAATTTAACGGTATTATTTTTTCTTGTATTTTATATCATCGTCGGCAGTACGTTTGCCGGGGAATAGGGATGTAGTATGATTCGATAAGCCAAGGAATGGAGCAATATGATATCAACATTCTTTGGCTGTTTTTTTGTCCAATTTTCTCGATGAGCAATTTTATGGATAGTCCATTTTTTGTGATAAAAATTATGATGTGGGACACAATATAAGTGATTCTGTTGTGGCAAAAACGATAGTAATATTTGCCGTAAAATACTTATCGGTGGCAAAACGATCCGATTGATTTCCTAGTTATGAAGCATTAAAACATCCAATGGATTATAACAACAAATATCAGAAAGAAGGGGACGCATGAAAAAGATATTGATTTTTATGTTAATGTTTACTTTGGTTTTTGGATTTGTCGGTTGTGAAGAAACAGGAGAAAATCCGCCTGGACAACCATCAGAACCAAATACGCCAGGTGAACCAACGGAGCCGGGTCCTTCCGGGACCGCAGGCGCTATAGCGAAAGTCGGTTTAGGTCACATTATAAAGACAGCCAAGTCCAAAGAAGCTGAAGGCGATGTACTGGCAATGGGACAAGTCGACAATGTGATCGCAGCCGTGGGTTTTGATAAAGATGGCAAGGTTGTGAAAGTGACGATTGACACGGCACAACAATCAGTTTCCTTTGATAAAGACCTTAAAGTTTCAACTGATTTGACAGCGGCTCAAGAAACAAAAGTGGAGCGCGGCGACAAATATGGTATGCGTGCTGCATCTTCAATCGGTAAAGAGTGGTATGAACAAATCGCAGAATTAGAAAAATGGATGATTGGCAAGAGTGTAAATGAGATCAAAGGCATGAAATTAAACGATGGAAAACCCGACGTAGCTGAGCTCACTTCATTAGTTACTATCAGCGTTGGAGACTATATCGCTGCAGTGGAAGACGCCTACAATAACGCAATTGATGTCGCAGCAGGAGCAGAAACAGTGGGATTGGGACAAAGTATCTCCATTGAGGGATCTAAGTCTTTGAATGCCGCAGAAAAGGTCAATCCGTTAGTTGCAGTCGATACGGTCATGGCTGCCACAGCATTTGACAAAGATGGTAAAGTAGCCGGAACGGTAATTGACATGGCACAGACAAAAATTAATTTTGATGCTCAAGGTAAAATTGCCGATGTAGCCGATAAAACAAAATTAGAGCTTGGCGATGAATACGGAATGCGTAAAGCATCTTCAATCGGTAAAGAGTGGAATGAACAAATCGCTGAGTTCGGCAAATGGATGGTAGGTAAAAACGTCGAAGAAATTAAATCATTAAAAGTGACAGAAACGACGGTTCCTGACATACCGGAGTTAGCATCTACAGTGACGATCAAAGTCGGTTCGTATATCGAAGTAGTAGAAGAAAGTTATGAAAACGCAAAATAAATCAAATACAATGCAAAACGACTGCTCGATTTTCATTTCGAGTAGTCGTTTCTTTTCATTGCAAGTCGCTTTTTATTCGTGTCAGTAAAAGGATTGTACTGAGAATACACGCTGTACCGAACCATTCTGCCGCGCCGAAAGGTACATGCAGCCACACGACAGAAAGTAATGCCGCCGATAACGGTTCTGCACAACCGAGTACACTGACTTCTGTAGCGCCCAAAAACTTTAAGCTGTGCAGATACAGAAAAAATGCCATTGCCGTACCGAACAGCACGACGAACGAGAAGGCGAGCAGGGAAAGTGACGTCCACTGTCCTTCTACGTTCCAAGGTTGATGAACGAGGCTGAAAAATAGACCGCCGAGCAACATCGCCCATCCGACCAATGTTAAGGAATCGAACCTCGCCAGCAAGTGTTTGGGATATAGGGTGTAGAAAGCCGAAGCAAAGGCGGACCCCAATCCCCAGAATAGCGCCCAGCCTGATATAGCCAGTGATTTCAGATTGCCGCCTGTGACCAGCAAGAACGTACCTATGATCGCCAAAAGGACGACAAGCACGATACTCAACTTCGGTAACCGACGTGATAGGAGTACCAAATAACAGGTAATGATCACGGGAGATAAATATTGCAATACGGTAGCCGTCGCGGCATTGCTGTGGTTGATTGCCGCCAGGTATGTATATTGAATCGCCAGCATCCCGAAAATACTGAAAATGACAATCGAAATCCGATCCTGCTTACGTTTCCAGATGTTCCATATGGCTTTTTTCTGCCTAGTATAAGAAAAGCAAAGGATGAGAATTCCGGAAATCAGTAAACGTGTGACAGTTAACCATTCGGCACTAAATTGATGATGCTGGAATAAATATTGCGCTACAGACCCCGATACGCCCCATAGGGTAGCTGCTGTTAAAACAAGCGCCATGCCTTTTTTTCTCGATGCAGCATGTGCGGATGCCACTGTGTTCATAAAGTAATCATCTCTCCCGTATTTTATTAAGTGTTTTGTAAATGCGTTTGTAAACGGATGAAACTTTGTCGCCAGTTGCGCTCTATACTGTCCAAAAGAGCAGGCAGATCTCTTTTCTGCAATGCGCTGATGATTTGCCGATGTTCGTCCACCGATTGCTCAAGATCGGACACCTTGTGGAAATAGAATAGCTCCACCCGTTTTAATTTTTGCCTGAGCGGTTCGAGGATTGCCCGTAGTTCGTCATTGGGGCAGCAGTCAATATACGCTGCATGGAACTCTTCATCTTGGGCGACAGCCAATTGAAAGTCATTGGCACTGATCGCTTGCTGTAATTGCTCATTGCATGCGAGCATTTTTTGCAAGACGTGATCATCGAGTGCGGGGAATGTCTGCTCCATTGCTAACAGCTCCAGTGTCCAGAGAATTGAGTACAGATGGTATATGTTTTCCGTATTGATCGGAGCGACGGCTGTATAGCTATTAGGCTTTGTTTGCACATACCCCTCATCCTCTAGGCGCAGCAATGCCTCTCTAATCGGTGTTCTGCTGACACCCAATTGCTCGGCAAGCTCTTTGTCGCGCAGCTTTTGCTCGGGTCGCAGTGTTCCGTCAATGATCCAATTGCGTAATAACAGATACGCCTCATCACGCACGAAGGTGCGCTTTAATTTTTCCACTGTAGTTTGATTTTCCATAAAATCAATTCCTTTGCAGATGAATAATATGTAATATATCACATATTAGAATTGGTGTCTAATAAAATTCGCTATTCTTTAGAATAGGGATTGTGTTTCAAAAGAGAGAGAGTATAATTTGAGGAAATAGATTGCCAATTATTTTAAAAATTCTGGTGGTGAGGAGAGAGTTAACAGATGAATAAGCGTGATCTACTATTAGTCCTGTTGGTTGCCACCGCCTGGGGAGCTAACTTTACTGTCATCAAGTTGGGATTGGATGGGGTCCCACCGATGCTGCTCGTAGCGCTGCGATATATCTTAACAGCGTTTCCGGCGGTATTGTTTATAAAACGTCCGGTTGTCGAATGGCGCTATTGTATCGCATATGGTCTGACGGTCGGAGTTGGACAGTTTGCCTGTTTATTTTATGCTATGCATATAGGGATGCCGGCAGGGGTTGCTTCTGTTGTTTTGCAATCGCAAGTATTTTTTACAATTATATTTGCGGCATTTATGTTGAACGAATCGATTAAGGGAAGACAAATAGCGGGGCTTATTGTAGCAGGAGTAGGTCTTTATTTAATAGGAAAAGCCGGCAGCACAGGTAATTTATCTGCTATCCCATTACAGGCGTTTGTATTGACACTTGCCGGAGCCGCTTTCTGGGGGATGTCTAATATCGTTGTAAAATATGCGTCGGACCGTGTTGCCCGACGCGGACAATCCCTTGATATGTTGAGCTTAATTGTCTGGTCGAGTCTTGTACCGCCAATACCACTGCTCGGTCTAGCTCTCATGCTTGATACTCCAGACGTGTTATGGCAGGCGATGAGCAATTTAAATATGGTATCAGTATTCGCTGTGCTCTATCTCGCCTTTATTGCGACACTGTTTGGCTTTGGTACATGGGGGAACTTGTTGGCAAAATATTCGGCTGGAAAAGTGGCGCCATTTTCCTTACTCGTTCCGATTACAGGTCTGATCATTGCGCGAATTGTCCTCGGAGAACAACTGGCGTTGTTACAATGGCTGGGGTGCTTGGCAATTCTGTTAGGAATCATTATCTTTAATTTTGGCTGTTCATTTATCGGGCGTGTTATTAAAACAAAAACTGAGTAGAACAAAAAGCGAGGCGTATTTAAACGCCTCGTAAATATTTTATTACATCGTTTCATCTTTTAATGCGTCGATGATGTTTTCTTTTTTGATGCGGGCACTGGAATACAGCATGGTGATGCCGACGATGATAAACACGCATAGGATTGCGATTGCGTATTCAGTCCAAGGAAGCCGGAACCCAAAGGAAATTTGTTCGTTGAGTGTCGTATACAGGTAATAGGCAATGGCGACACTGATCGGCAAGCCGTAAGTCAGAGCCTTTAGACCGTAGAAAATACTCTCAAAGCGGACCATTTTATTAAAACTTCCGGGGGTCATGCCGACGGAGCGCAGCATGGCAAATTCTTTACGTCGCAGAGCGATGTTTGTCGAAACGGTATTAAAGATATTGGCAATACATATGAGACTGATCAATGTGATGAAACCGTACAAGAATACTCCCATCGTCGTTAAAATATTTTTTTCTTGTTTTGCCTGGATAATGATATTGCTATAGTAGTAATTATTTCGATCGAGATGGCTATTTTGCAAAACGGTATCGATTTGCTGGTCGAGCAATTCACCGTCTATGGCTTTGACTACGATATTAGGATGGACGGTAATGGTACCAGTAACATCGGCAAATTGATCTTCCAGAGTTTGTACAACGGCATCGAGTACATCGTTGGAAGTGACTAAAAGCATCGATTGCACAGGTGCCGTAATACTTCCCAGCGGTAATCGATCGGTGATTGCTCCAATGGTCACTTCGGCGCTTGCAAGTTCTGTTGTGGTTGTTGTACCGGAAGTGTCATTCCATATTTTTTCCCAGATGTTTAGCTTGTCACCAGCGGCTGCCTTTAACGGTTGCCCTTCGATGAATTTACGTTCTGCGGAGCTATATGTTACGCCGCGGTTGACGACAATCACGTTCTGTTGGTCCGTGTCATGGAAATCGACCGATGAAGCGCCGATCGATGACGCGTATTTGGCAAGGGATTGGTCGTCGAGAGCGACAAGCAATGTATCATTGAGTTTGTATTTTCCATCTGACCCTTTTGCGAGTAATTGTTTGGTTAAGTCAGGTAACTGGTCTTCATCTGCATAGAAATCGACATCGATCTGTCTGGCAAAGGCAGAATCTGTCACACTGTCTAGAGCAGTGATTTGTTCGAACAATTGTTGTTGTGCCTCAGGCTGGACATTGTAAAGCCTCACTAAAGCATCGTAGTTTATGTTGGTGATATTCAGGCGGATATCGGCACTCGATGTCGTATATTCTGCCATCGTTGACACAGTGAGAAACAGGATCAGACTGATGGTCAAAGAAAAAATTGTCGCCCGGTATTTCTTTTTGCTGCGTTTTAAGTTTTTTAAGGCGAGTTCACCTTCGATACCGAATAATTTCTGTGTCAGTCGTGATGTTTTAATCGCCTTGGAAGTCAATTTTATTTCTTGTGACTGGCGGATGGCATCAATTGGCATAATGTTCGATGCGCGTTTTGCCGGTATATAGACGGAGATGAAGATTGTCAATATGGCAAAGGCGGTGGAAACAGCGATTGATGCAGGCGATACGACGAGACTTATCGTTGATTCGATATTGGGCATGGTGCTTTTTAGCAATGGAGCGACAAAGTGTAACGTAACGGCAATGCCGGCGATTCCGGCAAGGATGCCCAACGGAATTCCGATCAGTCCGACGATCAATCCTTCGAAATAGACATTTTCCCGTTTCTGTCCTTTAGTGGCACCGATGCTTGCCAGCATTCCCAGCTGCCGGATGCGTTCAGACACGGAAATGGCAAAGGCGTTGTATATCAGTGAAACGGATGCAATCATAATGATGACGATGATGATCAAAACGAATGAATAGACAATTTCCTGGGTGTTGTCATTTTCCAACATTCCGTGGTATCGCAATAACTCAGTATTGTAGTTGATTTGATCAGGGATACCGAGTTTTTCAGCGAGCGCCCGGGAATGGGGATAGATTTTTTTACTCAAATGATTGACGCCAATCGATGCATTGACTGTTTGTTCAGATGTCAATGCAGCCGGATCGAGATAGGTGACAGCCGCATAGCCGGCAACGCTAAAGCGTTCAGACGGCAGGCGTTCGATGACGCCGACGACGGTAAATGTTCTTGTGTATTCAGGAATATACGTTTCGCTGATTTCCCGTGTGCCATCTTCGGGGTTTACGAGATACATGAGTGAAGAATTATCCGACAATTGCTGACCATCGTCAGTGTAGCGATTGCCGATTTCTAATGTCAATTGATCGCCTATTTTGTACGGAACTCCGCCGTTCGTCTCCAGATGACGCGGAATCAGCAGTTCTTGATCGTTGCTCGGCATACGTCCGTCTATCAGGTGAACCGGGAACTCTTGCAGAGCGGAAGCGTCATATTGCTGGATAAATAAATACGGTTTGTCAGGGTTTTTCGGCTGACTGAACTGTGTGAATCCGATATTTCGGCTGAGCATGATCGTTTCCGTCAGCGGATCATCTTCTAATATAGGTATCTGCTCAGGCTTAATATTTTCGTATCCGACGTGCCATTCTCCGGTATCTTCGATAACGGAACGCTGCATAAAACTCATAAAGGAATATGTCAAAGTCGATACGGCAGTCAGCATCGCCGTGGAAATGATAATGCCGATGATCGTGACAATTGTCCATTTTTTGTTATGCCGCATACTTCTTAAGGTGAAATTTTTGATGATGTTCATTTGCGCAGCACCTCATCTTTGGCGATGTTGCCGTCCTCAATTGAGATGATGCGGTCTGCTTGTATAGCAATATTCGGGTCGTGGGTAATCACTATTAGAGTTTGGTTGAATTTTTTGTTCGACATCCGCAATAATTCGAGAATATCGGCACCGTTTTTGCTGTCGAGGTTTCCCGTCGGTTCGTCGGCAAGCATCAGTGCCGGGCTGTTGATTAATGCGCGACCGATTGATACACGCTGTTGCTGCCCACCGGAAAGCTGGTTAGGCAGATGTTTTCCGCGATTTTGCAAATTAAGAGTAGCGAGCAAATCCGCTAAGTGCTGTTGGTCAACTTTGCGCTGGTCCAACTGCAAGGGCAGAGTAATATTTTCTTCTACATTCAGTACGGGAATCAGGTTGTAAAATTGATAAATTAAACCGATTTGTCGGCGGCGAAAAATTGCCAAGTTTGTCTCATTTAAAGCATAGATATCGGTGTTGTCAATGTATACTTTTCCCGATGTCGGTACGTCGACACCGCCGAGAATGTGCAGCAAAGTGGACTTTCCAGAGCCGGAAGGACCGATGATTGCGACAAATTCACCTTTCTTGACAGAGAAAGAGATGTTATTTAAAGCATTTACCGCTGCTTCTCCGCTGCCGTATTGTTTACTGATGTTTTCTACACGCAATATTTCCACATTAAATTCCTCCTTGTGATTCATACACCACCTATCATAAATCACAAAAGTGACACGACAGTGACCGGGTCGATGACAATTTTGTCATATTACACAGCCGCCGATTTTTTCATAAGTCACTTGTTTTCATAAAATGACTTGTTCACAATTTGATCTTTTGCACCAGTCTCGCTTCTCACAACCGGACTGTAAAGATCGTGCCAGGACTGGACGGATTTGCCCGTACGTCGATATGCCCACCTTGGGATGAGATAATTGAGTACGCCATCGCTAAACCGATGCCGATGCTGTCACTTCCGGCGTTTTTACCTTTATAGAAGCGGTTGAATACATATGGCAAATCTTCCTGGGCGATACCGCTGCCACTGTCGGTAATCGTAATTGTCGTGCGAAGAGGATTGGTGAAGCAAGCAATATGGATGTTACCGTGTTCCGGCGTGTGTTCGACGCAATTTTTCAAAATATTGACGAGGGCTTCGACCGTCCAATTGCGGTCGCAGGCGAATGGAAGATCGTCGGTTTCCATTGTCAGTTGCTGTTGCTTTAGTTCCATCGTAATTGACAATGGAGCACAGACACTATCCAATAAATCTTTTGGGGCAACCAGCTGTTTATTGAATTGAACGGTGCCGGCGTCGAGTTTAGATAATTTCAACAGGGAAGACACTAGCCATTGAATGCGTTCCAGTTGTGAGCGCAGGCGGTCGGTAAACTCGATACGCTTCACCTCGGGAAGATTACCGTCACATAAGAGGTCAGTCATCATAAACATCGAAGTTAGCGGCGTCTTTAGTTGATGTGATATATCGGACAACGCATCTTTCATATAGATTTTTTCGTTTTGTAAGGCGGTATTTTGCTCCCGCAGTGTGACGGTCGTTTTGTAGATTTCATTTTTCAAAATCGACAGTTCCCCTTCGGTATTGTCACGCAGCTCGAGGGAGTAATCACCGCGATTGATTTTTTTCAGATATTCGGCAAGGTATGCCAACTGCCGATAGCGCCATTTTGTATAATACACATTTATCAGCAACAGTAAGATGGCAAATCCGGCACTTACCAGGGAGGCAAGCGGTGAGATCCAATAGACGATTACGAGCATGATCAATGCGATGATTGCCAGGGACATAAAGTAGTATTTGATTTCTCGATTGCGCAAGATCGACATGGATTAAACACCTGCCTTATAGCCTAAGCCACGGATAGTGCGGATAATAACCGGATTCTGCGGATCGTTCTCTATTTTGTCCCGCAGGCGTTTAATGTAGACGGTCAGAGTATTATCGTTGACAAAGTCACCGGCGATATCCCAGATTCCTTCCAGCAACTGATTGCGTGTCAAGACTTGTCCTTCATTATTGGCAAATGTCAGCAGCAGGCGGTATTCCAGAGCCGTCAGTTGGATTTCCTGCTGATTTTTATAGACCTTTGCTTGCTGTGTGTGAATTGTCAAGTCATGCAGTTGGATTTCGTGGGCGCGGTCGGAATATTTATGGGAACGTCGCAGTACGGTTTTGATTCTCGACATCAATTCGCGAATGCGGAAGGGCTTTGTTATATAGTCGTCGGCACCCATTTCCAACCCCATGACGACATTGACTTCGTCGTCACAGGCGGTCAAGAACATTACCGGCATATCACTCGTTTCTTTGATTGCCCGGCATATTTCATATCCGTTGCCGTCAGGCAAAGATAGATCGAGGATTGCTAGATCATAGGAGTGTTCTCCCAGTATGTTTAGTGCCGAATGAACGTCGTGGCAGACCGATACTTCGTAAGATTCTTGTCTAAGGGAATATTCCAGCCCCAATGCGATTGTTTTGTCGTCTTCGACAAGTAGAATTTTTTTCATATACATCACCATCTTTATTATATCGCAGATGTATTTTTTTACATGACAAATCTGTCATAATTATAGTCATTGGACAGAAAAATTGTTGGCGGGTACAATAAAAGAAACGGAACAGCTATGATTTATTTATACGATATAGCAAATGGTGGAGGTGAGGGTTGGATGAATATTATGATTGCGGGAGGAACCGGGTTTGTCGGTCAAGCGCTTACGGCAGCGTTGCTGTCACGAGGACATGATGTGTATATTCTTACGAGGAACGCAGACAGAGATTTCGGGGAAAAAGCGGATGATCAGGTGGATGAGCGGGGAAAGGTGCATTATATTCCTTGGAGTAGAGGCATGGTTGAGCAGCCTGTCAGGGAAGCGTTGCCGGTGATCGATGCGATAGTCAACCTTGCCGGCGAATCCTTAAACAGCGGCAGATGGACGGCGAAGCGCAAGCAAAGGATCGTACAAAGTAGAGTGCAGTCTACGAAAGGACTTGTCGAGATGATCGAAGCGATGTCTATCAAACCCAAAGTGATGATCAATGCGTCTGCGATTGGTTACTACGGTATATCGAAAACAGCGGTGATGACGGAGCAATCGCCCGCGGGGAATGATTTTCTCGCTAATGTAGTGCAACAATGGGAAAAAGAAGCGAACCGTGCCCAGTCTATGGTGCGAGTTGTGTGTATGAGATTCGGTCTGATTTTAGGGAAGAACGGCGGAGCACTGCCTACTATAGCCATGGCGTACCGTATGTATATGGGGGGAACATTAGGCAGTGGAAATCAGTTTTATTCATGGATTCATATCGATGATATCGTAGGAATGATCTGTTTCGCTCTGCAAGAAACGAGTGTGCATGGAATATTTAATGCCGTGTCGCCCAATCCGGTTGTGATGCGCGAATTTGGGAAAACACTAGCCTCTGTTTTACAACGTCCACATTGGTTGCCTGCACCAGGATTTGCTATCCGTGCGGTGTTAGGTGAGATGAGTATACTCGTTTTGGAAGGGCAGAGAGTATTACCGGAGAGAATGTTGGAGCAAGGATATGTATTTCGACATCCTACGTTGCGTGAAGCGTTGCAAAATATCTATTCGAGCTGATCAAGTATATAGCGAATATATGTTTTTAAACTTTTCAAGGTGTCTTCATGCATATGTTGACATCACTGCAATATAAGTATATCATATTAGATAATCAGCAAAACTGATTATCGTGAAAGGAGATTAAATTGTATAATCTATATGATTCTTGGGGGTATACGTTAAGTAAAATTGCAGAACAAATGGATTGTATGTTTAGTGAAAGGTTATCTGCCTATCAAATTGATGCGAGAGATTATGGAATATTATCTATAGTTTTCAATCAACCTAAATTAACTCAAAAAGAGATCGGCGAAAAAATAGTGGTTGATAGAACTACTATGGTTCAACTTATTGACTCTTTAGAAAAAAAGCAATTAATAACTAGGGAAAGTAATCCTAGTGATAGGAGACAAAACTTAATAACTATAACGAAAAAAGGTCAAGAAATAGTAAAAAAAATGTGGGTGGAATTGGAGCATGTTGAACGCGAAGTAATTAGTACATTACCGGCAGTTCAAAAGGAAATATTAGCACAAATACATATCTATAACAAGGAGGACGACAGATGAACAAGCTAGAATATTTAGAAATGCAAATGGAATTAACTATCAGCCCGATGGATTTTTTGCAATATAAGAAACAACATCAAAATGATTATTTGCTAGTCGATATTAGAAATGCACCGCCACATTTAAAGAAAGAAAAAATTGAAGGAGCAATCGAACTTCCTCTGAGCGAATTGGAACAATCGTTAGATACACTCGCAAAAGATAAACTAATTGTGGTTTATTGTTGGGACGTTTGGTGTAATATGGCAAAGAAAGCAAGTATTATTTTGTTAAAGAACGGATTCACTGTTAAAGAATTAAGTGGAGGAATTAGTGCTTGGAATCAGCTAAATCTCCCAACTGAAAGTTTAGTATAGATTCTTTTAGTAGATCAATATTATTGACTTGGGATGATGATTTATGGACATCTCCACGTAATTATGTTAAAATAACAACAAATTTGATTGGGAGGACACTGCCCCTATGACAGCCAGCATGCGTCTACGATAAGTCAGCAATAAAAAAGCAGATTCCATTCATAGCGATGGGCTTTTTGTTGCGCTTATTTTACGGATGTTGACATAGATGGCAGTAAGGCTTAGTCTATTTTATTTTTAGACTTTAGCTTTTTGTCGTTGTGTTTTCACGTATGTATGTGCAGACAATGCCCGCGTTATGCGGACGATGTCTGCATTTTTTATTGCTGTACCGGCGCGTAAGTAGACTTTATAGCTATCGAACAGCATGTATATACGAGGGGGATACAGTGATGGAATTATTAATTAAAGCAAAGGACATTCGTGTTGAATATGCCGGACGCGATATTCTCGATATGGATGATTTGGAAATTTACGATTATGACCGCATAGGGATTGTCGGCGGAAACGGAGCAGGTAAAAGTACTTTGCTGAAGGTGTTGTCGGGGGAATTGGTACTGCCCCATATTCAAGTTACGCGAAGAGGCAGCTTTTCGTATATTCCGCAGTTGGATGATGTGATTGTCGGTGAGAACAAAGATCACGCTTTAGCAGGCAAATTGGGAGTTAATCGGTTAGAAGTACAGACGATGAGCGGTGGCGAAGAAACACGGATGAAAATAGCACAGGCTTTATCTGAGCAAGTCCACGGTATTTTTGCCGATGAACCGACAAGTCACCTTGACCGTGAGGGAATTGATTTCTTGATTAACCAGCTAAAATACTTTCCCGGCGCACTGGTGATCGTAAGTCATGACCGTTACTTGCTCGATGCGGTAGTCGATAAGATTTGGGAATTAAAAGACGGAAAGATTTCGCAGTATTGGGGCGGATATTCTGATTACCTAGATCAAAAGCAGCAGGAATACGAGAGCCAATCGGCTCAATACGAGCAGTTTGTTGCCGAACGGACGAGGTTAGAACGAGCTATGGTTGAAAAGCAGAAACAAGCGCAAAAAGTGGAACAAAAATCAAAAGGAGCCGCACGCAAAAGCAATACAGAAAGCGGTGGGCGGCTGGGACATCAGAAGACCATGGGTACTAAACAAAAGAAAATTCATAATGCGGCAAAGAATATCGAGCATCGAATACATGCGCTCGGTGAAGTCGAAGCGCCTGAAACGAGTCGTGCGATTCGCTTTCGTCAGAGTGAAGCGTTGAAACTGTACAATCCATTCCCAGTCACGGGAACGGATATTTGCAAACAGTTCGGCGGAAAAACGATCTTTGACAAGGCGTCGTTTCAAGTACCTTTAGGTGCTAAAGTGGCGCTGACAGGGGGCAACGGTTCAGGAAAAACGACGCTGTTCCGGATGATTATGGAACGGGAACAAGGGATATATGTATCGCCTAAAGCGGCGATTGGCTATTTTTCACAGACTGGCTACAAGTTTGAACGGAACCAAGGTGTACTGGAATTTATGCAAGAGCATAGTGATTACAATATACCTGAGATTCGTTCCGTATTGGCATCGATGGGATTTTCGGAAACCGATGTGCGCAAGCAACTATCAGTTCTCAGTGGCGGGGAGATGATTAAATTGATGCTTGCGAAGATGCTGTTAGGACGTTTCAATATTCTTCTCATGGATGAACCAAGTAATTTTCTCGATTTACCCAGTTTGGAAGCTTTAGAAACGATGATGAAAAACTATGCAGGAACGATTTTCTTTATTTCACACGACAAAAGACTCTTGGAAAATGTAGCGGACGTAGTTTATGAGATCGAAGGTTGTAAAATAATTTCCAAAGGGTTATAAAGACGTATCTTTTCCTGATGGACATAGGCATTTTCCTTGAATTTCCTAGAAAATATTAGTAAGATAAAAGCGACACTTAACTCTGGAGTCTTAGTGGCAGTTAGTCATTGGGTGGAGATAGCTATAGCGCGAATAAACATGACCACCATATCAAATATCTCTGAAAATTAGAAAATATGGGAGGGAATTTTATGAAAAAAGTTTACAAAGTAACGCTGATGATTTTTGCCGCTCTATTTTCCCTATGGCTTGTCGTCACCGTGTATTTCTATAATCACCACACAGTCACAGTGAAAACTATCAATCTTGCCGGTTGGGATTTAGATACTTCCGAGACGGGGGTGCAGTGGAAGGAAATTACATTTGTCAATAAAGTGGAAGATTATGATAAGTTATTTGCGGAACCGTTATTTTCCGAGAAACAAGCGGCACTGCTTAATAAACTGCCTACACCATTATTGGAAGTGGCTGTTACGACAAAAGCATTTTATCGGAAACCATATAAAGAGTTAAAAGATAGTTGGAATGTGACTATTACCGGAATGGCTCTCGAAGATATGTATGATAATGAAGAACGTCTAATAGTGTCTCTTGAAGATGAACAGGGTAGTACGGTTGCATCTTCAGGTGGCTCAATGCGTCGGGAGGATAATACGAACATTATATATCTAGGAAGTAGTCATGAGAATGTCAAATTTGACATAAAAAAATTGAGCAAAATTCAATGGTACCGGGACAAAGAGCATCCTTATGAAGTGGAGCTAAATAATATAGCATATGAAACAAAAAAACACGGATTTTTTAATAAAAGACCACGGGAGATGGAACGTATTTTCAGCTTCTATGGGGAAATAAGAGGTGCGATCATCGATGTGTCAAAGGGGAAAAAGGTCAAGACAGAGTGGATTGGGGCTGAGACCGGTGATTTGCTGAGAAAATATAAATTTTCAATTAGGCAACCTTGGTATGTAGGCAATCATAACGGATACACCAATGTCTTTGGAATGGCTGTCGAGTACTTTGCAGATGATGACGTTGAATATAAAGACAAAATTGTTGAACAACAATGGTTCTTCGTTGAAGATAATGAACAATGGGTACTGATCGACCGATTGCTTTTGGAAAATATCTAGTTCATGTTTGTTTAACCATATAAATCATCAAAAAGCTGCCTTGTCGCAGCTTTTTGTATATGGGAATGGAAATTTCTCTAGGCTTGCATTATTCAATATATGAATTTATACTAAATACAATAGATAGAATACAGTCAATATCAAACATAAACAAACAAAATTGATATTATAATAAAAAGTAAACATAAATAAAGTAGATTTAAAATTAAATACATCTGATTTTAAAAGGAGATTGCCATGAAGCTCATAACCGTTGCAGGTCCCCCGTCTTCCGGAAAGACATCTGTAATTCTCAAATTGATCGAAAGTTTAAATATGCCCCAAGGCAGTATTGGTGTCGTTAAATTTGATTGTCTCACCTCCTTTGATAACCTCCGGTATCAGGAAGCGGGTATTCCTGTTGTTACAGGATTTTCAGGCAAGATATGCCCCGACCATTACTTTGTCAGCAATATTGACGACGCAGTTCAATGGGCTGTCAAATCCGGTTTTCAGATGCTAATTACGGAGAGTGCCGGTCTATGCAATCGCTGTTCACCGTATATCAGTGGCATTTCTTCGGTTTGCGTAATCGACAACTTGTCCGGTACGAATACGCCGCGTAAGATCGGTCCGATGCTGAAGTTTGCCGATATCGTCGTTGTGACGAAAGGCGATATCGTTTCCCAGGCGGAACGCGAAGTGTTTGCTTTTAATATCAAACAAGTCAATGCTTCGGCAAAAGTGATTTTTGTCAACGGCATCACGGGGCAAGGTTCCTTTATGTTGGCAAAATACTTGCAAGGAGTGCGCGATATTCAGACACTTCGAGATATGAAATTGCGCTTTACGACACCGGCGGCAATCTGCTCCTATTGCACCGGGGAAACGAAGATCGGAGAATCCTATCAACAAGGAATGATGAGAAAAATGGAGTTTAAAACGCTATGAAGAGACAACAGGAATTCATTAATCTTGCAAACAATATAAGTCTCAAGGAATTATTATATCAGTATCCGATTGTCGCTGACTTTCTGAGTAATTTGCGTTTGGACTCGATTCCCAGCGAACTGCCTTTGACGGAAGCAGTGAAGATGGTCAATGAGGAAATTCTCGAAGAATTCGGTTTAGATGATTATGGGCTGATGCAAAGTTTTTGTGAGTTTATGGATGCTTTCTCACCGGATGAATCATCAGGGGTTGATGTGAAATCACTGACCATCCTCGGTGGTCACAACAAATCGGGTGAATTGGAGAATGTGGAATTTACAGTCAATGCCGGAGAGGTCATCAGCATCGTCGGACCTACAGGCTCAGGAAAAAGCCGATTGCTAAACGATATTGAGTGCCTAGCCCAAGGCGATACGCCGACTCTGAGAAAGATCCTCGTAAACGGCGTGGAGCTTGACGACATTCAGCGCTTTGAGATGGAGGGTAAGTTGGTAGCACAACTCTCGCAAAATATGAATTTCGTCATGGACTTGACGGTGCGTGAATTTTTGGAGATGCATGCTAAAAGCAGGTTGACGGCAAACGCGCAGGACGTTATAGAAAAGTGTTTTGCATGCGCTAACGAACTGGCAGGGGAAAAGTTCACGCAAAACACGAAAGTCACACAGCTCAGTGGTGGACAGTCAAGGGCGCTGATGATCGCTGATACGGCTTTTATGAGCAACTCTCCAATCGTGCTCATTGATGAAATTGAGAATGCCGGTATAGATAGACGGCGGGCAATTGAACTTTTAGCGAAAAGAGACAAAATCATTTTTGTTTCAACACACGACCCGCTGCTTGCCCTCAGTGCCGATAAACGGATCGTCATTAAGAATGGCGGTATTTTTAAAGTAATTGAGGTTTTGGATGAAGAAAGACAGAGCTTGCAGGCGATTGAACAACTTGATAATAGATTGTTGAGGCTCCGTGACCGGTTGCGGTCAGGGGAATTGATTGTTGGAGAGATCGAATCCTAGTTGGAGAGAACGAAACTCTAGTTTTATGAATCTGTTAACTTGGCGAGTGGAGGAGGCGAAAATATGTGGCAAATATATGATGAACTGATTGAGGGAATACCGAAAGATTTGCTTGTCGATGAGGTAATTTGCGGAAAAGAATACTGTTGTGTTCGCAGTGGAGACAGCGTGGGAATGTGCGGTTCGCGTACACCGACCACAAGAGCAGCGGTATTTACGAAAAATATGATTGGTGCACCACTATTTGAAGTGGCGGAGTGTGTAAAGTCGTGGAACTTCGTCGAGGCTTCTGCCGGTCTTGCGGCGTTGAATGCGTATTACAATAATCCGCAAGTGGCGAGGGGGAACGGTGTTTTGTTTTCCGATTCGATGAGGGTAGAAGATCGGATTTTTGACCCATTTATTATGTCACAGAATGAAGTGCGCGGAAAAAAGGTTGCCGTTGTCGGACATTTTCCGCATTTAGAAAGACTGCTGGAGCCAATATGTGATTTTTCCATCATCGAGTGGGGACCGAAGGACGGAGATTATCCGATATCGGCTGCCGAGTACATACTTCCCGATTGTGAATATATTTATTTGACGAATTCTTGTATTGTTAACAAAACTTTGCCAAGACTTCTGGAATTGTCAAAAAATGCGATTCGTCTGACAATGGTCGGTCCCGGCACACCGCTGGCGCCACTGTTCTTTAACTATGGATTCGAGACGCTTTCAGGCTTTATGATTAAAGACGGGGCAAAGCTCGCTCGTATTGTAGCAGGCGCGGAAAATGGCAAAATATTTACGACAGGGCAAAAAGTAGCTTTTAATAAGGAAAATTTAATTCAGAGCTGAACTACTTCTGAATCTTAGCCACTCTTTACCATCTATGCACAGTGGCACTGGAGCATCCATGGTTTTCCGCTCCTTGCCATCCATGGCACTGCGGCATTAGGTCATCCGTAACCGTCACAACTTCTGTATATTCACAAAAGCATTATAAAACGCCATCCCGGCAAAACCCGTTGCCTGTGCGCCCATATCGGCTTGGTTGCAGGGGATCAGCTCGTTGATACAAATATTCGATTGCGGATACCAGCCTTGGTAGTAGACAAGCACCTTGGGAGGTACGTCATGCGTTAATGTCGCTTTGACGATAAAAGAACCGTATTCGTTGTAAAGACGGATTATCGTTCCTGTGGTTAACCCTTCCTGTTTGGCAGTTGTAGGATGGATGCAGATCGTCGGTTCGGCACCGAGTTTTTGTATCCACGGCAAATTATGAAATTGCGAATTGAGACCGAACTGGGAGTGCGGCGTCAGTAACCAATAGGGATAGCGTTTGTCATGAGTCTCTGCGGAGTCAGTCAATAATGATGCCATAGCAGGTAATTGATGGTCAGAGGCTCGTTGCGATACAAATTCGAATTTCGTTGAAGGTGTATCAAAATGTAAATCACTCCAAGCTGTAGGCAGCGATATTTTGCGCGGACCGTCTAATAGTTCGCGCCAATTTGTGATGCCTAACTGCTCGTATAATTCGGAGTTAAATTCACGATCAATAAAATCGGTAGCAGATAACTGGGTAGGGAAATTCGATGTATTTGGGCGCATAGTATTCAAAGTTGTCATCAGCAACTGTGCAATCTGCAATTCACTTTTACAATCACAATAAGGTGCGATGGCAGGCTGGTTGATAGAGATCCAATGATGCCAATAACTGGGCATTACATCCCATTCTTCAAACTGGGTTGTCGTCGGCAGCACGATATCCGACTGCTGCGCCGTCGGTGTCATGAATTGATCAACGGTAACGATCAATTCGAGTTTTTCCAGTTGCTTGATTAAAGCATGTTTTTCAGGTGACTGAGTTAAAAGGTTGCGGCAGGAGATCCATAAAAATTTGATCGGCGGATCGTCTAAATGCTTAATTGCATCAGTAAATTGATTGATATTGATATAGCGTGTTGCTGAAGGATTGCTGTTCATCGACGTGTAATTATTAAAATTCCAAGTGCGTTGTTGAGCAAAATGAGTTCCACCGCCGGGTACGCCGATGTTACCGGTGAGCGCTGCCAATGCATTAATGGCGCGGATTGTTTGTCCGCCTTTTACATGTCGTTGCAGTCCAAAACCGGTCCAGATCATCATCGGTTTCTCTTGACTGATGAGCTTCGCCAATGTTTCGATGACAGAAATTGGTTGACCGCAACGTTCAGCCAACGATTCGAGCGTCAAATCATTTAATGAGTCAATATAAGCTTCCCAGCCCAATGTGTATGTTTCAAGGAATGCTTGCTGCTGCCACCCGTTGGCACATATCACTTTGGCAATCGCCAGAGCGAGATAAAGATCACTGCCGGGCTGCAGTTGGATGTAGATGTCCGATTTTTTCGCTGATGTTGTGTAGATGGGGTCAATCGTGATGACAGTGGCACCGTTATTTTGTGCTTGGTAAATATAACGCATACTGTGGATCGCTGTCCATGCTGGGTTTACGCCCCATAAAAGCAGTAGTTTAGATTCTGAAATTTGTTCGGGATCGGATGTGAGATAATTGCCGAAATCGTAGATATGGGCATCAAGTCCGGCAGACCAGCAGGGTGATCCCGTTGTCTGGGTAGTGGCTCCGAGACTGTTGAACATCCCTTCGGCGGCGTTATGAAGCAAACCGAAATTCCCCGAATATTTATTCAGGGCGAGTGACAAATGGGAATCGTAGCGGTCATACAGTGTTAAGATTTTCTCGGCAATTATCGTCATTGCCTGTTCCCAAGAAATTTCCTTCCACCGTCCTGAACCTCTGTGGGTTTGTATCATTGGTGTTTTTAATCGATCAGGATGGTATACTCTATTTATATAGCTATAGCCTTTGGTACATAATTTTCCTGCCGTATATCCATGCTTGGGGTCGCCGTCTACCTTTTTGAGAATACCGTTCTCAGTATAGGCGATCATGCTGCACGTATCAAAGCAATTGCGCGGACAGATATGGCGAGTTATAGTAGAAGTGTGCTTGGCAGAAGGCATTACTTTTCACCTCTCTAGGATTGACGCCCACGGATGGGCTAATGCCGCGGTGCCATGGACGGCAAGGAGCGGCTGACGCCCACGGATGGGCTAATGCCGCGGTGCCACGGACAGCAAGGAGCGGCGATTCATTAACAGTATATCATAGAAAGTGCGGAAGGAGGTAATACCATAGCATGGCAAAGCAATTGGGCTTCTTGATGGATTTGAGCCGTTGTATCGGCTGTAAGGGATGTGAAATGGCGTGCCAAAATGAACATCGTTTACGAGATCATCGGCGGAGAAAGATTGTCGGTGTATCGAACCGGCAAGATCAAATCACAGGTTTTGTATCAATGGCGTGCAATCATTGTGCAAGCCCTGCTTGTATGGCAGTTTGTGCCTATAAATGTTTTAAAAAGAGGCGAGATGGGATTGTCGTACATGATCCTACACATTGTATTGGTTGTAAAAGTTGTGTAGGCGCCTGTCCGTTCAACGCACCGAAATACAGTTCATTAACAGGCAAAGTCGATAAATGCAATATGTGTATTGAACGGCAAGAACAGGGATTGCTGCCTGCGTGTGTAGCTGCATGTATTCCAGAAGCACTGTCTGTGATCGATATTGACATAGACGGAGGCAAGTACGAGTGCTCGCTCGAAGGAGTGAAAATGGCAAAGATTACTGATCCGTCGGCTCGCTTTCTTCCTCCTCGAAAACCACAACGCTATTGGATCACATAGAGGAGGTCGACACGATGAATACAGTGATATTGTTACGGGAGTTTTTGTTTCTTGAGCCATTGATGGATTTTCAACTATGGAGTGGTGAGATTAGGGATCAGACAATTTCCGGGATCAGGAATTTTACTGATATAGAAACTTCATTGAATATAGATAGCTCATTAGGCGAGGGGCAGGATGGAGCGCTGGCAGTCAGTGTGATTTTGGACCACTGTACAGGCGATGTATTGATGCGCCTATCCAAACAATTGTCGACGGGAGATGTGGTTTTTGTTCTAGACGGTGACAGCCGTGTTACTTTAAGCGGAGAGACATATAAAAGCATTCGGCAGATGGCAATCACGGTTATTTATATAGAACATGTTTCGCATGAGCAATTGCTTCGGCAGTACGAGTTTGCGTGTAATTTAGAGCGGAGTAATCAATTGCTGTACCATATCGCTTCGACGAGCGGCTTTTTGTTTTCTATGCTGAATAAACAGGGAATACACCATGTATGGTCATTTATTGAACGGACTGTTGGGC
>JAEWFW010000007.1 GCA_023388635.1 Bacillota bacterium
GATATATACATTTTCTCCGTTTCTAGTTGGACATTTTGCAATTCTTCTATCACAGCCGTAATTTTCCGAAACAATACGGCATACATAGCTTTATAATCAGCCATACAAAGTCCCCCTATTCAATATAAATTGCTTTAAAAACAATTTTTATTAACTAACACTTAATATTTATTATATGTCTATCAATACAGTTAGTCAATATCATTTGGTAAAATTTATATATGGAGTGAGGTGGTTATCTTGAAAGCAGCGCATAAAGCGAAATATAGGAAATTAGGGCTGAAAATTAGTTATTACAGAAAAATTAAAGGATTTACACAAGAGCAGCTTGCAGAGATGGTTGACAAAACTCTTGCGTTTATCGGTGCAGTGGAAGCTCCTAATATTGATAGAGCGATCTCTTTAGATACATTGTTTGATATTGCTGATGCTTTAGGAGTTCCCGCGCATAAATTTTTAGATTTTGATGAAGATTAAATATTTGACGCGCAAAACAAAGCAGGGCGTGGCAGCTGATGATTGGCTACCACGCCCTGCTTTTGCTACATAACAGATTCTTTTGAGGCTGCTCCTGTGTAGTATTCATTATCGGATGCAGATCGTCAAAACAGCATAAAATAAACCACTAGAAGAATCTTCTTAGTGGCTTACAAATTATGTTTCTGGCTTAAATTTACTGTTTCCGTCCTTGACATGTTCCGCAATATCCCCAATATCGCAATTAAGAATATTACAAAAAATATCAAGTGTATTCACTGTAATATTCCCATTCTGCCTTATCCGATCAAGCTGTCCCCTACTAATCCCATACTGATTGATTAGTTGATATTGTGATATTCCTCTTTTCTCCATCATTATCCATAATTTATCATATTTAATCATTACTGCTTTTCCCTTCCATTTTCTTTTATTATCTCAATGAGTAATAAAAAACAATATTCCCCGCAATCGGGTAAGTAGAAGATATAAAAAGACATGTCGAAATTTACGATTTTGTAAGTATTGCCATTTTAATTTGATCGGTATACAATAAACTCATATTCCCCGTAATCGGGCAATTCGAATGTGGACAGATCGTATTCCTAAAGGAGTGAAGAACCCTAAACTATATTGAAAGACAAGTGAGTACAGATAAAAAATAAAATAAGCCACTAATGAGTATCCTGTTAGTGGCTGTAAATCAGGTTTCTGGTTTAAATCTATTGTTACCGTCTTTGACGTGTTCTGCAATATCCCCAATGTCACAGTTCAGAATGTTACAAAAAATGTCGAAGGTGTTTATTGTAATATTCTCATTCTGCCTTATTCGATCAAGTTGACCACGACTAATGCCGTAATGATGGATTAATTGATATTGCGATATCCCTCTTTTGTCCATCATCCTCCAGAGTTTATCATATTTAATCATTATTGCCTTTCCCTTCCCATTTTCTTTTATTATCTCAGGGAATAATCTAAAATCACATTCCCCGTAAACGGGCAATAAATATAGTTAGGGAGTGATACTAATGAAATTCAATAAATTACAATATTTACAGGATGAATATGATAAACTGCACACTGAACGGGAAGCAATATACTTTATTGAGAACGCTCGATTTTGTCTAATGGCTGATCAATTTGATTATGATAATTATCATTCAAATGGGGGATTAACGGAAAGCGAATTTTATTCTGTTGTCGATCTATTATATCAGTTGGATAACTTGCATATGGTGATAAGCTTTGTATTTAGGAATTATGAGGTTCTACTAAATGAAATAGATAGACCAGATAGCTTACAGACCTTTTTGGAAAAAGCAGTTGTAGACGAAGATACCTTTTTGACAAGGGTAAACGCTTTTATCAAAAAACAACAAGGTCGGTAAATTAAGCAGCAACTTATCCATTCAGGAACTTACCTAATTAAATGAGTAGTTATCCTCCCACACCACCGTAGGCTAACTTAAAAGCCGCGAAGACTAAAACACAGTCTTCGCGGCTTGCAATTTAATTATTCTATAGTAAGACAAAATTAGGTATATAAGATATCTGATTTTATCTTGTCTAACTGTGTATTAACCTACAATGAAAGCTGGCAAATATAATCCGGGATCGTTAATGTTAACTTCCTTAATGGTTGTACCGGATGAATATATTACGAAGAATATGTTATCGTTCATTCTGTCAAATAAAATATCATAAGGACCTATAGTGAATTTATAGAATCTTGATACTTCGCCGATATACATCATTCTATCGATTTCCTTTTCTATGCCTTTAAAGTCACCGTCAAGTTGATTAGGATTTCCGTTTGAATTCGCAAGGTTTTCCCTCATGCTTTTTGAGAAATTTTCCAGACCTGCAAGACATATTGCTTGTGTTTTTTTCAAGGCTTCTTCTTTTGTTCTTGAATCGCTAAAATCATATTTTTCATCGATGATGATATTGGCAAAACTTCTAACTATCGTGTCCGCAGGAGATACTGGCATCTGTGTTTCATAATAATATGTGAATTCTGGCGAAATCCCTGGGGAATAATGAACCATAGCATCTAAATTTTCTGCAACAAATCTCAGAGGCACATACGTTAAATCTTGATATATTATCGCTGGATAATCTAAATCAAATTCTATTCCATTAACAAAAGCAACATTGTTATTAATCGTCAGAACAATCTCTTTTTGAGACTTTGTAATTGTAACTACCTTATTGCTCCCGTTCCAATCCACAGAAGCACCTAATTCCTGAGCAATTAACCTTACAGGTACCAACGCCCTGTCATTTCTAATGATTATTTCATAATCATTGATTAGGGTTCCATTCAAAAATAAGAGCGTATCATATGCCTCGGCAGCAACTGCACCCATTCCTAGTGAATCTTCTGATGCCAATTTTTCACGAATTTCCTGAGCCTCTTGAATTTCCAGAGATTTAGCCGAAGACAATTTCCCCTGAATTTCTGGATCAGTATATTTCTCTTCAAACTGCCTTAATAATTCAGCAGCTACTTCCTCGTTTCCTTCCTGCTTTGCTAAATAATACTCTTCGGCTAGTCTTTCTTTTTCAGCAATTATCTCAGCGTAATCAGCATCATATTGGAAATCTCCAAGAACAGGAGCGCCGTCAACTACTTCAAAGTTTTCTGCTAAATTATCAACAATATCCATTTTGCTCTCATTTTCAGCGTAGATTTTGATAGTTCCGATTGAAAAAATAAACATTAATACTAGTAGTACTGAGAATAGCTTTCTTTTCATATTAACCCTCCTTTTTTATAAATGTACTGGATTAACTCTCATTTTTCGTAGTAACCTGACTTAATATCATCGAGGTCAATATCAAGGTCAATGTTAAATTCCATAACATAGTATGCTTCACCGTTCAACTTTACTTCCTCTTCTATTTTACCGTCCTGTGCTCTTACACCTATTTCACCGAAAACCTGTTTTTTGGAAAACAACTCCTCTAACAGGAACCCATCCACTGAATAAAAGGCACGGGAAAACTGTTGCAAGCATGACTATAAAAATACTTGCGCGAGTCAACATTTAATGATTAAGTATTAAATTTCATTTGTTCCTCGCTCCAACGGTATAACTCAATTAATGTTGGCAGCAACGCTTTTCCTCGATCTGTTAAGCTATATTCTACAGATGGCGGAATGGTGCCATAGTCATGCCGATTGATCAGACCGAATTCTTCAAGTTCTCGTAAGCATCTTGTCAATGCTGTATTTGTAACCCCAGGAATATGACGCTTCAGTTCATTGTAGTGCAGTATGTCATATTTCATAAGCTCCCATAAAATAGGGAGTCTCCACTTTTGACCGATCAACTTTATCGCATAAATAATGGGGCATTCACCACTCTTGGTCGATTCTTCTGAGCATATTATTTTTTTCATAAGTCCTCCATTACATATTTTAGGGAACAAAAATGTGCGTACTTGTTACTTTGTTTCTTAAATCATATAATAAATCCGTACAGAAAAGCAAACTGTTTTACTGATACAGAATCGACCACACTGTATTTTATAACTCATTTGAAGAAATCATGAGGGGAAGTTTATTAAATCAGAATGTTACACAACACAAATACAAAAATCTCTCGTAAAGGTGGTTATCCAATGAAAATTGTAGCTGTAAACGGAAGTCCTCGCCAAAATTGGAATACACATATCTTATTGAACAAAGCGTTGGAAGGTGCACAAAGCGAAGGCGCACAGACGGAACTTGTCAATCTTTATGATTTAACCTATAAAGGCTGTATTAGTTGTATGGCTTGTAAGGTCAAACATGGCAAAAGTCTAGGGCATTGTAACGTAAACGATGAGCTGAAACCGGTACTTGAAACAATAGATAGCTGTGATGGTCTGATTATCGGTTCACCAATATATTTTAGTGATGTGACTGCTATGACAAAGGGCTTTTTGGAACGATTCCTATTCCAATACCTCTCTTATGATGATTATTCTCAGACTTATTATGATGGAAACATAAAAAAATCGGCATTTAT
Organism: Bacillota bacterium; assembly: GCA_023388635.1. GTDB lineage: Bacteria > Bacillota > Bacilli > Desulfuribacillales > Desulfuribacillaceae > JAEWFW01. The sequence continues at coordinate 4,497 of JAEWFW010000007.1, forward strand.
TTATACAATGAATGCTCCTGAGAGTATGATTGACAGAATCGGATACAATGCCTTATTTGAAAAATATAAAATGATGTTCAGCCATTTTGGATACGAGCAAACCATTGTATCAACTGAAACCCTACAGGTAAATGATTATAGCAAATATCATATGGCAAGTTTTAATGAAGCAGAACGGAAAGAACGCAGGGAAAAAGTTTTTCCGAGTGACTGTCAAAAAGCCTATGACTTGGGAAAATCTATAGCAAAAGGCTAATGCGGTAACACAAAAGCATTTCAATTCTCCGGCTCCACCACCAAATGCAAACTTAAAAACCGCGAAGACTCAAACACAGTCTCCGCGGCTTTCAATTTAAATTTTTGCATCAAAGCGATTGAATCCTATATAATCAATGATTCTTTTCCATCTCAAAAATACCATTACGAGCGTCTTTCTTTGCCAATTCTATCATAGCATTTTTTATTTCTTCATCAGTTCTGTTGGTTTCGGTCTTTGTCGCAATTAAACCTTTCCCCCAGCCATACGACGGCATTTGAACATTTTTCATCTGGATTGATGTGTTGATTTTTGAATAGGGATTGTATGCCGACACGCCCCCATAACCGTTAATTCTCAATTTCATCACTCCCGTTCTTAATTATGTCAAGCACAGCCACACCCTTGCTTCCTGTTTACATCGACTTACTGTTTATATCGGCATTCCCTGGAAAAATGTAACCAATCCCCCTATAAAATGTAACGAAATTCTTCTTCTCACAAAGAACTGTAGCTACACCTTTATTGGTGGTTATTTATTAATAACAATTCGATCTCCTTTAAATCAAATATCTCGTAATCTGGTAGAACATTTGAATTGTTAGATGACCGTGTTGGATTAAACCACATTGTTTTGATTCCTGCATTTTTTAAATGGATGAAGCAGCATGTACGAATCAAAACCTTTTACGGAACGAGCGAACAGGCGGTGATGAACCAGGTATGAATTGCGTTGCTGGTACTCGTACAACAAGAAACAGGAACGAAGCATCCTTTATTGTCGCTGTACCGTTGGTTGAAGGCGAGTTGTTTTGAGAACGCTAATGATAGGCTATATTAAATGCAGATTATTTCGTAGTATTTCTCTTTTATAGTATGAAAGACAAGAATAACGGGTCAATCGACCAGATATTTTAAATTACGCTAAGCTAAGAAGAAGTGATTTGACCGCCATTCACATGCATTGTTTGACCTGTTACAAAACGTGAGTCATCGGAAGCTAGGTAAACATAGGCAGGAGCCAGTTCAAAAGGCTGACCCTGACGCTGCATGGGGTTACCGGCTTGTGTCACTTCATCAGCAGAAAAGCTTGATGGAATTAGCGGTGTCCATATGCGTCCGGGTGCAACTGCATTGACTCTAATACCTTTGCCCACTATATTATTTGCTAATGCACGGGTAAAACCAACAATAGCTGCTTTAGTTGCTGTATAATCAATTAATTGTTCATTTCCTTCATAGGCGACAACGGAAGTTGTATTAATTATGGAACTGCCCGCTTGTAAATACGGTAACGCTGCTCTCGTTACATAGAAAAAAGCATATATATTCACTTTAAACGTATCATCAAATTGCTCGTCTGTAATATCAAGCAAACTCAATTGTTGAAATTGAATACCTGCGTTATTGCAAAGAATGTCGAGCCTGCCGAAGACATGCAGCGTCTTCTCTACTATATATACACATTGATTTTTATTTCTCAAGTCCCCTGGAAGTAGCAAACAATGCCGCCCCAGCTCTTCAATTCTTGTTTTTGTACGGTTTGCATCTTCATGCTCATCTAAGTAAGAAATCGCGACATCTGCACCTTCTTTAGCGAAGGCAATAGCAACAGCAGCACCAATTCCGCTGTCACCACCTGTAATAAGTGCTACTCTTCCTTCTAATTTTCCACTTCCTTTGTAATTAGGATTTTCGATAATTGGTCTTGGAACCATTAGTGATTCTAAACCTGGTTGACGATACTGCCGTTGTTCTGGCACCGTAATCGCAACATCTTCACAACGCGTTATCTTCCCGTAATTTGGCTGAATCGGATAATCCATAGGAATTCCCCCGATAATTTTTACCTTATCCTATGGCTAGCCGCCTAATAATGTGCCTATACTCTCTGCACTTTATGATTAAACAATGAATAAACTAAAGTATAATTACTGAGGGAGGCTTTACCTTGAATAATAAAATGATTGGTCAAGTAAATTTATTATTAGTAAATCAATCAACTAGAAAAGTCGAAGTATTATATAATTCAAATCTTTGTCCATTTAAATTGCCTGAAATAGGTCTCAGACCGCCTTATTATTGTAATCCTCGATATGGATTGTATTGCCCCATTATTTAGATTGATATTGTATAAAATATATAATGCTTCTCTGGAATACTACTTAATATCACTTCACAATTAAGTACAAATTCTTACCTTGGGTTCGAGTCAAGTCATTTTGATCTATAGTATGCGCCTTCTTGTCTGATTTGATGGTAATGTCGTAATTACATTGTATCAGATAGGAGGTGCATTTTTATGTGTACATGTCAAGAACGTATCTTTTTACGATTTCCCCTTAGAAAGCTAGGATTCATAGAGGTTTTTTAACTAGGAAAGTTGAGTTAATAACAATTCGATCTCCTTTAAATCAAATATCTCGTAATCTGGTAGAACATTTGAATTGTTAGATGACCGTGTTGGATTAAACCATATTGTTTTGATTCCCGCATTTTTGCCACCCTGTATATCCGACGAAATGCTGTCACCGATTATTATGGTAGCTTGCTTCTGGAAATTCGGAATTTGAGCAAAGCAATGATGAAAAAAATCACTGCTTGGTTTATTAAATCCAATATCTTCGGAGATAAAAATGCCCTCGAAATAGTTTTCAAGATTAGCACTTTTGATGCGGCTTCTCTGGACACTTGCAGTTCCATTCGTAACTATATAGAGCCGATAATCAGGAGAAAGAGCGTGTAATAATTCTTCTGCCCCTCCCATAAAATAATGACCACGCCCAAGTAAGGACTCGTAAATTTTTGCTGCCTTATCTGCTGAACGCTCCACACCGAACTCATCGAACAAAATTTGATAGCGTCTTGTTTTAACCTCACTTCGGCTTAGCTTTCCCTGCTCTAATAGTTTCCATTGTTCCAGATTTAATTCACTATACCGGTTTAAGATTGCTTCGTTCGGATGTATCCCCAGTTGAATCAATGTTTCTGTCAGCGCAATTTTCTCCACCTTATTAAAATCTAGCAATGTATTATCTAAATCAAATAAAATTGTATTAACCATTCCGTTTTTTAATCCCACCTTTGTTTTGAATGACGGCTGCCTTAATATTTTCTGTTATCTCCATTCGATCTCAGCATTTTTTCTAGGAACCGTGCGCATATATTTAACATCAGGATATCCCATTGCAAGACAGGTTACCACCTTTTCTTTTTTCGTAAGACCAAGCTCTTTTTTGATCCTTTTGCTCCGTTTTACTGCCACAGCGAAAAAGCCCACATACAGCGTGCCAAGCCCCATAGCCTCAGCCATCAATTCCATACTCATTGATGCAAGCGAGGCATCTACATCGTCATCTGAATTTCTCAGCCAGCATTGTGGCTTTCCCATTTATTTTTTGCTGAAAAAAGGAGTGAAAACAAAATCCCAGACCACGCATATAATGCTAATAAAGAAAATTTCTGAAAGGAGAACATTATGCATTATTTAAATAATACTGGTCGAATTTCTAACCACATTCCCTGTTACGCAAATAGTCCACGCGTCACTTGTCCGTCAAGTGACTACGGTCCAAATCCCTTCGTATTCAATATTTCGCAAGCAGTAAAGCAAAATCAAATGTTTCGTACCGTCTTGTGGACTGGTTGTTATATGCAATTAACGTTAATGAGCATCCCTGTTTGTGGTGAAATTGGATTAGAGATTCATCCGTACCTTGACCAATTTATCCGCATTGAAGCAGGTCGAGGACGAGTAGAAATGGGGGAACATCAACATAATCTGCACTTTCAAAAAAATTTATGTGAAGATTATGCCTTTATAATTCCAGCTGGTACATGGCATAATCTAATTAATACAGGAAACGAACCGTTAAAATTATATTCAATCTACGCCCCGCCCCAACACCCTAGGGGAGCTGTGCATCGAACAAAAGCAGATGCCGATGAGCAGGAACGTAACCATTAAAAAATGCACACCATTGAGACCTCCAGGAGCAATTACGCCGTTGTCAAAACAAAGAAGCCGTCAATCGAATGACGGCTCGCTTTATTTCCCCTAATATTTAAATCCTTCTGCCAGTTTTGCTTTTTCTACGAGATTTCTGTAGGTTTTGGATATACTAGTCAGTTCCTCATGTTTTCCAGCGGCTTCAACGTTTCCTTTGTCAATCACGACGATCTTATCGACATTTTCGACAGATTTCAGTCGATGGGAGATAATGATGACTGTTTTGTTTTTAATCAATTCGTTGAGGCTCTCTTGTATTTTTTTCTCATTCTCCACATCCAAGGATGCTGCGATTTCATCTAAAATGATAATCGGCGCGTTTTTCAAAAAGGCTCTAGCAATAGAAAGTCTTTGTCTTTCACCGCCAGATAGGGTTGCCCCATTTTCACCGATGACAGTATTGTATCCATCCGGCAGGTTATGAATGAACTCTTCGCAATTTGCCAGACGCGCAGCCTGTTTTACTTCGTCATCTGTAGCTGCTTGATTGCCAATCCTGATATTTTCCATGATGGATGAATTGAACAGCATTACATCTTGAAAGACGATTGAGGTCTTTTCAAATAATGATTTTGTTGAAATATCCTTGATGTCCATGCCACCAACCTTGATGCTCCCATTATTATAATCATAGAGTCTTGAAATTAAACGAAGAATACTTGTTTTCCCGCAGCCTGACATACCTACCAGTGCTGTTACTTGATTTTGTTTGGCGGTAAAGCTAATATCTTTGAGAATTGCAGTATCATCATTGTAGGCAAAGGACACATTTTTCAATTCAATATCATAATTGGAAATTTCCTTGTCTTCTCCTTTTTGAATCTTCGTGTTTCGCATTTCCTTGATACGATTAATCATCGCATCAATATAGTACAGTTCCGCCATATTCTGCGTAACACCGTCGACTGCTTCTTTGATTTTGATAGAGACCAAAATATATCCAATGAGGTACAGAATATTAATTTCACCTTTTAAAAACAATCCTGTCCCTACCAAGATCACGATAGCAAAGGCAACCTGAACAACAACCCCTGACAAGAGAAGTGGTACAGCCGCTGTCAGCTCCGTTTTTAGGTGAATTTTTTCTCCTTCATCCATTTTTCGATATAGACTTTCCTTGGTGCTTTTTATCAAGTTGAAGCTCTTGATCTCCTGTTGTAATTCTATCGATTCTTGAAAGCTGTCGGAGTTCTCTCGGAGCTTGGTGTAATATTTAATATTTTCTCGGAGCTGGATTTTCTTCGACCAAACCACAAGCAAGAACCCGGCAACGATCGGTAGAACGACTGCCAATCCCAATTTGACATTGCCTATGAGCAAAAGGATTGACACGAGTGGCAAGAACATAAAGAACCCAATTGTTTTTGCCATGGAATGACTGATAGCATGTTCAATCGCTGCAACATCCGCCATAATTGTCTGGGATAAATCTGTCAGATTATGTTTCGAAAAATACGAAAGTGGCAGTTTGCTCAGCGTATCTGCAATGTCGATTCTCAGATTCGCACTTTCTTCGTAGGTTGCATTATAGAGCGTATCGTATTCGATGTTCAAAAGAACATACATAACGCCGAGTACCAAAACAGAGAAAACAATATAAAAAATATTGCTTCGTGTATTTCCCAAAACAAGCGTATCAAAGAACAGCATGACTAATATCGCCGGCACCATGTTGATGATATTGACTGAAAGAGAAGCAAAGCTCGCTTTTACCAAATCACCGGCACCTTTATCTGTAAGCGCAAAGTATTGCTTAAATAGATTCTTCATAGCGCACCCTCCAATCATTCGCTTGCGCATAGAGATCTTGGAAATATTTATATTTGCTGTGCTCTTTTTGCATTAATGCTGCATCGTTCTCTCGCTCTATGATTTTGCCTTTCTCCATAACCAATATCTCATCAACCGCCCTGATACTGCTGAGTCTATGAGCAATCATAATGACCGTTTTCCCCTTAATCAGATTCTTGAACGCTTTTTGCAATTCATGTTCATTTTCAGGGTCAACTGCCGCACTCGCCTCATCCATAATAATGATATTGGCATTCTTTAAAATAGCTCTTGCAATGGCGATTCGCTGTTTTTCCCCGCCTGATAAAAATACTCCTTTGGCTCCGATTTCTGTGTGCTCCTTCGCAGGAAATTTTTGAATCAATTGATCGCAGCCTGCAAGACGAAGTGCTTCCATTACTTGTTCTCTCGTTGCACTTGGGTTTGCGATTTGAACATTATCAAATATGCTCATTTTAAAGAGCTTGCTATCTTGAAACACAAAAGCGATATTTTTTATAATCGCTTCTTCGCTATAATCCGAAAGTCTTTTACCGCCGATTCTTATTTCTCCATCGTTGATCGGATAGAATCCCGATATTAATTTGGCGATGGTTGACTTACCGCTTCCTGAAGCTCCTACCAGAGCGTAGCTTTTATTCGCTTCCAGCTTAAAGCTCAAATCGTCCAGAATCATTTCCTCTCCATATCCAAAACGTACATGGTCAAATTCTATATCATAATTTTCAAATGCTTCTACGGTTCCAAATTCTAATCGATCCCGCTGCATATCTGCAAAGATTTTCTCTAATTTCTCCACAGCCGAAGTTCCCAAAAAAGCATACATAGAAACATACATAATTTTCATAAAACCGCTAAATAACACCCCACTAAGGAATAAAAACATAATCAGCTCTACGGCAAGTGTTTTGCCGTCTGCGTGAATGTCCAAAAACAACACTGCAAGCGGCACGACAATAGCGACTGCACCTAAAAAAATCGTTTGAAATCTCACGTACGGTTTTTTGCTCCCCATCGAATGGTCGAGAGCGCATTTAGAGTAATCGATAATTGCTTTATGCAGAGCTTTAAACGAATGAACATTCGCTCCAAAAATCTTTACCACTTGCATACCACGTATATACTCAACAGTCTCGCTGTTCATCTTTTCCAAAGCCAATTGATACTTTTCCATGAAGGTGGTGTCCCCTGACATCAACATCACTTGCCCTGCACCGATAATCGTAAACAAAACGAGTGCGATTCCGATTTTGATATCCACCATAAAGCCAACAACAATAACCAATAACGGCGTCAGCACCGCGCCTGCATTATCTGGTATCAGATGGGCAACAATGCTATGGGTCTGCGCTGCATTATCATCAATCAGCTGTCTTGTTCTTCCCGATGCGTTGGCATCAAAAAATTTAAAGCTGGCGTTCATCAACCCATCAATACCTTTTTTCCGAAGGTTGGTTTCTAACCTAAACCCGAGCACATGTGTCAACAACACCGCTGCCATATAAATTAAAGCACCTCCCACTAAGAGACCTACAATCAGCATCGCATAACGGAAGGCACCTCCCGCTTCATTCATAACTACGAGGTCTTGTAAAAACGCATACATAAAATAATACGCGGACACTGTTACCACTGTAGAAATGACGGTAAGCGCAATTGCCAAGTATGCCAGCCACTTTTCTTTAGGTACGTAATACAGCAACTTTTGATAAACTTTGAACATACAACCCCTCCTTCGTTTTATCCCATTTAGACATGATATTTGTTCCTGTTTTTACGAATATAAATGTCACAAATTCTATGACTATCCATATTCCCTTAGTAATATTAAATTAAATGTATTGTATCATTCAACCAAAATGCGATACAATAGGATAAAGTTAAATATGTCTAATCACATTATTGTCTAATCGAGATATTAGGAGGTTTGCCCGTGGAGACATTTGAAAAACTTTTAGGTGGCTTAGGTTGGAAATCTTGCCTGAATTGTAATAAATACTGTCCAGTTGGGAAGACATCTTACGTAGACACTGAAGACCTTAAGGGGTTCTATTGGTATTATGAGACCGACCAATTTATCATTGACATTCATGATTTCTTTATAAAAAAAGAACGGATCTCCAATTTCTCCCCTGAGCTGAGTTCCTATCTTTCTTTCAGCTCCTCCTATATTAAATCAGCGAACGGGGAGTCCTTTAATCCGTATCAGACACTTACAGCCAATACGATGTTTATTACGAGTACGGAGAATACGAACTTTCGATTTCTTTTGCACGCAAATTTCCCCTATTTAAGCGTCGGTGTTAATTTCAAAGAAAAAATGATTAAAGAATATATTTCGGATCATATCGATAAAGATCTGATTATTTCAGATGTATTTTTTGATACCAGAGAGCTAATAACGAAGCCTATGGGGAAGCTGGCAAACTCTATTTTAAATTGCCATATGAGTTCTCCGGCTGCGGAGATATTTTTAGAAGCGAAAGCGAAGGAATGGCTCAGCATTACCTTGGATGCTTATTTGAATAAAGCAAAAACAAAACAAATATCCAGATCGGACGAAATAGCCATTGAGAATGTAGCGAGCTATATTAACGACCATTATGCCTTGGATATTTCTCAAGAAATCCTAGAAAAAATTGCGATGATGAGCGGTACAAAGTTGAAAAACATATTTAAGCAGAAATACCAAATGAGCATTACGGAATATTCCCAAAGAAAAAGAATGAACATCGCCGAAACCCTATTATCGACAACAGAGCTTGAAATAAAGGATGTGGCAAAATCTGTCGGCTACAGCTCCCATAGCCGCTTCACCACACTATTTAAGAAATACAAAGGAATCTATCCCCGTGAAGTGAAAAAGTTCTATGCTTCAGATGATGTATCGAAGTGCGTTGACTGCGAGGCGATGTCCTTGATGCCAGGGTACATTTCTGAAAATTTTTAATATGAATGATTGAATTTAGTCATAAAAAATGTTACGCTACCAACGGTAAACAAAAAAATATCATAACTAGTTTATAATGAATTTCAAAATTACAATTGGGAAGATTATATATTGAAGAGCTTATTTTTATAAGCTCTTTTAAGATGATAAAGAAAGGTAATAATATGATAAAAGTTGAAAACTTATCCTACTCATTTCCACAAAAAAATCTATATAATAAGATTTCATTTACATTAGATGATGGTCAACATTGCGCTTTTATAGGCACAAGTGGAAGTGGAAAAAGCACACTGATAAATATAATTATGGATCCTGAGGAATATATGTTTGATGGTAAGTTAGAGATAGACCCAAATTGTAGAATTGGGTATGTAAGTCAATTCTCACAGCTAGACAAGCCAAAAGAGACTACTGTTTTCGAATATATAGGCGAAGAATTTATTAAGCTACAAAATGAAATAACATCTATTTGCGCTGAGATGGAAACATCTTCGGATATAGATACTTTGCTAGAAAAGTACCAACAAGCTCAAGACGCGTTTGATGCAATCAATGGCAATGAATTTGAAAGCAACATTAACAAAAAACTTAATCTTGCAGACTTAAGTAATCATAAAAATTTAATGATATCTGAGCTTAGTGGCGGCGAATTTAAACTTGTTCAAGTTATTAAGGAAATGCTTAATCATCCTGACTTAATAATTATGGATGAACCAGATGTGTTTTTAGACTTTGAAAATATTAATTCGCTTAAAAACCTAATTAATTCTCACAAAGAAACAATATTAGTTATTACGCACAACAGATATCTATTGAATCATTGTTTTAATAAAATTTTACACCTTGAAAACATGGAACTCCAGGAATTCGATGGAACATATATTGATTATAACTTCTCATTACTGCTAACTAAAATTGAGTTGCAAGAGCTTGCTGCTGCTGATGATGAAAAAATCAAGCGAAACGAGATTTTAATCGACAAATTAAGATTTATTGCAACTGAACTTTCTGAAGCATCTAAAGGAAGAGCCTTGAAAGCTAGAGTAAAATTTCAAGAAAGACTGATGGAACGTAGGATTAAAACTCCATTCGTAGATATTAAACAGCCAGATATCAGTTTCGCTACTGATGATAAAATCGAAGAAGCCATTGCTTTAAAAGTTACTGATTATCGTGTTGCCTTTGATGAAATACTTTTAGAAAATGTTAATTTTGAGATTAAATCTACTGATAAAGTAGCTCTTATTGGTCCAAACGGTACAGGAAAAACAACTTTATTGAAAGACATCTATAAAAATGATCATGCTTCCATTAAAATAAATGGTGATGTTAAAGTTGCTTATTTATCTCAAAATCAAGGAGAAATACTAAACGAAAGCAATACAATACTTGAAGAGTTTGCAGATGTTGGATTTGAGACTTATGAAGAAATTAAATCATATCTTTCAAATTATTGTTTTAACGACAACCTAATTAATCAAAAGATAGCATCTTTATCTGGTGGAGAAAAAAACATACTGCAATTGGCTAAAGTTGCAGCTATTAAAGCGAGCATGTTGCTTCTCGATGAACCTACAAGTCATTTAGATACCTATTCACAAATAGCACTTGAGAAGGCTATAGAAAACTATAATGGTGCAATTCTAATGATTTCTCATGATTATAACTTTATAATAAACTGTATGGATTATATTCTAATCATTGAAGATAAGACAATTAGAAAAATGAGTATGCGAAAATTCAGACAGATGATGTATGCCAAACATTTTGATAAAGACTATTTAGAAATTGAACAAAAGAAAAAATCCGTGGAAACAGAAATAGCATTAGCTTTAAAAAACACTGACTTTGAGCTTGCAAAAATTTTATCTAGAAAATTAGAAGAGCTAATTAAATTACTTTAAATCTTTATACATCATGAGCAGTGGTAACTCCTCCTGCTCTTTTTTATATTTATCATTTGCTCCATAACAAAAAATCCCTCGAATTTTCATTCTAAGGATTTAATATATTTCCCTACAAAATCTCTTTATTAAAATGTCCTCTTGTGTCTGTTTGCTGATCAAAGACAGCTTTACTCATTGAGCCATTTAATTTGCTTAAAGCCTTATTAATGGTTTTCACAACCTGCTCTTTTGATTCAACTGTGAAGTTTAATCTGAATGCCTCGATTCCTTTTATGCTTTGTAGCTCATCTAAAAGATTAAGCGTCTTCCCATTCAGGATCGTCGTTGTACAATCATCATGCGTTATGATCGGGAAGGTTCCGTGATCATCTTTTAACTCATAGCTCGAGCTTTTGCAGCTACCACATTGATTCATTTTTTTCAGCGGACAATATTTTGTAAACATCAAAGGAGCCTTGCCATATACGATCATTTCCAGTGCAGGATAGCCGTCATTTTGTTCATAATAGGCATTCATTAAATCTTCAATTTGTCTCTTATTCAATTCATAAGATAAGGTTACTCGTTTCGCACCTAATCTATATAATTCATAGCAACTGGCAGAATTAACAACATTTAGCGAATAGTCCGTAACAAAAGGATTGGTTTTTCTGTAGTGATAAATTCCGCCATATCCTCCGATTAATAGCTGCCCTTCTTTTTCCATGTAATCATTCTGGTTTCTTCTAATAATGTTTTCAAAATAGATTTCCTTAATTCCACAGCTCACGCAAGCATCATACTGTTCCTTCGTCGTTACAGTAGCTGTAAGGTATGGTTTTTCAGGGGCAAAGCTTATTTTTTCTTTTGCTTTCAAAGCCTTAGTTCTTTTCTTTTGGCTGTTAAGCTTTAAATCATATAATCCCTGTACAATATCTCTTCTTGCTGCATTTAACAGTTTCGCTGGAATAAATACATTGCTTGCCTCAAAATCTACATTGTTAAGTTCGAATATAGTATCATTTAATCTTGAAAATTGCTTTATTACCTGCTCTTTTGTTGTTGGATTATTAATTGCGACCCCTAGTATTTCCTCGCTTTCATATAAATAATTAAAGCCTAAGCCCTCTGCATCTATGATAAGCTTTGAATCTGGAAATGCATACACTCTAAGATTTAGGTTAAAGCGCCTAAATTCTTTTTCCGTTGATGATTCTAATTCTTTGTAATAGAAATAATTCTTCGTTATATATACTAAATCACCCTTGGACAACTTTTCTTTGATTTTGATATAGCAGACATCATCTGCTTTATTGATTAAATTGCCATCTTTATTGTACAGTTTTACAACAGTTAAATTAACATCTTCATTGTTATGACTGATTCTGATGATATCGTTTTGATTTAAAGTACGTGTAAGTGTTATTTCATACATGTCTTTGACAATCTTGCTGATTCTTCCAATTTCATAACCAAAGTTATTAGGTCTTACGATGTTGGTAATATCTTTCCTATCTTCGTGAAACAAATATCCTTTAGTAAATGTTCTGTTGAATGTTTTGTTCAGATTTTCCGTATCTTCTTCGGTTATTTTATTATCTAAGGCCATGCGGTATTTTGATACAGTATTAGCAACATACGCAGACTCTTTCATTCGACCTTCTATTTTTAAAGAATCAATTTCTTTTAAATCATTGATATAATCAATTGTGTTTAAGTCCTTAGTAGATAGAATATAGTTTTTTCCTATAGAAGTATCTGTTGTCTTATCAATTAGTTCATACTCCTTACGACATGAGCCAACACATCTTCCTCGATTTCCGCTTCGATAGCCGATTAATCCGGACATTAGACAGTTTCCGGAATATGATACACATAAAGCACCGTGAACAAAAATTTCTAAAGGTATTTTAGCTATTCTTCTTATCTCTTTTACTTTTTCAATCTCAACCTCACGGGACAGAACAACTCTTTTAGCACCAAGTTCTTTAAATAACAGAGTCCCGTCTAAATCGTCTATTCCCATTTGAGTTGAGCAATGTGCTTCCATATCAAGAAAGTTTTTAACTATATAATCGAAGGCAGCCAAGTCCTGGACGATAATTCCATCAACACCAATTTCATTTAATTCGTCCATCTGCTCTTTCATATCTTCAACTTCGTTTTCGAAAACGATAGTATTCATTGTTACATAGATTTTAACATTCCTCAGGTGCGCATACGTGACAGCCTCTTTTAACGATTCTAAATCAAAGTTAGATGAGTATGCACGTGCACCAAATTTTTGCATTCCTAAGTATATTGCATCACAACCATTAGAAATTGCCGCCTTTAACGCTTCCATATTTCCTGCCGGAGCTAATAATTCAGTCATTTTTTCCTCCATACTACCGCTATTCTGCGCTAAGCGCTTCTACGGTTGCAAAATTCAAATTAAATCCTCTGTATAAGTGCCGCCCACGCCCAATCGTCTCCATGAAAATGCTTCGAAAGGTAGCACTCAGTCCCAGTTTCATCAGCACCACGCTTAACGTAAAAGCTTCTTAACGACCACAGCATCTTTTATATTTCTTACCGCTTCCACAAGGGCAAGGATCATTTCGGCCAATCTTTGTTCGGGTGACAAAATCAATCACTTTTGCCGTTGGGTGACCTGCCTGAAAGGGTTTCGTTGGCATCGGTTTTAGGAAATTCTTTTCTTTTTGTAACAGTTCATTTGGGGTATGACCCTTCAATACCCACTGGCGGATATTATTATATAAATCCATTATTTGCTCAGTCAGCACTTGCACAAATTGATAGGAGGGAAACTCTATCCAACTCTGCAAATACTGAATAATCAACGTAGGTTCTGAATCAGAATTGATCATATATATTATTTGTGATGCAATTTCATTTGTTTCCTGTTCCTCTAGATTATAATAATCCAAAAGAAAACGGATAAAACTGTTCATCTCCGGTGTTTTGTCAACATAATCGGGCATTCCGGCTTTTAGTAACTGCTTTCTCGTAAAGGGATAATAATCAACCGACTGACGCATTTTATGTTCTTCCATTATTTTTCTCGCATCAAAAACCCTATCATCTTTATACCCATAGGGCGTGCTACTTACCTGCCCATAGAAATCACCGGCGAAAGAGAGCACTTCTATAAATTCCGTAAATTCGATTTTTTCACCGGTAAGCTTTTCAATTCTTTCTATGACGGTCCATACTCCCATAACACCATAATAATATAGCAGACCTTGGGTTAATCCTATCCACTCGGTATTACGTAAGACAACACGTTCTAACTCACTACCATCTTCCTGAACAAAAATATCAATCAATTCAGTAGGAATAAACAATACCTTTTTATCCTCATAAATTCCGCAAAAGACCATACCGTATTCTCCAAAGGCTTCTGCATTGGTTATCGGCATGCCTATATCCGGTATTACACCTGAGTTCCTGACGATTTTTTTGATAATATTATATCTACTTTTGTCCAAAGTATATAAGGCATTTCTGAATTTCAATGGAATCAACTCAGTAAGCTTCGCCGCCAGCTCTGACTTTTTGAGAGAACTTACATTTTTAAAATTGAATTTTTTACGGATCTTATCCATCTGATCTTTTGGCAGACCATCCAGAGTCGCACGAAGATCACATGGGACATCGATCTCCTTCCAGAGTCTCTTTTCTCTGCGGTCTTGCAACTGTTGTCCGTATGCTTTGACATTTTCCAGAGCATTTATAAGCGCCAATTCTGTTTTCTTATCAATGTTTTTATGCATCTTTTCATCTCACCTCATTTAAAAAAGCACATCATTTCTTCCTCAACTAACGAATCTTTCCAAATAGCTTTACCGTTTCTCTAAGTTTTTCACTAAAATCATCAAGATCGTTTACGACAATCACGCCATCCCTAATGAGAGAAACAATGTCAAATATCATATTCGACTTGTTCATTTCAATACAAACGCCTGGTTTCTTCTTATCAATCTTAATTCTTTCTTCCAATTCCCAGAACTTCGTTGATGCAGGTAAATCCCCACTTAAAAGTTCAATATATTCCTTGGCAAGTTTCTCCATATACGATTCCTGCCAGCCAACAATTTTATCTCTGTAAAGCTTCCAGTCTTTTTTAGAAGGTTCAATCATAGTTCCACTCTCCTAACTGTTTACTGCCACTGATTGCCTACAATCGGTTTTCACAATCCCTGAACAATATCACTCACCTATTTTAACACATACACCATCTACGATTGTATATGTGTGCAAGAGTCTCACACCATCCAAGGATTTTATTCTTATCAACGTTGATATACTCCGTTGGTCTTTCGGCCCTGCCGTCATTTAATCATCACACGGGACATCCTGCCAGATAATGCTGCCCGATTGAAATTGAATTTCTACTTTACTATCAATGATTTGGCACTGTACTTACCCTTGATATCCCTCGTAAGTAAGCATACACATTCTGTATGCCTTGTCTGGGTAAATATATCTACCGGTTTTTGCATATTTTTTGCTTTTATGAATAAATATTATGTCATCTGTTTTATCGCTTCAAGGGTTGGTTGAGTAGTTTGCTCTTAAGATTCTTGAATTTCATTATATAATACACTTAAAAAGCATTACCTTCAAAGTAATTATTCGATAAATTTTGAAAGGCACCGATACCATATATAGTATCGGTGATATGTTTCCTATTGTCTTAAAACTATTCATTAGCAATTTCTTGCTCTAATAAAAAAACTAAGTTTCCTTCTTCATCCGGATCTATATAATGTGCACGCTTGTCAAGACACGAATTTGAAATTCTTAGTTATGAACTCCCTTCCATAGATTTCAAGCGACTGCCTGATAGTTTGTGCCAAAATATATCTCTGCCGGTGTGCTGTATCCGTGGCTTTGATGCCCTCTTTCTTCATTGTAAGTCTTCATGTACTCTTTTGTGATCTGTTTTACTTCTATGACTGTTTCTGGGTTCATCAAATACAACCGTTCCCATTTGTACGAACGGAAAAATCGTTCGATCGCTATGTTATCCGTTGCTCTTCCTTTCCCATCCATGCTGATTCGTGTTCTTTTTAGGCTTTTTATACTTTCAATGTACTCTATTGATGTGAATTGACTTCCCTGGTCACTATTTAGGATCTCTGGCGCCCCATAACGTCTTACTGCTTCTTTCACGACTCTTGTTACTATATCTGACTGTAGCGTGTTGCTAATCGTGTATCCCACGATGTATTTCGAATACCAGTCAATGATCGCTGCCATATACACAAAGCCACTCGGTGTGCCTATGTATGTAATATCAATGCTCCACACTTGATTCGGACGCTCGATCACTAGATTCCTTAATAGATAGGGGTAGATTTTCGCCTTCTGGGCTCGTTTGCTAAGATTTGGACCAGGATAGAATGGATAAATATCCATTTCTCTCATATATCGCTTTACGAGACGTCGTCCAATATCTGAAAAGCCTAGCTTCCGAAGTTCATTCATAATCCTTCTGGCACCATATGACGGTTCTTTGTAATGGATTTTGTCAATGGCATTTTTGATCGCAATTTCATCGTTGGAAATTTTGACTTCTGCTGGTTTATAATACGCCGTGGAGCGCGCTAATCCAATCAATTGACATTGTCTTTTGATCGTCAATCTGGGATGTTTCCATTCAATCAAGGTTTTCTTTTCCTCATCTCGGAAACCTGACTGTGCTTTTTTTTTAGAAAATCCACATCCAGTGTTAATTCACCGATTTTTTGAACAAGGCGCTCCTTTTCCGCCTCATATTCTTGTTTGACTTTGTCGATTCCTTCGCCCTTTTTGTCAAATACGACAGCCATATTGGCGATGAAATCAGCCTTCCAACGGCTTAATACTGGCTGTGCAATTTCATATTTCTTTGCGATTTCGGCTAATGTGCTTTCTTCTCGTAGAATTTCCAACACTATGACTGCTTTTTCTTCTGGGCTCCAATTCCTTCTTTTTCTGCTCATACTTGTATCATAACTTATTTTTCAGTTTTTGTGTCCAACTACTTGTGTACAGTATATACGCTCCGTGAGTGTCACCTTTACCATATCTCCCGGTTGCTTGCCGATTTTCTCCCGTATATCCTTACGCACACCTATGATGTGGCAGGGCGTTCCCATTTTCACCACTTGACCGTCATATGGCTCGCCGTCAAAGGTGGCATGGACAGGAATGCGGCTCTTGCCAAACGTCGCTTTGACATCAAACGGTATTTCCACATATGCACCATTATGATCCGGTTCTCTAATGATTACAGCGTCAAATTCGTAAATTTTATTCATGTTCTGCCTCTTGACGGTTTTCCCATAACTGCACCCGTTCTTCAAAACTTACCTCTCGATGAACCTCATGCAGCATCCATGTGTAACCAAATACGTCGGTGAACATCGAATTACTGACTCCATAGTCTTGCATTTCGGTAACCTCTACGCGCTCCACCTCAAAAATTCGTTCATACAAATCTAACGCTGCTAAACTATCGGTCACAATAAAATCTATTTCTACACCAATTCTCAATTGAATCACCTCTGCTTGGTATTTTAAATCCGTCCCATTATCCCCGTTATCTTAAATTCGATCAACCATGCTTTTTACGCTTGAATTATACCATGTTCTCAGAACGATCAACAAATCGTTGGCATATAGCTTCAATAACACGATCATAATCCAAAGGATGTAATTCATGTCCGGCGCCATCCAGTGGCAACAGGATTGCATTGGAAATTGTTTTCGCCAACATTTCACCATGTATATAAGGAATAACGACATCTTCCGTTCCATGGATCACCAACGTCGGAACGGCAATTTCGGCAATTCGCCCAAGTTCATCTCCTGTAACTTGCGCATATGAGTGATTCATACGGCAGTCGAAATTATTAGAACGTTCTATATCAAGCCTGTTCATTTTTCGAATATGGTTTTCGTCATGCGGGCGCTTACTCTGATTCGTAATCCTCCATTGCTGTATAGCGACTTCTACGAGTCCATCAGCATCCTTTGGTGGTTCCGATTTTGCCATTTGTTCAAAAAAAGTATTTACTTCATCTGAGGAATACGGCAAGTTTTCTGCACCATCTGCGAAGTACATAGAAGCAAGCAATACAATCCCGGCAACCCGTTCTGGGTGGCGAAGGGCGATCATCTGTGTCAACATTCCGCCCATTGACATCCCCATGATAATCGCCTTTTGAATTTTGTAAGCATCCATTACATGGACTGCATCATCAGCTAAGTCTTCAAAAGTATAGCCCGGTTGCCCCAAAGGATAATTGGTAGATTTCCCTGTATCGCGGTTATCATAACGAATCACATAAAATCCTTTAGCGGCTAATCTTTCGCAAAATTCATTTTCCCACCATATCATGGAACTTGCTGCACCCATAATCAGTAATATAGCTGGATTGTGTTCCGAGCCGAAACTTTCAGTACAGATATTGACATCGTTAAATGATACAATTTTCAATGATTATCATCCCTCTCTGTTAATCCTGGTTCACTTTATATCAATACTGCTTCCTATAAAATTTATTATATAGCGTGCTAACGCATTTATCATACTATTATCTGACATAATCGTCTATGCATTCTACACGGCTGTTATTTCTCATCTGCGCCTTATATAAATGATATCGCAAAAAAATAGCGGACTTTCACTTTTCATGGTGGAAGCCCGACAACTTTCTTACATTCTTTGATCCTTTTGAATAATTCCTCGATATATTTATTTACACAAATACTTATAAATCCTTAATATTAACAACAATAGCGGAATCTGCATTCGCATCCACGAAGAACAAAGTGCAGGCTGCAGAAGGTGGGGCAGGCATTAGACGACCGGCAAGGTACTTTCCTTCTGACGCCGGTTTGTTTTCCGGAATCCATTTGAATTTATGCCCGCTACCGGACTTTTCCAATACAAATTTCTGACGGTTACTTATACTTCCTCCTGGCGTAGCTAAAACAAACAATTGGTTGAGGTCTCCACGAGATGTTACCCAATTCTCTATGGACTCGGGGACAAAGCTATTATAATGTACCGTCAAGTACCTAACGCCGTCACTGGCACGGAATGATACAGTTCCATCTGAATTTGTAATCATATCAAATTTATTAAGACCATTGACCGAATTAGAATATACTGATGCATACGTATTATGTTCGGCTCTCGGTAAAAATCCAATATATCCTGGAATATATTTATTTTCACGCATCCCGAATGCTAGAACACTGAGAGCGACCGGTTTCGGCGGAGTTAAAGGTTCCTGGATCTTGAAATACTCCGATACAAATGTAAATCTCCCACGAGCAAAGTTAATGAAGTCATTCATAATTTCTTGTTGACGCTCGGGTTTTTCAGCAAGTTCCCAGATGGGCATATACGAGTATACTTTAGCCAACACTTGATTTTCATTGGCACGTATAGAATCAGCCCACGCCTTAAACGAAGCGCCAATTTCGCTGAAAGAATGCATTCCCGCTACAACTGACACATTTCCCCCGTACGATTTTGCAGAAATCGTTGTATCACTGACAATTTTCTTCTGTTCGTTAGTCAGGCTGGTACTGGCGCTTGCCGATACGTAAGCGCACGCTACATCTACCGCTGCTTTGAACTGCGTGTTGGTGATGCTACTTTCCGAATTGTATATTCCATGGACCTCTATGCATCCTCCGATTGACGCCTCCGTGATAATATGTGTGCCATATGCACTAAATAACCGCGATGGTGCAATCGTAGGATTGTCTATATATTTCAAAATATCAGGTTTGACAATTTCCCGCATAGCTTCACCGAAAACGTAAGACGAATCCAGCATATGCTTCTGCGTTTCAACACTTGCTACGGCATTATAGAAGCGCGCATTGCTTGTGAGCTTGCTGCTATTGCCATATTTCGCCGAAATTTCTCCTGTAAAAAATGCCAGTGCAGCTCCTGTTTTTACCTTTGCTTCAATTTCAGTTGAGTGAAACACTTCCGCAAATTTTTCCGATACTTGTGAGGCGGTTACTGCCAAGTTCACACGATTGGTTTCTATGTAGTCATCACTTCGATATACATTCTTGATGAAAAGTGGTGATTTTGTACACTCGGAGTTTGGACCGGATGCTTCCAATACATTGATACACATACCGACATAAGTTGCGCTTCCATCTGGAAGCACCAGCGATATGCCGTCAAGCATGCTTTGTTCTAACGATGATTGTATGGCAGAGGTAAGTTCATTCTCCTTTTCTATAGCCTCTAAGAGCGAGTCCGTAGCTACAAACGGGCTTTCAATTACGACATCTTTGATATCATGATTTGCCATATTGCCCTCCTCAAAAATAATAAATTTGTAATAATATGTAACTGCCTTCATTATAACGCGCACCTGCATGAAGTCAACACATTTTATGGCAAATTCAAAAGGCTATTCGATACA
The DNA here is from genome assembly GCA_023388635.1 of Bacillota bacterium. Taxonomy (GTDB): domain Bacteria; phylum Bacillota; class Bacilli; order Desulfuribacillales; family Desulfuribacillaceae; genus JAEWFW01. The sequence continues at coordinate 24,838 of JAEWFW010000007.1, forward strand.
CCGCCACACTAGCAAATAACGTATACAATACTATCTTTACAAGAGTAGCAATCTTTTTATCTACCTCTACAGATTGCTTACTATGAAGTAAAGCACCAGTTCACCGCTTTCTGTTGTTCTTCCCACATCACCTTATAAAGCCCTCCTTCCAACAGAAGGTTGTCATGCGCACCGGATTGCACAATTCTGCCTTGATCCAAAACTAAAATCTGATCCGCATATTGGATCGAAGTCAGACGATGGGCAATAACGACTACCGTTTTGTCCTGCACCAATTCGCTGATAGCCTGCTGCACAAACATTTCGTTTTCCGAATCGAGAGAGGCGGTAGCTTCATCTAGCAGGATAATCGGCGCATTTTTCAAAAAAGCACGGGCAATGGTGTTCAGAACCAAGAAAAAAGGACATTGAAGAAAAAGCCCTCCAATCGTAAGATATAAGTACGAGAGGAGGGCTTTTGATGTCAGGAAAAAAGGGAATGAAACACTATTCGGAAAGTATAAAAGAGCAAATTCGTATCGAATACAAATCGGGAGCAAGCACACGTAGCTTGGAGCGAAAATATGGAATAAGTCGGTGGTCTATCCATTGCTGGTGTGGGTTAAGTGAAAAAGTGAATATGCGCCAAATGATGCCGCTACCTAAAGGTCGTCCAAAAGCAAATTCCGAAACCCAAGAACAGGTCATTAAGCGTTTAAAGATGGAAAATGAGCTGCTGCGAAATTTTCTATCAGCCGTTGGAAGGAAGTGAAGCCCAGCTTAAAATATCGCCTCATTGAGCAGCTTCAGGGTAAGTATCCGATTGAATCAATGTGTAGGTTCTATGGTGTATCTCGCAGTGGATATTATCGCTACCTAAAACATAAGGATATACCTGCCAAAGATGCTCACATTGCAACTATGATTGCCGAGTGTCAAAGCATTCGTGGCAAGATACACGGTTACCGCTACATCCAGCTATGGTTGGAAAAGGTTAAAGGTATCTACCGCAATCCAAAGACCGTGCTGGGCATTATGCGCAAGTATGGACTGCTTAGCGAAGTCCGACGCAAACACTGGCGGATCTATGGAAAGTCTGTGCATCGCTACGCTAATATACTAAATCGTGACTTTAAGACAGAACAACCCAACAAGAAGTGGGTAACAGATATCTCTCATATCCCTACGGCGCAAGGCGTTTTATATCTGTCAGTTATCCGCGACCTATTCGACAACAGCATTGTTTCCTACAAGACCGGTCGACAGCAAACCGTCAACTTAGTGCTGGATACAGTCCGGGCTGCGCTGCAAAAAGAAATGGTCACTGGGGAGTTACACCTCCATAGTGACCAAGGGGCTCAATACACCTCTCAAGCATACTTTACCCTAACTCAAGGGTATGGTGCCTTCTATGTCAAGACGGGGAAATCCTTATGACAATGCTATGGCTGAAAACTTTTTTTCTATGCTCAAAACCGAGTGTATCTCAAGGCAAAAAATTCAATCATTTCAGCAGGCTCGACAACTCATCGATGACTATATCCATTTCTACAATTTTGAGCGCTACCAATTGAAATACCGTCTGACTCCATTCCAAAAACGGAGCCAGACAGCGTAATTCTAAGTTATTCTACGATTGGTCTTTCTTTTTACTGTCTCTTTTTCCTATAGCGGTTCAATGGAAATACGCTGTCTTTCTCCGCCAGATAGCGTGCTACCTCCTTCACCTACTACAGTCTGATAGCCGTTAGGCAACTGCATGATAAAATCGTGGCAAGCAGCGCGCTTTGCTGCTTCGATGACTTCCTGCTCCGTGGCGTCCGATTTTCCCATACGAATGTTATTGATCACAGTATCATGGAATAAGTACACGTCCTGGAATACTATACTAATCTCTCTCAACACAATATTTGGATCAAGTTTGGTAAGCGGCGCGCCACCCAATGTAATTTCACCACTGTCCACATCCCAAAATCGAGCCATCAGGCGTACTATAGTAGACTTCCCAGATCCAGACGAACCGACCAGAGCTGTAAAGCTGTTCTTTGGTATCTGGAACGATACATCTCGTAACACTGGGGCGTTTCCATAGCTAAAGCTCACGTTCTGAAAACAGATATCCGATCTATTTTCAGGTAAAGCCCCAGCTTCAAATTGGAGATGTTTTTCCTGAAAGACCCTTTGGATGCGATCGGCACAATGATCCATTCGAGAGATATCTACCAAAAAATAAAACAATTCCATAATCGGTGTATAAAAATTGATTGTTACTATCAAAAAAGCAATATAATAGAATGGCGACAGGCTACCATTCGTCAAAAGAAACATACCGATAAGCATGACGAAAGCAGTACCGCAGTTTAAAACAGATCGCGCCAATATACTTAGCGGTGCTGTAGCCAGTTCTGTCTCCAAAGATTTTTTCCGTAGTCTTTCACAGGAGGCTTTTGTTTTTTCAAACATTGTACCGTTATGATTGAAAGCCTTCAGAGTTCGAATTCCCCCAACATATTCGAGAATATGATCCGTATTTTCTTGTTGCACTTCCATCAAATCTTTGCTTTTATGCCCGATTCTTTTAAAGGAAAATGCCACAAAGGGAATGCTGAGTGGAATCACAATAATACTTGCTAGCATCATCCTCCAATCAAAGATGCCCAATACAATCACGCCCATCAAGAGCCGCGTCACTGCTACCGTAACGAACGGTAGCGAGTGTGCTGCGGTGCACGGCGGACACCCTTGCCCTCTGCTAACAGTTCCTACTGCCAAGCCTGTAGAGGACTTTCACCGCCGAGTTATCGCCCATGCTGGGCGCACGTTAAAGAGGATTGCTTGAAATTTGTAATTCAAGTCAATCCTCTTCTGCTTAACACCTTATTTTAGAAGTTCTTTTCCGTCTGCCCCTATTGTAAATTGATGCTCTCTTGCTGCTTCTTCAATTTCCTCAAATGCCCAGTGGGTGGTTGGAATATCCTTGAAGGTTGGAGTAGTTACTCCTGTTAATGGACCGCGTTTGAAGAGGCGGTTAAGGACTTTCACAGCCTCTGCTCTTGTGAGTTTGTCCTCTGGACGGAAGTTTCCATCGCCACTACCTACCATGATGTCTGTTGCTTTCAAGAAGTTGATTGCATCTATTGCCCAATGCATTGAATGGACATCTTTATAGATGACTTTGCCAGTAGTTGGTTCTAGCTTTCCGCAGCTATCGACGGCTGCCGGGTCCTTCTTACATTCTGCTTGAATCCAGCGGTAAGCGATTGCCGCCATTTGCGCACGGGTTACTGAACCTTCTGGATCAAATTTTGTTGTTGAAATACCTAACATGATTCCCGCATTCTTCGCTTCCATGATATCGGCATAAGCCCAATGCTTGCTGCTGACATCTTGGTAGGCTGGTAGATTCGTAGCTGGTTCCTTGTCCAGATTACGAGCGAGCATAGCTGCCATTTGGGCACGAGTGACATTGGCATTTGGAGCAAAATTTCCGTTGCCAACCCCGTGAATATACGGTGTATGAATCACCTTTTGTCCTGACATGTATTCTTCCCAGCCATCCATGTAGATCATCGTAAAAGTGCTGAATTTCATAACGGTGAACTGTAGTCCTAGTGTGCCATTATGCATTTTTACAACTTCGCCAGGAATTAATTCCTTCGTTCCGTCACTATGCTCAATGAATACCCCAAGATTATTTAAGATTTCTTGTTGTTTAGCAGCTTCTTCTGGAAGACTGTTCTTTAATGGAAGGGTAATCAATACTTCATGACTTTGCATATTCGTTTCGATTTCCATTGGGCGACCTAATATTTGTACTGTCTGGTCTTTTGCAACTTCTTTAACTAATTTCTCTGTTTTCGCTCTATTTTCTACTCGTTTTTTCTCTTCTTCAGACTTAATAGGAACAACTCGGAAGTATAAATCTTTCTCGAAACTAGAGAGAGATTTTGTTGGAATCGATATTACCGCATTATCAGTGACAATTTCTAATCGCAAGTTTCCACTATTTAGTTCCTTAAGGGCTGTTTTTGGAATCTCTACTCTCACTTCCGATACCTTGTCTTCGGAATCAGGAATGATTATCCGTGCCGTATTGATTCCTTGTTCTTTTGCCTTTTTCACTGTCTCCTTCGCAATATCCTCAGACATTGTTACTTGATCCTTCACTTTACCATTTGAATCTTTCGAACGAGTAATTGGTGTTTTCGTCAAATTCGAGCCGTCATTGCCGTCCACATCGACGACAATTTGTTCTGTCGTTGGTTGTGGGGTTGGCTCTGGCTCTGGTTCCGATGTCGGTGTTGGCTCTGGTTCCGGTGTTGGCTCTGGTTCCGGCGTCGGTGTTGGCTCTGGTTCCGGCGTCGGTGTTGGCGGTGCAGTTGGAGTAGCAGTTGATACAGCTGAATTCACACTGCTTCCTACACTATTTTTTGCAGTTATTACAAACGTATAAGTAACGCCATTTGTTAAGCCTGTAATGGTAATCGGACTTGATGAACCTGTTGTGATTATACCTCCAGGATTTGCTGTTACTTGGTAGGCTGTAATCTCCGCTCCGCCATTATTCGTTGGTGGATTAAAATGTAAAGTAACTTGTCCATTTCCTGATGTTGCAACAATGTTGGTCGGTGCATCAGGTATCGTAACTGTATTTACATCTTCTGTCACACTAAACTCAATTTCTAGTTGATTTGATACTGCTTTGTTGTTATTACTATTCAAAATTTCTGAACCCATTAGGGAAAAGATATTTGAATGTTGTAACTCTGTATTCAAATTTGATCCTAAACTTCCGTTTTCTAATGAATAACTATCACTGCCAAGACCGTCAATAACGCTTGGTATCCAACCATCCTTACTATAGGTGATTACTAAAGAGCCCGAAAGAACTCTACCATCACTATCCTGAAATTGATTCAAATTAAGTGTTACTGACTCTCCTTCATGTTCACTATATGCATAAATTAAAAAAGCAGATGGAATTGGATGGATTACATTTGATAGACTGACATCATCATTAGATCTTGTAAGTGTTAAATTATTCATAAAGCTATCGCCAGAGTTTTGCACAACTTCCCCAGCACTAACATTTTTAGCATTTTTACTATAAAATAGTGGTCCTCCAGTAACATCAAAAGCCCCATAGCTTTGATTTTGTTCAGATGTATTAGGACTGAATTCAATTCGTTTGTCATAAGCCTGGTCATTTACCGCAAGTACTTGAGCACTTATACTTTCATTTGTCACTGAACTAAAGGTAAGATCAAAATTGATTGTTAGATTACTCATCTCCTCAGTAACGACAAGCCCATCTTTTATTATATAATATGTTGTATCATTCACTTCAAACGCTGGAACAACCGTTCCTTCTACTTCAATTTTACTTATTTTACTCGTGTCTTCTATAGGCACTTTTAATAGAATATCAATTTTTTCCTCTTGATCATAACTATCTCCTTTATTTAAGAGTAATTCAACCCTACTTTTTGCATCCTTAATTGCATTGACTACCATTTTCTTTGTTGACCCATCGCTCCAAGAAAGAGAAATCTTTTGATCAGGTATTTGTTGGTCATCTGAACTTGGAGTAACAGTTTCTGTAGGAGAAGAAGGGATACTGTTCCCAACTTGATTTGTTGCGACAACAGTAAACTGATAGCTTGTTCCGTTGGTTAATCCACTAATCGTGATCGGACTTTCAGTTCCTGTTGTATGAACCTCTTCGCCGCCATTAACTGGAGTAGCTGTTACCGTGTAGCTTACAATTTCTGTTCCACCATTGTTAGTTGGTTCAGAAAAACTTACTGTTGCTTCCTCATCACCTGCTGTTGCTGTTACATTGGTAGGAGCATCTGGAACTGTTAATGCAGAATTAAAATTTATTGAAAATTCCTTTTCCCGATTCTGAATGGAGGCAGGGGTACCCGTAGCAAATGCTGCATCTAGGAAGTTGATCTCAAAATTTAAGATACTGTTAGCTGCTTCATGATTTGCCGCATGACCAATTAATCTAAGAGTAGCCGTACTTGCACTCGTACTCATTAAATCGACAGTTAATCCATCTGGAACATTAGTAACAGTATAATGCGTACCTTCTATCAATTTTCCATTACTGAACGCAAAATTCCCTGCATTTAAAGTAATTTGCACCTCTGTTTCAATTGATCCATCATTATTTGGATGTTCAATGAAAGTTGTATTGCTTGCATTTACATCTCCCATATATTCATAGGCATTATGGCAAATGATTTTTCCACGTGCTGTTTCAATTACAAGGTCAACTTTTCCAGCAGTCACAGCCTGTCCTGTCACTACTTTAATGGTTGAAATCGAACCCTCTCCTATTGTACCTTCTTTTGTAACCTCTTCAATATCTACCGGTACTCCACCTAGTGTGACTGATGTAATATCTCCTTGTTCCCCATTTGTTAAATCAATTCCCGTAATGATTAGATCATCTCCACCTTGCCAAGATCCTTGTTCACGAGAAATAGTCGAGCCAGGATAGCGGTAAACTGTATTTGAAGCGCTCGCCTGATTACCATTTGGTGAACCTCCAATAATATAAATATGTTCACCTAAAACATCACCGCCATGGCGATATCTGGATGCTGGTAAATTAGGCTCTGTTCTCCACTCGGATTCTCCTGGCTCCCAACTAAATACATTTGTCCCGCCAATCGCATAAATACGGTCATGATAGACAACACTTACATGGGGAATAAGATCCATCACAGCTGGCAATGAGGGTTCTTCTTTCCACTTGCTTCCCGAATCATCAACTGTACCATCATAAGAATAAACTTTTTTTCCATTAACTCCGGTGATATAGATTCGGTTTTCATATGTAACAATACCTTGCGAAGTGGAATGACTTACAGGTAGACGATCCGTAGTTGTAATATTTTCCCAATCAATGCCATTGAATCTTTGAACATAATCTCTATTTGCACCATTATAACCACCAACTGAGTATAAATTTTCACCTAATACGGCTAGACCAGGAACTGTCACACCTATCGGTAAATTCACAGAAGAATCCCAGCTTTGTTTATTATCACTTAAACGCCAAATTGATGTAACTGTACCACCAGCAGCATTTGTTCCCCCCACTTTATATAGGTTGTCTTTATAAACAACAAAGTTTGCATTTCTTCTTGCTTCCAGAAAATCTGGACCTTTATTCCATGAAAAACCGTCAAACATGAAGGTTTCATTGCTAGAAGGATAACGTCCACCTATATAGATCTTTTCATCATATGTAGCGGTTGCAATTCCCTGCATAGATGGTAAATCGTTATATTGGAATTCATCCCAATTATTAAAATCCTTTCCTATGATACTTTCGAAGTTTTGAGTTGTGCTAGCTTCAACTACATTCGTATCTTTCAAATTGTAGAAAGGCTGAAGCATTAGCAATAAAACTATGAATATAGTAAATATTTTTTTATACATCGCTTATTTTCTCCTTTTCTTAGAATTTCCTTATGTTAAAGATATTTGTGACCTTTTACGTATTAATAGAGCAATTTTACTCCCTCACACTGTACAAATTCTGTACAAATATAGCAACCAGCATTAGACCTCGAGGATAGCCTTCATTGTATTTTTCATGATGTTCGATTTCTATTATGGTTGCAGTCTTCAAAGTATCTCGATTCAAAAGTTTTAGCATATAAACAAAAGATATAGTCTCCATTGCTGGAATCTATATCTTTCTTGAAATTATCCTGATTTTCTTCAAATTGGTTTCCAAATCTCATTACGCCATTTTAATCCACATCATTTAAAACGCCCATAAAAATCGGCATACTAAACTCATTGTCCACTATCATGAAGAAAAACGGGCGGTTTAGGTTGACTGTCTTATATTCTGTCGGAGCGGCGGATCCCGTATCCATCTCTACGGCAGTCACATCACCTGCCTTTGTACCTCTTTCGTCCACCTCAATTTTTGTCTTATGAATCACACGGCTTATGCAAATATTTCCTTCATCGGACTGCCCCAGAGAGCTAAAATCTGCAGAATCCACATTAAAAGCATCCTTGATCTCCAATTCTTTCAAAATTTCGGAAAGCTCTTTATCATATTCAAATGCAAATTTAGGAATCGATGCATATACCTGATTTTTTCATTGACCCAAGCGTTAATGTCATTTTTTGTGCTGTCATCAAAGGGTGCTTTATAAACCTCTGCATCATAATAGTCCTTATTGGTTTGCAAAAATTCTTTCTCTACTGTTTCGCACCGTTCGCCGTCATCGATAGAGCAGAAATGGTTGAAAGTGGTGAAATCAGTGTGTTTTTACCTTCATGGATTTTTTTGAAAATATCAAGCGAAAAATCAGCAATTTCCGTTGTTTTATCAGCACTGCTTTCTTGAGCGTTATCAATAACGATTGGCACAATATCGTTTTTGCTAACACCTTCCATTACGTTTATAGCAGTCAAATTGATATTGCCGCTACAAGCTGTTAATGTCAGCAACAATGCAAGCAATAAAGCGATTTTCTTCATAGTAAAGCACCTCCTAATGATTAAGACGATAATTTTTGGTAAATGTTCCAATATAAATAAAAAAGATAAAGCCAACTCCCTAGCTTTATCTTTTATCGTTTACTGATTCGGCACAGTCTTTTCCCATAACAAAATTAGTTAATGATACTCCTGCTCTTATAACTGTATTTTCACGCAGAACTTTATATCCGTGCTTCTCAAAAAACGGTTTCGCAGTAATGGAAGCATGGGTGGTAAAGTTAAAGATATTTCGTTTGAGCGCATCAAATTCCAGTGCATTTACAATAGCCGTAGCAATGCCCATTCCCTGGTAGTCTTTATGGACAAACAATCGGTCTATATAGCCACTATCATCCATATCGCCAAACCCTACAATGATACCATTCTCTTCGGCAATAAGTGTGTTGTGTTTTAAAAGTGAATGATTCCAAACGGATAAATCCACACTGCCGGTTGCCCATGCTTCAAGTTGATCTTGTGTGTAGTCTTTTGCATTGATCGCATGCACAGTATCATAAAACAACTGTGCTAAAACCGGACAGTCAGTCGATTGATATTTTCTCAGTCTCATAAACTTTCTCCTAGAAGCAGATTATATCAAGAATCAAATACAATACGTCTTAATTCTTGATTACATATTCCATCGTTTCCACTATACTTCTGAATTCCTTGGCTTTTTCCTTGGATATTTTCCCCTTTTCAAAAACGTTCTGGATACAATCTTTCTCTATTTGAAATCCAACCAGTGCTGCCCGTTCAAAGGCTTGTAAATTATGCTCATGAAATGGATTCAACCTGTCTTGGAATCCAACTGTCAACCTTCTTAAAAGCCGTGCGTATTTTTGGGCGAAATATTGTATTTGCACAGCATCCATCCCTTCATTACATGGAAGGGCGAATAGTCGCTGTAAAACAAAGTTAATTGCCTCTGTCCGTACCGTCCGAATGAGTTTGCGAGTTTCCTGACCAGAAAGCTTCACCGGTCTCACCGGTCGGATTCGAGGAAGTTGCTTTACCTCAAGGCGTATACGCTCCCGCTCTACCTTGATGACACGACACTCATCTTTATCTTGAACGCTATGCAGCAAAATTGTACATGATTTCTCGACAGCGCGAAGGGCAGATCGTTGGTCAATCATGCCATTATCCGCGACTTGACTCCAATACTCTTTTTCCCATGACAAAATCATCAAGATTAGATCTACATCAGTATAAGTTCCGCTCTTCTTATATATTTTTTTACGGTAGTATGCGATCCTACTTCCATATTCATTGATTACATAATCAAACGAAACTTTATCATCTTCAAGGGCTGCCTGATTTTTTAATTCCGTCAAAGCATCATTAAGAATGTCAATGTATATTAGGTCATCCTCATCCTCAGATTTCTTTTCCGTTCTCAGCAAAAGTGGCAATAGAAAGTTTGCCATTAGCAGTGTAAGTAAAATCACACAACTTGCCAAAAACAAGATGAGACTGCGCCCAGGAAAAGGCTGCCCATTAACCAAAACCAAGGGAATAGACATTGCTGTCGCTAACGTTACTGTACCCTTTACACCCGCAACCGATACGATCATAGCCGTCTTGGTCCTCGATAGACTTGCCTGTTCGCTGTATACATGCTTAGGTTTAATCGTTAAGATTGACCACACAAAACGCAGCACGGCAAGCAGTATCGTAAGAACCACAGCCACCGGCAGTATGTACCACAAGTCCATTTCGGAATCAGTCAAGATTGTACTGATGATAGCCGGAAGTTGGGTACCCAGTAAAAGAAATACCAAGCCATTGAGCGTAAATGATAGTACCGACCAAGTATTATTGGAGAGAGAAAAAAGTTTAATACTATCGGGATTGAGCCTACGTGCATTAAAAGAGTGAGTAATGCCCGATGTTACAACTGCAAGGATACCACTTACGCCAAAAACCTCAGATACAAGGTAGATAGCAAATGGGGTAAGTACTTCAATCAATAAATGAAGCACATCATTTTCCATCCCCAGCTTACGCATCCAGCGAACCAAAAAATATTTGCCTAAAGTAAATACTAGCCCAACCATCACGCCACCTAAAGCAATAAATAGAAAACTAAATCCTGCATTAACGATGGAAAAAGTCCCCGTAATAACCGCTGCGATGGCAAATTGGAAAGAGACGATACCAGAAGCATCGTTGATAAGTGCCTCCCCTTCCAAGATACCCAACAATTTTTCAGGAATCTTCACGCGCTCACTGAGCGAAGAAACTGCCACGGCATCGGTTGGGGCAAGGGCTGCCGCCAGAGCGAACGCTGCCGCTAACGAGATAGATGGAACCAGCAAGTTCACACTAAATCCAACTACCAAAACCGTAAGGAAAACCAATCCGATCGCAATCATCAGGATCGGCTTTTTATTTGTCCAAAGGATTCTCTTGTCGATCATTTTGCCGTCATAAAAGAGTAACGGCGCGATAAATAGAACAAAAAACAACTCAGGCTCAAGCAAATGTTCAAGATGCCACGGCAAAAAAACTGTCAGCATACCTAACAACACCTGAATGATGGGAACAGAAATGACCGGAAACAGTTTATTAATCAAGTTGGAAGCGACCACTAACATAAGCAGGAATATAATAAATAAAAACTCTGACACTTCACATACCACCTTTGTTTGCTAAGAGTATTCTGAATCTGGTGTATATACATTCCATATCCAAAAAAGGTGTAAAAAATAAAGGGGCAATCAACTCCGTCAGCTTAATAACCACGTTTGTCTTGCATGTTTTTACCTCTTTGAGATTTATTTCTTATTGTACAGATACCTTTCTAAAATACCAAGAATTTTATTACAGATGCCAGAAATATTTTTATTAAGTGATTTATACAAAAAGACATATCCTCCCATTAGGGGAAAATACGTCTTCGGAGAATAAGGCATATATCAGTGAGTGTATATAAACCATGTAATACTTGCTGTTAATAATACCGACGAAATCAAAGCTGTAAGAATACTATAGGTTTGCCAAATAAATATTGTTGACCAATCAAGGGCATAACACATTATACACAGGGCAATCGTAGCAGTCAGCAAAAGAACTGTTACGATTATTCTCTTTTTTGTCATTGGATGCCGCTCATTTGTTTTTCTTCTGCGTATTCCTAAGAGAAACAACAAAACGGACAATAGGCAAAGAATAATTGTAGCAGACGACAAAATGATGTCCAAAAGCTGCGTGTCGCCTATTTCATATGACTGTGTTAGGTTACCGTCTAATATATCTTTAACTTTTAGTACCAGGCTACCATTGGTATTTGTACCATTGGTCAGCAAGCAGATTGCTGTTCGTTCATTTGGCAGTAAGGCCGCTTCCGTTTTAAAATTGGGATTAACCCCAGAGTGCTCTATAGTCGTTTGGTCGGCGTTTACAGACCAGCCCGCCGCATAATACCTTTCATTGGCAGCCGGAACAGACATATCACCCTGATGTGATTTTTCAATAACCGAATGGAATATTTCGGGTATGTCTTGCGCAATACCCATCTGTATGCCCATCCAACGTGCCATATCTTTCGTACAAGAAATGATGTAGCCTGCGGGTTTATTCCCGGCATAATCCGGTGCGTTATATGGAGTTGTCATAAAAAAGGAAGAACGGTAGCCTTGTGCCAACTGACCGGTGGCTTGAGCATCTTCTTTATAAACATACGTCTGGTGAAGACCTAAAGGTTGAAATACTTGTTCTCTCATAAAGTCTTCATAGGTTTGTCCCGACACAATCTCAATAACCAAACCTAATACATCATAATTAATCGTTCCATATTTATACTGTTCACCAGGAGAGAACGCCAATTCAGCATCTACCAGCATTTCCACAGTCTTTTTCAGCAAATCCGGTGTATCGCCTTGTGGAATATTTTGAGTATGCCTGCTATTTGTCAGACCGCTGGTATGGTGAAGAAAGTTATTGAGTGTAAGGATTTGCATATCAACAGGTTTCCCTTGATACTTTAACGTAAACCAAGGTAAATATTTTTGAACAGTGTCAGTCATAGACAACAGCCCTTGTTCTTCCAACAGCAGAATACCCAAGCCAGTAAAAGCTTTACTGACCGAAGCCAACTCATATAGTGTATTTTCACTTGCAGCCAACTCTTTTTCACGGTCTGCATACCCGGAAGAAAAATAGAACACTTCATCATCAGCAAGTATTGAAATTGACATTCCCGGCACACCTGATATACGGCAAGCATCATCCAGCAATCCTTGTATTGCCGTAGATTGCACATCTGATAACGCATAACTTTGTGTGGCAGATTCCCAGAATAATATAAGTACCGTTAATACAAAAACAATAATCTTTTTCATAAATTCTCCATTTAAAAAAATTATGCAAAGATAGTAAAAATAAACTACAGTTGCATCCATAATATCATAGTTTTTTATATAGAAAAAGACATAGCCCCTCCCCTTAGCGGAGAAACTACGTCTTATTTTGGAGTAATAGTAGAAAAAAGATTTTCTAACCAGCGAGTATAATCGAACCAGCAAATTGGAATTTATCGGTCTGTTTGTTTCGTCATCAATCCCCATCGAAAGCCAAATTTGTCAATAAATACAACCATACAAGAACTATATGTCGTGCTCTGCATCTGATAAATTGTCTCACTGTCTTCCCGTAAAACTTCATATGCCTGTTCTACTTCGCCCTTTGTATCGAATGTGACAGTCAGAGAAAGAGCCGTACTTTTTACCAAATTAACATCCATATTATCACACATCATAATCCTTTGGTCACCAAAAAGAAGCTCTGCATGATATATGTAGTTTTCTTGTTCCGGTGTTAATTTTTTATCCCAATCAGACTTATTAGCCTCAGAATATCGTAATAAACAACCAACCTTTGCATCAAAAGCCTTTTGGTACAGTCCGATTGCTTCTTCACAACGACCAGCAAAATTAAAATTCGGTGTAATTATAGCCATCTTATCGACCTTTCTTTTCTTCATTAAATTCCTGTTTATCTGTGTGATATACTCCGAATTAATAATACCACACTTTTCCGCATAAAAAAGCATAGCTTCCCCTTGGCGGGAAGCTATGCTTTCTCTGGTGCAGGAGATGGGATTTGAACCCACACGTCAATACTGACACACGCCCCTCAAGCGTGCGTGTCTGCCATTCCACCACTCCTGCAATTAATAATGGTGGTTCGGGACGGAATCGAACCGCCGACACGTAGATTTTCAGTCTACTGCTCTACCGACTGAGCTACCGAACCACATCATACAAGTATTGCTGTAAGCCACGTTCTGTTCCCTTATTAAAAGGGTAGCAGCCATCTGTCTATCGAAGCATTGCTGTCGCAGATACGCTTCGATCCGTTCATCGGTTCATTTCCCTTTGAACAGTTCCCTTACCATAATTTAGGTTTCTCACAAGTGGGGTTTACCTCGTTCCACTCTCTCTGTCGCCAGAAAGACTTCGTCACTGTGGCACTTTCAGGCTATTTTGAACTCAGGGAGTCCATTTCACCGCCGTCAGTATTGTCCATACTGCCCTGACTTATGAATTCGTCAGGCACCCGAACTCTGGGCATCGCAGCCCAGGTGAGCGTGGACTTTCCTCAACGCATTATGCTTTCGCATATGCCCTGCGACTGCCCACAATACTTGTATAGATCGCTTGGCGGAGTGTGAGAGATTCGAACTCTCGATACGGTATAAGCCGTATACTCGCTTAGCAGGCGAGCGCCTTCAGCCTACTCGGCCAACACTCCATCAAGTAGTTTAATTGCGACAAATATCATTGTAACATATGCTTATCCCTGACGCAAGAACTTTCTTAAATGCGGATTGCGGATGCGCTCGCGGAAAAGCGTTGTTTCATGTCCATGACCCGGATAAACGTTCATATCATGTGGCAAGTCCCATATTTTTTTACGGAACGACTGCATCAATACGTCCCTGTCTCCGCCCGCTAAATCGGTACGACCAACGGAACCGTGGAATAATGTATCACCGCTGACTAAAGTCTCTGTCTCTGCACAATAGAAACAGACCCCACCTGGTGAATGCCCTGGTGTATGCAGAACTTCAAATTTTGCACCGCCGAACTCAATAATTTGTCCATCCTCAAGAATCTGATCAGCCGGTTGGAAACTGTAATCATAGCCCATATACGGTGACAAATTTAATTCTGCACTCGTCAACATATCTTTATCAGCACTGTGCACGCAAACCGGTGCATCTATCTCTTTTCTAAGTGCATCAATTCCCATAATATGGTCGAAATGACCGTGTGTCAATAAAATATACTTCACGTTCAATTCGTTTTCACGGATGTAATCCATAATCAATGATACATCCTCAGAGCCTGGATCGATCACAACTGCTTCCTTACTATCCTTAGGATGCATGATATAAGTATTGACCAACATTTCTCCTAAAACCAGTTTATGAACTTGCATATCTCATACCCCTTTTCAAAATTTTTTACTATTTATCATTGCATGACTCTTCGCACAGTGTATACATCACGCACTTTTTTGATTCTTTCCACCGCTACACGCAGATGTTCAACATTGCGTATTGAAAGGGTCAAATGCATAATCGCACGTTTTTGGTGATCCGCTTTACCGGAAGCTGCGTTAATATCTGTCTTCGTCTCCATCACTGACTGCATTACCTCATTGAGAATCATCGGACGATCTAAGCCGACAATTTCCAAGTCAACAGTATAAGATGTGTCGGTATTCGATTCCCACTCGACTTCGATCAAGCGTTCTTTCCCCTCTTCATTCAATACATTGGGACAATCGGTGCGGTGAACCGATACACCTCTACCCTTCGTAACATAACCGACGATCTCATCACCGGGAACAGGGCTACAACATTTGGAAAACCGAACGAGTAAATTATCGACACCTTTGACCCGCACACCGTTGACCGGCTTAGTGCGCTTTTTCACCAACGATTTATTGGTATCAAGGATGGCGGACATTTTCACTTCTTTTGCCTGCTCTTGTCTTTGTTTTTCCGTCAGACGCATCGCTGCCTGTTGGGCACTCATCCCATTGTAACCGATGGAAGCAAAAAGATCCTGATCGTTCGTAAAATTAAAACGCTTGATGATCTCCGCCAACTGTTGATTAGTCATAAATTCTGCCGGTTCGAAACCGAGTTTCTTAATTTCTTTCTCTAACAGTTCTTTACCCTTTTGAATGTTTTCTTCTCGCTTCTGCTTTTTAAACCATTGGCGAATTTTCGCCTTTGCCGGGCTGGAATGAGCGATTTTCAACCAATCGCGGCTAGGTCCAAAGCTCTGCTTCGATGTGAGGATTTCTATGATGTCGCCCATTTGTAATTTATAATCTAAAGGAACGATTTTGCCATTGACCTTCGCCCCGACGGTAGAATTGCCGACATCTGTATGCACGCGATAGGCAAAATCAATCGGCACGGAACCGGCAGGCAACTCAAACACGTCGCCCTTCGGTGTGAAAACAAACACGTCGTCTGTATAGAGATCCATTTTCACGTTTTCCACGAATTCGTTGGCATCATTTAAATCCTGTTGCAAGTCGAGCAGTTCTCTAAACCACGATAGTTTTTGTTCTATGTTGGTTGCCTGAACTTTCTTGTTCTCTTTGTATGCCCAGTGGGCGGCAATCCCAAATTCCGCCGTCTGATGCATCTCCCATGTACGGATTTGGATTTCAAACGGCTTGCCTTGCGGTCCGATGACGGTTGTATGCAACGATTGATACATATTGACTTTAGGCATCGCTATGAAATCCTTGAACCGCCCAGGCATTGGCTTCCAAATTGTATGCACAACACCCAATACGGCGTAGCAATCTTTAATGCTATCGACGAGCACACGTACGGCAAGCAAATCGTAAATTTCATCGAATTGCTTATTTTGTGTGACCATCTTCCGGTGAATACTGTAAATATGTTTTGGTCTACCCGATATATCGGCTTGAATCTCCATCTGCTCTAAACGCAGCTCAATTTCACTTTTGATCGTTTCGATGAATTTCTCGCGATCTTCGCGCTTTTGTGTCATTAAGTTGACGACTTTATAATATTGGCTGGGTTCCAAATAACGAAAAGCGATGTCCTCCAACTCCCACTTAATCGCGGAAATTCCCAAACGATGCGCGAGCGGTGCAAAAATTTCCATCGTTTCCATGGCGATGCGCTTTTGCTTTTCCGGAGGTAACGGCTTTAACGTACGGATATTGTTCAAACGGTCTGCCAATTTAATCAGCAATACGCGAATGTCTTTAGCCATTGCCAGAAACATCTTCCGTAAGTTTTCTGCCTGCTGTTCCTCTTTGGAACGAAATTTGATCTTCGATAATTTTGTAACGCTATCAACCAATTGGGCGACTTCCTTGCCGAATTGATTCTCTATTTCCTCTAACGCAATCGGTGTGTCTTCTACAACATCATGAAGCAGAGCTGCCATCACTGCGACAGCATCCAATTTTAATTCTGCGACGATAATCGCCACTGCCACAGGGTGCACAATATAGTCTTCGCCTGAAATGCGCTTTTGCCCCAGATGAGCTTCCTGTGCCAAATCGAAAGCAGATTTAATTTTTGCAATATCATCCGCAGAATAATCTTTTAATTTGTCCAATAATATTTGGAAGTCCATACCGATTCACCTTGTCTGATTAGAATTACTTACTTGGCGTTGATTCCTGCCTAAAGAGAAGGAAGCTTACGCCAAGTTAGTCAGGTTAAAATAATATTGTATCAGGTTATGATGTATATGAAAAGTGATTAGGTGCTACTCTCGCCAGACCTAGTACTTCAAGATACTGAATACATCATACTCATTAATGCGCTGAATCCCTTCCAAATATGTCAATTCGATTAAAAAGCATATGCCGACAACTTGACCGCCTAATTTCTCAACTAGCTTTGCCGATGCTTCTACAGTGCCGCCTGTTGCCAATAAATCATCACATATGACAACTTTCTGCCCCGGCAAGATGGCATCTTTATGGACTTCCAGAATATCTGTACCATACTCTAAGCTGTACTCGATGCTTTCTGTTTCTGCCGGCAACTTTCCGGGCTTTCTGACAGGTACAAAGCCAATCCCCAGATGATACGCCAAAGGAGCGCCAAACAAAAATCCCCGCGATTCCGGTCCTAGAATAATATCTGGCTGCTTGTCTTCGCAGTATGCGGCAAACTGACCTATTGTATACTTCAATGCCGGACCGTCCTTCATCAGCGTCGTGACATCCTTGAAACGTACACCGGCTTTCGGATAATCCGGTATAATGCGAATTTTGTCTTTTAAATCCATGTGAGGATTCCTCCAATTATCAAAAAGATATATGTTTGCGCGTCAATAACGCTCTGCGGTGCAATTTCCCATACAAAACAGAATCGTCTAAACTTCTCCTGTCAGGATTCTCCGCGACGCGGATCTTCCCGTCAGCAATATCAAGGAACTGCAATTCGCGAAACACTTCTAAAATCTGTTCACAATATACAGTTTCTAACCCTTCCTTGCCACAATCTTCAAACCAAAGCGCCTTGTCAATCTCTGAACGTTTGCATGCCAACTTGTACGCTGTGGCGAAATCCTCACGCTGTGGAATTCGGCATGACAAGAATTGTCCGTTTTGCACTCCTACATCCAATACTATAATATATACCGGCGATTGCCGCAAAGAATTAATTCGATTTCCGTCAAAAAATAATTGTTCGCACCAGCTTGTAAGCTGGTTATCACCGACCTCACTCATCCGCACAGATTGCGACGGGATTCCTGACATCGCCAATATCTGTTCAAGCTCACGTGCGCGTTCCCATGAGTCGATGATTTGCAGTGAGGAGACGGCACAATCATGGAGAATCAATTGCGGTTTCTCCGTATGATTCCATTCATTGATCGACAGCTCGCCAACTAAGTCAAAGCGGATGTTTTCCAGCCTGTGCTTCTCCATCCACTCCACAACCTTGTCTTTCCAGCGATATGCCACAACATCCAATTGCTTAGAGCCGGCAACGAACACAAATTTGGCATGTGCCTGATCTTTTCCGATCAACTTGCCGCTTTTAAAAATTGCCCCACTGACTAGAGCCTTCGGATGGGGATTACCGATCCCGAAAGGTCCCAACGTCTCTATTTCTTTAATTTGCTGCTGCTCACGAACAACTTCGGAAATATTTAAAACTACGTCCACGGATAACCGTGGGATGTAATCTTCCTCCTGTAGCCGCTCAATGGCAAGTTGATTGAGCCTGCCATGAAGTCGCTCGACGTTCGAAGCAGACACAGTAAAACCAGCGGCCATGGCATGTCCGCCGTATCTTTCCAGCAAATCTTCGCATGCTTGCAGTGCATGGAACATGTGAAAATTATGAATACTGCGTGCCGATGCCTTTCCGACATCACCTTCCACGGCAATCAGCGCTACGGGACGATAATATTTTTCCAGTAATCTCGATGCTACAATTCCAATGACTCCGTGATTCCAGCGCTCATCAGCAAGCACAATCACCTGATTCCCGTTTAGAGTATCGGGATTGGCATGTAATTTTTCCTCCGCCTGTATAAAGGTTTCGTCAACTAATGCTTGTCGCTGTTTATTAATCCCGTCTAATTTTTCGGCAATCGCTCGCGCTGCTTGCTTATCGGCAGATGTCAAAAGCTCAATGGCAATCGCAGCATTTTCCAGTCTGCCGCTGGCGTTAATTCTCGGTCCCAAATGAAAACCCAAGTGCCCAGCGGTAATCAACTTGCCTTCCAGCCCTGCCACTTGTATTAACGCCGTAATGCCGCTGCAAGGTGATTGATTGAGGACGTCTAAACCCAAAGAAACCAAAATGCGGTTTTCTCCGGTCAATGGTACAAGGTCGGCAACAGTTCCCAATGCCACGAGATCGAGATACTCTTCCGCCACTCTATCCAACAATGCTGAAGCTAATTTAAAAGCTACTCCTACACCAGCTAGATTCGCTTCTGGATATTCACATGGCTTATACTTAGGATTTAAAATGACATAGGCATCCGGCACCATGTCCGGTGGCTCGTGATGATCCGTGATAATCACGTCAATCCCCATTGTGTTGGCGTATTGCACTTCATGGACGGCAGAAATGCCTGTATCGACAGTGATGATTAGCTTCACGCCACGGTCTGCTATTTGAGCGATCGCATTTTGATTGAGCCCATAGCCCTCTTGCATACGGTCAGGTACATAGAACGTAACTGCCGCGCCCATATTTTGCAACGTCAAAAACAGCACACTCGTTGCCGTGACTCCGTCAGCATCGTAATCTCCGTAAATTACGATTGACTCCCGTTGTTCTATGGCTGCGCGTATGCGGCTGACTGCTTTTTTCATTCCTTTCATCAGAAAAGGAGAATGCAGCCGATCTTTGCTGCATTGGACAAATTCATCTAGGTTTTCCGCGATACCGCGGTTTTTCACGATATACTCTAAAAGACTCCCCGTATGATAAAGGGTGTCAGGTATCTCCCATTTTTTATTGCTGACAAACACTTTACCACTCTACCCTTCACCCGCTGCTCACGCCTGCGGTTCTGCTGCCGATTTCTGATCACTCTCTGCCGCGTTTTCTTCTGTATCCTCCGTCGATGGTGCTATAGGCTGCTCATCGTCGACATACTGTACGGAAGATTCTGCTTGGTATTGTTGCTCATATTCGGCAATTTTCTCTTTCAAATATGTATTTTCATGCTGAAGATTCTTGATCGTGCGGTGTTGTTTTATCTGACTCGCTAAATTAAATGATACAACCATCACTGCTCCGGCGAGCGTAAACCCAATAATCACTAATATCAAAGGAACGGAGGCTTCGCCGAATAAATAATTTACTGTCACAGCGTCAATATTGGTCACTGCAAACGCGGCAATCACCAATGCAAACACGAGAAATAAAATAATGTTCCATTGCATGTCTATTTCCTCCCAATGAACAGCATCAAGATTTTTTGGATATCACTTTCAGGGCATAGATATAGCTTACGGTATATATGTACCTTTTTGAGCCTGTACAAGCAGCCAATTCATAAATGCAGCCGACTTTAAACCGAGAATATCTTTGACCATCTCATGAAGATTCGGATTTCCCTTCTTATAGGAAGCCGAAACGCACATCCATACCTGTTTGCCTGTGGCCTTAATTCCCTGTAAGCAAAATTCATCCGCTTTGATCTTGCATACGTTTTCAATCGCTTTCTCAATAAAACGCTTCTCTTCCTCAGTAAGCTGCTCCTCTTCTTCGGGAAACTGCTCCGCCCGCTTAGCTAACTGTTCTTCTTGCTCAGTTATCTGTTGCTCTTGTTCAGCTATCTGTTCCTCTTGCCCAGTTATCTGTTCCTCTTGTTCAGTTATCTGTTCCTCTTGCCCAGTTATCTGTTCTTCTTGCTCAGTTAACTGCCCCTCTTCCCCAGCAAACTGCTCACTTACATTGTCGTCACTTTCATGTTTCAGAAGTTCATTGATGACTTCGCTCATAGCAACCTCCTAAAAAGAGTCGTACTTATCCATGTACTTCATGATTCGACAATTCTATACATTTTTCCTGCTTTAGTTTATTCAGATAATTCCACGGCCTTAATATACAAAGCTGTTTCCAAGCGCTTTTTTGTGATTTCACATGCTGTAGAATATGGGATATTGATATCATCATTAAATCCGTGGGCATTGGCATGACACCCTCCGGCACACATAAAACGCGCCCAGCACTGACTGCATGCCGGCTTCGTATAAATATTCGTATGTTTAAACTGTTCCATTCGCTCAGGCTGATCCAAGCCGCGATGCACATTGCCCAACAAAAATTGTTCTTTACCGACAAACTGATGGCAAGGATAGATATCACCTTCCGGTGTCACTGCTACGTAATGGTGTCCTGCCCCACATCCTGACAGGCGTTTTGCCAAACAAGGACCGTTCTCCAAGTCCATTTGGAAGTGGAAAAATGTAAACTGCTTGTCCGTACCTTTGGTGCTGATGTATTCATCAGCAAGCGCTTCGTATTGTTCGGCGATCTTCGGCAAATGTTCCTCCGTCAGTGCATAGCCCATATTCTCAGGTGCAACGACCGGCTCTACAGAGATATTCTGAAATCCCAAATCACGCATATGTTTGACATCTTCGGCAAAATCGAGATTGCGGCTGGTATAGGTTCCTCGAACATTGTAATTGTCGTAATTTCGCTCGGCAACAGTCGCTTGTAAATTAGGGACAATCACTTCATAAGAGCTGGATCCGTCCAGTGTATGGCGCATATTGTCATTGATATGCTTTCTTCCGTCAAGACTGAGTACGAGACTGATGTTCTCTCGGTTCAAATACTCGCGGATTTCCGGTGTCAGCAACACACCATTCGTCGTGAGCGTCAATTTTATGACTTTATCATGCTTAGTCGCCATCTCTTTAGCATACTCCACCAATTCCTGAGTAACTTGAAAATTCATCAACGGTTCTCCGCCGAAAAAGTCGATTTCCAAGTGCTTACGTGATTTAGAATGGGTGATTAAGAAATCAATTGCCTTCTTACCTGTCTCAACATCCAACATCGTCCGTTGACCGCCGAAGTGACCGCTCGCCGCAAAACAATAGTTACAACGCAAATTACAGTCATGAGCAATATGCAGACACATCGCTTTGATAATCGTTTCGTCACCAAAAAGCGGTTCACGAGGAATGACATCTTCCGTAAATAATGTCCCCTCCGTCCGCAACTGAATAATGTCGTGCAACGTATTTATAATGTCTTCCCGGTCAGTATCATGGCCCTCTTGCTCGATCATCGCGACGATTGCTTGCTCCTCATATCCACTGCGGTACAAATCCATAATCCGGTAACTTAACGGATCAAGTTCCAGCAAGCTATTGCTACACACATCGAGCGCTAAATATTTATTCTTATAAGAAAATTGATGTACTAAATGTTTCATAATAACCCCCAACAATCATTACCAAAAGACGACAGTGAACCTACATGACACTGATGCATCTTTATCTAAAATTATATCTTCCGATAACGTATATCTCCCGATAGCGCAAAAAAAGAGACCCTATTTAGTGGGTCTTGGCTTATTTCGCTTCCTTTTGCATACATACTTGATTGCCTACAGTGAGAGACGTTTTACATGCAGATTGGCATGAAGTTTGGCATTCGCCACATGCACCTGTATGGATCGTCTGTTGTAGGGCACTTTTACTGAGTATTTTAATATGCTTCATAACGTATTCCCTCCTGATCTCTATGTAACCTCTATTAGTATAGCACACTATGCCCAACGCGTAAATATACAAGCATACCTGCGAGGACATGAGAATAAAATGTACAAACTCAAAGTGAGGGGCACATATATTATGAAACAAACTTTTATTAAAGGTACATTGATTCTCATAGCTGCAAGTCTCGTTACCCGCGCATTGGGTTTTGTATATAGAATCTTTCTTTCGCGGATCATCGGGGCGGAAGGTATGGGATTATTTCAATTAGCATTTCCCATCCTGATGCTGATTTTGACATTTGTCACAGCCGGTCTTCCGGTGGCAATCTCCAAACTCGTCGCCGAAGCTGCTGTACAAGGTGCCAGACGAAGAATCCGCCGTATTCTGTACGCTTCTTTTTTGATCGTCACGATTTTAAGTATCTTCTTTACGTTTCTGCTGCTACAATTCGCTCCATATATTGCAGAAAATTTTTTACAAGACGACCGGGCGTATTACGCTATGCTGGCAATGTCGCCGATTATCGGTATCGCCGCAATCTCTTCCATATTGCGCGGGTATTTTCAAGGTCTGCAAAATATGAATCCCAGCGCCCTATCACAGATCTTCGAACAAATCGTGCGCATTACGACCGTCATATATTTTGCGAACCTTTGGCTGCCAAAAGGTGTTGAATACGCCGCTGCAGGAGCGATGGTCGGCATGGTATGCGGCGAATTTACCGGACTGCTGATCTTATTGGCATATTATTTGCGCTATAAAAATAGACCGTTGCACTCGGGAGCCAACGCTATCCCCCAGAGGCAGACGCGCCGTCAGGTATTATATAGAATTGTTGAAACCGCTCTGCCCGTCACTTTCAGCAAAGCGATCGGCTCCGTCACCTATGCTTTAGAACCGATCATCATTGCCAAAAGCCTTGCAATAGCCGGCATCGCTGTTCATCAGGCAACTGCCTATTACGGCCAGCTAGCAGGAATGGTGATTCCGTTGTTGATGTTTCCCACAGTGTTTACATATTCTCTATCGGTGACACTCATTCCGTCGATTTCCGAAGCCAATGCGCTGCATAACATGCAGACGATCGGCACCCGCGTGCGGCAGTCGATACACTTCGCATTGATTATCGGAGTCTACTTCTCGATCATTCTCTTTACTCAGGCGGAACGATTAGGAGAAGCGTTATACAACCAACCGGAAATTAAAACATCCTTACAGATTCTCGCCCTATTCGGAATTTTTCTGTACCTACAATCGCCGCTTGCCGGTATTCTGCAAGGTCTCGGCAAAGCCAAACAAACGATGTATAACTCTTTAGCTGGTTCGATCATAAAATTAACAGCCATTTATTTCTTGGCAAGCAGACCATCCTTACACATACAAGGAGCCGTCATTGCCGTCGTTATTGGCGCTCTGACCGTAACACTGCTGCATTTACGGATTACCAAGAAATATGTGCCTGTACGTTATCCATTGGCAGACATTAGCAAGTTTTTACTAATCGGGTTAATCATGTTTTGCCTTTCGAGTCAACTGTCAAAAGTTCTCACCGCTTGGAATCCATGGCTTGCATTGACGGTAATTTTGCCTGTGACTTTACTGGCTTACAGTAGCATGTTATTGATCGGCAAATTGGTTACCTTCGAAGATTTCATCCGCTTCCGTCTAATTCGCAAATAGGCGCAATTTATTTGCCTTTATGATAATCCTTGCCGTCAACATATAGATTACCGGCTTCATCGATGCTGGCAAAATACACTTCCTTAAATTCTTTATACCCCGCTTTTTGGATAATATTTTTCAACCAAAAGCGGTTTTGCTGTATTTTGCGCAAATTTTCATCGAGTACCTTCGAATCCGATATGAGAATCAACGGCATCCCTTTAAAACGCACACCGGTTCCGACCGTTGCCGCATGGCTTAATTTATCCGTTCGATCGCCTAGCTCTTGCGGCGGCATATACTTCTCTTGCATAGTTTCCTTAGAGGTATTTTTCTTCTTTTGATCTTCTTTCGTAAATACGGACAGCTTTCCCGACGTCTCTAGAATGGCGAATTCGACATCTGCAACATTCTTAACTTGATGTTCATGCAACTGCATCACAAGATCGCTGATGTCGTAGCGTTGCCGTTGCATCTCCCTGTCGTTGATTTTTCCATTTTCGATGATTAACGCCGGTCTGCCTTCGATAAAATCGCGCACCTTGTCTTTTTTCATTGCCAAATAAGACAAGGATATCTGCAAAATGACAAATATAAAAATCGGCACCAAAATTTCCAGCAAAGGCTGTCGCGGATTTTCGATTGCCATCGCTGCCATTTCGGCAACCATAATAAACACGACCAGGTCAAAAATAGATAACTTCGCCATCTCGCGTTTGCCCATCGCCCGCATAACAATCATAATGAAAAAATATATAAAAACTGTTCTAAAGATATTGATGACTAATTCTTCCATAAAAAAACCTCCACTGCATATCTATAGGTATTTTCACCGAGTGATGAAACCTATATACAGTAAAGGCATATCCACTTTATGTTATATTATCGCGCCAGCCGTTACGGTCCGCCCATAGCGATTTGTTTCAGTTCTTGATAATCTTTTATGTAAATATTCTGTCGTTCAATGTGAAGGACTTGCCGCTGATTTAGGTCTGACAAAATGCGACTGATCGTTTCGCGCGATGTCCCGACATAATCTGCCAGCTCTTGCTGCGTCAAATGCACGCCGATCAGCAGCCCTTTATCCAGTTCCACTCCGTGGTCACGCGCCAATTTGAATAGACGGCTGGCAAGACGGCTGTTGGCGTCTTTAAATGATAAATTAATGATTTGGCGATACGCTTGACGCAACTTCAAATTCATCACATCAAACAACATCGCGGCGCACTGCTGATCTTCCATTGCTAACTGTTTCAAAGCAGACAGGCGAATTTGCAAGATCACAGCCTTCTCAAGCGTCTTTGCCGAAGCCGGATTCAGTCCGTCTTCGAAAATCGCTTGTTCACCGAACATTTCATTTTCACACACGATATGTAATATTTTTTCACGACCGTTATTACTGACTTTAGTAATTTTCACGCGACCGCTAAGCACTATATATACATACTGAGACGGCTCACTTTCTATATAAATCGTTTCGTCTGCACGATAATCTTTGATGGCAATATTGTCAGCCAAGGTCTCCAATGTATTATCATTCAACTGGCAAAAGATTTGTATATTTCGCAATGTCTCAATCATTTTCCCCAGTCTCCCTGCTATTATATGATACCTTTAGTGTATCAAAATTTGTAGGGGATTGCTATAGGATTTCTTCAATCTGTATGCCTTTTTCGTAGCGCATATCGATATATTTCGCATCGTCCCCTTTGCCCAGACGGATGATCGGATTTGTAGGATCATCGTTATGTACGAATACCAGTTTTCCTGCCTGACCGTCGGTCATCCGCAGCAATCTGCCCCTGTATCTGCCCATCATTCCTTTAATAAACACTAAGACAGCCCTTGGATCCAATGACACAAATGCCTCCTGCCAAAGTTCACTCAATGCTTGGATATGTGTCTTTTTCTTTTTATACGGTCGATCCGTCGTCATCGCATGATAACAATCGGCAACCGCTACAATATTCGCATAGGGGTGGATATCGGCAGCGCGAAGCCCAATTGGATAACCACTGCCGTTACTCCGCTCATGATGCTGATAAATTGCTGACAACAGCCCCTGATCCTGAAAACCGGCTAATTCCACAATATCACGACCGTACTTCACATGTTTCTTCACGGCATTCATTTCCGCCTCTGTCAGTGCACCCGGTTTATTGATAATATCATGTGAAATTTTCGTCATGCCAATATCGTGCAACAATCCTGCCAAACCGATATTTTGCAGGTCCTTCCCCTTATATCCCATCCACATTCCAAGCATCGATGCGTAAATCCCCGTAGCCAACGAGTGCTTATAGATATAGTCGTCAAATACTTGTACTTGGCGCAAAATATCGAGAACTTCACCTGTGGCGACCGTAACTTCAAGCAAATCAACTAGCTCTTTCTCATATTTTTTGATCGGAGCTGCTTTGCGTTCTCCAATCGACTTCATGATCACTTCCATTGCAGCATACGCTTTTTCGACGGTTTCTTTATGGCTGTCATTTACATATACGTCATCGTCATGATGCTCAGCATCCTGATTCAGTTCTATTTTAATCGTAAATATATCCATAGCCTTCAATTTCTCTATGAATTCTTTCGTCAAGATTGTCCCCTTCGACAATACTAACTTGCCGCCGCTTGTCAATACATCTTGCCCTAATACGTCGTTTGGTTCGCAAAAATCAATCGGCATAATAATATAATCAAGTTCTTTTGCTGTCATAAAAGAGCCTCCCTAGTCTAAAAACGCACACTATTATCCTATTTTCTACTACGATATATTTTATTGCTTTATGACAGATATTGCTATATGCACAATTGTTCATTTTGTACCTACGACTTATGATGTAAATACCATCGATGCCTATCCATACCAAAGACCCAACATCACTGCTTAAGACTCAATATTTCGGCAAATCACCGTCACTAATAATGGAGAACAATCGCAATAAACACTGCGTAAAACAATCCATTCAGCAGCAGCATCGCCGGTGTGAGCGTTTTCCTCACGGATACTTCAATTAACAAAATCAACCCCGCTGCCAAAGTCAACAACCCTGTCCACAGCGCCATCCCTGACAGAGTCCAAGGACTGAGAGCGATCCCTATGGCGGGAATCAATGAGCTTTGGAAAACCATCGCACCTGTAATATTGCCAATTGCCAACGTATCTTTCCCTTGGCGTATCCAAATGACGCTGTTGAACTTTTCCGGCAATTCCGTAGCAATCGGGATGATCAATGTTGCGAGTACAAAATACGATATACCTAAAAGCAATGCGCCCTTTTCAATCGCATCGACAAACAAATGACCTCCGGCAATAATGATCGTCAACGCTGTGATGATTTGCATGAGAATCGGGATAATCGATGGAGACGGATTTCGTTTGGCAAAAAAAAGCGGTGCCAAATCACTGCCTGCCATGGAACCCCCGGAGCGTACCGTTTTAAAGACATAATAGATATACATGATTACTAAACATATGGCAATCATCTGCTTAAATTCTTTGTCAGCCACAATACCCGCCGTCATTGCACCTGTGTACATCAGAACAAAAAAGCGCATATCCCGTTGAACAATCTCCGTATGCAAATTGAGCTTTACATTTTTACGGCGTCTCGCAAAGACAAAAACGGCGAGCCCGGCAATGAACATGGCAATCGTACTTAGCATCAACGGCGCTCCCAAAATCGCACCTGTTCCAATCTCCACCGACGCATCTCCATGTCCGTACACTAAGGCGATCACCGGTATAATTGCTTCCGGCATTGCCGTTCCCACCGCGGCAAGTACACTTCCGACGGCACCTTCCGACAGATGCATTTTTTTGCCCAACCACTCGATGCTGTTTGTAAACAATTCCGCACCTGTTAACACCATACCTAGCGCAAACGCAAACTCCAATAATATCATTGCCCCTCGTCCCCTTTCTTTTACATACATATGAAAGAAGACCGGCAAAAAAAACTAAACTTTTGATTTTCATACATATATTCTTGTCTCCCTCATACGTTTTGTATAGAAGATATCTATGGGGAGGTTTTTTTATGCCATCGAAAAAACCGATATTAATCGGATTTGTCTGGTCGATCCTTATATCCGTCAGCTTGCTGTGTATTCTCATCTTACTCGTACATTTTACCAATATATCGGAAGCTTCCTTACCGACCATTACATACGCAATCCATATCATCAGCATCTTGACAGGCAGCCTGATCGGTGGAATACGCTCAGGGCAGAAAGGTTGGTATACAGGTGGGATTATCGGGGTGTCCTACATGCTGTTTATGATTATCGCCGGCAGTTTGCTATTTACCAACATCTCTTTTCATTTCGGCGCACTCTTCCAGACACTGGTCGGCGCTTTTATCGGAATGGTTGGTGGGATCGTCGGTGTGAATTTCAGCACAAAGTAAGCAGTTGATATGTTATAATCAAACTACATACATTTTTTCGGAGGATCGCAATGATATATCTAATCGATTTCGACAAGACAATTAGCACTTCGTGCAGCTGCAATGGGATGGTTACACGTTTCGCAACAATCGACACGACAGAGATCGACGCTCAATGGGAACAAGGGCTGCTCTCTACACCACAAGCAATGGAGATGATCTTCCGTAGTTTGCAAATGGACGATAAACAGCTCTTAGAATATATAAGCATGATGACAATTGACCCGTTTTTTCTGGAATTTCTCGCGCTTTGCCGCCGCAATTCCCATCCATACGCCATTGTCAGCGACGGTTTCGATCTACTCATCTCGGAAACACTGCGGCAATATACAGAGGAACCAATCACCATCTACGCCAATCAAATGGTTTACCGAGATGATCAATGGAATCTTTCGTTCCCCTATTTTTCGGAAGAGACACCCATGCAAGGTGTCAGCAAACCGTTAATTATCAAAAAGTATCAGCAACTCGATACGGTGACATTTATCGGTGACGGCTATTCCGATTTCGCCGCTGTCCATGTGGCGGATTTCGTTTTTGCCAAAGACATATTGGCTACCTATTGTACTGAACAAGGGATCCCATATATCGCCTATGAAAACTTTCAAGATATCATCACCTATAC
>JAEWFW010000031.1 GCA_023388635.1 Bacillota bacterium
TGTTTGATTTGTAAACAAGAAAATGCCCAGCATTTACTGGACATTTTGCCAAACAGTATTATAAGGCGTTTCTGTGCCTATTTTTTCGCCCAACTATCCTTTAAAGAAACGATCCGGTTAAACACTAATTTACCTTCGTTCACATCAATAGCATCCAAGCAGAAGTAGCCTTGTCTCATAAATTGGAAGCGGTGTTCTTTTGATACTTCCTGCAAATACGGTTCGACAAGTGCGTCGCTGATGATCTCCAAAGAATTGGGATTGATATTATTTCTGAAATCCGCGCCGTCCTCTTCATTATCCGGCTGCTCTTTTGTAAACAGCGTGTCATACAAGCGCACTTCCGCCTGTACGGCATGCTTTGCCGAAACCCAATGAAGCACACCTTTGACTTTGCGCGCACTTCCCGGCAAACCACTCCGCGTTTCAGGATCATAGGTGCATCGCAATTCTAAGATTTCTCCTGTTACCTCGTCCTTAATCACTTCGTTGCATTGTATAATATACGCGCCCTTTAGGCGGACTTCCTTGCCAGGAGCCAGACGAAAGAACTTCTTTTCCGGTTCTTCCATAAAGTCATCGCGTTCAATATACAACTCTTTACCAAAGGGTACCTTCCGGGTTGGCGAGTTCTCTGACTCGGGGTTATTCTCAATTTCCAGCCACTCTTCCTCACCATCAGGATAATTATCCAAAACAATTTTCAGTGGGCGCAGAACAGCCATGACACGATCAGCATTTTTGTTTAAATCTTCGCGAATACAATGCTCCAACAACGCTTTATCGACCATACTCGTCGCTTTGGCAACACCGATTCGATCACAGAAATCGCGAATCGATGCCGGTGTATAACCGCGGCGGCGCAGACCGGATATTGTCGGCATGCGCGGATCATCCCAACCACTGACATACCCCTCGTCTACTAGAACCTTTAATTTTCTTTTACTCATGACCGTGTAACTGATGTTCAATCTGGCAAACTCATACTGACGCGGTCTTCCGTAGGCTCGCTCCGAATAATCCACATTCTCAACCAACCAGTCATATAACGGTCGGTGATCAGCGAACTCCAGTGTACAAATCGAATGGGTGATATTCTCCACAGCATCCGAAAGCGGATGTGCAAAATCATACATCGGATAAATACACCATTGATCGCCGGTTCTGTGGTGCGTAGCATATAAAATACGATAAATAACCGGATCACGCATATTGAGATTGCCTGATGCCATATCGATTTTAGCACGTAATACTTTAGAGCCGGCGGCAAATTCCCCAACACGCATCCGTTCAAATAAATCGAGATTTTCTGCAACAGTACGATTACGGTAGGGGCTTTCTTTGCCCGGCTCCGTCAATGTGCCGCGATAATCGCGAATCTGCTCTGCCGTCAAATCACATACATACGCTTTGCCTGCTTCTATTAATTGCACAGCATATCCGTACAATGCATCGAAATAATCGGAGGCGAAATACATCCGTTCCTGCCAATCATAACCCAGCCAACGGATATCTTCTTTGATCGATTCAACGTATTCTACATCTTCTTTAATCGGGTTCGTGTCATCCATACGCAAATTGCACAATCCGCCGTTCGCTTTGGCAATACCGAAATTGAGGCAAATGGACTTTGCATGACCAATATGCAAATAGCCATTTGGCTCAGGCGGAAATCTCGTATGCACCCGACCGTTATTTAGCCCTGCTTTTAAATCCTCTGTGATTATATTTTGAATAAAATTCACAGGAGTTGAAACTTCCGAATGATGTTCACTCATGTCCTTACCCCTTTTTCTTGATTTACACTTAAATATACCAAACAATCCCCGCAAAAGACAAGCGCACTTATACAGCTGCCCTTTGCTCCATTGTCACCAAATTCTCAATCATCCAGTATTTCGTCATCATCAAAAAAATTCGCACTATGATAATCTTCAGGCACTCTGTCTTCGAATATTTTTTTGTTGATGTCTAATAAATTTTGATGGGAATAGAATGTAAGTTCTCCGCTCTTACTGAGCCTTGTGATTAGCTCTGCTAATACATTCGCTGAAATATTCAACCGTGCTTGCACTTGCTTTTCAAAGCGCTGGTACAAAATGCGATAATCCGGTTTAAAATTATAAAAAATAAAGTCCGTTAACTCCTTTTGCAATTTGTCCAGTTCCTTTTGCTCGATTTTATATTCAACATCGGCAGCTTGTGTACTTGCATGCTCCGTTACTTGTTCGGGCACTTGTATAGCT
This sequence comes from Bacillota bacterium, assembly GCA_023388635.1. Lineage (GTDB taxonomy): Bacteria > Bacillota > Bacilli > Desulfuribacillales > Desulfuribacillaceae > JAEWFW01. The sequence goes on from JAEWFW010000031.1 coordinate 2,247, forward strand.
GGCTCTGGTACTTTTATAGCCGCTTGCTCAAAATGCTCAGTCGTTGCCGCTTGTGCCGGCAACAGTTCAATGTTCGTCACCTGGGCGGATACCTGTTCCAAGCTACTATCATTCGATAGCTTGTCTCCATCCGGTTCGGGCTCAACACTCTTTGTTTTCTCAATTTGTTCCGTCAATCTTCCCCAAGGAGTCACTTGGCGCTTAGAAAATCCCGTCTTTTTTTGCCTTGCTTGTGGCGTATGCTCCCGTGCTTCAAGCTGATCGAGCAGCTTAACGATGACTTCCTCAACAAATTGGCTTTCCTTCATATGAAACTGCTGGGCACAGCTTTTAATCCGTTCAATCGTCGATTCATTGAAATGGTAATGAACTGCCTTCTTCTTCTCTTTTTTCTCCAAGTGCTTGATGACAAGCTCCAATTGTCCTTCAATTTCGTTAAAATCAAGCGCTTGTTTATCCATACGCTGCCCTCCTCAACGTACATCGATTCCATCGACGAAAACTTGCATTCAATCGGCGCAATCACATATCTGTGCAGTTTTTATTATTTTATCATACTTTTCATTTTAGATGTACTATACACCTTTTGAAAATACTTTTATAGAAACGATTTGCTTTTATTTTAAATATATGATATCCTAATAAAGTGAAAAGTATAGATACGTTAAATGGTTTGCTGCCCCTAGAAATAAAGTGGTTTAGCAAGAGAACATGGTTACATTTTTATGCTTTTTAGTACAATTTCGAGGAGGCGCAAATTATGACAGGTAAAGTAAAATGGTTCAACGCAGAAAAAGGGTTTGGATTTATCGAGCGTGACGGTGGGGATGACGTATTCGTACATTTCTCTGCTATTCAAGGCGAAGGTTTCAAAACTCTTGAAGAAGGTCAAGAAGTTACTTTCGACATCGTCGATGGAAACCGTGGACCACAAGCAGCTAACGTCAATCGTGCATAATAAATAAGATTAACTTCATTTATTAACACACAAAAAGGCATTATCCGCGTCTGACGGAATAATGCCTTTTTTTAAGCTAGTTTCTCATATTCGAGGACTACAAGACACATACTATTTTTAAAAGGAGAATGATATTTTGATCACATTTTATGACCTAGGTCTCAGTCCTCAGCTCATAAAGTCTATATCTGATATGGGGTTTGAAGCAGCGACGCCCATTCAGGAAAAGACAATTCCACCGGCATTACAAGGGTTCGATTTAATCGGACAAGCACAAACAGGTACTGGCAAGACAGCCGCTTTCGGTATTCCGCTGATTGAGCTTTGCGAGCCTACATTTCGCACAATTCAGAAACTTGTCGTAGCACCTACTAGAGAATTAGCCATGCAAGTGGCGGAAGAACTAAACAAATTAGGGCAACACACAGGAATTAAAGCAGTTCCTATTTATGGCGGTCAGGACTTCCAGAGACAATTGCGTACACTCAAAAACCGCCCGCACATTATCGTCGGTACTCCGGGACGTTTGCTTGACCACATCGGTCGGCGTACAATCCGCCTTGACGATGTGCAAACAATCGTCTTAGACGAAGCAGATGAAATGCTGCAAATGGGCTTTATTGAAGACATCGAGAAAATTCTCGAAGTGCTTCCTGAAGAACGGCAAACTTTACTGTTTTCCGCCACTATGCCACCGAGAATTCAAGCTCTGGCTCAGCGCTTTATGAAAGACCCGCTAATCATCAAAATCCAGTCTAAAGAAGTGACTGTTTCCAACATCGAGCAACAATACATAGAACTGCACGAAAAACAGAAATTTGATGCATTATGCCGTCTACTTGATATCCATTCACCAGAATTGGCGATTGTATTCGGACGGACAAAGCGCAGAGTTGACGAATTGGCGGAAGCCTTGAGCAAACGCGGCTACGATGCCGAAGGGATCCACGGTGATTTGACACAGGGAAAACGCGAAAGCGTCCTGCGCAAATTCAAAGAAAAAACGATTGAAGTGCTCGTTGCCACTGACGTTGCAGCCAGAGGGCTTGATGTCAGCGGTGTCACACACGTATTCAATTTCGATATCCCACAAGACCCGGAAAGCTATGTGCATCGTGTCGGGCGTACAGGTCGTGCCGGCAATACCGGTTTAGCAATTACTTTCGTCACACCACGGGAAATATCGCATTTGAAAACAATCGAAAGTTTGACCAGGAGAAAGATGACACGTCAGCCTGTTCCGAATATATCGGAAGTAAAAGAAGGCAAACAGCGTCAAGCCATTGAACAACTGTTGGCGACCATAGATTCTGGTGAATACTCAGCATATACTCGTCTGTCGGAAGAGTTGTTACAAGAATACGATTCCATTACCTTACTTGCATCTGCATTTAAAATGTTAGTCAAAGAGCCAGATACAACACCTGTAACACTGACAGGCGAAGCACCTCTGCGGGTCAAAAAAGCGCATGAACCAAGAGATCCCGGTTCAAAACATAAAAGATACGGTTCAAAAGATCGTCCCTCTTACGACCGCAAACGCAGTTCTGACAGAAACTTCGAAAAGAAAGCACACGATAATAAGAATTTCGAAAAGAAAAAGCAAAAGAAAAAACAAAAATAGATTTTTCACTTTGCGGGACTTCTGCTATACCAAGCATAGAAGTCCTTTTATACTCTTCAAAAATAAAACTTCTTCTAAATAATTCTATTTATCACTTGACTATCATGCGCTTCCAGTGTATAACTATGTTATGTGTTATTTTAGAATCATTTTAAATGGAGGGATCTTATGAGTACTGAAAAAAATCTAAAAGAAGCCTTTGCCGGTGAATCACAGGCAAACAGAAAATACCTCGCGTATGCAAAAAAAGCAGAACAAGAAGGTCATAAAGGAATTGCCAGACTTTTTTACGCTACCGCAGAGGCGGAAACAATCCATGCGCATAACCATTTGAAAGCTCTAGGTGAAGTAAAATCGACTGCCGAGAATTTACAGGCAGGCATCGACGGAGAGACACATGAATTCGATAGTATGTACCCGCCAATGCTCGAACAAGCTAAAGCCGAGGGACGCAAAGATGCTGAACGCAGTTTCCTGTTCGCCATGAAATCCGAAAAAGTCCATGCCGATCTATATAAAGACGCTTTGGAAAATTTGGATGCTAACGAAGACGCGGATTACTATCTTTGCCCTGTATGTGGATATATCGAAAAAGGGAACGCACCTGACACTTGTCCAATCTGTGGTGTCAAAGAAAGTATGTTCATAAAATACTAAAAAAAACGAGCAATATTCTAAACATTCGTTCAGGATATTGCTCGTCTTATTATATGCAAATTTGTCTATCGCTCAACTCTACTATCAGTTAACATTCAACCGATGAGTATCCCTCAGAAGACCCTAAGGCATCTATAAATTTACATCGATCATCGGTATGACAATTTCCTCTTTCTTGATACCGATATATTTCAAAGTCTCCGAAGGCGTCACATGGTGGAAACGCTCTTGCAGGAGAGACAACGCCACCCCTTGACGAAAAGCATGGTATCCGAACGTTTTTCGTAGAGTTTGCGTACCGATATGATCTTCCAGACCAACCTTTGCCGCTACCTGCTTGATAATGCGATACGCATGTTGCCGGCTAATCGGTTTGCCCTTCTGACCGGAAGCGAACAAATAATCTTCCCTGGACAATCTCTGTCTTTCAATAAATTTCCGGATGGCATAGCGGACACTATCGTTCAAATAGATCCCCCGTTTATTAGGAGACACTTGAATGAACTCGCGCGGATTACCATCTTCACCGACAATGTCTTTTACCTTAAACTCTAACATCTGATTCACTCGTAGCCCCGTATTAATTCCCAGAGTAAAGAATAAATAGTCACGAACTGATTGTTTGATCAATAGACACTTCATAATCCTAATCTTATCCAAATCGCGAATCGGCTCTACAAACTCCATACATACACGACTCCTTTTCTATGAAGCTGCGTGAAATAGACATCATCTTTCTGTTCCTAACTCCTTCTCCAGTACAGGTTTCAGATCATCCTGCACACTGGATTCCGCAAGCTCCACGCCGGAGCGATATGCTGATCGACCGATCAGATGCCCGGCAACCGGCGCCGTCAAAAATACGAAGAAAATCCCCAACAACAACCTGATGCTGATAAAACCTTGACTGAGCCAAAAATACACAAATGCTCCCAACAATGTGCATAAAACGCCTAGTGTAGCACTTTTCGTCGCAGCATGTGAGCGAGTATATAAATCGGGCATGCGAATCATTCCAATCGCCCCAAAAAAGCTAAAAAGCGTCCCGATCAACACCAAAGTCCCACTGATCCATTCACTAATCATGCTTATATTCAATGACCGCACCCCTTTCAATGAATCGAGAGAAGGCGATTGTCCCGATAAACGATAAAATTCCGATGACCAAAATAACTTCCAAGTATGCGTAAGTTTTCTGCAGCAGCGCCAAAATGGCTACGCCCGCAATAATATTTACGCCAATGTTATCTAACGCCAGCACCCGATCCGGTGTCGAAGGTCCTTGAATCACCCGATACACTGCGACAGAGATACAAATTGCCACCAAAATCAATGAAATATATAATACCGTTTCAAACATTAGTGAAATACCTCCTTAATCGCTTTCTCGAATCGATTCTTAGCATTGATGACAATATCGCGCGACTCCGGTATATCCATAGCATGAATATACAGCGTTTTGCCGTCCGGCGATAAATCCATCACCAGGGAACCTGGTGTTAATGTAATCAACAATGATAGCAACGTGATCTCCCAATCAGTTTCCAACTCCGTCTGCAAACGGAAAATACCTGGCGTAATGTTGATCTTCGGACGCAGGACTTGTCTTACGACCAATATCCCCGAGTCAATTAATTCATATGTGAAAATAATTAACAATTTAAAAATAGCCAACAGGGTCTTTGGATAAAATTTGCTCGGAAAAAATCGGCGCAATCCGAATATCACCATAAGCCCAATGACATATCCGGTGAAAAATGTAATAATGCTCCAGTCATCCTGCAAAAACATCCAAAGTAAGCCAATACACAAATTTATCAGCAATTGAACAGGCAATCAATCCACCTCACTTTATCTTGATATTTAGCAACTTACGGTATTGGATATCCTTTAAACACCGCATCGATATACACACTCGGGCTCAGAAGTTCTCCCACTGCCTGTTCAACATATACGTACAGTCCTTCGGCTCCCAGCCCCAATAGAACTGTCAGTACTGTTAAACACGTAATTGGTATAATGACACCTCTCGTCGTTCCTTGTTCCTCTTCTGTAGACAAATACGTCTCTCCCCAAAATCCGTTCAAAAATATCTTCATTACCGAATATAAGACCATCAAGCTAGTAATCAGACCGATTGCCCCCAACCAATACTGCGTCGACTCAAACGTCCCCTGTGTGACAAAAATCTTGCCGATAAACCCGCTGAGCGGCGGAATTCCCGACAGCGATAATGCTCCAATAAAAAACATCCACCCCAGATACGGATGATTATGAATCAACCCGCTCATCTCTCGCAACTTTGTCGTACCAGTGAGCGAAATCATCACACCGCCGGCTAAGAAAATAAGCGCTTTGACAATCATATCATGCATCAAATAATAAATGGATCCGAGCATCCCCGCTTCCGTCATCGTCGCAATGCCCGCTACGATAAATCCGACTCCGACGACGACATTATACGTGAGAATTTTCTTGATATCCCAGTAGGCGACGGCTCCCAGTGCGCCCAGCATCATCGTCACTCCCGCCATAATCGCCAGAATCATATGAGTAATCTCCGGCTGATGGTAAAAGATCAGTGTGAACATGCGAATCAGCGCATAAATTCCCACCTTTGTGAGCAGTGCGGCGAATACGGCAGAAACCGCCGTAGGCGGCGCGCTATACGAGCCTGGCAGCCAGAAAAACAGAAATAATGCCGCTTTCAAGCTGAATACGATCATGAACAGCAAGGCAACCGTAGTCATAAGTCCGCCTTGTCCCAATTCTGCCACCCTCACCGAAAGATGCGCCATATTGACAGTACCCGCCATTCCATAGAGGAACGCTATTGCCACTAAGAACAGTGTCGATGAAATGACATTGATCAGAATATATTTGACAGATTCACGCAATTGAATTTTCGTACCGCCTAATGTTATTAAGAAATACGAAGCAATTAACATGACTTCGAAACAGACGAATAAATTGAACAGGTCTCCCGTAATAAACGAGCCGTTGACGCCGACCAATAATAACAAAAAACTCGGATAGAAATAGTGCAATTCCCGTCCTTCGCCAATCGAATAAAAAGCAAATATTAAACAAGCAAGACCGACGATACTCGTCGTCAATAGCAGCAGTGCCGACAGCATATCGACAACCATTGAAATGCCGAACGGAGGCTGCCAGCCACCCATATGCAAAACCTGTATCCCCGACGAAGCCACTTGATTGACCAGAAACGCCGCCGTAACGCCCGTCGCAAGAATAGCAGCCAGACTGAGAAATCGTTGCAATACTACATATTTTCTAAAAATAATCATGATTATTGCCGCAATCAGAGGTATGATAATCGGTAAGATAACAATATTATTCATCGGCAGGACTCCTTAATATCTCTATATCGTCATTCCCAATTTCTTGATTATTCCGATACGCCAGAACGAGCAAAAACGCAGTGACCGCGAAATTAATTACAATTGCCGTCAGGATCAGTGCTTGAGGTATAGGATCCGTGTAACTTCCATTGCCTGTGCCTAGCAGCGGCGCATCGCCTTTTTTCAATCCGCCCATCGTTAAAATCAATAAATTTACAGCGTGGCTCAAAATCGATGACCCTAAAATAATTCTCAGTAGACTTTTACTTAAAACCATATACGTGCCAATTGAAAACAAGATCCCAACTAAGATCGTCATCAGCGTCTCCATCTTATCTCACTTCCTCACTTATACCTAGAATAATCGTCATTGCCGTACCGATAACAGCCAATGAAACCCCAATATCGAAAATTACCGAAGTTGCCAATTCTACTTCCCCAAACAGCGGAAGCTTTGCATAAATGTACGATTGGCTAAGAAAAGGAAGATCAAATAGCAAGGAGCCTACCCCGGTGAAAACCGCCATCAAAATGCCGATACCCGCCACCACTTTGAAGTCAACCGGGATTATTTGCTGAGCCGTCTCAATGTCAAATGCCATATACAGCAAAACGAGTGCCGATGTCGTTACTAGACCGCCAATAAAACCGCCCCCGGGATTATGGTGACCGGCAAGGAATAGATGCACAGAGAATGTCACAATAATAAAAATTGCAACTTTTGTCACGCAGTGTAAAATCACATCGTTCGGTGTCCTCATCCTAAATCCCTCTCATTCGCGCGAAGTTTTATCAATGAATATACCGCCAGCCCTGCTGTAAATAGTACGACAATTTCCAGCATCGTATCAAAACCTCTAAAATCGACAAGAATCGCATTGACCATGTTCTTAGCGCCGGCAAGTTCATACGAATCTTCAAAGAAATACGAAATCGGTTTTAGCATGCCTTTTCCCTGAACAGACAGCGCAATAAGGGTAACCGTCAGACCGACTCCGATCGAAACGATCAAATTCACAAGATTAAACCGCCTACTGCTTACCACTTGACGGATTTCCGGCAAATAGCAGAAGCACAGCAAAAACAGTACCGTCGTAGCCGTTTCAACGACTAATTGTGTCAATGACAAATCAGGCGCCCTCAATATGACGAAAAACATCGCCACCAGATAACCTAATGCGCCAATTGATAGGATTGAATTCAATCGTTTATATGAAACCAACACCGCTACTGCTGCTGCCAATACGGCGGCGAGCAAAATTCCTTCGAACACAGTAACTGCTGAATTATTCGATGGATCGAAAACAAAGCCGCCCAACAGCCACAAAGATCCTCCCAACAATATGACAAAAAATGAGAATATATACAGCAGATAATCTCTGCTAAAGCCAGTCATATACGAAGAGGTTACACGCTTAGATACACTCTCTAATTTTTCTATCCCTTGGTGATATAAGAAATTAGGAGAAATTTTCTCTGGAATAAAGCGGTACAACCACATCCAGTAACGCATACCTTTAAACAGCAACACGCCCACGGCAATAACTCCCAGTGTCATAAATAACTCCGTCGTAAATCCATGCCATGGCTGTATATGGATGTCCAATCCACCGACATCGGCATATCCGGGCATCACCGCTACAAACGCCGGCTGCAACAGATACTTTGAAAGTACCTCCGGAAAGAAGAAACTTACCACCACAAGTGTCGCCAATATCATTGGTGATATCAACATGCCCAACGGAGCTTCATGAACCTCTTTGTCAAACTTTTGCTGTTTGCGTTTTCCCACAAAGGTTTTAAATACCAAAATCATACAATAAACGAACGTGAACACACTCGCTATCCAAGCGACGACGAGAAACACGATGCCGAATGTATCCATGCCGAAAATTGGCAATTTTGCTGCACTTAAAACCCCTGTGAAAAACATCTCTTTACTCAAAAATCCATTAAACGGCGGCAAGCCCGCCATCGAAAAACTTCCGATAATCGCCAATGTGAACGATACCGGCATAATACTCATCAGACCGCCTAATTTGCGTATATCGCGCGTACCTGTCTCATGGTCGATAATCCCAACTACCATAAACAAGCATCCTTTAAATGTCGCATGATTTACCAGATGGAACAGCGCCGCAAAGACCGCCACGGCGAAGAAATCTGTTTGATCACTATATCCGAAATACAAGCTGGCAGATCCCAAACCGAGCAGGCACATAATCAGCCCCAATTGACTGATCGTCGAGTACGCCAGAAGCGCTTTTAAATCCGTCTGTCTGACTGCCGTAACAGAGCCGACGATTAATGTGATCAGACCGACAATTGAAATACACCAAAACCACACCGAACTTCCTCCGAAAACCGCCGTAAAGCGCGCTACGAGATAAATACCCGCTTTGACCATCGTAGCAGAATGCAAGTACGAACTGACCGGTGTCGGAGCTTCCATCGCATCCGGCAGCCAAATATGGAAAGGAAATTGTGCCGATTTGGCAAACGCCCCTATCAAAATCAAGATCATCGCCGGTACAAACAATTCACTCTGGGCAATCATGCCCGCCTGGTTGATCATTTCACGAATGCTATACGTCTCTGCCGTGAGCGCCAACATAATCAGCCCTGCTAACATCGCCAGCCCACCGGCAACCGTAATCAACAGCGCTTTCTGTGCCCCGGCACGCGATTGTTTACGTTGGTACCAATATGCAATCAGCAAAAAAGAGGATATACTCGTCAATTCCCAGAATACATATAGTACGAGCACGTTGTCAGAAACGATCACACCGAGCATTGCCCCCATAAAAATTAATAGATACGTATAGAAATTATGCAGTGCTTCACGCTCTTTCGACATATAAAAGATAGAGTATAAAATAACCAAAGCACCAATTCCCGTAATTAATAAACCAAATATAAGTCCCAGACCGTCTAAATATATGTTAAAATTAATGCCGAGAGACGGTATCCATGCTGCGACATCGGAAAAAGTGCTGCCGCCGGCAATCGCAGGGATATATTGCAAAAAATACAGGAATAATAGTACCGGCACCGTTAAGACAAACCAGCCCGCGTGAATTCTCGATTTAAGCATTCTATGGGCTATCGGTACCAAAGCTGCAAATAAAAATGGCAATAAAATCATAACATGTAACCAATCCAAAAATATGCCCCCTTTACAAATTGAAAAACGTATTTTAAATTGACATCATATTGACAGTCCAAAGTTGAATGAGCTATAGTCATTAATAGTTTTAAATGATATAGATGACAAACTCAAATCTATTTTTATGAGGTGAATATATTATGGATAATATCATGGGACAACCGGATGAGAGCATACTCGTCTGTGTATACTATGGTCCTAACGGAGAACGACTCATTCGACGCGGCGGCAAATTGGCAAAATTGCTGAAATGCCCTTTATACATTTTGACAGTGGATGCCAAACCATACGATGAGCTCGACGTCGAAAAAACCGGCTACATCGACCAATGGAAACAAATGGCGGAGGAATATGGAGCTACAGAATTCATCATCAAAACAGATGAAAAGCGCTCGGCAACAAAAGTAATCGCTGAAGTTGCCAGAGAAAAGCACATTACACAAATCATCTTAGGGCAAACGGCAAAAAGCCGCTGGGAAGAAATTGCCAAAGGCTCAATTATCAACATCCTGCTGCGTGAAATCCCGTTTATCGACTTGCACATTATCTCTGTCTCGCGTCGCCTGAATTCAGAGGAGAACCACTTTGAAAAAGGTGTCCGTGCTTACCTTATACAAGAGGATGAAAAATACCGGCTCTGTTTTAATCACGCCAAAGGTACAATTTATGAAGGACTGTTCTTCAAAGAAATTGGAACCGATTTTAATAACGGCGTTTTTAAATTTATGAAAGACGGGGAGACCCTGCACGTACAGGTGATAGATGATTATGTAACATCGCTGACAAACATCTCGATCACTGATTCGCTCAAATCATCTTCCGAGTCAGAAGAAGACTTATAATTGCTGATACCACGAAGGGCACTGATAAAAAGCGGTGCCTTTTTTTGCTAGACTAAAAACTGAATAAATCTCCGCATACGTTACATAAATACATCTTAACATAAAATTAAGTAACATTCTATATTTTTATTATTATTTCCTATTCTGCAAAACTACATGCGAGGTCCATCTACAATGAATGAATCCTTTAGAAATACGGCGCAGTTTGATTATTATTTAACGCGAAAAAAACACAAGAAAAACATCACCATATCGATTGCCAACGACGGAAGCATCAAAGTTTCCGCCCCGCTGCACGCGTCATTACAAGAACTTGATGCACTCCTATTGAAGAAAGCGGCATGGATCGACAAACATTTGACGGAAATCAAACGCAGGCCGGCTCCGTCTGTCAATCTATATGCGGCAAGCACTGTTGTGCCCTACCTGGGTGCACAATATCCCGTAATCTTTTCCGCAACACATACAAAGTCGTGCCAAATCACTTTGATCGACGGAGCGTTTCATATCAAAATACCCGATAACTACACTGCCGAAGAGCGGACGGCAAGTATCCCACGCTTATTTAAGCATTGGTATATACAACAAGGACACACTCTATTACAAGAGATTCTGCCGAGATTCACAAATGAAATTGGGCAAACGCCGCAGAAGGTCGTCTTTAAAGAGCAGAAACGCCGTTGGGGATCTTGTAGCCGCAAAGGAAATATCTATTTAAATTGGCGCTTGATGATGGCTCCATTGCCAATTATAGAGTATGTGCTCGTCCATGAATTAGCGCACTTAATCCACTTTGACCATTCGAAATCTTTCTGGTCACTCGTCGAGACGATCCAGCCCGATTATCGCCAGAGATTAGCTTGGCTAAAAGAACACGGTACATGGCTGTCAAATTGGCAATAAGAACTTTGCCAAACTTGCTTCAAAAAATTTTAAAAATCATATATAATAAGAACTATCTGCTTGATAGCAGGATTGTTAAGGAAAGGATACACGATTAAACATGAGTATTTTGACAGTAAAAAATGTGAGTCACGGATTCGGTGACCGTGCTATATTCAACGACGTTTCATTTCGATTGCTCAAAGGCGAGCATATCGGACTGATCGGCGCCAATGGTGAGGGCAAATCGACATTTATGAATATCTTGACAGGTAGCCTTGAACCTGACCAGGGAAACATCGAATGGTCTAAGCGCGTGCGTGTCGGCTACCTCGACCAGCACACGAAATTAGAGCAAGGGATGACGATGCGCGATGTACTGCGTGGTGCTTTTCAATATTTATTCGATTTGGAAGCTGAGATGAATGCACTATGCGAAAACATGGCGACAGCATCTCCTGATGAACTGGAACGAATGTTGGAAGACATGGGGAATATTCAAGAAATCCTCACTACCAATGACTTCTATGTTATCGACGCGAAAATCGAAGAAATTGCGCGGGCACTGGGTCTAAGCAGCATCGGACTTGACCGCGATGTCCAAGATTTAAGCGGTGGACAGCGGACAAAAGTGCTGTTAGCAAAATTGCTGTTGGAAAAACCCGATATCCTTTTGCTAGACGAGCCGACAAACTATCTCGATGAGCAGCATATCGAATGGTTAAGACGTTATTTACAGGAATATGAGAATGCATTTATTTTGATTTCCCACGATATCCCGTTCCTGAACAGCGTCATCAATTTGATCTACCATATGGAACATCAAAAGCTGGATCGCTATGTCGGCGATTATGACGATTTTATGCGCATCTATGAAATTAAAAAGCAACAACTGACATCCGCTTATAAAAAACAGCAGCAAGAAATTTCCGAATTGAAAGATTTCGTCGCTAGAAACAAAGCCCGAGTCTCTACGAGAAATATGGCAATGTCACGGCAGAAAAAGCTAGATAATATGGAAATCATCGAGATGGCGCGTGAGAAGCCGAAACCGGTCTTTAATTTCTTGGAGTCACGTACTTCCGGTAAAATACTGTTTCAGACGGAAAATCTCATCATCGGCTACGATACACCGCTGTCCCGCCCATTGAACTTGTCGATGGAACGCGGGCAGAAAATCGCATTAATCGGTGCCAACGGATTGGGGAAAACGACGCTACTACGCAGTATTATCGGTGAAATTCCCGCTTACAGCGGCAAAGCAGAGCTTGGCGATTATCTGTATCTCGGTTACTTCCAACAGGAAATGAAGGAAGCCAATTACAATACTTGCATTGAAGAAGTGTGGAAGGAATTCCCCGCCCTTGATCAGCGCGAAATCCGTGCTGCCCTTGCTAAGTGTGGTCTGACGACGAAACACATCGAGAGCAAGATCGTCGTCCTGAGCGGTGGAGAGCAGGCAAAAGTGCGCCTATGTAAACTGATCAATAAAGAAACCAATTTCTTGATCCTTGACGAGCCTACGAATCACCTGGACGTCGATGCGAAAGCAGAACTCAAGCGTGCCCTGAAAGCCTATAAAGGGAGCATACTATTGATTTGCCACGAACCTGAATTCTATCAGGATGTCGTGACAGATGTGTGGAATTGCGAAGATTGGACGACGAAAATCGTTTAATTGTCTAACAACCACATTCGTTATGAGCAATTTAAAAGAGGAGTGATATAGATGTCTGATACACAGAAAAAAGTAAGTCTTAAAGACGCCATTAAACAAAAGCTGGCGGAAAAGCAACAGCAACAACCAAAGGGCTCAGCTGTAGAAAATTCGCAGTCAATGAAAAAAATGACTAGTCAGCAAACAAAAAAGAACATGTTACAACGCAGAAAAATGGGCGGTTAACCGCCCATTTTCATTTTGTCAAAATCCTGCTTTTTCAAAATCCTAATAAGTCTAAAATATGCTCCTCGACATTTCGCCCTTTACCCTGATATGGATAATGATGCAAATAAATCGCCGGATTAAAATTCAACTCAATAATACTGTGATTCCCTTCCGCAGGCACCTCCTGAATATCGCGGATAATCATGTCTAAGCCACTGATCTTTGCTCCGACAGCTTCAACGGCTTTAACAGCAATCGCTTTGTATTCCTCACGGACATCTTCTGTGAAATCAATGCTATCCCCGCCGGTGCTAACGTTGGAATTCTCTCTAATATACACAGTTTGTCCGTCTGCCGGTATCGAATCCGGTGTCAACCCTTGCATTTGCAAACAGCTTAATTCTATATGTCCAAATTGAATCTTCTCGAAAGGAGTGACATGACCAGTTCCGCGGAGCGGATTGTTATTTTTCTCAGCGACCAGCTCGGCAATCGAGCGAACGCCATCTCCTACCACATTTGCCGGAATTCTGTGCAAAATAGCAACGACGCGACCGTCAATCACTAAAAAGCGATATTCCTTACCCTCGACAAAATTCTCAATCAGTACAGAATCGCCATACCCTAACGCGTGACGAACAGCGTCATGATAGTCCTCGCGCTTACGGTCGCCTTTCATAATCGTAATCCCTTCGCCGTAATTCGTCGACTTGGGTTTTATGACAATATCAATGCCCGAGAACTTCTCCCAATAGTCCATTGCTTCATCCAACGACTTGATGAGCACCCCACCGGGTACAGCCAATCCATGCTCGCGCAAAACTTGTTTGGTCACTTGCTTGTTCTCCATGATCAATGGCGTTATATATGTATCTCTCGAGGTCTTTGTCGCCTGTTTTATGTATTCGACTTTATCTCCTTGGCGAAGCCTGATAAAGTTGTCTTCGTAATCCAAGACCTCAACTTCAATCCCTCTGCGCAATGCCTCTTGGATAACGAGTTGCGTCGACAATTCCATACCGCTATACTGTTCGAACTTTTCCTGCATCTCTATATCCCCCCATGTTTTCTAATGACCGGTGTATTCCATATTGCAAATACGTCTGTCCCGATGCCCGCATTTCAGAATACATACGTTCAGATGGCAACAACGAAATTTGCTCAATTTTCTGCCGCTGATAATCGACAATTGCTTGGTATCTACCCTCTGAATTATATTGATCCATCAGCTTGGCAATCTTCGACATCTTATTACAGATATGATTTGCCCAGTCTTTCAAAGGGACATCAGCTCCATCCGCACCGACGAGTGTCAGCCCCGGCTTTCTGCCTAGCATCGCTACTAAATGGTGGTTACGATTGATATACTCAAGCTCCGCGTCACCAACTGCGGGACTTGCTTCAAATAAACAGAATAACATGAAGATCTGCATAAAGTACAATTGTTCCATGCCAATTCCCAGTTTTTCAAACGGGTCAATATCGAGCACACGAACCTCAATATATCTTACTCCGCGTTCCTGCAGTGCATCAATTTGTCTTTCCTGCTTATCGGCGATTTGCTTCATGCGAATGACCGAATAGAACTCGTTTTCCTTCTGCAGCACGTGATCATTTAACTGTACCTGTTCGCCATTTTTATATATCCCCAATGCGGCATACTGCTCCGACTTCTGTTCTAGCAAATGGCGAATGCTGTCAATATATTCACTTAAACTGTTAAAGGTGTTTGCCCGCTGCGTTTGGTTTGTGCTGGAATAACCATAACGGCTGACCCGTAATGATATGGCATACCGCTCGAAATCTTCAATCAACTTATAACAATCAGGAAACTCCTTCTTAATGACATCCAATTCTTTGCATATCACAGAGTGATAGCTGCTATCAATCGTCGGAGATGCTCCGAAGAGGTATATTAACAACCAGCGATATCGCAGAGCATTCCTTGCCAAAGCGAAATATAAATCGTTGACAAACTCTGTTTCCGTTCGACCAGCTGCAAATGTCTCGTACAAATAGTCAATCATCGATTGACTAAAGGAAAAATTATAATGAATTCCCGAAATCATTTGCATCTTCTTGCCATATCGCAAAGCCAACCCTCGGCGATAGATTTCTTTCTCTTTCCCCTCAGGCGTTTCCCCAAAATAAGCAATCGGTATCTGCTGCTCATCAGGAAGTTTGGGCGGCATACTCAACGACCAAAGTAATTCTTCGCCAATACCGGCTTCCGCCTCTGCTTGTATAGTATATAACGACTCGTACGCTTGCTCTATCACGCCAAACGTCGGTGTGACCAATTCCAACTGACTCTCGGAAAAGTCTGTCGTTATCATTGGATTTGTCAGTTTATCTCCTAAAATCGGCGGATGCGGCGTCAAAGCCAGTTCTCCCGATACTTGCACCCTCTGCGTCTCCCGCTCGATTCCCCAGTGGCCTTCTAAAAGCCATTCCCCTCTATATGTGTCGGAAAATAGCTTCATCAACGCCGAATAATCCCAATTCATATCTTTCCTCCTGTCCATACACTCGAAACATTGAGATTGAAGCAAGTTCTTAATTCAGGTGGAGATGCTTTTACTCCATCGGAATTTTAGAACTGCAAATGCATGACTTAGTTGACGTTGACTCCCACCAAGGAGGAGGGAGACTTACGTCAAGTTAGTCAGGTTAAAACACGCTACAATTGTATCATATAATTACCTATATGTTAGTATGTTTTGCTGCATTACTCCCTCTTAAAAATCCCTACTTCAATGCCTGCACTTTTTCCACTAATTCTGCCCGCGTAAACTGCATATTCGTCTGCTTATTTTCAAATATATCATCGCTGGTTGCAAATACGCCTTGTTGGCTATTAATTAAACGATATGTATTCTCTTTTGCAGAATCTCGCACGAGAAAAAAAACATACTTCGTTCCCGATTCTATAGACTGAGGATCGTCGCTGTCGACTGCCAGTAATGCTGTTTGGGGTAGTATCCCATATAGTATATCTTCCACTTCTAACGTATATACTGCTTCCCTGTATTCAGAGTCCTCAATCACCTCGGCTAGCACAATCGCATCTGACTCGGCAATTAACTTCTCTTCGCTCATATATTGCCTCGGGAATTTATACATCTCTTCTTTATATTTGAATAACGCAGAATTCGATCCCATAATATACGCTATCACCATAATTACTACAGCAAGAATTGCATAATGTATTTCCCTTTTCATGCACGTCACTCCTATCCCTCAATTTTATTGTTTACAATTTCTATCACTTACATTTATTGCTATAGACATCATATCAAAGAAAAAAGTTTCTGAATATCCAAATTTTATCTTAAATATAAATTTTTATTAAATTTTCTATATTATTATAACTACAAAAACTCCTGCCGATTTCATTCCTGATTCGGCAGGAGTTTAGTGCTCGTTCGTATAAGCTATCGCTTTTTCTTTCTCATCCGATTTTTATTCGCCTGAATATTTTTCTGACGCCTCATTTCATAAGCTGATTCCGATTTCTCAACCGAACTTCCGATTTTCTTGCCGGAACTCCGCTCCCTTACCCTTGGATCAGCTTTACTGCCTTGTTCATTCCTTACCTGTGGCGCAGGGGTGCGGATATTCAGCCGTTGAATTCCTATGCCGATTGCCTTTTCTATCAATTGCAAGTGCATTTGATCCTTTGGCGCAACCAATGTAATCGCTACCCCTTGCTCTCCCGCCCTACCGGTTCTGCCAATTCTATGAATATAGCTCTCCGCATCGTGGGGAATATCATAATTGAATACGTGTGTCACACCATCAACATCCAATCCTCTACCCGCCACATCGGTCGCTATCATAAATTGTAACTCTAGATTGCGAAACTTTTGTAGAACACTTTCCCGCTTACTCTGTGATATATCACCATGCAGTTGATCACAATTGTATCCTAAAGCAAGCAATGCCTCGCACAATGTATTCGCCCGTCTTCTAGTCCGGCAAAAAATAATTGCTAAAAACGGACGGTAATGATCCAGCAGATGGCGCAACATTGCCTGCTTATTACGGTCGGTAGTCTCGACAACCCATTGCTCTATATTGTCTACCGTCACCTTCTCTGTTTTGATTCTCACCTCAACGGGATTATTCATATACCGTTTTGCCAAAGAAGCTACTTGATGAGGTATCGTCGCCGAAAACAGCATCGTCTGTCTGTCTTTTCCGATCTGATCAATGACTTCCTCTACCTCTTCCAGGAAACCCATATGCAGCATCTGATCCGCCTCATCAAGGACAAACATCGCCGTCCGCTGCAAATTTACAGTGCCCCGACGCAGATGATCTAACAGACGCCCCGGCGTGGCAATCACAATATGCTGGGCTCCTTGCAACTGTTTCATCTGTTTCTCGACATCTTGTCCACCATAAATTGAAAGAATGTTGATATCTTCGGCAGCGTATTTTCGACTTTCTGTCGTAATCTGCAATGCCAACTCCCTTGTGGGTGTCAAAATCAGTGCCTGAATCTCTGGATTGGACACGTCGATTTTTTCTATGATCGGCAGTATAAAGGCAAGGGTCTTGCCCGTGCCCGTCTGTGCCTGTGCAATCACGTCGTCACCCCTTAAAACGATCGGGATCACTTGTTTTTGTACTGGGGTCGGCACATGCAAGCCCTGTTCATCCAATGCCCGCACCGACATGCCATTGATTCCTAATTTCCCAAATTCACTCATAAAAAATCCTTCCTTCCAACCTTCGCCCCACCTGAACCATGTCTCACTTTATTTTCAGTGGAATCTCTATAGGAAATAATTTTGATCCATCCTTGGCACTCTCACTGTAAACGACGAGTGTCAGTTGCTTTCCGTCAAAACCCTCAGGGATATTGATCTGCTTCTCGAAATACCCCCAACTGCCCATAGCAGCTTGCATAAATCCTGTATCAAGCACTGCCCGATCGTTAGTGCTGTCCGTGTCACCAGAATCTGCATCGACAATCTCCCGCTCGGTAACTTCTGCGCCTGCGAGCAACTCATAATTGACAGTTCCCTCAAATACACTGGCAACCCCGCTTACATTAATACTGCCGTCCAACACTTCATTGGCTTCCGGTGAAAATAAATGTATCCATTCGTTAGACGCGACAAACGGTCGGTCAATCGTCTCTTTTCCGACCAAGGTCATAAAATAGTCATCCGGATTATCGACATTGACGAATGTCAGCGGCGTATCGCGGTCTTCCAGAATTACGATATCAAATGGAAAGGTGATGACTTGCGCCAAAATGTCCTCTTCATTCGGCTTCGTAAATACTACACGAACCTCTAATGTATCGTCTAAAGATACTATCTCCTGCACTTGTACTCCATAACCGGGCGTAGGCTTACTCCCAGCTGTAATTAATAGATAGCGATTCCCGTCAATGACCGTTTCCTGCACGGCGGGAATAACCTGAGAGTATTCAATCCACTGATCAATACGTTCGCTTAAAGAGTCCAGCTCCGGACGATAAAATCCCTTATCAAACGAGATTTGCTCGACTTCTCCCTCACCGTTATCTCCCTCTGTACCCGGCAGTTGTTCACAACCAATTAGCACGACCGTTGCCAAAATCGCCACAACCACCAGCTTAAACACAGCTATGAAATCAAATTGTTTATTTTTCATCGATAAACTCCTCCTAGAGATTCATTTTACTAAGACTAGAGATTCATTTTACTAAGACTAGAGATTCATGTAACTACCATATAGACGTATGATGAAAGCACTATGATTCATTAAAATGTGCTGTGGCAAATACGACAACGTTTATTCTAGCAACCCAATTCCCACCGGCATTGCTCACCGGCATTGCTTTAACTGAGTCTTAACTAGCATAACCTGTTTTACCTTAATCAAACTTCAGTTTAGATAGTGCATCGGCAAGTGCTGTATTGACAGGCTCTGCTTCTTTGTTTAATTCTTTGATGAATTTTGATGTCTCTTGCTTGGACACTTTGGTGCCCCTCTGTTTTTTCCGTTCCTCAAAAGCAGCCAAGCGCTCTCTGTAGCCACACTGGCAAGTGAATACCTGTTTATCCCCTACCCCTTTTAACTCCATCTTCTTCATACATTCCGGGCAACGAGCATTCGTACTTTTGCTGACAGATTTTCGGAATCGGCATTCCCGATCTTCACAAACGAGCATTTTCCCCTTCTTCCCGTTCACTTCAAGTAGGAATTTTCCACATTCCGGGCACTTCTGTCTCGATATATTGTCATGCTTAAATACCTGTGTATCTTCTTTGATATCTCTGACGATCTTCTTCGCGTACTCCCGCATCTCTGAAACGAATGTCTTTTTTGCCATATTCCCTTGGGAAATCGCAGTTAATTTTTGCTCCCATACGGCAGTCAGCTCCGGAGATTTTAGGTCGTCGGGCACAAGTTGTAAAAGCTGTCTCCCCTTCGCAGTCATATGAATTTCTTTCCCTCGTTTTTCAAACAAAAAGCTATTAAACAATTTTTCTAAAATATCTGCCCTTGTGGCTACTGTTCCCAAGCCTCCCGCTTCACCAATCGTTTTAATTAACTCACGGTTCGTAGTCTGCATATATTGACGGGGATTCTCCATGGCGGACAACAGGCTCGCTTCTGTAAAATACGGCGGCGGCAGGGTCTGTCCCGCCGTCTTCGTGAAATTGGCTATCTGGATCGTGTTCCCTCGTTGGAGCGACGGCAACAGCTGATAGCTTTCCGCTTCTCTATTTCTATCTACTTCACCCGGATTCCCCGCTTCATCCATGTCTCCTATTTCTGCCGTTTCTCGCGAATCGCCATATATTTCTTTCCAGCCTTTGCGAATTTCTGTTTTCCCCTTCGCGAAAAATTGCTGATCGCCGATTTTAACAGTAACGGTCATCTGCTCATATTCATATGCCGGGTACATGACCGCTAGGAAACGCTTGACGACCAAATCGTATATCTTTCGTTCTTTGTCACTCAGTGTGTGCAGAAAGACCGTTTCCTCCGTGGGAATAATCGCATGATGGTCCGACACTCGGCTGTCATCGACCACCTGCTTGCCGACTTTTATCGGTGACCGCAGCAGCACGCTTGCCAATCTTTGATAGTGTCCTACCGCACATGAGCGGAGCCTTTCCACCAGTGTATCGACGATATCCGATGATAAATATCGCGAATCGGTGCGCGGATATGTCAGATATTTGTGCTGCTCATACAACTTCTGCATGATCGACAACGTCTCTTTTGCCGAAAAACCGTAAATCTTATTAGCATCCCGCTGGAGCTCTGTAAGATTATATAATTGCGGCGGGAATATTTTTTTATGATTTTTCTGCACATCTTCGATGACTGCTTTATTGGCAGAGCCGTTGCGCTGGAGCTCGTCATGCACGCCATCGCGTTTCGTCTGGTCGAACGTTCGCGCTTCTCCCGTTTTCGAGTCTCGCCAAATCAGTTTGTAACCGTCTTTCGTCTGCGCTGTCAGTCCGTAGTATGGCTTGGGCGTAAATTTTCGAATTTCCGTTTCTCTATGGGCGACCATTGCCAGCGTCGGTGTTTGCACTCTGCCGCACGAAAGCTGCGCATTGTATTTCGCCGTCAATGCCCTCGTCCCATTGAGCCCTACCAGCCAATCGGCTTCGGAACGAGCTGCCGCCGAATCGTACAGACGCTCAAATTCCGCAGCATTTTTCAAATTAGCAAAGCCCGCTTTAATCGCTTTATCAGTGACCGATGAAATCCATAGACGTTTCAGCGGTTTACTGATTTTCGCCTTTTCCAAAATCCAGCGCGCCACCAATTCCCCTTCGCGTCCTGCATCGGTGGCGATGACAATTTCTTTGACATCTTTGCGCGTCAATACTTCTCTCACCGTCTTGTATTGCTTGCCCGTCTGTTTAATCACAACAAGCTGTAAAGGTTCGGGTAACATCGGCAAATGCGTCAATTCCCACGTTTTATATTTATCATCATATACTTCCGGATCCGCCAATGTGACGAGATGCCCCAGCGCCCATGTGACTATATACGCATTTCCTTCCAGATACCCGTTTCCCTGTTTGCTGCACCCGAGCACACGCGCTAAATCCCTTCCAACCGACGGCTTCTCGGCAAGAACTGCAATTTTACTCATAATAAAAATCCTCTCTATCTACGATTTTATCTCTCGGTAATTTTAGCATATCCCATTATACTATCTCTCATCACTGTCTCTCATTATTGCCTCTCGACCTAGCATTCGTTTCTCGCTGACCATTTCTCACTGATCTCTCTAAGCACTTCTCACTGATTGATATTTTGACTATATGATCTGCTGACTATATAATCTTATATGTTCGTTTATTATATCTACAAATTGAGGTGAATAGCAATGATTCGTGATTTTACAGAAAGCGATTACGAAAAATATATCACATACGCCAAAGCGTTTTACGCTTCCGACGCCGTAGCCCACGACATTGATCCAAAGCATTTTCATCAGACATTTCATTTAATTTTGCAAAAAAGCCCTTTGGTACGGGGACTCGTTTATGAACTGGACGGTGAAGTTGCCGGTTACATGCTGTTATCATTTATGTATTCTAACGAATTTGGCGGCATCGTCGTGTTGCTGGAGGAAATTTATATTGACCCCCGATATCGAGGTCAAGGAATCGGCAAACAATTCTTCGCTTTTGCCGATGCTGAGTACAAAGATTCAGCCGTGTGCTTCCGCCTGGAAGTGTCACGGAACAATGCCAAGGCAATTGAGCTCTATCAATCTCTGGGTTTTCAAGAATGGAGCTATCTACAGATGGTAAAAACCAACCCTCTGTAAGCATTCACCGATGTTACAAAAAACTACATAAAAACAGGAGTCCTATCACTGTCGCAAACAGTAAAGAACTCCTGTTTTTCTATTTATAACATAACCGTTTCTTCTACTTATAACGAACTGTCTCCCTATTCGTAACGCAGCGCTTCGATAGGATCAAGCTTTGCCGCTTTGCTGGCAGGATAATATCCGAAAAACACACCGATTGCCATCGAGAAACCAACCGCAAACAGAATTGCCGGAATGGAAGGCGATGCCGGGAAATTAAGCAGCAATCCGCCCAATGCCCCAAGACCCAAGCCGAAAGCAATTCCAATCAATCCACCGATCAGGCAAATAATCATCGCTTCCACGATAAATTGCGCCTTAATCGCACTGTTCCGCGCACCCAAAGCCTTTCTCGTACCGATTTCTCGTGTACGTTCTGTGACGGAGACCAGCATGATATTCATAACACCGATCCCTCCGACAAGCAAAGAAATTGCCGCTATGATCGAGATCGCAATCGAGATGGTTCCCATCATTGTCGTAACCTGTTCCATCATCGATTCATTATTGTAAGTGAAAACTGTAAACTGTTTGTTTTTCTCATAAAAAGTGTCCATTAATGATTGCACATTATCTGCAAGCTTGTAAGTGTCTACACCTGGCGCCGCTAACACAGTAAAACGTGTGTAACCATCCGGTTCGCCATTTTGTTTTTTTACTGTAGTTACAGGAACTATAATGTCGGTACTCATGTCTTCTTCAGAAACAAAGGAAGCCAACATAGCAGGCATTTTGAATTTATATACACCTACGATCGCGTAAGTATACATACCTTGACCGGTGTATACCTTTATTTCCTTTCCCAAAGGATCGGAACCTTCATTGAACATTTTTTCGACGAATTTATCGGACACCATTACAGTATTCTTGGCACCCTTAACATCTTTGTCACTGATGTCTCTGCCCTTTAACAACTCATATTGGTTTGGAAGTGCTTTGACAGCGCCATCATTTATGCCTGTAATATTCACATTCGCATAACGTCTGCCATCCTTGACCTGACCGCCGCCACCGCCTGTTTGCAGAAAGATATGCGCTATATCGTCGCCGTACCTCTGCTGAATTTGCTCGATCATTTGCTCAGTGATCCGATCTTTATCTTCAATTTTGACATTACGGTTCGATTCACGCTGCTGCAGCATCACTTCAACGCTGTTTGCCCCCATGTCATTCATCACTCCTGTAACAGATTGAGTGAGTGAATTACCGATGGTAACAATCGCAATTACAGAGCCAATGCCGATGATAATACCCAGCATTGTAAGCAGCGCACGCATTTTACTTGCGCGGAGTCCCGCGATAGCAAGGTTTATATTTTCCCAAAGTCCCATTTAATTAAGCACCTCGCTCTCGAGAAAGGTTTTTCTCATCGCTAATGATGACACCGTCGCGTATAGTTACAATTCTCTCAGTTTCTAGTGCAAGTTCATGATTATGTGTGATAAGAATGATCGTTTTCCCCTGTTCCTGATGAAGCTTGTGGAAAAGATCCATTACAATGCGCCCTGTTTCACTGTCCAAAGCACCCGTAGGCTCGTCTGCTAAAATGATTGCCGGATCCGTCGCCATTGATCGTGCGATGGCAACTCTCTGCTTTTGACCACCGGATAGCTCACTCGGCAAATGCTTCATTCTGTCTCCCATGCCGACAAGCTCTAAAAGCTCTTTGGCTCTTTTGCTACGCTGTGAGCCTGATTCGCCTGCATAAAGCAAAGGCAGTTCGACATTTTTAAGAGCCGTTGTTCTTGGTATAAGGTTAAAGGTCTGAAACACAAAGCCAATATATTTATTTCTTATATCGGAAAGCTTATTATCGTTCATCTCTTTGATGTTTTCACCACTGAGTATATACTCGCCCGATGTCGGCTTATCAAGAGCACCGATGATATTCATCAGCGTAGATTTTCCCGACCCCGAAGCCCCGACAATCGAAATAAATTCTCCTTCTTTCACAGACAGTGACATACCTTTGAGTACCGTCAGTTCGTTTGGTGTTCCAATGTAATATTTCTTAGATATATCACGCAACTCCAACAAATAGTTATTTTCCGCTACCAAGTTAACACCCCATTTATATGACTGTCACCGCATCGCCCGGCTGGTAATCAGCGGGATTCGGAATAACATTCATTTCTTCTGTGAGACCTGCACCGCTGATTTCAACGTAGAGATCTGATTCAATTCCTGTTTCTACAGCAATTTCTTTCACTACGCCATTATCAACTACGTAAATGACTTGCTGGTCATCTTCCTTTGTCACAATCGCATCGTAAGGAATATAAAACACATCATCCTTACTCTCAATGATAATATCGAGTCTCGCCTCCATACCTATTCGCAAACCAGTATCTTTATCTACGATTCTAACTTTTGTTTCAAATTCACTATTACCAGTATCTACAACATCTTTGCGGGAAGTTGGTGCAATATAAATGACTTCTCCATTAATCGGTTCATTATTAGCACCATCTGCTTTCAATATTACTTTCTGTCCCACCTGTACTTGGCTGATCGTGTATTCTTTAATGTAAGTCGTAACGATTAATTCTTCCATATTTTCAATTTCAAAAATGACACCAGCCGGCACTTGACCAACCTTTAAATTAACCCGCGTAATAGTTCCGTCAGCCGGTGCCTGAATTGTCGCGTTATTTAAACGATCCTCCAGCTTTCGCTTGTCAATCTGCTGTGATTCCAAATTATAATTGGAAGCGGTTGTACTCTTGTCTTTAGCAGTATTTAAAGCATTTTGTGCATTTTCATAACTCTTTTTCGCAGTTTGTATGTCTATCTGTGCCTGTTTGTAACTCTTCTCTAGAGCATCTTTTGCTTTATTGTAATTCTCAACGGCTGTATCATATTTTAACTGTGAATTTTTAAAGGCTGTTTCTGCGTTGGTAAATTCTACTTGTGATAAAAACTGAGATTCATATAATACTTTCGCATTCTCATAATTTTTCTTACTCGTCGCCAATTCCATTTCACTCATGTCAACAGAGTTCTTGGCATTGAGCAATTCCGCATTTTTACCTTCATCATACTCTTGTTTGACTGTATCATAATACAGCTGCTGCTTTTCCAATGCCAGCTTTGCCGTCTCTAAAGAAATTTGCGCATTGACAATATTCGCATCAATATTCTTCTGCTCTTCCGTGAGAGAATTTGCCGCCGATTCTAATGCTACATCCATTCTTTCTAAATCCTTGCTTACCGTTGACGTATCTAAAATAGCTAAAATATCCCCTTGCTTGACTACGTCGCCTTCTTGCACAAAAATTTCTTGTACAGGCAGACTTTCTTTTGCATAGATGCTATATTCGCCTGCACTTTTCACCTTGCCGGAGACATTGACACTGTTAACAATTTCACCTTTACTCAATGCGCTAACAGCGACCGTTGGTACGGTGTCATTCCCTGGAAATAAAACGATGACTGCAATAATAGCGGCAGCAATGATTCCTAACGTAATAAACAGTTTCTTTTTTGGTTTCTTCATTTTCAATCTCCCCTATATTTATTGTGTAAACATCATTTGCTTTGCAAAAGTGTCTCCAGATCTTTGGCTTGCTCCGCTCCGCTCAGCAAATGCTTATAGAGCATAAATTCCTTTAACAACGGAATAATTAAAAATATACGTGGCTCTTCATTATTACATTCGGATCTAATAAACAAAATTATGTTCTGTAAATTCTCTCTCGTTTCCGCCGGCAACTCTGCTTCATCTAATACCGCGGCAAATCGTTCTGCGATCTGCAATAACTTTTCAATCAATCGCTGCTGATATCGGCGGTTATGCTGACTCTCCGTGAAAATTGGCGGAATATCCGAATGCAGCGTACTGTCGCATATGCCCCGTATTGTATGTGTCAATCTCTTTGCAACGTGTGCCGCATCAAATGGCTGATGCGATAATCTTCTATCGTCATTGGCGTAATTCCCCAGATACATTTCACCGGCGACCGCAATAAACATCCCTTCAACTAAGATTTGAATGTCACGCAAATACGGTTTGATCTCTTCTCCATACTCATCGACGATACATTCATTGAGTACATTACGCACTTTGCTCCGCTCCACATGCAACGTTCTTTGGGGCTGTAAAGTATGCCAGCTTGCCAACCAGATCTTAGCTACGGCAATATTGTTCGCAAAAAAGACTAACAAACTGCCCAAGAACATATCCATTTTTTTAAATCCCAATACAGAGCTGTCTTGTGAAATTGTATGCACGTGTTTAATAAATTCACTCTCATGGCTAATGTACAGCGCCTCAATCAGCTCGTCTTTTGACTTAAAATAATTATATATGGTTCCTACAGACACTCCGGCATGTTTTGCTATGTCCTCCATTGACAACTCATTGATTTGTTTATTTGCTAGTGCCTCTATAGCTCCCTGAATAATAACAGTTTTCTTTTCACTCATACCATCCTCCATGAACGTTCATTCATCTGAATCATAATTCATTTTATCTTTACTGCTTTTTCTTGTCAATTGAATGCGTATTCATATTAGTTATTTTTGGAATTTCCCGTGTGTATTCTATTATCGTATTGATATACTATATAGCCTAAATATGTACTCTATATGAACAAGTTCTTACAATTTTGTCATGAAACTATATTTATCCCGCTGTAAAAATCTCACAAATAAAAAATCCGGTATTTTGAAAGTATTACCGGATGAAAGGACATTCATTGCTGTTTAGTTATTTTGATACTGCTTTTCAAATAAGCGCTCTAAATAGACCGATTTCAGTTGCTTATTCGCTAGTAATCGCTTCATCGGCGGCAACCGCAAAATACTGGATAAGACTGCTGCCATTGCTCGATGGCTGCGAAATGCCTGATTATCAAAAATCAGTTGATGTAATTTTCCCCTTTCAATCGCCATCATCACCGTTCGATGAACAGAATCTACGGGAGTAATGACTCTTTCCGAGCGCTCTGCCAAAGAAATACTCCCTTTAACACAGGAACGTACACATACTCCGCATCCCAGACACACATCTTCATTGATCACCGCTACCTTGCGTCGGTATTTTTTGTTAGTCACTCCAGCCGCTCCACCATCCACATGCTCGGTCAATTCATCAAGCACTTCATCAACTGACTCTTCAACCGATATTGCGCCGATCGGACACGTTAGTGCGCATTTACCACATCCTGAACAAGTCGTTTGCTCGACTTTAGGTATGAAAAATGTCGTATGCACGGGGCGCATCATACCAAATTTTCTTGCTGCAATCAACGCCTCACAACAACAGCCACAGCAATTGCAAATAAAGCTGATATTCTTACGCACGTTTTCCCCGCATTGCACGAGATTGTTCTCATAGGCAATCTGTAACAATTCCAACGCCTCGGACAGCTCCACTTGCCGCGCATGACCGTATTTAATCAGTGATCGTGCGGGATTATTCATTGTCATGCAGATATCCATAGGCGCCTCACATCCCTGATCGACCTGACGCTTTTTATGGCGGCAATAACACATGCTAACCCCAATATGTGTCGCAGTCTCCAGCATGTGGCTCGCCCGCTCGTAATTCAGAATATGTACCGCATTGTCATTAGACAGCACTGCTTCCTGGACAAAAACTCTGCCCAGCCGTGTCTCACTGGCGAAAAACAAATCTTTAATAAAGTCTTCCTCTACGTTGAGATATTGATAAAGCAATTCTGCCAATGCTTTCTGATCAATATCGCCCCTCATGCGCATCATCGAAAATTCGAAAAATCCCGCCATCGGCGGCGGTAAGATGTATTGCTGCACTCCATGATTATCAATATCGAGTAAAATCGCACGACTGGCAAGTTCTACAAGCGTCTTCTCCGCCTCGCACTGACTGACTTTCCATGCCTTTGCCGCAATATCCGCCGTAAACGGTTTGATTGGTAACAATGCCACAAGCCGCGCTTCCCGCTCACTGAACAAAATCTGCAATATTTCATATAGGGTCGCCGAAGCCGGGGCTCCTAAAGGAAAACGATTGAGCCTCCGCTCTAGCATTTGATAATTGGGGTGATGTGTACTCATGCACCGATTCCTTCTCTCAAGTGATTTGTCTACAGCTTTGTCTACAATAGCATAACATAAAACAGGCATTTTGTAAAAATTTACAAAATGCCTGCTGTCTTATTGCATATCATTGGACAGAAATGTCTCCAACGTCAAATTGTCATTGTAAATCGATTGTGCCGCTTCTTTGCCAACATAACGGATATGCCACGGCTCGTAGCTATAGCCTGTTATATCTTCTTGATTTTTGGGGTAACGGATGATAAACCCAAACCGGTGAGCGTTATCGGCAAGCCATTTCCCCTCTTTCGTTTCTCCGAAACTTTCGGTCAATGCAAGACCGACACTTTGGCTGGTCACGTCCATCGCCAAACCTGTCTGATGCTCACTTTGTCCGGGAACGGCGCTCACTTTGTTCGCTTCCGCTTCTCCTAGTCTTTGAACATGCCCATTATACACCGATTTTTGTCTTTCATATGATCGGTATCCCGATACCGCATACAACGTAATCCCTTCCTCATCGGCAACCTTAAACAATTCTTCTAACGCATTGGCTGCCACACGGCGCAAATTTTGTTTCTCATGGGGACCTTCAAAACTAAATTTGACATTTGGCACGACAAGATCTTCCGGCACATACTGTGATGACAGCTCTGTCTTGCGGTTAACAAGGATGAGAACTTCTTCGAGAATCCGATCCTGTTCATTCATCTGCGGCTCTCCCTCAAGATCATTTCCTTTCGGTACTTCTGTAATTGGATTAAGATCTGGTTGATTACCTTCCTGATTCGAATTATCAATGTCATTTCCTCCGACGACGACGGCACCATTTGCCTCTTCTGACGGTAAACCATATTTCACTACTAAAAAACCGACACATACAATCAGAACAAATACTACTAAAGCCTTGATACGTTTCCTTCCATTAGCCATTTCCTCGGCTCCTTCTCCCATTCTCTCTCTGTTGTGTTGTGAATACAAAGTCTAAGATGCTCAACGTCATCCTATAGATTTCATTCTAACAAACAAAGAATGTCTGTTCAACGATTTCATAATGCGAGATCTAAAGTAAACCAAAATTCTACGCCGTCCGGGCAATTTACCACACCGTAATCATTGCTGTCCATTTCCTGTATGACTTTTACAATCGATAGTCCCAGACCGTATCTCCCATATTCTCTTGAACGAGCCTTATCAATTTTATAGAAACTGTTCCATATATTTTCTAGTTCCTGCACAGGAATCGAATCTCCGGAATTGTATACAGTCAATTTCACTTTTTGATCGATTCGCTCACAAGTCACTCGTATTTGTTTCCGCTGATCGACATGATGCAGCGCATTCGTCAGATAATTAGTAAGAACTTGTTCTGCCCTAAGTGAGTCCGCGCAAACAGAATATTCTTCATCAACCGTGATTGTAAAGTCAATCGCTTCTTTGGCGAAAAGCTCTCGGTACTTTTCCGTCACCTGTTCTACAAATTCCCCGACCGGAAATACTTGCTTATCCAGCGTAAAACCCGCCGACTCCATATACGCGAGATTCAAAAGATTTTCAACCAGCCTGCCCATTTTCTGTGTCTCGTCGATGATCACATCGCTATAAAATATTTTCTTCTCATCATCCGGTACATTTAATTTTAATCCTTCTGCATATCCGGCAATCAGAGAAATCGGTGTTCTCAGTTCATGTGACACATTGCTGATAAACGCTTTGCTCATCTGAAATTCTTTATTCAACTTCTCCGACAAGAAATTAATACTATGCGCCAACTGCTCCAACTCATCGTTCGTTTTGACCTCACATTTTCTCGAAAAGTCTAAATTCGCCATACTTTGTGTGACATCGTTCATTTCAGAAATCGGTTTTACAAATTTTCTGGATGTGAAAAACGCCCAGCCACTGGCAATTAATAAAACTACCATACTAATATACAGCATAAACTTATTGGCAATGGCGACGCTCTCAGAAATGGCGTCAAGTACGACGCGAATAATCATCAAGTCGCCATTATCCAACAACGAATAATGGACTAAGAATTGCGCATTATTCCCCCGGTCCTGTTGGATTTCAAAATACGCCCCTTGCGCCAATTGCTCGCGGTCCGCCTGATAAAAATACGGTGTGTTTCTTCTCGGGGAAGGAGGCGGCGGCAGCGACCTTGTTTGCTGTAATTCCTGAAACTTATCTTCATCAGGAAAGTAAATTTGCTCTTCAATCATTTTGAAGTGGGAGCTATAACGTATCCTTCCGTCGGCGCCACTTACAATTGCAATCGTCAAATTATGCGTATCCTCCAGCTTCCTCAGTTCATTGGCGAATTGCTTGTAATCACCGCTATTCATTTGATCAATCGATGCTGCCTGTTTTTCGAGCAGTTCCTTTTTTTGATGGACGTAGTATCGTTCTAGATAATACGCATTAATACTCCAATTAAGTCCTAAAAAGAACACGACAATCGCACAGATTTGTAAGAATAGCTTTTTTTGAATAGAACCTTTCATGCTTCCACCTCAAACTTATAACCGAATCCTCTGACCGTTTTGATATAATGCGAGCACGTTCCCAGTTTGATACGCAAGCGGTTGATATGTGTGTCGATCGTGCGGTATCCGCCTTCGTAGCAATATCCCCATATCAAATCAAGCAATTGTTCGCGGCTATAGACTTTACCTGCATTCTTAGCGAACAGTTGCAACAATTCGTATTCCTTCGGACTGATATCAAGAACTTCTTCACGCAACCGTACCTGATATTTATTACCGTCAATCACTAAATCTCCGAATTCCAATACCTCCGGCACTTCATTTGAACGCCTGAGGATCGCCTTTACCCTTGCTACTAGGATCGATGGGCTAAATGGCTTCGTAATATATTCGTCCGCCCCAATGTCGAAGCCATATAACTCATCGTACTCCTGTTTTTTTGCCGTCAGCATAATCACCGGCACAGCAGACTGGCGTTTAATCGCTTTGCAAACAGCCCAGCCGTCAAGCTCGGGCATCATCACATCCAAAATGACGATATCTATGTCCGGCTCCGCTGAAAAAACATCGAGTGCCTGTCTGCCGTCGCCTGCTTCACAAATGACATATCCTTCTTTTTTTAGAAAATCGCCAACTAAAATGCGAATACGTGGTTCATCGTCAGCCAACAATATTTTTGTCATCGAAGCCACCCTATTTCCTTTTTACAAAGTATACTACACCTATTGCTATAATCAAGCTCAGCAACAAAGTCAACGTCACTGCAATCTCGCTGCTTGACATGTAATATTGCGATTCCGACTGTGTACCATTCTGCTGCCAAGGTCCACCACCCATTTCTCCAGGCGGCATCATACCATCGGGGCTACGTCCATTTTCGCCTTGTTCCGCTTGATCAAGCATTCCACCAGGTCTACGTCCAACTGCCCCTTCCCCGTCTAATTTCGGCACCTCGCCATCAGCCGGAAATTCACCGCGATTCGGCATCGCACCTTGATTAGGCATTGCTCCTTGATCAAGCCTTGCGCCGCGATCCCGCATTCCACCCTGATTGGGTATACGCTCACCGCCATCGAAGCCGCCGTCAAATCCACTATCGGAGCCGCTGCCATTTGTATTGACTGCCGGAACCTCGCCGCTCAATTGCTTGCGTACGTTAGTTACCCGAGCTTCGACAAAGGGAATCAGTCCCGTGGCTTGCTGCACATTTTCATACAACGATTGTTGAAACTGCTCATACGTATAAAATTTCGTCGGATCCGCTTCTACATAAGGGGCGATCATCTCCGCCACCGATGCTACCGTCTCTTGAAACTGCTCGATATTTAAATAAGTCTCTATGACTTCTGCCACGTATTGATGATATTGTGCTAAATATTCTGGAACATTCAATATCTTGGCAATCAGCGGTCGATCCTCAAGCGCTCCCATCGTCGGTTGGTCAATTTTCAGCTCTGTCTGCTGACCGCTATTCCTGCCCATGCCGAATCCGCCGAACGACATGTTCAAATCCCAAGGAAAGATGTGAAATACTCCCGCATCCTCATAAAGATAATAATTGTGTTTCATCTGACCTTGATAGCTATCTAAGTTTGACAGCACTGTGCTCACAGCTAAATACCGCAAGAATCCATCGACATTGATATACTGTTCGTAGTCGCTGCCGTTGTTTAATTCATCCAGCATCGCCAAAAACGCGCTGTGGTCGCTCTTTCCCTCGTTCGTTTTCAATACAACACCGGAATACTGCTCCATACTTTCTCCACGCCAGACTAAATCGCTGCCGACGCCATCGGGCTTGTACAAATCCCCTTGTGCATTCTCAAAATATCTTGTTAAGAACGACTGATCAATCTGTTCAACAGCTAAATACAATCCCCAAGGTTCTCCATTGATCGCAATATTCACATAGCAAGTTCGCGCTGCAGGCACACCCATCTGATCAAATATTTTGTATGAAAGATATTCCCGCATGTATGTTGGATCACTAAAATTGTTGTTCAAATTCAATTTGGATATGCCGAAAAGCGTCTGTTCCTGCAGGTATTGACTAAAATCAATTTTAAAGCTGTATCGATCCGAGTTTTCCATCCGCGCCACAGAAGTTAAGCTGGAATTACCCTTTGTGCGGATTCCCACGGAGTCAAGGCGCTGTCCGTTATAAATAATATTTGCCATCGTGTATTCCTCTGTCAGGGGATTGTCCAGCATGGACTGAAATTGCTCCGGATCGATTTCGATCTGCACATCAACAACCTTTCCTTCGGGAAACACCTGCTCATCCACAACCTGCTCGTTATATTGTTGCCGTTCCTCGGTGATTCCTTTTACATCTACGACCGAAAGCACGTAGCTGAAGAATGACAGCACCAACGCCATAATGATGATCTTCTTCATCCTGCTCACCACCAATCATCACAACTTTTTAAGAAACATAATCGCCATCATAGCTAATTAGCACCGCATTCGAAACTCCGGCTATCCGAGCTACCCGGTTA
Source organism: Bacillota bacterium (assembly GCA_023388635.1). Taxonomy (GTDB): domain Bacteria; phylum Bacillota; class Bacilli; order Desulfuribacillales; family Desulfuribacillaceae; genus JAEWFW01. Next base: position 35,476 of record JAEWFW010000031.1, read on the forward strand.
ACGAAATCAAATTGTTTTTTCTTGAGACGCAGTTCGATCGTCATCTCCATTTCATCCTTGGTGACAGTTTTCGATTTTAAGTTGTATTTTTGTGTATGCTGTTGCACCTCGTTGATGACCGTCGCTTCTGCTTGATCATGCTCACATTGAACGACTAGCAAATAGGGATTTTCTAATCCGGAAACCTTATCAAAACCTACCATAATCAAACCGATAATCATTGAACCAAGCATCGCCAACGGGTATAATCCTGCCCCCGTCGTGATACCGGAAGCAATCGCCCAGAACATATACGTGAGATCAATCGGATCTTTCACAGGTGTTCTGAAACGTACAATACTCAATGCTCCAACCATCCCCAACGATAAGACGATATTCGTAGAAATCGTCATGATGATCATTGATGTAATCATGGAGATCATCACCAACGACATATTGAAATTTTTGGAGTACAGCACTCCTTTAAAAGTCTTTTTGTATACCGTAAAGATGAACATACCGATAGCAAAAGAAACGAATAAGGAAATTGTGATGTTGACTAATGTATAATTCGTCACCGAACTCGCAGTTTCAAGGAAGCCCTTTTTAAAAATATCAGAAAAGTTGATTTGTCCTTCCATATTATTGATCCTCCCATACATTTGTTTTTGTAAATTTTCTACACATGACATACTTGGACACCGTCTGCCGCGTGCGATTCGGCAGTTGCAAGACATTCTTGATATAGCTCGGTATATATTCGTCGTATTTAATTTCCATAATCACCAGATCGTCATCAACAACGGACAACGACGGCAAATGTTTGTTAAATAATTCTGTAGAGTGTAGCCCTGTGCGCAAATTTTTGTCAAAGGTGATCCGCACATTGCCCTCTTTTTTCACATACGCTTCACGCTCATAATCAACGAGCACAATCGGTTTCATGTGAGCTGTCTTATGCTTCATGTACAGCTCCCGCAGGAGCTGCTTATCGGAGTACAAGAAACCGTCGTAATCGTGATTTAAAATGCTCCGACATTCTTCTATAGACAATTGATTACGTGTTTTGGCAACCATATCGCCGTTTTTTAATTTCTTCTCCAGTACAATCACCTTGTCCGACAAGTTATAAATGCGCATGCGTAATTTCTGCCGATTGCCTACACCACTTAATTTTTCATACAGGGAACTATTGTATATATCATCAAAATATAGACTGCGAATATGATAACTGCCTTCCGCATTCGTGTTACTATCAACAACCATAATATTTTTCAGCTTGCAACGGAGCGCGATGTAATCATGCTGATTGATATAATATTTGAGCTCATGCCGGTATTTCAGCGCTTTCGCCATGGTTCTCACCTCCCATTGATTTGTATTATAACGGGGAAATGTCACAGCTATGTCACGCGGAAACAAATCATACACGGAATTAAATCATGCACAGAATCAATCATGCCAGAAACAAAAGCACACTGTAATCTGCGATTTTCCCTTGCATATTTTTTAGGCGTCAAGTATAATGCAACTGTACTATCATATGTAGTTCAGTTAGTGCATATAGTATTCAACATAGATTACGCATATAGAATCTCATGCGCGTTAGCAGTATTTACATCCGATATACAACATCGTTTTCCCAAGTTTCCACCGTTATCGTTTTTGTCATGTTTCTACCATTACGCTCGAAAGGAGGTCGCCTATGTTTCAGCTCGATTTACGGAGCAGAAAACCGATTTACGAACAGTTAGTCGATAAACTCAAAGAACTGATTATTCACGAAGTTTTTAAACCGGACTCAATACTGCCGTCCGTCCGCGCATTGGCACAAGATTTGACGATTAACCCGAACACTATACAAAAGGCGTATCGCGAATTGGAGTATCAGGGCTACATATACTCCATCCCAGGGAAAGGGAAATACGTTGCCCCTCAGGTAAACGCCCACAATCGGGAAAAGGTGAGAAAAATGAAAGAAGAAATTATTAAACTACTATCGGAAGCAATGTATTTAGGTGTAGACAAACAAGAACTACTAGAATTGATTACACTCGCAGAAAAATCCGTGAAAGGAGGAGACAATGCAAATGATTCAAATTCAACAAGTGTATAAACGCTTCGATGATTTGGAAGCTGTGAATAACTTTTCATTGCGTATTGAAAAAGGTTCAATTTACGGTTTATTGGGCTCCAACGGAGCCGGAAAAACGACACTGCTAAAATTAATCGCCGGTATATACAAACCAGATTCCGGAAATATTCTGATTGATGGTCAGCCTGTGTTTGAAAATGTACATATCAAGCAACGGACAATGTTCGTAGCAGACGCACTTTATTTTTTCCCGAATGCGACGATTACGCAAATGGCTAATTTCTATAAATCTATCTATACTTCATGGAATGATGAGCGTTTTCAAAAGCTGCAAAGCGCCTTCCCGCTCAATTTACACAAACGTCTTTCCCGCATGTCCAAGGGAATGCAGCGCCAAGCCGCTTTTCTATTGGTGCTTTCTGCGATGCCCGATGTGCTGATTCTCGACGAGCCGCTGGACGGTCTCGACGCTGTCATGCGCCAAAAGGTGCGTAATTTGCTCGTGCAAGATGTTGCGGAGCGGGAAATGACTGTATTGATCTCGTCGCACAACTTACGCGAGGTTGAAGATTTATGCGATCATATTAGCATCATGCATGACGGGAAAATATTAATTGAGAAAGATTTAGACGATTTGAAATCGGATATTCACAAAATTCAGGTTGCATGGCGCGGCGATATACCGGCAGAGTTCATCAATGAACATGCGATTCTATACAAAGAAGAACGCGGCAGCGTATTTTTGTACATTATCCGCGGCGATCAGCAGCAATTAGTGCAACAAATCGAGCATTACCATCCGCTTGTATTTGACATATTGCCGTTGACGCTGGAAGAAATCTTTATCTACGAAATGGGGGATATCGGCTATGCCATCGAAAACATTATGGTTTAATCGTGGACTTTTTGTGCAATGTATGCGAAATGTCGGCTGGGTGAGCCTTGCCTACCTCCTGTGTTTACTGTTTATTATGCCTTTACAAATTCTCATGGAATTTTCCAAGGACGACTATAATCGATACATACGCCACTTCGAGCAAGTCGATACGTTCAATCTGTTTAACGCAGTCAACGGAGAACTTCAGGTGCTGTTTATGGTGGTATTTCCCGTTTTGTTGGCAGTCTTCTTATTCCGGTATATGCATGTCAAGCTGTCTTCTGATTTCACCCACAGCTTGCCGCTGAAAAGGGAGCACCTATTTGTCCAACATACTGTATACGGATTGCTAATTCTGATTGCGCCGGTACTGATCACAGGTATCGTCCTTTATGTATTGGGCTTTATCTTGGGTATTTCCCATGTATTGACTTTGAGTTGCCTGCTAGCTTGGGCGGCACAAACGATTTTATTTAACACATTTATTTTCATGGCAGGTGTGTTCGTCGCCGTATTTACCGGCATATCGGTTCTTCACGGAGCGCTGGTATATATTCTGTTGTTTTTCCCGTTTGGCATTTTCACGTTGATCTTTGCTAATTTAAGTTTTTATTTGTTCGGACTAACTCCTAGCTATTACATGAATGCCAATATGGAGCAGCTCGTTCCTTTTGTCAGAGCATTCGATCTCGGCTACAATCCGCTGACGGTTTGGGAAACATTTACCTACCTTCTCATTGCTGTTGTCGCCTTTGTCATTGCCTTGCTCGTATATAGAAAACGTCATGCAGAAATGGCTACGCAGGCTGTCGCTGTACGTCCGTTGCGTCCGGTATTCGTTTACGGAGTCGCGTTCTGCACAATGCTGCTCGGTGGCGTGTATTTTGGCGAGACGCAAAATGAATCTCTCTCTTGGATTATTTTCGGCTACGTTACAGCATCGATCCTTGGATACTATATTGCGCAAATGATTCTCGAAAAAACTTGGAGGGTCTTTAACAAGTGGAGAGGGTATTTGCTGTTTGTGGCAGGAGTATTGCTATTGGGTCTGTGTGTACACTTCGACATCACCGGATTTGAAAAACGTGTACCGGAAACCTCGAACATCGAATCCATTTATCTCAATAGTTATTACGATGTCCGTACAGACAGTAAACATGCCGTAGTCTATTACGACAATGAACTAGAGCGTAAGCCATGGATTGATTCAATGGGATTGCCTTTCGGCAAGGAGCTCTATCATTATCGGGATCCGCAAGTGATCGAACTGCTTAGGGAGCTGCACTTACAAGTCGTCGAAGATCAGGAAGTCCTCGAGCACCAAAAACTCAATGATCAATATGATCGGTATGCCCGCTACCGTACAGTATCCCTTGCTTATAATTTAAAAAATGGCGGGAAATTAGTCCGTCATTATGAAATTCCTAATGACCGCTATATAGATATTCTCAAACCAATCTATGAATCACGGGAATACAAAACGAATTTCTATCCATTATTGCGCATTGATGATCTCAGCAATTTGGATTCGATTACATTTAATAATCCGAACATCGATAAACGCCTGACTATTTCCGATCCACAGAAATTGCAGGAATTGCATCAGACGCTCCAAGAAGAACTATCTAACGAAGCGGCAGAAGAACTGTTGCAATCTGGTGCCTCTTTTGCGGATATTCAATACAACTGGGACAATGGAAGAAATAGTTATGCACAATGGAAGCTGTCTTACAAGAAATTAGAGCAACTGCTCATACAATACGGGGTTGACCAAGAGATACGGACCACCGCAGACGATATCAAGTACATGTTAATCGCAAAAATTCCTGACGAGTCAATGTCAGTAGCTGAAGCGTCATCGCAGAATGCTACAATAGAGATACACACAAGCGAATCGATTGGGCTTGACCCACGTGATTACTTACCATACGATTTCCGCTATACGGAGTCGATTGTGAAAATTACTGATCCTGCGATCTTCGCAGAATGTCTGCCTTTGATCAATTCCGGCAACCTCAAGCAGACGGACGATTACATGGTCGCTCTATATTTTAAGAACTCTAATTATGTGTTTTTCTATGTCGACCAGCAGCAACTACCCCAATCTGTGCAGGAATTAGTTGATACTCAATGATCAATCTCAATCATACAGATCTTAATATTGCGTTACAGCATATCGCGCCATTTTACCGTCGTATGCTGCATATGCATTATTGCTTGAAGATGTCATACGAAGAAATATCTGCTATCCTAAACCTATCTGTCATGGAGACAAAGCAACTCATGTACCGTGCCAGAAAAGAATGCCTACAAACATTACAGAAACAAGAAAAAAAGTCGGTATCATCATCTAAATGATGATGCCGACTTTTCTTATGTTTTGTGATGATCTATAAATTGAGCTTACGATCGAGTAAATAGCCTGATGCTCCGTAGTATATCGCCACTAACATCAGCAATATTGACCATTCCTGTATGCCAATCGCCGTATTATAATTATGGACGATTCCTATGACATCGATGACTCGCAACGTGATCTCATTTAACAAAAGAAACAGTACAACAGTTAACAGCTTGCCGTATTTGACAAAAGAAAATACACTTTTCGTCAATATGGTAGCGAGATGAAATATCAATATCCATGCTATATAGCCGACGAGCAGGAATGCTGTGATGTTAATGACTGTCGGCAACAAGCGCACGATATCTTCATTGGCAAACATAATAACGCCTGATTGAAACCCCATTTGCTCATAGAATATACTAAAATTAACATACGAAGTGATCGATATGACAGCCAATACTCCAATACACTCCAAGACTACGGCAATCAACTTGGCTGCCAGTAATTTAAATCCACTCATCGGAGCCGAGAATACGAGCATCCCCTCGTCGGAATACAACACATTGTAGATCCGTCCCACCTGGTCAATTACTAACCCGATGACCATCACGCCTAAAGCGATCGTCAGCATCACCGAGACGCTGTTTGTATGTCCATTCCACATACTAAAATTGACATATAGAAATAGAATAATTCCTGAAACGAAAAATTTCCATCGCTTCATCCAATCGTATTTTATAATATTAAGCATCCCGGAACATCTCCTTATACAAATCATTAATCGAAATTTTCCGCTCCTGACGCAAATCTTCTGCATTACCTGCGAGTGTAATTTGCCCTTTGTCGAGGAAAATAACTTCATCTAATGTATTCTCTAATTCGTTAATTAAATGGCTGGAAATGAGAAACGTGCAATCCTCCTGGCATGCATGGAGAATTTGCTCAATAATTTTGTCACGCGAAACGGCATCGAGACCGTTGAGCGGTTCATCTAACATATAGATTGCTACATCCCTGCTCAAGCCAAGAGCGAGTTTCAGTCTGCCTAGCATACCGGTCGATAATGTACTAATTTTCTGTTTCCCCGATAAGCCCATTGCCACGATCATCATTTCAGCTTTATTCGCATCGAAATCATCGTAAAAATCTTCGAAATAGCGAATGCATTGTTGTACGTTCATCCATTTCGGCAGATGATTTGCCGTAGGTATATAAGAGACGCGCCGTTTACTGGCAATGCCTACCGCATGCCCATCAATCACCACTTGACCGGATGACGGCTGCGTAAGCCCGGCGAGGATTTTCATAAGTGTTGTTTTCCCACTGGCATTTGGTCCGAACAATCCGTATATCTTCCCCTTCTCCAAAGTAAAGGTGACTCCATCCAGCACCCGTTTCGTCATATATCGCTTCATCACATCTTCACTCTTTAACAGATGTTCCATCATTTGATTCCTCCATGTATTGTTTTAAGTATTGAACGATTTGCTGATTATCAAAACCGATTTCCCCCATGCCATACACAAATCTTCTCAGCAACTCCTTTGCCATCTCCGCTTTCAAGACTGCTACCATCCCTTCCGATTCTGTAATAAATGAACCCTTCCCTCTGACCGAGTAAATAACTCCTTCTCGCTCCAGTTCCTGATAGACACGTTGTACCGTATTGACATTGACTTTTAAATCGGCTGCCATAATACGTACGGAAGGCAATTTCTCGCCCATGTTGATTTTCTTCAATATTATATCTTGCTTGATTTTTTCTATAATTTGAATATAAATCGGTATGCGGCTGTCAAATTCCATAATTTCACCTCCAACTATCTGTTATAGTTAAATAGTACACTATCAAATTATTGATTGTCAATTATATTTTTCACGCAAAAATCCACAGCCATAATACCGCGGAGTTACCGGCGATGGCTGTGGAACATATGCAAAAAAATATATGGCAAATATTACTTTGCCTATTCTCCTTGTCTCTCGTTTAAGAGCAAGCGCAAATTCCCTTCGAAATTTTTGTCATGCTGATTTGTGTGCTTTTTAGGACCTTTCGTCCTGCCGCCATTTCGGCGAAATTTAGCCTTTAGCTCCCGCTCTTCCATCAGGAACTCAATCATTTCCGCTCGGTATATGTGACCTGACGGACTCAGGCAGTAGGCAGGTTTTGCTAAAATCATACTGGCAAGACCCCAATCTTGCGTAATCACGATATCCCCCTTATGCGTAATATTAAGAATCTTCATATCGGCTTCTTGTGATCCGTGGTCTACGCTGATGTGATTCTCAGAGTCAATCTGATGATTAATGCTCGCAACTGTCCAAACAGGAATTTGAAATTCCTCTCCCAGCCGAAAGCATATTTTAAGGATTGGACGAGGACATGCATCGGCATCTACGATTATTTTCATTTTCAGTCACCATCTTTTATAGAATGACAAACCTTCACGCTATGATTACACTCATGGAATAAATCTTATTTTATTATTATGCTCCGCAGATAGATAAATCGCATTTTTGTGCATTTTTTTGTTGATACTAATAACGACGAGCTGACTTGCTATTTCTTCGTCCGATTATGTATAATGAATTAAAATCAAAACATGAGGTGAGTATAATGAGTGACCATTCACAAGTGAAATCCCTTAGCGCCAGTCTACCAGCAATGAGATACACAGTGAAGGAAGAAATTTTCAGTAGTGTTACCCACGGAATTGGAGCGCTTTTAAGTATTGCCGCTCTCGTCATACTCGTCGCTTTTGCCAGCGTGCAAGGTGACCCATGGAAAATTGTCAGTTTCAGTATCTACGGCTTTACATTGTTTTTCTTGTACCTATCATCGACATTATACCATAGTGTCTTCCACGAGAAGACAAAACGCGTGTTACGAGTATTTGATCACGCTTCCATATTCCTTGTAATTGCCGGGAGCTACACTCCGATTGCTTTGATCGCACTACAAGGCGTATGGCGTTGGGTGATCTTCGGCTTAGTCTGGTCTTTAGCGATTACCGGTGTTATTTTGAAAGCGATTAACTTGAATAAGACGAAAAAATTTTCAACGGCGCTGTATATTGCCATGGGTTGGATGGTGATAATAGCAATTAAGCCGATGCTAGCGACAATACCATTGGGATTGTTCGGATGGCTATTAGCCGGTGGATTATTTTATACGTTCGGAGTTATCTTTTACGCGTCCAAAAAAATCCCTTTCAACCATGGTATATGGCACTTATTCGTGCTCGGAGGCAGTATCGCGCATTTCTTCGGCATTCTGTTTTATCTCATATAAAAATAACCAATATGGTTTCTTGACGCGGAATGTTACAATATGGTATATTAGTAATCGCAATAGGGGAGTAGCAATCATCAAGTTGGCGTCAGTCCGGTTTAACAGCCCGCTTACTTGACGGATTATATATCCGTGCAAGACCTATGCCTGAATATCCATATATTCAGGCATAGGTCTTATTATTTTTGGAGGGATGGTACTAGTGGAATTAAATTCGATGTGGATTGGTTTTAACATTTTTGTAGTAGTCGCTCTATATTTTGATCTATTCGTTCTAAACAAGAAATCCCATATCATTGGCTACAAAGAAGCTCTGTTCTGGACGATCGTCTGGACCATTCTAGCCCTTGTGTTCAACGGTCTGATTTATCTGTTTATGGGAGCAGACAAAGGTACGGAATTCCTTACAAGTTATCTGATTGAACGTGCATTGAGTTTTGACAACATGTTCGTATTTATTTTAATTTTTTCATTCTTCAACATACCGCAAATCCAGCAACCACGTGTGCTTAAATGGGGTATTATCGGCGCGTTAATCATGCGGTTAGTTATCATCCTCGTAGGAATAAAGCTGCTCGATGCCTTCCACTGGATGATCTATGTTTTCGGGGCATTGCTGTTATTTACAGGGCTTAAAATGCTCAAGAGTTCTGACGATGAAACGACGGACTTGAATAATAACCTTGCCGTTCGTGCACTCAAAAGGATCATGCCTGTGAAAGAATCGTACCATGGAGAGAAATTTTTCATTCGTGAAAACGGCAAATTATTTGCGACTCCATTGCTCGTCGTACTCTTCATGATCGAGAGCTCCGATTTGATTTTTGCCATTGATTCCGTTCCCGCTATTTTGGCAATTACCCAAGATACGTTTATCGTTTATTCATCAAACGTATTTGCCATATTCGGTCTGCGGGCGATGTACTTCTTACTGGCTGACTTGATGAATCTGTTTAAATATTTAAAATACGGCTTGTCTTGTATTTTAGTTTTCATCGGAATCAAGATGCTGATAACAGATATATACCATATTCCAGTTGTCGCATCGTTATTGATCATCATGTTAATCCTTGCGGTTTCAATACTCTTCTCTGTTTACAAGGCAAAGCAAGAGCAAAAACAAGAAGAGTCTGGTAAATAACATACGGCTTAACCCAGCAAAGTAAAATTTGATTCAAATAAATAACCGGACATAAAAAACGAGCACTTATGCGCTCGTTTTTTTATGTCTAACGTATCGTTATGACAACAGTTTACAATACCGTAAGAATCTGCGGACCGTTTTCCGTAATGGCAATCGTATGTTCATATTGCACGCATACAGAGCCATCTATCGTACGCGCCGTCCATCCGTCATCGTCAATTTCAGCGCGCCAATCACCGAGCGTGAACATCGGTTCAATCGCGATAACCAGTCCTTGACGAATCCTTGTCCCTGTTCCCTTATTTCCATAATGGGGGACTGCCGGCTCTTCCCAAAGGTCTTTGCCGACGCCATGCCCGGTAAATTCTTTGATATTTCCATATCGATGCCGCTTAGCATTCGTGTCTATGGCATAACCAATGTCGCCGATCCGGTTCCCGACGACAGCTTGCTCAATCCCTTGAAACAGGCTTTGGCGGCAGACTTCCATCAATGTCTCAATCTCTTGAGAGACCTTGCCTACAGCATATGTCCAGGCGGAATCGCCATGGTATCCATGATACAATGCTCCAATATCGATCGTAACGACTTCGCCTTCGCTTAAAGGCAGTTTATCGGGAAAACCGTGGCATATGACATCATTTCTAGCAACACATATGGAAGCAGGAAACCCTTGATGCCCTTTAAAACTCGGTATTGCTCCTTTGGAGCGTATATATTCCTCTACCAGCCGGTCAATCTCGATTGTCGTCACCCCTGGCTTGATCATCTTGGCAATCATCGCATGACATTCCGCGACAATCCGTCCGGCTGCTCGTAATTGTTGAATTTCCTCATCCGTTTTAAGAATGATCATCTCTGCAATATCCCCCTTGTAAGATAAATATAGGGTTAAGGTCGTGAGACCTACCCGAACGTTCCTTGATAATTTATACTTTATTGTTCAGATGAATCAGTGACACCCTTGGGAACAACCACTAACCTTCGTGCTATA
>JAEWFW010000058.1 GCA_023388635.1 Bacillota bacterium
AAGATGAAAAGCCTGAAATAAAATAAGGGAAGGCAGGCGCAAAGCATGGATAAAATTTTACAAGCTCTATATAGCGGAAAGATTTGCCCACAAGAGCAGTATCGCCCGATGATCGAGGAATATAACATTCTAATGAAGACGAATTATCAAAATTATCAGGACTTTATCAAGAAAATTGGCAGCCCCCATGATAAAGGGTTTATTAGGATAATGGACGAGCAACTTAGCGCTGTTCCACTTGAATTATCGGAAATATTTATTGATGGCTTCCGGCTCGGTGCAAGAATGATGATTGAAATTTTTGAGGACAAATACCAAAAAGAAATAACGGGAGTTCTCAAGTAATAATCCATTGACAAAAAGCAGAACCGAACGGTTCTGCTCAGACTGTAGATCATATTTTCAGTTTTGACCGGAAATTACCGTTGGGCGAGATAAAAAGCATACTCCATTGGACGGCTATAAATACGTTTATGATGCTGAAATCCTCTGACGAGTTTGTAGATGCTTTTTTGTGGTCTTCCATTTAGCTCAATAATCCATAATTTATTCCGTGTATCTAAAGCGAAATCGACACTCAATTCCCCGAGGATTCCCAACTGTTTTTCCATTGCTTTTGCCGTTTTTATACTTACATTCCGCAATGTTTTCAAAATACTGTTGACTGTTTCGGGCGGGTATAGACGAGACAGTAATTTTTCTGAGTCACTTACGCTCTCACACGAGCTTGTGTTGAAATAGTTTACATATGCTTTTCTGCTGACGATCGTCGATACTTTCCATTGACCACTGATGTCTTTTTGTACGAGTGCTCGGATATCAAAGAATTTATTATCGATTTTTTTCAAGCGGATTCCTTGTTGTACGAGGTATTTTTTTTGTCCGATGATCTGTGCCATTTTGCTGCGGATACTTTCGCCAACACGGCAAATATACCAAGGGGCGATGCTGTGCATGGAAATGTTGATTTCGCCGTTGTTCATTTTCTCAAGGCGATATACCGACATTCCGCGTGATCCGTGCATTGGTTTTACATATAGTTGTTTGTAATTGTTTAGGAGCCCCGAAATATTGGCGGTGCTGTATAGATAGGTTGCCGGAAGATATTTGCCGAGACCGGCTTGCTTTAATGCCCGATATACTGTCCATTTATTGAATGCAGTGACGGAGTTAAAACTTTTGTTTCGTCCAATGGTTTTTGCCATACGCTGAAGAGTCAAGGATTTGTTGCTGTAGCAACGGTTGTGTATGGCATCAGGAAACGGAAAGGTGCTCTGTTTCCACACGCCATTTTGCCGGCTGAGACCGATAATACTGCGTTTTTGCCACAAGACATCAGCCGGTGTGAAAGCGAATAATTTTATATTTAAATTGTGGTTTTGTAGATACGGTGTCAATATTCGTTGTCTATCTTTTCTATTATCTAGCATAATACCTATTAAGCGTTGTTTGCTCAACGACATCACCCTCCACATAGAAGTTATATTACTATCTAATGCGAAGAGATGTGTCAGTGCGTGGGACAATAACATATGGGAGTGATAAAATCAGCAAACGTATAATTGTGCTAGACCATAATTTGATAGATATCGATATCGAGATAGTTTCCAAATTTGCAGCCGGTTTCTTTGACACGACCGCAATGGGTGAAGCCAAATTTCTCATGCAGGTAAATACTCGCTTGGTTACCCCCTGTTATAACAGAGATGACGGTGTGGATGTTTGGGTGTTGCTTTGCTAGTTCTAGTATTTCAATCATCAGTTCGTTGCCGATACCGATTCCTCGGAAATTTTTATCGATATATAGAGAAAGCTCGACACTATGATCGTAGGCTTTTTTGTCTCTGTAAGCAGACAGGGAGGCATATGCGACGACTTGTCCATCTTTTTCATAGACGAGCACCGGATGATTTGCTCTGTGAGAGAGCAGCCATTCGTTCCTGTCTTCCAGCGTCTTCGGCTCCAGGTCGAAGGTAGCGGTACTGTTTAATATGGCGTCATTGTATATCTCTGTAATTGCGGGTATGTCTTTTGATGAAGCGTGTCGGATCATTTTAATGGTTCTCCCTCTTTAGAAGTTTATTTTACGCGGAAATACCGAGGAGCGTATTTGTATACGAGGATCAATGCGATCGCAATGTACGCTACGGTCAACGATAAAACAATTAATGCAAATATACTGCTTGTTGTCCTGATTTGCAAGCTGATGAAACATAAAAAGTAAACAATACTGTTAATGACTTTAAAGAAGGGATTGCTCACATTTAATTCTGTCGTATATGGTTGAAATACATAGTACATGAACAAATGATGTACGGAAAAGAACAATGAAAGTACGAAAATTGTCAAGACAAACATACCCATATCCCAATTCAGCCAATCGTTGCCACTGATGATATAAAAACCGATGACTGCCATACAGATTGCAGCGGCGATTGCCAGGTTGTATAAAGCGATGCGCAGCAGGCGAACGTTGAAGTTTTGCAGAATTGTTTCCTGACGGCGGTAAAAGCTATAGCGCAGCAAGCTGATATCGCAATTATAGAACATGGCACGGCAGGCTTTGTCTGCAACAGACATAAAATACATGATAAATACAAACACAGGTAAAAGGTTGATGATTTTCAGTGATGCATCGGCAAACAATTCCGGCTGTAATAGATGGAATACAGTACCGATGATGAAGATGCCGATGATAATGGCAATTCTCGTGAATACAGGCTTTAGTAATTGACGGCGATGGCGGTAAAAGAAAATAGCATTTAGATATGCGTATCCGTTTAAAACGGCAAATTGATTGCCTTTGTCGATATTTGGGTCAAATTCTTTTAAATCTGTTTCTTTTACAGCAACATCAGTGAAAAAACTTTGTTTTGCCTTTTCCATAGCCACGGAAAAGATCATATTGCTGTCGAGTGATCTCGGAATAATTTCCTGATAATGCTTGTATCCCCAACCGACGTAATAGATGCTCAAAGCTCCTAAGCAGAAAAACAGTAATAGAGCAGGCAGGCTATATAAATAGCTACTTATCTGCTGCACAGTCGATTGTAAACCGTGAAGCAACAGCGGTAGATATGCCAATGTCAAAGCAATGAGTATCACAGGCCAGATAAACCAATTCAAGCGTGAAAAGACAACTTCCGATTTTGCATATACCCATACGTGCAAGGCTTCCCCGATAAAACGAAAGGCGATTAACACGCCCCAAATCATCAGTGCTTGCTGATACGAGCCTCCTAATAACAGGGTGAATACGAGTAATGCGGGAAAGTACCAGAGAAAATGCAGAACATAACGCATCAGTAGCGCGGCACGCGTATACCGTTGGGCGTTCATTTTCATATATCTAATGCCGACAAATTTTTGACGTGTAACTTTAAATATTTCGCTGTCTGACAGCGGTGCTATGATACAGCTGAGGAAAAACAGGATATACATGGAAAGAGTCAGTTGCTGATACAAAGTGAACGGAGTTTCTTGGGCAGTCAAAAATATCGGAAGCCAAATGAGTAATCCCAAGTATAAAAACTTTGCAGTCAATTTCCATATCTGTACCGCGACAGAGACAAAGATGGAAATGATGTTTTTTGCTGATTCATTGGCATAAAGTGATTCGGGAAAAAACTTGCCGACGAACCAAAGGCGCTTCAAATAATAGATAAATGTATTGGCGTACATTGCAGTTTTAATTTTAAAAATCATCTGTATTGTATTAAACATGACTGTTTTCATCCTTCATCAGTTCAATGATTTTTGCTTCAAAATCACTGCTCTTTAGCAATTCCAAGTCCACTTGCTCCAGGTGTCCGTCACTCATAATCACCAGTTCATCACACAGATCTGTGGCGAGTTGCAGGATATGCGTAGAAAAAATAATAATGTGGTCTCGTTTGATGCTCTTGATCAGTTCTTTGATCTCCAACGCGACGACGACGTCGAAAGAAGTCAAAGGTTCGTCGAGCAGAATGACCGGCGGACGAGCGATAATGAAACAGAGCATTTGGATTTTGTTTTTCATACCGTGTGAATAGCCTTTGATTAATCGATGGCGATCCTCGGCATTGAGTTTTACCAAGTCAAAATAATAATCAATCGTTTTATTGACGTCGATTTGTTCTTGATGAATATCCATAAAAAACTTGATAAATTCATAACCGGTGAGGAAATCCGGTAAGATGGGCGTCGAAAATACATAGCCGATATCATTGATCGACAATGGCGTCCGATTGCCGTCATCATCAGTTAGTAGCGCGGTACCGCTGTCCGGTTTGATTTCATCACTCAGACAATTGAACAAGGTCGTTTTGCCGGCGCCGTTTCTGCCGAGCAGTCCGTATATTTTACCTTTTTGAAAGCGAAAAGAGATGTCTTTGAGGACCTTTTTATTGCCGAAAGATTTAGTAATTTGCTCAAGTATTAGTTCCATATGTGACTCCTTTTCAAACGAGAATATCAATACAATTAATTTCTATTGTAACCGAATATGGATAGCTTATCCAGCAAGCGCTCGGTAGAGTAAGACTTGATTCAGGTAAAAGAAGTGTTGACAAACAACTCCTACAAATGTAAGATATTGATATCATACAAATGTAGGAGTTGTTCTTATGTCTGAAAAAAATATATCGACACACCATACATATGACAGAATTGTCCGGCTTCCTGACGCGGAGCTGGAAGTGATGCAAGCGATTTGGAATAACCCAGTGCCGATATCGACGGCTAATGTTAAAGAGTATTTGGATAGAAAGAGATCTTGGAATATTTCAGCATTACAGACATTGTTAAATCGCCTGATTGAACGTGGCTTTCTATGTTCGGAAAAACAGGGTAAACACCGATACTATCAACCGATCATCGAAGAAGAACGGTATCTGGCTTATGAGAACAGGTCATTCTTGCGAAAGTTAAACGGCAGTTCCGTAAAAAAATTAGTAGCCTCTTTGTACGACAGTCAATCAATTTCTGACGAGGATTTGCAGGAGTTGGCGGATTTCATCGCGGAAAAGACGAGAGGTAATTCGGACGGAGGAGGCAATGCGCATGATTGAGCGAGTATTTGCCAATGTGCTTGAAATCAGTTTTGCCACATCATTCGTCATTGCCTTTGTATTACTTTTATCGAAATATCTGCACAGCAAATATTCAATACGATGGCACTATTGGATTTGGATGATTATCGCTGTAAGACTCGTACTGCCGTTGAATGTGACAGTCGCTGAACCGTATATCAATCTCGTACCGGCAGAAGTTCGCCAAACGCTGCAGGAAGTAGAATTACTTGCGAACAATCATGAACTCAGCAGAGGTGTTGCCGGAAATACAGCGGCATCCCAGCCAGAGTTATCGGGTCCCAGTCAATCTGTTGAAGGGGAGTATTCTGTAACTGGTAAGGAGAACTTCGTGACCGATAAAGCGAATTCTGTGGTTGAAAAGGAGTATTCTGTAGATATCGGTACTCCAGCTGTCGATGCTGCTGACATTCAAAGAAATAAGCAGGTCAATGCTTTTGCATCGTTATTTACGATTGCGGCACATGTATGGCTGATGGGAGCGATTGCGGTGCTTTGCTACCATGGTCTGCATATGGTCATTTTCAGAAAAAATGTATTGCGCTGGAGTTATCAGGTCGGCAGTGAAGCTGCTTTGCAAAAAATCGAGCAGCTATCGCGGGAAATGGGAATTTACCGCAAACCGGTTATGCTGGTATGCAAAAAGGTAGCAAGTCCGATGATCGTTGGATTGTTGCGTCCTGTCTTGTTGTTGCCTTCGGAGCAATACGATGATTCACAATGGGAAATGATTTTAAAGCACGAGTTGATTCATTACAAACGCCATGATATTTTGTACAAAGTTTTGTTGCTGGCAGCTCAGGCAGTTCACTGGTTTAACCCGTTGATCTATGTAATGACACAAGCGGCTAACCGTGATCTGGAATTGTCGTGCGATGATCGAGTAGTTAAAGACCAAGATTTATCGTATCGCCAGCGCTATTGCCAAACGATTCTCGCAACGGTAGATCACCAGCGAAAAAGTCGCATGGTTGCGTTATCAACGTCTTTTAGTGGAGGGAAGAAGAGTTTGCAGAGGCGTTTTACACATATTTTTGATATGACAAGTAAACGGACGGGAATGCTGGCACTCATGTTACTGGCAGTCGTAATCATGTCATCGAGCGTGTTTGTTGCTTGCCAAATATCGTCGGAAAAGTCGTTGGAGAACGGACAAAATGCAGGCAATCAACTAAATGGCAATATGACAGGCGACACTGTACCTGTTTATCCGGATGCTTCCGTGCTTTTGAAGTATCGGTCATTATATGTCGGCGATAACAGCAACACGATTAATTTAATTGATCGGCTTCCGGTACCGCAAAATGTCATCAGGAATATGGTAGAACTGCTAACAGTTCAACCGCCTTATGGCGTAATTATCAATTATCGTGTGAAAGATATGGCGCAGGTGATGATTGACGGTGCAGTTACCGATGAATATTTTTATAAAAATTCGACTGTCATGTTTAGCTTGATAGATAATCTCGACCATGTTACGGTGAATTTAATCGATGACGGTGGTCAATATGATGGAGCGATTTACAGTTTTACACATACGCGTGAGACGGCGGAGCAATATATGCAGACGGATGTGAGGAATTTTGCGGAGAATGAGTTGAAGTACGATGAATTTCTGAACGCTTTAGCAGCGCTGAAACGTTCAGAAGCTAACCTGCTACAGCAAACATCACAAATACCGGAGGTGTTGGCGCGCAGTATAGAAGATAAACTGGCGGTGATTAGCAGTTCGCCGAAGACAAGTTCGAATCCGTATGATTATATTCGTGAACATCAAAATGAATTTGAGGACATTCTAAAGATGGAGACGAGTGACGGTCAGGTGCTTGAATATTTGCTTCAACAGTTTGCCCAGGGAAATGCAGAGGGGCTGAGGGGGCATATATTGATGGAATTGTGTATCGAGTTGCTCGATTACAAAAACACTGCCCCGGAAGGAAGCTATTCGACGCCGCAAGAATGGTATGAGAAGCTGGAATTTCATCAGGAGCAGAAATTGCCGGAATATATACCTCAAGCGGCGACGGATATTGAACAAATTGTATATACGGCAGCACTCAACGATTTGCAGCAGGGTGATAAGTACTGGCGAGGGGGAAATGACAACGGTGTTTGGATCGTCGCACCGACGATTTACGGCGTATATCAAGACCCGGTAAAAGAAGAATTGAAGATTTTTGCGTCAATTTATGCTCTGCATTATCAAAAATATGGAGATACCCTATTTGAAACGAGCGGTGTCCGCCTACCGACAATGATTCATGTCAAATTGCCTCAGAGAGATACAGGAGATGGAAGTAGTGATACTGCCTATGAACTGTTGGATTATGTGCAAGCGAGGGACGGCAGCGAGTACGCAAAGTCGATCCGGGAATTCATCAGTCCTCATGATGAAATTGCCGAGAAAATTTTGCAAGATGCCGAAGAGAGTTACAAGGAGAAGATGGAGCAAAACGTCAAAGATTATGTAATTGCCAATCAGTTAGACGTTCGATTTTTTGAACATGGAAATGAGAAAAAACCGATTATTAACAGAAATAGAGGACCGTTAAAATCTGTCGAAGTACCTTGAGAAGTTCTGGATTACACCCTCTTTTGATTGCCAGTTTGTAATCTTTTTTGAATTGCCCATGATATTTAATCTTCAGCATTGAGATCCTCCATCAATGACTCTATGCTGTCAAATGGACCATGGAGATTTTTGCCGCCAATGCTCTCTTCCATAGCAACAAGCGTGGTTGAATTCGGTACATCCAGTTTTACTTCAAAGGGAAAGCCATTATGACGGATTGCCTGTCGCAAGAAAACATTAACGGCAGTCGTCATATCCATGCCTAAATCAGAAAAAATT
The DNA here is from genome assembly GCA_023388635.1 of Bacillota bacterium. Taxonomy (GTDB): domain Bacteria; phylum Bacillota; class Bacilli; order Desulfuribacillales; family Desulfuribacillaceae; genus JAEWFW01. The sequence continues at coordinate 7,924 of JAEWFW010000058.1, forward strand.
TGCTGTGCTTGTTGCTTTACTTCTTTATCCATTCTAATAGTCATACTAGTATTAGCCATATAAAAAGCACCTTCCTTTTATTTTCATACTTCTACTATATGATATTATATGTCTAATGTAAATATAATAGACACATTTTGTGCATTTGATGAAGGGCAAATGAGAAAAAAACGATTATTAAACTATACTAGCGGGTCATGGTGGTCTGTCAAAGCAAGTTGGGATCACTCGCTTTGATCACGCATAAAAATTGAATAATTACCGATAGTAATAAAAGAACCCTAAAATTTTCGATAAAGATTAGGGTTCTTTTTACATAGTTAAAGGATAGGCAAAGGAGAGGCTAATTTGAATAAAAAACTATCGATGATTCAAAGAACCAGCTTATATTTGATGATTCTATCACTACTGCTTTCTGCTTGTTTGGGTAATACTTCCACGACATTTGCAGAAAATCGAAATGGAGATAGTTTGGTACAACGCGGGCAGGCGGCGGAAATGATCGCTCAAGCGGCAGATGATTATAATACAGGAGTTGCTGTTTCAGATATTATTAAAGGATATGGCAACGGTGAACTGCGTGAACATCAAATTGCTACAAAGGCAGAAATAGCAGTCATGCTTGATCGGGGGTTTGGGAAATTTCCTAAACCGCAGGGAGATCGTTTACGAATGAGTTCGTTTGATATCGTTTTTTCGGAAGTACCCGTTTGGGCGGAGGACGCATTGGAGCACCTTAGACAAGCTGGAATTCTGGCAAATGGACCGGACGGGTTATTGGATGTCGATCAACCAATGACAGTCGCTGATTTGCACAATCATATTCAACGCATATGGGCATTGTACGGCAGTAACGCTAAAGATGATTTTTATGCCACTGTTAATAAACAATGGCTGGATAGTTCTGAAATTCCCGCCGGTGAAGCAAGTAATGGAGTCTTAGGGATAATGCAAGAAACGACTGAGCGACGCTTGGAATCGATTATCGATGAGTTAATATACAATCAGCGCTCTGTAGATGGAAAACAGTATGAGCAAGGCACGAAAGAGCAGAAAATAGTCGATTTTTATTCAACGGCATCGGATCAGGAAAACCGTAATCAACAGGGTTCAGAACCGATTCAAATGTATTTGCGAGCATATGAAAACGCGGAAAATTTACAGCAGCTTTTACAAGCTGATATGGAGCTTTATCGACAAACAGGTATGGCGACGCTCATGCAGTTTGTGATCGGCGCAGACCCCAAAGACAGCGGCAGCCATATTATGTATCATGGGGGATTGTCGGCTTCATTAGATAAGCATTTGTATGACGCAGGACAGACGGAAAAAACAGATGCATACCTTACATACATAGCGAAACTTTTGACGTTGGCAGGTGAGGATGCGCAGACGGCGAGTAAAGACGCAGAGAAACTGTTTGCGCTGGAAAAAGATTTAGCTGCGGTGACTTTGGAGCCGCAAGAAAAATACGATATCAATAAAACATACAATCTTTACAAAACAAAAAATTTACATGCTTTATACAAGCATTTGCCTGACGAACTATCAGTGGAAAAAATCATAACAGATATGGGTTTCGAACTGCCGAAAAATGTTTTAGTAATGGACAAGAAGTTATTGGAGCAATCGGCAAGTTATTTCACGGAAGAAAATTTGCCATTGCTTAAAATATACGCAAAAGTGCGATTGTTATCGGCGTCAGCCGGACTTTTATCAGAAGATTTTCGTCATGCACAAGAAGAATTTTCCCATGTATTTTACGGAGTTGAGGGAAAGAAGACTGACAAGCAACGTGCTGTACAAGCGACGAGCGGCGCATTTTCTGATTATATAGGTCAAATGTATGCAGAGCGTTATTTTTCGCCGGCAGCCAAAAAAGATGTCGAGCAACTTGTCGGAAAGTTTATCGATGTATATAGACAAAGACTGACTGATCTTGAATGGATGAGTGAAAAGACCAAAGGCAAAGCAATTAAAAAACTTGAGACGATGGCTGTAAAAGTCGGTTATCCAGATCAATGGACTGATGTTTTAGAAACGGTAGCGATCGTTCCATACGAAGACGGAGGAAGTTATTTTGCGAATACGGCAGCGATCAGTCGTGCGACGGCGGAACACAACCGTCAGCAGCAGTCAAAGCCGGTTGACCGCGAAAAATGGCAGATCGATGTTTATGAGGTCAACGCATATTACAATCCGTTAAATAATGAGATCGTCTTTCCAGCAGGAATACTGCAACAGCCTTTCTATGATGCCAATGCTCCGCTCGCGGATAACCTGGGAGGAATTGGTGTAGTGATTGCCCATGAAATCAGTCATGCGTTTGATGACAACGGTTCCAAATATGACCAGAATGGCAATGCAAACAACTGGTGGACAAAATCAGACAGTCGGCATTTTCTTGAGAAATGTCAAGCGATCATTGCATTTTATGATGGGATAGAAATTATCCCCGGTGTTTTCAGCAATGGCGAATTGACTTTGGGCGAGAATATCGCCGATCTGGGCGGGATTGCGACGGCGTTGCAAGTGCTAAAATCCGATCAGCAGAAAGCCGATTACCGCAGATTTTTCGAAGCATATGCAAAATCTTGGGCAGCCACGTCAACAAAGGAAATTGTTGCATATCTCAGTCAAACCGATGTTCATAGCAATAAGAAAATTCGAGTCAATCGCTCGATTGTCAACTTCGATGAATTCTATGAAGCGTTCGATATCCAGCAAACTGATGGTATGTATGTAGCTCCAGAGCATAGGGTTAAACTCTGGTAATGGAGCTGTCTATATTAAAATGGCTTGTTCCTGTACCGCATATTTCGACAATTTGTGAAATGTTTCCTTGATTTTCAGGACGGATTTTCATATAATGGAAAACAATGACGGGAATATTAGTTTTTTCTGTAAAAAAATCTGACAAATTCATTCTTTTGTTAGATTTTTTTATTTATTTATTGAAGATTTTCGCGGCTCTCCGGCATTACGAAAAATAAAAGATAATTTCCATTTTAAAGAAAATCGCCTTCTGGTCATATGAGACTGGGAGGCGATTTAAGCGCGATCTAACAAAAGAATGAATTTGTTATATAGGGTTTACTTTAGCGTGGAGGTGAAATTTGTTTTTTAATATAGTAGTGGACAGCATTTATCGGGAGCATTGATTGAAATCTTTGGGAGGCATTTATGTATGTTGAATTTTAAAAGTATTAGAACGAAATTATTGTTTTTTTTCGTTACGATCTTGATCGTTGTGTGTTTAGGGATAGGCGGCACTTCATATTACATATCTTCATATACAGTTGAGACAATGACAGATATGTCTTTGACTCAGATAGTAGGAGGAGGGGCAAAGTTGGTTCAGAGTAGGCTGGAGATGCATTTAAACGCGCTAGAGGCAATCGCAGCGAATCCTCTAATCAGCAATCCACAAGTACCGATTGAAGAAAAATTAAATATGCTAGATGAAGAATTGGAGCGCAGCGGGTACTTGCGTATAGGCATCGGCGATTTAAAAGGACACCTGCAATATACAAACGGTACGACGTCAGACGTGGGAGAGCGTGTTGCCTATCAAATGGCACTAAAGGGAACTCACGCCGTTAATGATCCCATCGTCCAACGTAGATGGAAGCATTGTGCTCCCGTTTTATGTTCCAATATTTGATGACAGAGGTCAAGTTTTAGGCGTAATTGCTGCAGTCAGGGATGGGAATGAGTTGAGCCATACTGTTGAAGATATCGGGTACGGTGAAACCGGGGACGGATTTATGATAAATAAGCAGGGCATAATTATTGCCAATCAAAATCAGGAGCTTGTCTTAGGTCAATACAATATGATTGAAGCGGCAAATGACGATCCCAGTCTCCAAGCGATGTCAGACACGACGAAGAAAGTGATTGCCGGTGAGACAACAATCGGTCAATATACATACGATAATAATTTTAAGTATGCCGCATTTGCGCCGATAGCGAGTACAGAATGGTTTTTTGGCATTGAGGTATCGCAAGATGAAGTTATGGAAAACGTGAATTACCTCGAAAAAATTATTTTTATTGTGTCAGGAGTGTTTCTGGCACTCAGCATTTTGTTCACACTGCTTATGAGCACTAGCATTGTCAAGCCAATTAAGGCGACGGCACAGCATTTGGAAGTCATGGCAACGGGAGATTTTACGGAACCGATCCCTGAGTCTTTGTTAAAAATGCGCGATGAGACAGGCATTCTCGCCAATGCAGCATCTGATATGCAACGTTCTATGAAGGAAATCATCATAAAAGTTATGGAAGAATCAAATGAAGTGGGACGAACTCTGGATGTGATCCATCAAGAAATGGACCGTTTGGATAAAAGCATAGAAGAAATTGCCGCGACGACGGAGCAATTGTCAGCAGGTAGCGAGCAGACAGCGGCATCGGCTGAGGAAATGAACGCGACATCGACAGAGATTGAGCGTGCGGTGGAATCGATTGCGACGAAAGCTCAAGACGGTTCTATCGTCGTCGGGAATGTCAGTACGATGGCGGGGGAAATGAGTAGTAGTGCATTAGAGTCGAGAAAGAACGCGCTCGGAATGTATGAGCGCACGAAGATAGAATTACAAAGGGCGATTCAACAATCACAAGAAGTAAACCAGATCAACGAACTGTCAGATTCGATTCTGGAAATTACGGCACAGACGAATTTGCTGTCATTGAATGCGTCGATTGAGGCGGCAAGAGCTGGTGAGGCGGGGAAAGGATTTGCCGTCGTCGCGAATGAAATACGCGGTTTGGCAGATAGCTCCAAAGCGACTGTGTCAAGGATTCAGGAAGTGACAAAGGTGATTCTCGAAGCGGTATCGAATTTGGCTGCCCATTCAAATGGGATACTTGATTTTGTCGATCAGAAGGTATTGAGTGATTATGAGTATTTTGTGCAAACGAGTCGACAGTCGAGTGAAAATACGGTGCGTATCGGGGATATGGTGACGGATTTTAGTGCGGCATCAGAGGAATTATTAGCATCGATTCAAAATATGGTCAATGCCATCAACGAAGTGTCTCTGTCATCGAATGAGGCGGCGAGCGGAACGACGAGCATTGCCCAAGAATCGACAACGATCGCCCAAATGTCGAATGAAATTATTGCATTGTCGGATGAGGCAAAACGAAGATCGGACGAACTGATCACGATTGTAACAAAATTTAAGGTATAAAGTTAATAGCAGTTTAAGTGTTTACCGGTTCTCTGCATGTATCCTGCGGAGAACCGTTTTACGTATTGTAAGGTTTAGGGGAAAGTGAAATATATGCTCATAGCCGCATATTTCGACAATTTATGGCGGCATTTTCTTGATTTTCCAGCTAGATTTTCATATAATGGAAATGTATATTCATGCACAAGTTTGTGGTTATAATAATTCTAAATTTATAAAAATTACAAAAATGTGTTTATTTGCAAAAAAATCTGACAAAATTATTATTTTGTTAGATTTTTTTTATTTGCTTATCCAAGAGTTTGAAGGTTTTCTAGCATTATATAAAACAATAGCTAAATTACCATTTTAAAGCAAATAGCTTTCCCGTTATATAGGACGCAAGAGTCATTGAAGCACAATCTAACAAAATAATAACTTTGTTATATAAAGCTATTTTAATGTGGAGGTGACATTTGATTCTTTGACGTACTCGTAGACATAGTTTATTTGCAATATTTATCGAAATCTTAGGAGGCATTTATGTTGACTTTTAAAAGTATTAAGACAAAGATACTAACTTTTTTCATTACGATCTTGGTTGTTGTATGTTTGGGGATCGGCGGCACTTCGTATTACATATCATCGAATACGATTGAAGAAATGACGGATGCTTCTCTAACTGCAATACTAGAAGGTGGGGCTAAGTTGATCGAAAGTAGGATGGAAACCCATTTTAACGCCTTAGAGGCGATTGCGGCAAATCCGCTTATTAGCAATCCGCAAGTACCGATTGAAGAAAAATTAAATATGCTAGATAAAGAATTAGAGCGTAGTGGACACTTGCGTATAGGAATCGGTGACTTCAATGGACACCTGCAATATACCAACGGTAATACAGCAGATGTGGGAGAGCGTGCTTCGTATCAAATGGCTTTAAAGGGGACAAGCGCTGTAAATGATCCTACCGTCAGTAAACTGGATGGCAGCATCGTTTTCCCAATATATGTTCCGATATTCGATGATCGAGAGCAAGTCATAGGCGTACTTGCTGCTATCAGAGATGGGAGTGAATTGAGTCATCTTGTCAGTGACATCGGGTATGGGAAAACTGGTCAAGGCTATTTGGTCAATAATCAAGGTACAATTATCGCAGATAGGGATGTTTCTCTAGTTTTGGATCAATATAATGTTTTTGATGTAGCCCAAAAGGATCCTGCCTATCAACCGTATGCTGATGTAATACAAAAAGCGGTTAAAGGCGAGAGCGGAATCGGCGAATACGCATATGAAAATATACCGAAATATGTTGCCTATGAGCCTGTTCCGAAGACAAGTTGGTCTATAATCATCTCCGTAGAAAGATCGGAGATTATGCAAAATGTAAATATTCTGACAAAGGTTATTCTGATTATTTCTGCAGCTTTTTTGATAGGCGGTATATTGATTGCTGTCTTTATAAGTTCCAGTATTACAAAACCGATAAGAATGACGGCGCAGCACCTGGAAGTTATGGCAACGGGAGATTTTACACAACCAATTCCAGAGTCCTTGTTGAAAATGAGTGATGAGACAGGAACGCTTGCCAATGCAGCATCTGATTTGCAAAGCTCTATGAAGGAAATCATCGTAAAGGTTATGGAAGAATCTAATAGAGTGGGGCAAACTCTAGCTACTATTAACCGAGAAATGGAACGCTTGGACGGAAGCATAGAGGAAATTGCCGCGACAACGGAGCAGTTGTCGGCGGGCAGCCAGCAGACAGCGGCATCGGCTGAGGAAATGAATGCGACATCGACAGAGATTGAGCGTGCGGTGGAAGCGATTGCGACGAAAGCTCAGGACGGTTCTGTCGTCGTGGGGAATGTCAGCACGATGGCAGAGGAAATGAGTAGCAGTGCGTTAGAGTCGAGAAAGAATGCTCTTGCAATGTATGAAAATACGAAAGAAGCTTTACAAAAAGCTATCCAGCAATCACAAGAAGTGAACCAGATCAACGAATTGTCAGACTCGATTCTGGAAATTACCGCACAGACGAATTTGCTGTCATTGAATGCGTCGATTGAGGCGGCAAGAGCCGGTGAGGCGGGGAAGGGATTTGCTGTCGTCGCGAATGAAATACGCGGTTTGGCGGATAGTTCCAAAGAAACTGTGTCACGGATTCAGGAAGTGACCAAAGTGATTCTCGAAGCGGTATCGAATTTGGCTGCCCATTCGAACGAGATACTTGATTTTGTCGATCAGAAGGTATTGAGTGACTATGAGTATTTTGTGCAAACGAGTGAACAGTCGAGTGAGAATACGATGAGCATCGGAGATATGGTGACAGATTTTAGTGCAGCATCGGAAGAGTTATTAGCTTCCATTCAGAATATGGTCAATGCGATTAATGAAGTGTCTCTATCATCAAACGAGGCGGCGAACGGAACGACAAGTATTGCTCAGGAGTCAACGACAATTGCACAAATGTCGAATGAGATTACTGCATTATCGGAAGAGGCGAAACAGAGATCGGACACACTGATTGCGATTGTGACAAAATTCAAGGTATAAGCAAGTAACCTCTGGCGGATTGATTTCAAGAAATTATAGAAAAATGAGAAGAGGTCACGGAATATGGATACATGGAAAGATGATCCCGATCTCAAGACAATGTCAGACACAACGAACAAGGTTATTTCCAGCGAGACAACAGTCGGTCAATATACATACGACAATGATTTTAAGTATGCCACATTTGCACCGGCACCTGATAAGGAATATTTTTTTGAAATTGAGGTATCTCAAGATGAAGTTATAGAAAATGAGCATTACCTGAAGAAAATTATTTTCATTATGCTCGGAGTGTTTCTGGTGCTTAGCGTTTTATTCATCTTTACTTATAAGCATCTGCATTGTCAGTCAATCAAGGTGACGACACAGTATTTAGAAGTCATGGAACGGGAGCGGGAAGCGACAATGATAGTACTAATGTCGAATATATGGATACTTAGAAGTATTCGTTAGTTATTAGATAAAAAATCAAGGATGCCTGAAAGTCAAAAATTCGACTTTTAGACATCCCTGTTTGCTTGTATAGTAGATATTCTCGCAGCATTTACTACCATTTGGAACCGCCGCCGCGCGTTCCTCCGGAGCGAAAAGAAGAGCCACCGCCGCGTGTTCCTGAGTTACCGAAAGATGAGCCTCCACCACGATTGGAAGATGATGAAAAGCCGGAACCTCCGCCCCTGGTTGAGGAGGTATGCGATCTTGAAGATGCATGACCGCCGGATGAACCGAGGATTTTGACCATAGAGGCTGCCCTTGCCGCTGCTATTTGTTGCTGTCTCGCCCGTTCTTGTTCCTGACGGTAATGGTTCAGCAGTGATTGCGCATTTTGCACTGCTTGATGAATCGCGGTCAGGTCACGTGGCATGACAAGCAATATTTTTTCCGCATGGAGCATGGTCTGTGATAATTGTTCGTTCGCCGCGGATATTTTTGCTGTAATGACGAAATTTGCTTGATTGCGTGTCGCCAGAGCAGAGTTTCGTACCTGTGACAACGCATTTTCGTAGCCGGCAAATTGATTGTCCAGTTGATTTTTCAAGTGGAGAATGTCATTTGCCAAAGGTTCGATAGTATCCAGAAATGTGACGATTTTTTGCAGGATTGCTTCTGCTTCATAGTATTTTTGCACATTGACCGCTGTCAATTGTATTGCCGTTTTCAGCAGTTCGTGCATGTGACGATGTTGATCAGCCAGTATGCCGACTTTAGCGGGAAAATCAGTCCAATGGCGTTCGTGGTAATATGTTTGGATGATATGGAGCTGTTTTTCCAATGTCGCTATATATGCTCGATCGAATACTTGTAAGCGTTTTGTCGAAGAGGCGATCATCTGCGCATTTCCATTTCTTGCGCGTATGGTCTGCTTAATCTGTGAATACGCGTCGGCAATCGATGCTTCGATCGTTTGCATGATCGCTCCGGCAGCCTGTGTATCACCAATTTTTAAATAAGCTGCCAATTCTTTTGTCTGTTGATCAATATGATTGAGAAATGCTAATGGGCTGATTTCAGTGAGAATCAACTGCTCTTGCTCGATGGTTCGTTGCAGCTCGTTCTTGGTCTGTGCTAATTGTCCTGCTAAGTTCTTAAAAAAAAACTGTTGTTTCGCAAACGCTTCAAGGTCAGCTTCAAGTGTTCCTAGCTGTTCAGTGATTTCAGCAAGCAATTCGGAAGCTGATTTTGGGTCAAATGCCATGAATTTTTCACATTGTTCAAGCTGCTTTTCGATGTACGTGCAGCGATCGACGAGCTTTGCGAGTGGGTATTCCGTTTCGGCGATGTATTTTTGTAATACCGGTTGTAGCGTTTGCAGTTTTTCGATTGATCGATGAGTTGTTTCGTTGGCTGTGGCTTCCATTTTCTTGTATGCAGTAATTTCTGCTTGTATGGCTGTGCTTGTCTTTGCGTGACGTTCATTCGTATCGGAGAGCAGTCGGATAGACTGCAATTTTTTTCGCGTCGTAAACATTGGAATCTCGATGGCGGAAATTTTCTGTGCGAGATCACTCGATTCCTGTAACAGTTCATAAAAAGTATTTTGTAGGGCGTTCAACTGTTCTTTCGATTTCCCTTGGGAGAATTGCAGCATAGGTTGCAATTGTTGTGCTATGGCATGCAGCAATTCCAAATTGGCTTGATTGCTCACGATGGCATGCTGTTTTGTTTTCCGGCATTGGCGACCTGTCAAAAACAGGCTGATAACGATTAGTACAGGGAGCAAGAGTACAATATACAGGAAGACCTGTGACAGCATCTTGGCAACATTCTCAGTGTTACTTTCAGTACCATTCGGCGAATTGTCCGGCGCAGGAGTATTGGTTTTCGGTGATTCTTGACCGGGAATCGCCGGTGTCTGTAAACGTCTTTCCATTTCTGTCCGCAGTTTTTCCAGATGGGATAATACGGACAAAGCAGCCTGTGCGTAATCACCGTCGATGGCATAAGGAATAAATGCTTCGTCGAGCAGTTGACTGTATTGTGTATCGCCGCTGTACGCTGGTGCCTCGACAATTGCTTTATCGAGCGAACTGCCGATGGCGATTTCCAGATAGACTTCACGTTCATTTTCAGCGACAAGCAACAAAGCATCGCTGCCTTTTAAAGAGAGTTGCTCGTAAACATCCGAGCTAAAATCGGCGATGGGAGTACCTTGTAAACTGTCTACCGTATAGAAGTAGAGAGAAAAAGCAGCGTCGGCGATTTCTTCTTCAAGAAATATACGCTCTTGTTCACTCAATAACAGCCCATGGTCGTATACGCGTGCTTGACTGTCGGCAGCTTCGGCGTACAGTGACGCAGGAGCAACATTCAATACACATAGCATTGTGATCAGCAGTAAAAGCAGTTTGAACTGGCTCCGGCGTTTCATACAGATATCTCCCCATTCCTTGCAAATGTTTGCAAAGGTAGTTACTTACATTATGTGAAGCGTCAATTATTTATTCAATTCCGCCTTTAATGCCGCCAATTCATCGTCAATCGCCATTTCCTTTGTGCTTTTTTCCAATTCGGCAAATTTGGCGTCAAGGGATGCTCCTTCGTCAGCCAGTTCCTGGGCGGCGTTAGCTTCGTCGTGCATCTGATTGATTTTTTCCTGCATGCGAGCAAATGTAGCGTTGAGATTATCACTGTTGCCGATGCCAGCCATCGTTTCATTGACTTTTTGTGTCGCTTTGGCGGCTTGTGCCTGGGCAATTAAAGCACTGCGCTGTGTCTTCATTTCCTCTACTTTGCTTTTCATGTCGGACAATTGTTTGCGTAATTTATCGGCATTGGCTTTCGCCTGGTCGTAATTTTTTTGTAGTAAATCGCGCTTTTCGGTGTAACGGGTTTTCTCCATCAGAGCTTGTTTCGCTAGCTCGTCTTCGCCTTTTTCGACAGCAGTACGTGCTTGGAGTGCGCGCTTTTCCACCATGTCCTCGGCTTCTTGTAATTCTCTTTCAAAACGCTTTTCCACTGCCATTTGTGTCGTTACAGCAGCCGTCACTTTCGATACGTCTTCGTCAAGTTCGCGTAAAATTTGATCGATCATTTTTACCGGATCCTCTAATTTGTCTAATGTGGCATTGACATTTGCTTGCCCGATTCTGAATGCTCTTTTAAAAAAGTTCATGTTCATTCCTCCTATTTATATTTGTAATGCCATTGTATATATTTTCAGTTGGAAAATGCAAGCGTTAATCTGGGCTATTTTCGAAGAGATGTGCTCTATAAATAAAAGGGTGTATATCTGCGAGGTGTTCCACAAATAAAAGGGGGTATACCCGAATGGTATGAAAAAAGGTGTCTAAAGCCGGAATACCAACTTTTTAGACACCTCGTAATTGCTATTTATTGTTCTATTAAATGACTTCCAGAGCCGGCACATATGTGTAGCCAAGGTCTTTCGCGACGGATTCATATGTCACATGTCCTTTTGCTACGTTGAGTCCTAACTCCAGAGGTTTAGAAGCGCGAAGTGCAGCTTCTACGCCTTTGTTAGCTAATTGGATACCATAAGGAACTGTTGCGTTTGTCAATGCATACGTCGATGTTCTTGGCACAGCACCCGGCATATTGGCTACGGCATAGTGTACGACACCGTGCTTAAGGTATGTTGGGTTATCATGAGTTGTGACGCGATCGATTGTCTCGAAGATACCGCCTTGGTCAACAGCAACGTCGACGATCACAGAACCTGGTTGCATTTGTTTTACTGTTTCTTCGGAAACAAGTCGAGGAGCTTTTGATCCAGGGATCAATACGGCACCGATAACGAGATCCGATTCAATGACTGCATTATGAATGTTCAATGGATTCGACATCAATGTGTTGATCGATGTACCGAAAATATCGTCCAATTGACGCAAGCGCTCTGCACTCAGGTCGATCACTGTGACATTAGCGCCCAAACCAACAGCGATTTTAGCAGCGTTCGTACCGACGACTCCGCCACCTACGATCGTAACTTTGCCGCGGTTTACGCCAGGTACACCACCGAGTAGGATACCTTTTCCACCGTATAGCTTTTCCAACATTTGCGCACCAATTTGCACTGACATGCGTCCGGCAACTTCACTCATTGGAGTAAGTAATGGCAATGTGCGGTTGACTTCTACTGTTTCATAGGCAATGGCAGTTACTTTGCTTTCCACTAATGCTTTTGTCAATGCCGGCTCTGCCGATAGGTGCAAGTAAGTAAAGAGAACAAGACCTTCGCGGAAATATTGGAATTCCGACTCGAGCGGTTCTTTTACTTTCATGATCATTTCAGCGTCTGCCCAAACGTCTTTGGCTTGCTCAATTACAGATGCACCGACTTCACGGAATTCTTCATCAGTAAATCCGCTACCTTGTCCGGCTCCTGCTTCGACTAAAACTTTATGACCATTTTTAATGAAGGCAAGTGCACCAGACGGTGTAAGAGCAATGCGGTTTTCATTGTTTTTAATTTCCTTAGGGACTCCTATAATCATTATATGTACCTCCTCACTTTCTTAAATATTAGTATAGTTTATTTAGTCAGTTTCAATCATTAGCATAAAAGCAAAAAATAATTCATTTCTTTTGTGGAATTTCACAAAAGGTCGCAAGAACGGTATGTTTGCAGCTTTAGATCGATGTACACTTTGATTTTTTGTCTGGGGTCATAAAGGTCTAGTGAACTAATTTCTGCGATACGTTTCAGACGATAGACTAATGTGTTGACATGGATATGTAAATGCTCCGCAGTTATTTTGGGATTGCTGTCGTAATCCAAGTAATGTTCCAGTGTTCGCACAAGCTCAGTGTCATGCTTAGCATCGTAAGCGGTCAGCTTTTGCAGGACGGGATTTTCTTTCTTAGGCAAATAGTTGGAACAGATGTCCATGTATTCTAGGATCCCCAAATCGCGATAATTGAAGATCGTTTGCGAATCTTGCGGCAGGCGTTTTTTGATCGACAATGTGGTCAGAGCTTCTTGATAACATTCCTTAATATCTTTGATTTGCCGGCGTATATTGCCATAAGCACCTTGTACATCAGTAATTCGGTATCGTTCATACATTTTTTGGGCGAAATTTTGGATAAAAGCGATAAACGCATTGTCATCAAACTGCTTGTCCGCGGGGCTAGCCAACATGATGGAATGGTTCTTATCAATTGTGTACAGAAAAGGCTTGATTTGCTCCGTCGTTTTAATGATATATGATATATGTTTTTCTAATTCAGGTGTAATCGGTTGTTCGAAAGAAAATACAAGTACGGTATACAGTGCGGGAATTTTCAGACCGAGTGTCGAAAAAGCGTCATTGATTTTCGCATGCGATAAATCATTTCGTGTCAGTAGCTGCCACAGTAAGTCTTTATATTCTTTTTTCTGGTCGGACGTGTTGTACCGCAGTGAAAGGATCAATTCTTGCGCTGTCGCCGCGGCGTCTTTTAGGATTGCAAAATGCTTTTCTTCAAAAGATGTGCCTGTTTCCAAAGCCCATATAAAGCCGAGTACATCGTTATGGTTGCGTATAGAAATGGCGATGCGCTTTCCCAGCCCGACATCCGTAATCGTCGGTATCGTAATCGGCAGGTCGCTTTCAAATAAACGGGGCAGAATCCCTTCGTTCCATAGCCGGTTGATGACCGTTTCCGGTACTTTGCGCCCGATAATTGTCGCAATACGTGCAGAATCCGTGTAGTTTTCATGGGCACTGTATGCGAGTAGACGATGGTTGACATCTTCGATCGTAATCGGCGCAGATAGCAATTCGCTAATATATTCGCAAAATTCCTGTAAATTCCTTAGTTCCGCCATAGAAAGTCTCCTTTTTTGCTCGTAAGAGGCTACTTGTATTTTAACATAAATTGATGAAAAGAATGTGCAAATTAGGCACATATTGATGAGAATTCCATAGGATATATATAGGCGAATATATTAAGTTACTTGCAAATGTTTGGGGGAGGTAGAGTTATGGATAATACATTTTATCATATTACACAGAGGGCAAACCCGATGATTGTCGCTTCGGCGAGGGGGGATGTCACGGGAGACGGCGTTGCCGACAATGTATATCTCACCGGCGTACGCACACCGAACAGTCCGTATATACAGAATATTACACTGGTTGTTCAAGACGGGCGTACAGGGCAGCGTCAAAGTGCCGGACTGAAATCAAATTCCGGATATGATCCGACGCTGTTTCTCGGAGATTTTACAGGTGATGGTGTCGACGACATTCTGATTAGCATCGCTTCGGGCGGAAGTGGAGGAATGACGTTTAATTACGTTTATTCTGATGCTGGGCATATGCTACGTCAGCTATTCGATTATGAAGTGTTTAATAATACGTATCAATATGATGTACAATACCTGAATCATTACAGAGTTAGTATTACAAACAAGACACAAAACATCCGGTATATAGTCGACATTAGCTACAAAGGCAAAGAGTATTTGAATGAGATATATAATAGCGAAGGAATTCTGAAACAGCCAATTTCCGGTTTTGTCAATCCGATCGGCGGCGTGTTCCCAATTGATTTTGATGGGAATGGTGTTTACGAATTGTTCATCTTCCAGCGGGTCGCAGGTCGTTACAATGCAGATGGTTTGGGATTCTTACAAACGACTTTGAGCTGGAACGGACGTCAATTTGCGTTTGAAGATCAGTATATGGCGGTCTACGGTGGAAAAGCGAATTAGATAAATTTTTCGCCTGACTAACTTGGCGTAAGTCCTACCTCCTTAAACGGGAGTCCAACGCCAACTAAGTCATGCATTTGCAGTTCTAACATTCAGATGGAGTAAAAGAATCTCCACCTGAATTAAGAACTTGCTTCAGAGGTACGCCAGTGCCTCTTTATTTATATTTTTTAGAAGGGCAATTGCTTGACAGGGAATTTCAGTTTGTGTTATAAAAACAATAGAGATTAGCACTCGATAGACAAGAGTGCTAAAAAATATTACTACGCAAAGGCTGATATGCGTAGTTTTTATATTGAAAAAGACCAACGATAAAGGAGACGATGAAAATTATGGCGAAAAAGCAATTTAAAGCAGAGTCGAAGCGCTTGTTAGAAATGATGATCAACTCGATTTACACGCATAAAGAGATTTTTCTGCGAGAGTTAATTTCCAATGCCAGCGATGCGATTGACAAGATATATTATAAGGCATTGACAGATGATTCGATGGTGTTTGACAGAGAAAGTTATTACATAAAGGTGATTGCCGACAAAGACAACAGAACATTAAAGATTATTGACACCGGTATCGGAATGACGAAGGAAGAGTTGGAAAATCACCTGGGTGTCATCGCGAAAAGTGGGTCGTTGGCGTTCAAAAAAGAAAATGAATCACAAGACGGGCACGATATTATCGGTCAGTTTGGAGTCGGGTTCTATTCGGCTTTTATGGTAGCCGATGTGGTCACAGTGATCAGTAAAGCGGTCGGAAGTGAAGAAGCCTATCAATGGGAATCAAAAGGTGCTGACGGGTATACAATTACTCCGGCAGACAAAGATACAGTGGGAACTGAGATCACTCTGAAAATCAAAGATAACACAGAAGACGAGAGTTACGATGAATTTTTGGAAGAGTATCGTCTGCGATCGATTATCAAGAAATATTCCGACTTTATTCGCTACCCGATTAAAATGGATGTGACTTCAAGCAGACCGAAGGAAGACGACGAGAATCAATTTGAAACGTACACCGAAGAACAAGTCGTTAACAGCATGGTGCCGATTTGGAGAAAGAATAAGAACGAATTGACAGACGAAGACTACGCGAATTTTTATGCTGAGAAGCATTACGGATTTGACCAACCGATTAAGCATATTCACATCAGTGTAGATGGCGCTGTACGCTACAATGCGATTTTATATATCCCAGAGAAAATACCGTATGATTTCTATATGAAAGAATACGAAAAGGGCTTAGAGCTCTATTCGAATGGCGTATTGATTATGGAGAAATGCGCGGATTTATTGCCTGACTATTTCAGCTTCGTCAAAGGGATGGTCGATTCGGAAGACCTGTCACTGAATATTTCTCGCGAGATGTTGCAGCATGACCGTCAATTGCGTCTGATTGCGAAAAATATCAAAAATAAGATCAAGAGTCAGTTGCAAAGTATATTAAAAGATGATCGCGAAACGTATGAGAAGTTTTTCAGTGAACTGGGCAGACAATTGAAATACGGATTGTACAGCGACTTTGGACGGGATAAGGATATTCTCCAAGACTTGTTGATGTTCTACTCTTCGACAGAGAAGAAATTAGTTACGCTTGACGAATATATAGCGAGAATGCCGGAAGATCAGAAATATATCTATTACGCTACCGGCGAAAGCAATGAGCGAATCGCTAAATTGCCGCAGACAGAATTGGTCGCGGACAAAGGATATGAAATTCTGTTCTTCACGGAAGATATTGATGAGTTCGCCATCCGCGTACTGATGAACTATAAGGAGAAAGAGTTTAAGTCAATCTCCAGCGGTGATCTGGGATTTGATACAGAAGACGAGAAAGTTGAAGCCGAAGCGGTTAACCAAGACAATAAAGAGTTGTTTGACTATATGAAAGACATTTTGTCTGACAAAGTCAAAGACGTGCGCGTTTCCAAACGGTTGAAAAGCCATCCAGTATGCTTGACGAGCGAAGGGGAAGTCTCGATTGAAATGGAGAAAATACTCCAAGCGATGCCGAACAATCAGAACGTCAAGGCAGAAAAAGTGCTGGAGATTAACGCACATCATGCAATATTTGAAGCGCTGAAAGATGTCTATGAAAATGACCGCGAGAAAGTGGAGCTGTACACAGATTTGTTGTACAATCAGGCACTTTTAATAGAAGGATTGCCGATTGAAGATCCTGTAGAATTTACTAACCAAATGTGCAAGATTATGATAAAATAGTCATATAGTTAAGAGCGAATATTATAGAATATGCGAGAGGGCATTATCCCTCTCACATACGCTGCTGTGGCTCAGTTGGTAGAGCAGTTCACTCGTAATGAACAGGTCGCCGGTTCGAATCCGGCCAGTAGCTCCAAAAACAAAAGGTAAAAAGGATTTATTGGTCTCAAAACCGGTAAATCCAAGCCTTTTAAGAGCTTTCACCTTAAAAAGTGAAAGCTCTTTTTTCGTAGATTTATCGAGGTAAAACCTCCAATCTGACGAGGTTCGAACCTACAAATAAGAGCTATCGAGAGTGGAGCCCTTTTTCAGAGGGCATAATGGGCGCAGGCGTGAATTCTATTTTCTTGACATTGTATCGGTGCTCCGATACAATGCGATTGAGGTGATCGAAATGAGAATTGAACAACTTTTGCGGGAGAAAGGGGTCTCCAGATACTCTTTATCTAAAACCAGCGGCGTTCCCTGGGCGACGCTTGCGGATATCTATTCTGGAAAAACTCATTTAGAGCGGTGTAATGCGGCCACGCTTCTTAAAATATCAAAGGCGCTGAATATGTCCTTAGAAGAACTTCTGCTGGTGGATAATAAACCGAATCCGGGTATCACTGACGGGAAGCCAACTGATAAAACGTACTTGGAAAGCGGTCTTCCAGCCAGTATTCAAAAGACGATTGACGATTATATCCAGGGAGAAAAAGACCAGGTGCTTCATCTGGACTGCCTCGGGGATGAGCTATATGGAGCCATTAACGCAAATCTATGGGGCGGTCGCATAACCGAGGAACAAGCGGATTATCTGCGAAAAAAATATTTGTATGGAACTGAGGTGAACACAGATGATTGATTTTACCCCCTGTGAAGTGAATAGGTTCAAAGCCTACGGCGGAGCCAATGGCAACAAGATTAATATTCGCTACGGCGAAAAAAGCTATATGCTGAAATTCCCACCATTGCCCAGCCGCAATAAGGCGATGAGCTATACCAACGGTTGTGTTAGTGAATATCTGGCATGCCACATTTTTGAGGCACTGGGCTTCAAGACGCAGGAAACTCTGATCGGCACCTATACCGACAACCGTGGCAAGGAAAAAACCGTGGTGGCTTGCGGCGATTTTACTGAGGGTGGCAAGAAGCTGATTGAGTTTGCACACCTAAAAAACACCTGTATCAACAGTGAGCAGAATGGATACGGCACGGAGCTGACCTCCATTCTGCAGGCGATAGAGGAACAAACCTTGCTGCCACCCGATCAGCTTCGTTATTTCTTTTGGGATATGTTCATTGCGGATGCGTTCCTCGGAAACTTCGACCGACACAATGGCAACTGGGGTATCGTCGTAGATGAGCGGCTTCAAACTGCTGAAATTGCCCCTGTGTATGACTGCGGCTCTTGTTTGTATCCGCAGCTTGCAGCGGAGGATATGCAAGCTGTTCTGGACAGTGAGGATGAAATCAACAAGCGCATCTATACCTTTCCAGCATCTGTAATTGAAGAAAACGGGAAAAAGATTTCCTATTTTAACTTTATTTCCTCTCTCGAAAATGAGGATTGCAATGCGGCCTTAAAGCGTGTTCATGGGCGAATCGATATTGAGCGGCTATGCAGGATCGTAGAGGAAACGCCGACGCTGCTGCCGGTGCAGAAAGAGTTTTTTCAGATCATGCTTCATGAGCGCAAGGCAAAAATTCTTGACTACAGCATGGAACAACTCTTTACCATGGAGCAGGGCGCCCAATAAAAGCTCCAATATTTTAACAGAAAAACCCAAAAATGGGGTTTCTGCGGGTTCAAGCCACATCGATCGCTCCAGAAAAAGACATGGTCTCTCCCTTACAAGGTGAGGCTATGTCTTTCTTCATGCACAAAAGTTTGGTACTATAAGATGTAAGCTTTCATACAACATACAGACAAACATTTAAAGCTGATCCGTTTAATGATATTTTGGTTTTAGGAGTATGTGTGAGCAAGCTGTCTCTACCTTGCAGGAATTTATAGGGGGCAGAGAGATGGGGAAAAAATTGAATCCTTTTTCCACAGTTCCTAGGAGGGTAAAGCAATGATAATAAGGAAATTGGAAAAAAACGATATGGATCGATTGGCATATGTATATGAACAGTTTGGGGAGAAAAATCAGATGTCTCTAAAATGATATGTCAATTTGATATTCTTGAGCGAGAAGATAACCATATTTTTCTGGTAGCCGAAAAGGATGGCATGCTTGTCGGGTCTGTTATGGGCGTTATATGCAAAGAATTGTATGGGGATTGTAAACCCTTTTTAGTTGTGGAAAACATGATTGTAGACAAGCATGTTCGCAAAAATGGCATAGGTGGTCAGTTATTATTTGAATTGGAGTCAATTGCAAAAAAACGTCATTGTTCACAAATGATTTTAGTAACTGAAGCCGACAGACAAGATGCCTGCAATTTCTACGAGAAACATGGCTTTCAAACACATAATAGAGGCTACAAAAAGAAACTTTAGAGCCAATCTTTATTCCCAAAGAGACATACCTTTCCGTCGAAGGCGTGTCTTTCTTTATGTGGGAAAATATGATAATGTATTGGAAATTATTTGAATAAGAGGAAGGACGACTAATTTCGAAATGCAGTGCGATTGAACTCATTAAAAAAAGGTGGGCGGGAGCATGTTTTTTCAAAAGAAACAAAAAAAGAATTATGTGAAAATTTATGAAAGTTCTGAAACTGGTGAACGGTTTGCTCTGATGGCTATCAATGGAGAAATGAAAGAGAATCTAATTTCAAGGTTCAAAGAAACTTATATGATTCGAGGTAATCATATAAATAAAGGCGGGAAAGCCTCGGATTTATGCATTCCCACCTTGCTCGTGGGAGGCGCTGGTGCATTAAAAATTACCGCAGCAACATCGGGTACTCTGTTTATGGCAACTGCAAACCCTGCAACTCTGATGGTTCTTGGAAATGGGGTAGGCAGTGCCGTTATGGGTGCAGGTGGAATTGTAGCTCAAGCTCCTTTTATACCGGTAGCCGGTGCCTTAATGCCTGTTGTCGCACCTCTGCTTGCGTTTCAAGCCTTGTCGACCGCTATGGTGATTCAGCGCTTTAAGTCTGTAAATGAAAAACTTGATAATCTGTCGAAAGCCATAAACCGCAACATTCAAAGAAATGAGGCGATGTTCATCGGCGAGCTGTTTTCAGCGGATTCGCGTCTTGATACTCTTGAACACGAGTTAACGGTTACAAACAGGTTCACAAGCGATATGATGCTCCGTCTTTCCTTAATTGAGAACAGCATCAACCCGATTTTCGAAAGATATCAATATTTGTATGGAGCACAGATATGGAACAAGGATTTACGGAGTGAGGATCTTGCATTTAACCAAACTGATGCGTTTATGGTGGCGGTACTGTCCATGATTGATTTGCGAATTGATGTTTTACGTCTTAGATTGACAATTCAAGAGAATCCGGGTTACTTGAAGGATCTGGCAAATAAAGTTGTTGAAAAAATCGATCGATATCAGGAGCTTTGGAAAAACATTGCAAACGGTCCTTTAAAGGTGGAAGAAATATATAAATCGATTGATACAGCAATTGATACCATGAGTTGGTGGCAAAGAAATATGCCTGCATGGTTTTTGGGAGATAGGAATTCAAGAATAAAAATGCAGCAGCAGAGTGCTGGACTGAATAATCAGAACTCAATTTCCCAAATTGGAGACCTGCTTGATGCCACAAAATCTGCACAAGAAAGTGGAACTTTGTTGTCTGAAAGAATAGAGTCTGCTCTTTCTGATAATATGGAGCCAATATCCTTGATTTATTGGGAGGACGAGACTGGCAAGCATTCATATTACACGAATGATATCGTCATAAGTTAAGTCGGTGGTTTTTGTTACAAAATTTTATACTTCTGTAATTTGTTATGGAAACGAAAACTCCCTCTAATATGGCTGAGGGAGTTTTTTTGACTATGAAAGCGAAATAGCACTAAAGTATTATGAATATGAGAATAGGCTCCTTGTTCTAGTTTTCATATAAGGTAGCTATATCGTGTATTCTACGCTTCATTTCTGTGCGGATATGTAACGGTTCTAAACACTCGCATTTGTCCCCGAAACTGAAAAGGATATTGTAGTAGTATTCGTTCTCTATGAAGGGAAAACTAACAATGTAACGCTCATCACCATCTGGAGAAAAATCTTCATAAGAGCAAAAATCAAGTACCCTGTCCATCACAGATTTATGAATACGGATTTTGATTTTTGTTTGCATAGTTTCCAAAATTTCTGCAAAGTCTAAAGTCGGTTTTTGATAATCTCGTGGTGTAAAAGTTTCCTCTTTCATTTGTAGGTTTGATATGCGGGATAGTTTGAATAAGCGATAATCATTTCTTTTATGGCAATACCCTTGCCAATACCAATGGTTACTTTTCAATACAAGCTGATACGGCTCGGCTGTTCGTGCGGTCTTATTTCCGTAGCGGTCTGCATATTCAAATGAAAGTAGCTTGCTTTCCTGTAAAGCTGTTTTGATAATTTCTAAATATGGTTGTATGTTCCTGTTGACCATCCACGGACTTAAATCTATATAGATTTGATTTGCTTTTAATTCAATGTCTTTTGCTCTGTCGGCGGGGATAAAGCTCTTGACTTTCGCAAGGGCGTTTACCAGTTCATCACCTCGTATCACGTTTGAAAGGCCGGAAAGACCCATCAAGATAGCGGAAAGGTCGGAAGTCGAAAAAACTCTTTTATCAATTTTGTATTTCTGCATGATTTCAAAGCCACCGCCCACTCCTGAGATTGAGCGGATAGGAATGCCTGCCATGTTGATCGTGTCTATGTCACGGTAGATTGTGCGGGGCGAAACTTCAAACATATCTGCTAACCCCTGTGCGCCTATCCGCTCTTTATCAAGGAGTAGCATAATAATGCTGACAAGCCTGTCTACTTTCATCTGACAGCCGCCTTTCAAATAATTTTTCATCATTCCCATTGTTGCCATAATGCTGTCAACAATTGCATAGTACAATAAGGACGCAGACAAATCAATATAACAATGAAAACGGAGGAAATCTATGTTTACGTTCTTGATACTTTAGCCGACTGGGAACTGGGGTACGTAACTTCGGAGCTGAATTCTGGTCGATTTTTCAAAAAGGGCGCGCAGCGTGTATCGCTCAAAACGGTCAGTTATTCCAAAAAGCCGATCCATACAATGGGCGGGCTGACAATCGTGCCCGATTGCTTAATGGATGATATTGTTGTGAGTGAAACAAGCATGTTGCTATTACCGGGCGCAGATACGTGGAACGACCCAAAGCATGGCGCGATCATCGAAAAAGCAAGCGAGCTTCTCTCTGCAGACGCTACGGTGTGTGCGATATGCGGGGCTACCGCTGCGCTTGCAAACTTTGGACTATTGGATAAGCGTCCGCATACCAGTAATGGAGCGGGATTTCTTGAAATGGTTTCTCCCTGTTATAAAGGGCAAAGCTTTTATATAGACAAGCCGTCTGTGAAGGATAACAACCTTATTACTGCAAATTCCACTGCAGCGTTGTTGTGGGCGAAACAAATAATTGAACATTTAGGCGTTTTTCAATCAAACACACTGGAAGCTTGGTATGAATATTTTAGTACCGGTGAGCCTGAACATTTCTTTACCCTCATGCAAACTTTGCCGTCCGGGAATGAAAACTGATATACCTTTGTCATAAGCAGAACAGTTGTTTAGACCACATGAACCTTATTGAAGTTATTGATAAAAGGCATGTGCATGTGTCTTGTTATTCATGTACAGGGTATGAGCATAACCCTTGCTACGCTAAATTTCGATTTGTCGAGGAGTAATAAGAGCACAGACCATATGTTTTGAGTTTCGCAGTTTGTTTAAACTGAATACATGCATTTTCTTATAACTGCGGCATATTTTGCTTAAGCTCAAAAATCTTTTTTCATCGTTTTCACAAAAAGACATAGCGGGTGGGGGGATGTCTTTCTTTTATGTAATAAAGTATGATATTATAAATGCAAAATTTGTTCAGTCAAATAAACAATAGAAGCTTGTCGGACTTTTAAAGAACCGCCATTCATAATCAGGAGGGGCATATGTTTGAGAAAAAACTAGAAAATCCCGTAAGACTTGCGGAATTGGCACCGCTGGAAACACTGAAAAGAATTGGGCTGGGTAACGAGCAAGTGGTATGCGATATTGGAGCCGGAAGTGGTGTTTTTACTATTCCGGCTGCAAACATTACAACGAACAAGGTCTTTGCGCTTGATATCAACGAGGAGATGCTTTCTATTATAGCGGAAAAAGCCTCTAAAGAACGGCTAGAAAATATTACATGCATCAAAGTAAAAGACAACCGTTTTTCAATAGAGAACGATTCTATCGATCTCGCGCTGCTTGTAACCGTGCTTCATGAAATTCCTAATAAAGAAGACTTTCTAGCGGAAGTCAAGAGGATATTGAACATTAACGGAAAAGTCGCTTTGATAGAATTTCACAAGAACGAGACACCGATGGGTCCTCCCTTATCCCATCGAATCTCACAAGAAGAAACCAATGGTATCTTTCAAAGTTTGGGCTTTATGCAATACGACGCGTTTGATTTGGGGGCTAATTTTTATTGTCAAGTGTATAAGCCTGTATCTTGAGGAAACGTTTTTTGATCTACCAACTTCCAATTTATCGATCGGTAATGAGCTGTGATCATTCTGGTAAATCTTTTTTGCACCATAATTTTAAAGAGGCATGTTTTCCTAGCCGGGAAGCTATGTCTTTTTTATATAGTAAAGTATGTTATTATTAATTCATAGTATATCACGCAGACAAACCGAAATTTATGAGGGCGCACCTATGCAAATAGTATATGATACAAGAAAAGATTTACCATGTGAAGGATTACATGATTTGTTTAAGGCTTTATTCAAGGCGTAAAGAGGGAGATGCTTGAGGAAACTGGGCTGATTATACATAATCCTAAAATTTGTGGAATTAAGCAATTTCAGACGGAACAAGACGAAAGATATATAGTTCTTCTTTTTAAAACTGATCAATTTGAAGGTGACGTAATTTCCTCCGATGAAGGTGAAATGATTTGGATAGAACGAGAGAATCTTTCTA
Organism: Bacillota bacterium; assembly: GCA_023388635.1. Lineage (GTDB taxonomy): Bacteria > Bacillota > Bacilli > Desulfuribacillales > Desulfuribacillaceae > JAEWFW01. The sequence continues at coordinate 32,145 of JAEWFW010000058.1, forward strand.
ACTATAATCTAGTTAATGATTTCATGGATTTACTAAGTGTATTTGATAATGAATATATCAATGAGATGATATACGAGCGTCATAGAGTAGACAATGATTTTAAATGGATTATGAAATTATATTAAAATTCATTGGAACATTCTTCAAAAATTACCGTCTTAATATCAGGAGGTGTTTTATATGAAAAAAATCATTGTATTTCTTGTATTGCTGCTAACATTAACAGCTTGTGAAGGTATTACAAATGTAACTGCTACAAACTTAATGGCAGGCGTTAACAGAAATGATATTGCCCCAATCGTCATTGACAACTCCCGGGAAAGCGGTGTCGATAAAATAACGGAAATCGCTGATTTTTCGCTTGATATTTTCGGTAAAATCCACGAGGGTGAAAACACGCTTATTTCGCCACTTTCTATCATTTCTGCCCTATCCATGACGGCAAACGGAGCGGATAAGGAAACGCTGTCGCAAATGGAGGAGGCTTTCGGTGCAGATATAGGCAGTTTAAACGAATATCTGTATGCCTATAAATCATATCTCCCGACTGCCGACAAATACAAGGTAAGCCTTGCCAATTCCATTTGGTTTAAGGATACAGAGAGTTTGACAGTAGAAAAGGAATTTTTACAAACAAACAAGGACTATTACGATGCCGAGGTGTATAAAGCACCTTTCGATGATAGCACGAAAAATGACATTAACGCTTGGGTCAATGAAAAAACGGATGGGCAGATTAAAAAACTTTTAGAGCAAAAGCCTCCCGAAGATGCTGTAATGTACCTTATCAATGCGCTGTCTTTCGACGCTGAATGGCTGGATATCTACAAGGATACTTCCGTGCGTAAAGATGAGTTTACTACACAGAACGGCGATAAAAAGACGGTCGATTTTATGCGCAGCACTGAACATGGCTATATCGAGCTTCCAAATGCCGTAGGATTTTCAAAGCCATATGCCGATAATAAATATTCCTTTGTGGCATTATTGCCCGAAGAGGGGCTGGCAGTATCGGATTTTATAGCCTCAATGGACGGTAAAACACTAATTGAGGCAATTAAGAACCAAAGCAATGATCAGGTGCATGCCTCTATGCCTAAATTTGCCTTTGAATATAATAAAGAGCTTGCCGAAATATTGAAAGAACTGGGTATAAAGGACGCCTTTGATGCAAATTTGGCAGATTTCAGCTCCCTTGGACAGTCGAGTCAAGGAAATATTTTTATCAGCCGCGTTATTCATAAGACAAAAATCGAGGTAGACGAAAAAGGCACAAAAGCAGGTGCGGTTACCGCCGTAGAGATAATGGCGGGATCTGCCCCTCTGGCAGAACCTAAGATAGTCAACTTAAACCGTCCATTTTTCTTTATGATCGTGGATAACGAGTTTGGTCTGCCGATTTTTATGGGTGCTTTAAACGATGTGATATAATAAATGAGCATAAATGTAGCAGGCAAATTCTGCTCCTATTCCAATAATGGACTCCTTTGAGGAGTCTTTTATTTTGAAGAATTGTAAAATTGTATTATATGCGACAGGAATAGACATATGGTATAATTATGTTTATTATAAATGTAAAAATGTGAGGAGCGATAATTTTGTACAAAAAACTAGCGATCATCCTTTTAGTGGCAGTTTTATTGCTTTCTCTGAGTGCGTGTTCGGGAGCGGAGGACACATTCACTATTTTATCAAGTAGTGAAAATCAGGATTTAGAGCCAATGCTCAAGGAATTTGCACGAAAAAATGATATCAATTTGAAGTTTGAGTATACAGGCTCTTTAAATATTCCTTCCATGGTAACATCATCGCAAAAAAATTATGATGCGGTGTGGTCCTCAAACAGTATATGGAACGCTTCTATCCCCAGTTCCGTTTTGAAAAACTCAAAATCCATATCGATTAATCCTGTAATCTTTGCAGTAAAGGAAAGCAGGTACCAAGCTCTGGGATTTAGCAAGGATACGGTTGTAAGAGATTTGGTACAAGCAGTTGAAGCAGGAAATTTGAAATTTTTAATGCCTTCGGTCACCCAGACAAACAGCGGTGCATCGGCTTACATAGGCTTTTTAAACTCGTTGGCTGGCAATCCGCCGGTTTTGACAGAGGAAGATTTACAATCACCGGCTTTGCAAGAAAGCTTAAAGACGCTGTTTAAAGGAGTGGTGAGAAATTCCGGCAGTGACGAATATTTAATCGACATATTCAAGGAGGGAGATTACGACGCCCTTGTAAACTATGAATCTTCATTGATAGAATTGAATAAGCAGTTGATAGAAAGCAACCGGGAACCTTTAAGATTTATTTATCCTTCTGATGGAGTTTCTGTTTCGGATAGTCCCTTTGCATACATAGATAACAATGATAGCGTGAAACTGGAGAATTTCAATAAGCTGCAAAGTTTTTTATTGTCCGCCGATACTCAGCAAAAGCTCGAAAGCATGGGTAGAAGAACTACCTATGGAGGTCTGGTATCAAACGATGAGGTTTTTAAGGAATCGTATGGAATTGATAAGAATGCGTATTTGTCACCGATTAAATACCCGGCGAGTACTGTAATTAAAAGTGCACTGAATCTTTATCAGGATTTGTTCAGAAAACCTGTTGCGGTGGCTTTTTGCCTTGATTACTCAGGCAGTATGAGCGGACAGGGGAATAGGCAGCTAGTGGCGGCAATGGAAAAGATATTGGATTATGCGCTGGCTTCGGAGGATATGATACAGTTTTCTGAACAGGATCAAATATTCGTCATCCCCTTTGCAAGTGAGCCGAAATGGGTCGATGCAACGGCATTTGGCACCGACACGGCAATGCTGATTTCCAAGATCAAGGAAACGCAGCCAGGGGGTGGAACCGATATATATCAGCCGGTGGAGCACGCCGTTGAATTATTAAAGGATTTTGATACCGACGTATATACAAAGTCGATTGTCCTAATGACCGATGGTGCGTCCGACGGTAGATTCAGCCGCAATACCTCCTACAATATCCCTGTATTTTCGATTATGTTCGGCGAGGCATATCCTCAACAACTGGATGACATCAGCGAACTGACAAAGGGCAAGACGTTTGACGGCAGAATAGACCTTATTAATGCCTTTAAAGAAATAAGAGCGTATAATTAGAGGGGAATCGTATGAGAGAAATATTTCTTGGTATCGCGACGGCAGTAGTATTCCTGGTAGTCTGGCTGATAGGCGACAATATCGTAATATCCGCTGTAAGCAGTGCGGTTTGTTTGGCAATCGCTGTTTTTACCATAAAGGCTTTGGACAAGGAAAAGAAAATAAAAGTTAACTTACAAGACGATGAAGACGCATACGATAAGGTTCGTAAATCGATTGATGATTACAGTGCCTCTATCTTACGGTATACTGATAAATTTAAAAGCCTGAATGTAGAGAAGGACGTCATAGTAATGCTAGTTTCAGTCTATAGAACATGCATAAAAATATCGGATGCGCTCAAGGAAGATCATTCTCTCTACACGCAGCTCAATGACTTTTCCTCCTATTATTTACCCAGATTGATTAATATTTTGGATACCTATGAAAATTTGGCTGAAGGTTCATTTAAAACAGATGAAGCGGAGAAATTTGCCTCGCAATTTTCCCACTTTTTGACTCAGATAACAGATGCTTTTGATAGAAAATATTACAGCCTTTTCTCGAAGGATGTCTTAGACAGCAAGGCTGAAATGGTTGCCATGACGGCTATATTTACATCAGAAGGACTTGTGGACAATAAAGATTTTACGGGAGGGACGAGATGAAAAAAATAGTCAGAGCAGTTATTGCCTTTATTGTAGTGATTGTAATCGGTATCACTGTATCCATAATGATGAATGACAAGGATAAAGCGGTCACCGTTACGGGCGCTGTAGGTGGAGGAAAGGAAAACTTTCTTGCCGATCCGGAGATTTTGAAAATTTTACATGACAGATACAATATAAACTTGAAGGTGGATAATTGGAGCAATAACAAGCTCATTAAGGACCCATTAGAAACAAAGGACAAGAAAGGCTATGATTTTGTTTTTTTCAGTGATGAAAGATTCTACGAATATTATAAAAAGCCTGCTGTGGCTGATGAAGCACCAAGGCTGCCAACGCTTAAATCTCAGATTGTTTTATCAACTCCCATAGTCGTTTATAGCTGGGACAGTATATGTGATACGCTTATAGAACAAGGTGTCGTGGAAAAGATTCAGGATATCTACTACATTACCGATATGCCTGCCGTATTGTCATATATTGAAAACAACACGAAGTGGTCGGACATAGGGATCAAGGATATTTACGGCAAAATTAATATTGCCAGCACAGACCCGGTAACATCTTCGCCCGGCGCCACTTACTACGGGCTTTTGGCGTCGATTATGAACGAGGGATACGTTGATGAAAGCAATATCAACGATGTTCTTCCAAAACTTAAAGGCTTTTACAAACTTTCAGGCTTTATGAACAATACGCCTGCTGATCTGTTCGATTTGTATCTCAGAATGGGAAAAGGCGCTTATCCGATGATCGTTGACTATGAAAAATCGATTATTGATTTTGCCAATAACAATCCCGATAGCTTTAACATGGTCAAAGACAAAATAAGAATCTTGTATCCGAGTCCCACCATATGGAATTCCCACTGTATCATGAGCTTTACAGAGGGAGGCACAACCTATGTGGACGCTTTGGCTGATCCGGAAATTCAAAAAATAGCATGGGAGAAATACGGTTTCAGAACCGGTGTCGTAGGCGGCGAATATGACGTGAACTCCGTTCCGGTAAAGGGAATCCCGCAAGAAATAACTTCGGCAACCAAGGGACTACAGAAAGAGATTTATGATCAAATTATTGAAGCGCTTAAGAATTAATATTTAATTAAAAGATAGAGGGGAGATTGGCAATGGAAGAAATTATATTAGAGTTGGGGAACGAAGTACAGACATTACCGGAAAAAGTCAAGGAAGCGGAAGGTGGCATCAGTCTTGCGGCTTTAACTCCGCAGGAACAGAAGCAAGTTCTGGAGTTTGTGAATAAGATTGATGTTACAGACAGCAACTTTATCGTTACATACGGTTCCGGTGCACAGACGAAACTCGCGAAATTCGCGGATGATGCTTTGCAAAATGTCAAAACGAAAGATTCGGGAGAGGCAGGCAAGTTGCTTTCCGATCTCGTGGTAACCATCAAGAATTTTGACGCTGTAGGCGAAAACAAGGGCTTTTTAAGCAATCTATTCGGCAAGGTTAAAACTGAAATTGACAAGCTGATCGCACGTTATAGCGATGTGGAAGTTAATATTGACAAAATAAGCAACATGCTGCAAGCTCACCGTCACACTATGATTAAAGACATTGCAATGTATGACGAAATGTATAAAACGAATCTCGCATATTTTAAAGAGCTTACAATGTACATTGTGGCAGGTAAGGAAAAACTCAAGGAACTGAATGAAAAAACAATACCGGCATTTAGAGAACAGGTACAGCAATCTGGAGATGAGGCGGAGATGCAGAAGCTGAATGATCTGGTTAATGCGGTAAACCGCTTTGAAAAGAAGGTTCATGACTTGCAGCTTAGCCGCCAGATATCATTACAGATGGGACCACAGATACGCCTGATTCAAAATAACGATGCCCAGCTTGCCGATAAAATACAAGCATCGATTGTAAACTCCATACCTCTGTGGAAAAATCAGATGGTAATCTCTCTGGGGTTGGCAAATGCCAAAGCTGCGCTTGATGCTCAGACAAAGGTTACGGACATGACAAATGAGCTATTAAAGAAAAATTCGGAAATGCTTAAAACAGGCACGCTGGATGTGGCAAAGGAAAGCGAAAGAGCTATTGTGTCCATGGAAACTATCAAAAAGGTCAATCAGGATCTCATAGAAACGATTACCGGAGTGCTGGAGATACAACGAAAAGGCAAAGAGGAACGGCTTGCGGCTGAGTCGGAGCTGGTTGCAATAGAATCAGAGTTAAAACAGACGCTATTAGCTATAAGATAATAACGATTATTGTATTGAAAATGGGGTGTCCAGTTTGGTCAGTTTTGACTGACTTTCAGGACACCCCATTTTTGCATGATAATAGTATGATTGGTTTTTACAGACTGAGATCAAACAAAAATCCTGTCTTAGGCATGAACATACTCATTAAGCTGTTGCCCGACTGCATATTGCTGAGGTTCGCATAGGATGCGTTTGGCATGCGCATAGCGCGATCAGCGTTGCGACCAGTGCTGTCAGCCAAACTTCCGTAGCCGGACAGCGCAGATTGTACCGAAGCCGGACTCTTTTGCACTGCTTGGGTCAGTTTGTCCTCATCTACCTGCATTTTGCCGTTTTTATCGATGGAGATACCCATTGAAGACAGGCGAGATGATGCATAGCCGTCACTATAGCGGTTATCCGAAATCAGGTTCAGCGCCTTCTTCGCACCTATGCTGTCTGCCGATCCCGACATGAGATGAGAGATCGTTTTGTTGTAGGCGGCTGCAAAATCTTTCGCTGCTGCTACCACCTTAGAGGCGTCGGTTCCGCCGACAGTTAGCGTTGCACTTCCCTCGCCACGCAAGGTCATCGTTGCATTCCTACTGTCGGGAATGGAGATCGTATTGCTCTCAGATGTATACTCTTTTCCATTTATAGAGTATTTTGCGTTGCCAGCCGTTTGTGTTACATTCATTCCCAGTTTGTCAGCCGCAGAAGAAGTGTTGGATGCTTCAATGGAAAATGCACTCTTCTCACCCGTTTCATTGGAGGTCAGCACGAGGCTGCTCTTACCGTCCTTGGTTTTCACACTAGCGGTCACGCCGGCCTTAGCAGCGTTGATTTTGCTGGCAATCGTGTTTAACGTGTCCTGATTCGTGTCGGTAGACTTGACGGCGAAGTCCACACGAACATTTCCCTGCTCCGTCTTTAAAGACACGCTGTTCGTACCTTGCGCAAACGTACTTTTGGCGGAAGAAGACAGCGCTTTTGACTCCGACTGTTGTGCTGTGGCTATGTCGGACACATCTACGTCAAACGAGAGCTTGGGATCGGAATGGTATGATGCCTGGGCTGTCACCACTTTGTTGTCCGAGCTGACAAGACTACGTGCACCCGAACCGAGTGCCTGTGCTGCGCTGTTAAGTGCAGACGAGGCTGATTTCAAATCGCTTAGATTGTCGGTATTGTTACGGGTAAACAGCGTGTCTTTGAACAAATTGCTGTTTGATGTGCTAGGAACCCCCGAACTACTCGACAAGCCGTTGGTGTGCATGAAGAACTTTACTTGATTGGCGGAATAGCTCCCGACATTTCCGACACCATAAAAGTTGAATGAGTTGCTGCCACCGATTGGATTAATCATTGTTATCACCTCCCCTCTGGTAATAGTATTGTCTATTAATAATTATCGTCATTTTAAATTTTAAATTTATATAAATTACCAATTTGCTATGGATTATATTATTACTCAGGGTGATTTATTAGTGAAATGTTAAAAATGTATTGGTATAATTTGAATATAAAGAGATGGACGTATACCGGATGGCTATGGGCATCGAAGTGCAGTCAGTGGAAGGATTTGAGATGAACTATTAGGGGGAGTCCTGCATGAACAAGTTGGAGAAAAGCTGGATACTTTACGATGTGGGTAATTCGGCGTTTATTATGCTTGTGTCGACAATTATACCAATTTATTTTAAGAATATCGCATCGGCTGACGGGATCAGCAATGCCGCATCGACTGCATATTGGGGATATGCTACTAGCATTTCCACAATCATCGTAGCGATTGTCGGTCCGCTACTCGGTCCTTTGGGTGATTTGCGAGGATATAAGAAAAGACTGTTCCTGGTATTTATGGCTATAGGAATCATAGGTTGTTTAGGTCTCGCTCTGCCTGTCGGCTGGCTGGCTTTTTTGATTATTTTCATCATCGCTAAATCGGGATTTTCCAGCAGCCTGATTTTCTATGACGCGATGCTGCCCGATATTACTGATGAGAAACGTGTCGATATTATAAGTTCACACGGTTATGCTTGGGGGTATATCGGCAGTTGTATACCGTTTGTGATCTGTTTGGGAATGATCCTTACCGCCGAAACAACAGGAATCGGCGTAACGGCAGCTACCATGCTGTCTTTTATCGTGACTGCTTTGTGGTGGTTTTTTTGTGCCGTTCCGCTTCTTCGAGGATATCGTCAGATACATGCTGTGGAAAGAGGTGCTCATCCGGTACGAGAAAGTTTGTCACGTTTGTGGCATACTGTTACTCATGTTCGTGAGAATAAAGTAATTTTCTCATTTTTATTTGCGTTTTTTCTTTATATCGACGGTGTGTATACGATCATAACAATGGCTACGTCTTACGGAAAGGATGTAGGAATTTCCGATAATAACCTATTACTGGCATTATTACTTACACAGGTAATAGCTTTTCCATGTGCCATACTGTTTGCAAGATTGACTAAAAAAATTAAGACAGAGAGACTCATTTCCCTGTCAATTTTGGGATATTTAGCAATTGCTTTATTCGCTGTTCAATTGGATCAAGTTTGGGAATTTTGGCTGCTTGCCGTTGGAGTCGCTGTATTTCAGGGAGGCATTCAGGCACTTTCACGCTCCTATTTTGCACGCATTATTCCTAAAGAGAATGCCAACGAGTTTTTTGGCTTATTTGATGTATTTGGAAAAGGAGCTGCCTTTTTCGGCACGTTATTAGTCAGTGTTGTTACACAGATAACCGGTCATTCTCGTTACGGAGTACTGGGAATCGCTGTACTGTTCGCCGTGGGATTATTAGCTTTCATCTACCATATTAAAATATCAAAGTCTAGTAAAACCTTACCGCAAATATAAATATTTCATAGAGAGAACGCCAGTTGGTGTACAGTTGGGTAATCCTTAAACCGGATAAGGATTCCTTGACAGTAGTGCATTAAATTATATACGTTACTTACAGTTTAGGAGGCTCAAAAATGCTTAAGATCGAAGAAGGTTATGATCATATTGAAGATATCAAAACGCTTTTTAATGAGTATGTCATTTCAATAGGTATTGATTTAACATTTCAAGGATACGATGATGAACTATCGAATTTACCGGGAAAATATGCGAAACCATCGGGCAGGTTATTTGTTGCGTATGTTGATGGGGTTGCCGCAGGATGTATCGGGTTACGGAGTTTTGATGGAAAAAGAGGCGAAATGAAAAGGTTATACGTTCGGAATCAATTTCGCGGTTTAAAAATAGGCAAGCTGCTTTCAGAGAAAGTGATTCTCGAAGCAAAAGCCATTGGCTATCAATCGATTCTATTGGACACATTATCTACTATGGAAGCGGCTAGGACACTCTATGAAACTCTCGGATTTGTAGAAATCGATCCTTATTATGAGAGTCCGTTGAAAGATACGCGTTTCCTATGTCTGTCACTATAATTTTAGAGATGATTTTGATTGGATCTGGAGTGAATAATAGAGGCTGATGTGACTTCGCTTGAGTACAGATTTCCACATGGTCGTCTTCTAAAACAGCAGAAAATATCATGCAGTTCTTCCACGGTTTCAGTAAACTGGGCTAAACAAATCCAAATAAAACGAATACAGGGAGGATATGATTGAATGCTGACAATACAAACCCACACCGTGGAGCTTAATGGAACGAGTTATGAAATTGGATATCAGCTGGGCAAGATGACTGGCGAAGTCCCACAACTGAGAGCGACGCACACTGCTGGCATCGAGGGATTCGGTTCGGGGCAGGTCGATGAAGCGATCAAACTGTTTAACCGCTGGTGTCCGGGTCTCACCGAAGAGCTTTGCGGTTTTGCCGATGCGTTGGAGGTTCAGCCTGAGCAAGTCTTTTTCTATGGGATGACCTATCTGCAGCCACGGTGCAGCCATATTGCACTACTGCCGAGTCTTACAGCAGAGGGGAAACCGCTGCTGGCACGCAACTATGAATTCAACCACCAGGCAGAGGATTTTTGCCTGATGAAAACTGCTGTACAAGGAAAATATACTCATATGGGAACCAGTGTACTTCACTTTGGACGAGATGATGGCTTTAATGAACACGGTCTCGCGGTTACCATAAGTTCCTGCGGATTTCCGGTAGGTGCGTTACCTTACATGCGGACCCCGAAACTCAAGGGGTTGCAGTTTTGGGCAGTCATCCGCGCTCTGCTGGAAAACTGCAAAGATGTAGCCGAAGCACTTGCGTATCTAGAGGGTATGCCGATCGCCTACAATCTCAATATGATTCTAATGGATAAGACAGGTAATGCAGCACTGGTTGAAACACTGGACGGTCGTACCGCCGTCAAGCAGATTACATCTGATTCTGCGGAGCAAATACTGTATGCCACAAACCACGCAGTATTGCCGGAGCTTAAGTCAGTAGAACCGCAAGTAATGGTTCATTCGGCAAGGCGGTATGAATATATCGAAGCACTGCTTGCAGATCAGGGTAGTGTTACGAAGAAACAACTCAAGCAGATGCTGTTGTCTAAGTATCCAGACGGGCTTTGCTGCCATTATTTTGAGGAGTTTTTTGGAACTACTAAAAGCATGGTAATCTCCCCCGCTGACGGCACGATTGACCTTTGCTGGGGTGGGCAGGTGGAAAATGGCTGGTGTACCTATGATATAGCCCGACCGCTGGCAGATGAGACAAAGGCAATACAAATCAACTTGGAAAAAGCCGTACCCGGCACGTACGAGTGGCAACCATTACGTTAAGAATGGAGGGAGGATTGTTGTGGACTATAGGAAATCGTTGGAGCAGGCAGTCATATATATCGAAAATAATCTGGGCAGTGACATTAAAGTAGAGGATGTGGCAAAAGCTGCCGGATATTCCTACTACCATCTAAACCGGCAGTTCGCAGCCATCCTGGGTGAGAGTATTGGAAGCTATGTTAAAAAGCGCCGTTTAGCCGATGCCTCCCAAAAACTTCTTTATACTGAACGGAAGATTATTGACATTGCGATGGAAAATGGCTTTGATTCTTCGGAGGCGTTCAGCCGTGCATTCAAAGCGATTTATCAAGTTAGCCCACAGACCTACCGTCGGAATCGTTTGGATACTCTCATTGGCGGCAAGCAACGCTTAGACACTGGACTGTTAGACCATCTGGCTGGCAATGTGACAGTACATCCTAAAATTGTCGAGCTGCCGGAAATAAAGGTTGCCGGACTTCGGGGAGAAACCACATTACGGGACAACCGTCTTCGAGAGCTGTGGGATCGTGCGAATGTCCTTTATACGCAAATTCCCAATCGCATTCCAAATGGTCGGGCTTTTGGTATCTGTGAGGCTTGTGTGGACAATACTCTGTACACTATGAATGACGATATTTTGTTTACTGAGGTGGCGGGAACGGAGGTGTCATCCTTTCAGGGGCTGACCGAACCTTTTGTAAAAAAAGTAATTCCCGGTGGGCGTTACGCAGTGTTTACTCACTGTGGCACTCTGCGAATGTTGTCCCAGACTTTTGAATATATTTGGGGGACATGGTTCCTTAACACAAAAGAAGAGATGGACTGGAGGGAGGACTTTGAGTTGTACGACGAGCGCTTCTTAGGGTATGACCATCCGAATTCCCAGGTGGACTTGTATATTCCGGTGAGATAGCATCAAAAGATGGAGGGGTGTTTTTGAAAACAGTACAATTGATCTTTCAATATACACAGAGTGAGTATGTAAGGGCGGTCAGACAATATTTGATCGCCAGTAAAATGATACGCAAATTTGATATAGTTCTTGCCCCATTATTACTCCTATATTCGATCGGCTACGTTTTTATCTCTGATTTCAGTATATTTAGCATCATCATAGCGCTTATTGTATTGATTGGCACGATACTCGGAAGTTTTTTGTATTTTTTTATGCCGATTGTTAAATTTAAACAAACATCAAAATACCATGCAGAATACACCATGATATTTTCGCAAAACGCTATTAAGTGGAAAACTCAAAATACCGAATCGCAATTGAAATGGAACATTTACTCTGAACTATGGGAGAGCAATGACTTTTATTTCTTGATTCAAGGTCCACGAATGTATACGTTAATACCCAAAAGGGTGTTTGCGAGTCAAGAGGAAAAACAAATTTTTGAAGAAATTGTACTAGCAAAATTAAAGTCTAGCAAACATATATAAAATTTAACTACGATAGGGGAGTTACGGTGAAAAGGACATATAGAGTATACCAAATTGATTCATTTACCAAAGAAAGATTTACCGGAAACCCAGCAGGTGTAGTGATAAATGCGGACGGTCTAAGCGAAGCCCTGATGCAAAAAATAGCACGTGAGTTGAATAACTCGGAGACGGCATTCATTTTTACGGATTGTGAAGACTGCGATGTTCACGTGAGATTTTTCACTCCGACCAGCGAAGTGCCTATCTGCGGACATGCTACGATTGCGGCACATTATGCCCGTGCGATGGAGCAGAATTTGGGCAGCGGGAGAGTGTACCAGAAAACCGGGGCTGGAATCCTGCCGGTAGATATTTCACTCGATAATGGTGATTATAGAATCACTATGACACAAGGTGAAGTTTCAGTGGGTGAGGCATTGCCGCAAGTATATCAAAATCGTCTTTTGCATGCTTTAGGAATTGAGCAAAAGGATGTAAGAGAAGAATGCCCTATAGCCATCGCATCTACAGGACATTCCAAAGTTATGGTAGCTATTAAAGATGCTGATGTACTACATAACTTGTCCCCTGATTTATCGGCATTGTCAAAATTGAGCGATGATATTAGATGTAATGGGTATTATATTTTTACATTGCATCCAGAAGAAAAAACTCTCGTACATGGAAGAATGTTTGCACCGGCAATCGGAATCGCTGAAGATCCGGTTACGGGAAATGCCAATGGTCCACTCGGTGCGTACCTCGTCCACTACGGTATAGTGGAAACGGATGGTGGGGAATTCTCCTTTGAAGCGGTGCAGGGCGAAGCAATCGGCAGAGCGGGAAAGATACAAGTTCAAGTGAAAATTATCAACAATCAACCTGTTGAGGTGAAAATTAGCGGGGACGCGGTAATCGTTTTTTCAACAGAAATTGAAATTGATTGCTGATCTTATAATTTTTTGTTTGAAATCGCGGATACTTCATGTAAGATTAGGATGTATGAGAAATATCGCTAATCGAATTGAGGGGTTCTTTACATGGAGTATAAAATTATAGTGGACAGTTGCTGTGATCTAACACCGCAGTTAAGAGAGAAAATGGGGATAGTTTCAGTTCCTTTGAAGATGCGGCTCGGGCAAAAAGAGTTCGTAGATGATCAATCGCTTGATCTTGATCAATTTATGCGTGAGATGAAAGCGTGTAAGGAAAAAGTCGGCTCATCTGCTCCGTCATTTTTTTCGTTTCAGGAAGCGATTCAAAACGCTAAAAATGCATTTGTAGTGACCTTGTCCAGCCAGTTATCCGGTTCATATGCTAGTGCTGTAATGGGGAAGGAATCCGCAGAAGAAGACGGCGTAAGCAGCGCGTATGTGTTCGATTCCAAAAGTGCTTCGGCGGCTGAAACACTGGTTGCGGTCAAACTCCACGAACTGATTTCTTTAAGTACGCCTAAAGAGCAAATTATCAAAACAGTCGAACAGTTTATCGATAATATGAAGACTTATTTTGTTTTGGAAAACTACGAAAATTTGCAAAAAAACGGTCGACTCAACAAAATTACCGGAAAGCTGATTCAGATTTTGAATGTCAAATTGATCATGGGCACCGATCGTATGGGCAATATTGCTTTGTATGAAAAAGCAAGAGGCGCAAAGCAAATGATGAAACAACTATTATTATTGATTGAGAAAAGTGGAAAGACCACCGTCGGTGAAAAGCTGGTGATTTCGCATTGCAACAATTTGGATTTAGCTACCCGATTGTCAGAGGCAATTAAACAGCAATTTCAATTTCAAGAAATACTGATCATCCCTTCCGGAGGGTTAAGCAGTCTCTATACGGATGATAAGGGAATTGTCTTAGCGTTTTAGATAGGAGTGTGCGTGATGATGAAACAAATCTATTATTATGAATCTCTACAAAATATTCCATACGATAATATTGCATTGGAAGAATATTTACTGATGAACGTGCAGCCTGATGAGTGCATTCTCTATTTATGGCAAAATAAGCATACGGTCGTCATAGGAAGAAATCAAAACGCGTGGAAGGAATGCAAAACCGCTGAGTTAGAGGCAGATGGGGGATATTTGGCAAGACGCTTATCAGGCGGGGGAGCTGTATTCCATGACTTAGGGAATCTCAACTTTACATTTCTTGCGCGAAAAGCCAATTACAATGTCGAACGTCAACTTGAAGTGATTCTGAGAGCTGTACAGAAGCTGGGAATTAAAGCGGAAAAATCCGGTCGCAATGATATTACTGTAGATGGTGCCAAGTTTTCCGGCAATGCTTTTTATTCTACCAAGGATTACTGCTATCACCATGGAACGGTGCTTTTCAATGTAGATAAAGATAATCTTTCCAAATATTTGAATGTTTCAAAGGCAAAGCTCCAATCAAAAGGCGTCAGTTCCGTTCGCTCAAGAATTGCGAATCTCAGGGATTTCAATCCGGATATTACATTGGAGCAGTTGCGGGAAAAAATGATTGAAGCATTTGGAGAAGTATATGGTTTTGCGCCGCAAAAGCTCGAAGAAAGCCGATTGGATAAAACAGCAATTCAAGCATTAGCGGAGAAGTTCTCTTCTAGGGATTGGATATATGGTGCGCCGATAAAATTCAGTTATGAGGTCTCTAAACGATTTGATTGGGGAGAAATTGAGTTGCAAATGGAAATAGGGAACGGCAAAGTGTTGAATACCGCTGTATATTCAGATTCCCTACACCCACATTTTATCTCGGCGATACCGGACGCGCTGAATGGAACGATCTTTTCTTCAAGTACTTTGGCGAGTGCGATTGAGGCGATTTCACTTGATGATGGAGTCCCACCGATCCTTGTCGATGATATTAAGAATTTACTGCTTGAGCAAAGTTTGTAATTATGAATCAGAGTTTGAAATTATTGGTTAATCAGGCTCTGTAAACACTGTTTTAGCCGGTTACCGGTATTGATTTCCGATAGCCGGCTAATTACATTAATCGATACTGCTGTGGTATTTTAAATATATTGCTTCAATTTTTGAGTCTGGCAAAATCGGGTCATTGACCAAATGATAATCGTCTTTATTTGTATCGAAGATCAAAACCATATCCCCGTCGATATCAAACCAGCCGTCTAATTTACCCTCGGTATGTCTGCTGATATGTTCGTCGTATTGTTTGCGGTAGATATTGAACGCTTCCATGGCATTATCACCGACTGCTACACCCAGTTTTGTCTTTATATCACTTGAAAAGACGCGTATTTGCATAACTTCTTGAGATGTTTGCCCGATCAGCAAATCAATTCCGTTTTCGTATATCCACTGATTTGCCTGCTCCCTGAGATATCCGGCATCATCCTCGTACGCCTCTACTATATAATTTTCCCCCAATAATTTCCGTACATCTGCTTGTTTTATGCCAAGTGTAACTCCGCTAAAATGTTCCGATGCCTCCGGTAGTTCGGATGTAGGGTCTTCTTCGTTTTCCAAAGGTTTGGAATCCCCACAAGCCATAAGTATACCTGAAACCGCCGCAAGCATTATAAGCAAATAATACAAAGTTGTCACACCTCTACGCATTCTACATTTTTTCGGCATGCCTCAAAACCCCCTGATTAAATAATTATCTAAATACTAATTAATGTAAGTAATAATGTAATATATATAAGAAACAATGTCAATCAATCTCAGTTTCGCGGTGAATGTACAGGAATGGTCTTTTGAGAAAACACATCTTTTGAGAAAAATACTTGATAAATAGCATCAAAATCATTTACAATATCGATAGGAATGAATATTCATTCCTATGCAGGAGGTGAAAAGGTGAAATCGAACAAGCGTGAAGATATTCTAAATGCAGCGCTCGTGTTATTTGCAGAACGAGGATTTGAGGGAACGACAGTGCCGGATATTGCGAAGAAAGCGAATGTCGGTGCAGGCACAATTTATCGCTATTTTGAGAGTAAGGAAATGTTGCTGAATGTTTTGTATCAGAAGCATTTGTCGCATTTTAAGGAAATTCTTCAAAACGATATTCTCAAAGAGGGAACCAGTGTACGGGAACAGTTTCATCAATTGTTCCAAAATATTATTATGTTTGCCAATCGCAATATCTATGCTTTGATTTTTATTGATACACAGAGTTATAGTCATAATTTAAACGAAGAAAGCTTTCAACAGATGCTGGATTTTTTTGCATCTTTAGGAACGATGTTTGAAAAAGGTAAACAACAAGGAGTCATTGTTCCAATGCCGTCAAGTATACTGCTTGCTATGGTTTATGGTTCCATTTTGTATTTATATAAGACAATTCGTGCCGGCGGTCTTGAAGAAACTCCGGAACTTTTGGCCAGCATGGAAGAGTGCTGCTGGAATGCCATATGTGTCCATGACCAGAGGGTGTAATCGATATTAAGCAAATTGCAAAAATAACAAAAAGGTTGAGGAGGATTTTGAAGTGAAGGGACATTGGTCGAGAATTTTAGTTATTACTTTATGTGTATTACTATTGACAGCTTGCACGTCAAACAAAGAAGCAGCAGAACAGGGAAAGCAGGCGAATATTGTTCGAGTGACCGAAGTCCAAAAGCAGGCGTTGCATAACGAATATGTTTATTCAGGAGCACTACAGCCAATGGAACAAGTGGCTGTGACTTTTCAGGCAGCGGGTGAGATCAAACAGACACTTGCTGAAGTTGGTGATGTTGTGCAGGTAGGTGATGTTCTAGCGGTTCTTGATAGTGAATATGCACAATTACAATTGGATCAAGCGAGAAGTGGAGTTAATCAAGCACAGGCGATGATAGAAGCAGCAAGTGCGGGAATTGAAGCATCAGACGCTCAAATCAGAGCGGCACAGGCTGAACTTGCCACAGCGAAAAAAGGAGCGTCAGAGCAACAGATAGCTCAGGCTAAAAATGGTGTAGCACAGGCTGAAGCTGCTTACAATAAGGTAAAAGCCGATGCGGAGCGGTATAAACTTCTGTATGATCAAGGCGCTGTATCACAAAGCGATTATGAAGGAATCCAATTACAGCTTGATAATGCAGAAAAGACTTTGGCGAATGCCAAAGAAAGCTTATCACAAGTGTTGGAAGGGGCTACAGAGGAACAAATTAAAGCTGTCACTGCAATGGTTCATCAAGCAGAAGCGGGCAAACAATCTTCGTTGGCATCGTTAACGCAGGCACAAGCTGGATACGCTAATGCATTGACTGTCCAAGAACAGGCAGCATTGGCATTGTCAAAAACGAGTGTAACGGCAACAATATCAGGCAGTATTTTAGAAAAATTTGCGACAGCCGGTCAGATGACGGCAGCGGGTTCACCTGCGTACTCTGTGGGTGTGATTGATCAAATGAAAGTCTTATTGCCGATTCCAGATTATATGACAAATCATTGGAACGTAGGTCAAGAGGTTCAAGTAAAACTATATGACGAAGTCAGGGTTGGGAAGGTCAATCGTGTTAGTCCGCAGACAAATTTCGGTTCAGGGACTGTTTCTGTTGAAGTGGTTGTTCCTAATGAGAAGCATGATTGGAAGGCAGGGCAGATCGTAACGGCAAAAATAGAAATTGAACAAGAGAGTGGATTTCTGATTCCGGTTGAATCTGTAGTCAGTTATGGAGAGCAACCTCATGTATTTTGTAATGTAAATGGTATTGCCGTGAAGAAAGACGTTGTTTTAGGAAAAAATATAGTAGAAAATCAGTTTCATGTAATAGAAGGATTACAAGAAGGGGACAAAGTCATAGTAACAGGTGTCAATAAATTGTTTGATGGTGACCTCATTCAAGTAATGGAGGCTCAACCGCATGATTAAATGGTTAGTTGAAAAACGAAAAATTACCCTACTTGTCTTCATCATGCTGATTCTTTACGGTGCTTTTGTATTTACACAACTACCGCGTCAAGATATGCCGGATGTTGTAATTCAGCAGGCGATGGTCACTACGGTTTATCCTGGAGCGACACCGGAAAAAGTGGAGCAGACAGTGACGAAAGTGCTGGAGCAGAGTATTAAAAAGGTTAAAGGTGTGGAAAAAGTGACTTCTACATCTGCCAGTGATGTTTCCATTATTATGATTTTTGCTTCCGACGATGCCGATCCGAAAGAAACTTGGAATGAGTTGCGAACCAAGGTCCAAGATGTAGCATCTGAGCTGCCGGAAGGAGTGCAGCAGCCGATTGTCAATGATGATCTAGCTTCCTTTATTCTGGGATCTTATGTCATCTATGCAGACAATCGGGAACCATTGCACCAACTGCACGATACGATGCTTCAATGGCGAGATCAACTTAAGATCGTTGAAGGTGTAGCTGATGTTGAAATCAAGGGAATTCCAGATCAAGAAGTTAGAATTGATTTAGATCCGAATAAGCTGCAAGCGTACAATATACCATGGGAGCAAGTATTAAATGCTGTTCAGAAAGCAGTAGAACGGGTTCCTTTGGGAGATATGAACTACAATGAACGCAATTATCAATTGTTTGTTCGTGAGATACAAGATATTAATGAATTAAATGATATTTTGATAACAAAAACTCAGACAGGAGTCCCTGTATATTTACGCGATATCGGGGAGGTAAAACACGGGCGAACAGATGCCGATTATTTGGCATATTACAACGGGTATCCTGCGATTATGATCAATGCTACGGCAACTGCAGGAGCGGACGTACCAACACTTGACGCAGACATTAGTGAAAAGTTTGATGAGCTATCTGCTCAACTTCCGGAAACAGTACATTTTGAAGCTACATTTAAAAAAGCAGATGTCGTTAGTGACATGCTCAAGCATTTGACAACAGAGATGGTTTTGGCTGTTATTGCGGTTGTGTTTGTTTGTATGATGGGTCTACATTTTTTGACGGCATCCTTTGTGGCCTTATCGATTCCGATATCGGTGGCAGTCGGACTTATATTTGTCAATATGATGGGGATTACGCTAAACGAGATTTCTTTTGTCGGACTGATTATTGTTTTGGGAATACTCGTTGATGACGCGATTGTTGTGAATGATAATATTGAACGGCGTTTACGGGTGTTGGGTGAAAGTCCTAAAGTTGCTGCTGTAAAAGGAGCACAAGAAGTAGCGATTTCCATATTGACAGCAACCATGTCAACCATTTTTGCTTTTATGCCGCTGATGTTTATGACAGGAGATATTGGAGCATTTATTAAACCAATTCCTGTTGTTATTGCATCTACTATGTTGGCATCAATGGCAATGTCTTTGACAATTGTACCGATATTTAGACATTGGTATGAAGAAAGAAGGCAAAGAAAGAGTAAAAATACGAATAAGAATCATGCTGAGAACGGACATAATCTAGACGGTCTGTTAGGCAAACAAATTGAAAAAGTCACACATGTATATGCCGGAAAAATTATGCCGCAAGTTTTGAAAAAACCTTTATTGACAGCACTGGTCGGCTTGATGATCGGAACGTCCAGTTTTGGATTGGCATTAGTAACTCCGATTGAATTGTTCCCTGAGGCGGAAGACCCGAATGTAAATGTTATTGTGCAGATGCCGGTGGGTACTTCTATGGATAAGCTTGACCAGACGATTCAGGAAGTGCAACAATGGGTTAGGGAGCAGCCGGAAACTGAGTTAGTCAGTGCAGCAGCTGCCGGAGACCCTCCTCAGTTATATGCAGTACTTATGCCGTACGCTCATACAGCGACGACTGGGCAAGTTTCTGTAAAGGGAAATCCTGATTTATTTGATTTGTCAACGACAGTAAGTAAGTGGAAACAGGAATTGGAAATAGAATTTCCACAAGCATCTTTTATTATGGATGTTCCGCGTTTGGGTGTGCCGGTAGGGAGTGCCGTTTCCATTCGTCTGGAAGGCGACAATTTGGAGCAACTTCAGGCATTAACGCAGGACGTAAAGGAACTTATTTCTGAAACACCGGGGGCAGTCGGTGTTAAGGATAATATGGGTGCTCAAAAATATACACTGGAATTTGAGATCAATCGTGCGGTAATGGATCAGTATATGGTTGATTATCAAGCGTTGACACGGTCATTGCGTCTAATGAGCTCAGGTATTAAGGTCAGTGATTTTGATACATCAGAAGAAATTATTGATATTCAATTGCACATACCCAATGAAAATGTGGATCCTTATTTGCTGTTTCAACAAATCACCGTGACGAATGCTATGGGTGAGCAAATACCGATTTCTCAAATAGCTGAAATTACGCCGGCATTCTCTGTACAACAAATTCATCACTATAATTTGAAACGGACAGTGACGGTTGAAGCCAATGCCGATGGCAGAACGGCGACAGAACTGAACGCAGAAGTCACAGAGAAATTGAGAAATATGGAATTTCCTCAAGGGTACACGTGGTCCTTTGGTGGAGAAGTGTATGAACAAGAAGATATATTTACTGAGCTGATTAGTTTGTTTGTAGTTGTGATTTTCTTGATTTTTATTTTGATCACGATGCAATTCTATTCACTTTCTACACCAATTATCGTCATGACGACGGTGTATCTGGCTGCCGGGGGCGGAATGGTAGGAATATTCGCCTCAGGCTCATCGATTGGGTTTATGAGTATCATGGGGATTATCTCATTAGCAGGACTGGTCGTCCGTAACGGAATCGTGTTAATCGAATTTATCGAAGATGCGAGAAGGTTGCATGGCATGGAATTGAAGGAAGCCGTATTGGAAGCGGTATCAGCTCGTTTCCGTCCAATCTTGCTCACGTCCATGGCGGGGATTCTCGGAATGCTTCCACTGGCATTTGGAAACAGTATATTGTTCCATCCAATGGCGTATACGATTATTTTCGGTTTAATGATTTCTACGTTCTTGACACTGTTTGTTGTTCCGTCGCTCTATATGGTTGTTGCAATGTATAAGTTAAAGAGACGGAAAAATAGCAATGTGGATAATGCAAGTACAGCACAAGTATCACAGGAATCACATACCGTATAGGAAACGTGGTAAAGGGTGAAAAACAAAAGTAATAGAATATAAGAAAACAGCCTCAATCGGAAATGTTATCTCCGAGTTGAGGCTGTTTTCCATATTAACTCATATCATAATTTATTACATTAATTCATGTTTAGTTTCTTCAAGGAAGCGATTTGTCTCAGCAACAATGACTCCACTTAATCCGACGAGACCGATGATATTTGGAATTGCCATCAACGCGTTCATTACGTCTGAGAAAGCCCAAACGAGATCAAGTTTCGCTACAGCACCTACAAAAATAGCTGCGATGAATAATAGACGATAGATCAATACTGATTTTACACCAGCTAAGTATTCTAAACATTTTTCGCCGTAATAGCACCAACCCAAGATAGTCGAATAAGCGAAAAGAATGATACTGATACTTACTAAGACGCCACCCACAGAAGGTAATGCAGATTCGAAGGCGACGGTTGTCAAGGCAGCCGAATTCGCACCAGTAGATAATGCATCCGTAGTTAAAATAGCTAGAGCTGTAATACTACATACGATAATTGTATCGATAAATGTTTGTGTCATACTGACAAGCGCTTGTCTTGCAGGATAATCTGTCTTCGCAGCAGCAGCAGCAATTGGTGCACTACCCAAACCGGCTTCATTAGAGAATACTCCGCGCGCAACCCCCCAGCGAATAGCAGCACCGATTCCGCCGCCGATCACGGCATCACCAGTAAACGCAGAAGAGAAAATTGTAGCAAACGTAGAAGGAACAGCATCAATATTAATGATGACAATAATCAATCCGGCAACAAAATAGAAGGCTGCCATAAAAGGAACAAAAAATGCTGTCACTTTTCCGATACTCTTAATTCCGCCGAGAATTACAAGGCTGGAAAGTGCAACGAGCACAAGACCTGTCACCCAACTAGGAACCCCAAATGTCGTCGTCACAGACTCAGCAACGGAATTCGATTGCACCATATTACCTATACCGAAAGCAGCAATAGAGCCAAATATTGCAAACAGTACACCTAACCATTTGAGTCCAAGACCTTTTTCAATGTAATACATAGGACCGCCGGACATTTCACCTTTTTCATCGACGACACGGTATTTGACTGCGAGTATAGCTTCGCAATACTTAGTAGCCATACCGACAAGACCGGTCATCCACATCCAGAATACGGCTCCAGGACCACCGTAGAAAATTGCCGTAGCAACCCCTGCGATATTACCAGTACCGATTGTTGCGGCTAATGCCGTCGTCAGTGCTTGGAAATGCGAGATATCCCCAGGACTTTTTTCATCTTTGGTGAAGATGAGTTTCATCGCATACCACATCTTTGTGAATTGCAAGCCTTTGAGGCGGATTGTCAAGAATAATCCGGCACCGACGATAAACACGAGCATCGGAGGTCCCCAAAGAAAGTCGCCCATTTTTCCCAAAATACTTAATAGTACTTCGCTGATAGAATCTAACATATGATTCCTCCTTTTATTTTTGGACACGTAACTATGTAGTGCAACACAATTGAATTACGCAATCCTATTATAATACATATATTCATTATAATAAAAAATCAGCCTAATGTATAGGAAGAATTTCAATTCTCTGTATAATAAATGAATTTTTACATAGTATAACTTCGAAATTAGCGCAATATAAGGAAAAATTGAACAAATATATATAATGAAAAGTCGAAGTGGATATATGTAATGAAAATGGAAGCAATATATTGAAAATTAGCGCACTCTAGGAGAATTTATATGGAAGATGTATCTGAAATCATATCATCGGACTTGCTGTCATTAATTATTACGGCGACTGTCATCGGAACATTGGCGCGTGTATTATCGATCAAATTGGATTACAGACAATATCCCAATTACCCGAATGGTTATTTGATTCATGTCGTTACTGGGACTACGGCGGCAGCGCTCGGTGCGTTCATTATTCCCACATTGATGACAAAAAACTTCACCGCTGTCACATTTCTCACGCTGGCGATTCAACAATTTCGTGAAGTGCGTAAAATGGAGCGGGAAAGTCTGCTCGATTTAGAGGGAGATGAGTACACGCAAAGGGGAGGAGCATACATTGACGGTATTGCGAAAATATTTGAATCGCGCAATTATATTGCTCTATTAGTAGCTTTTATGACTTCGCTGGTCATGCAGTTGCTGCGTTCTTTTACGAATGTAACAGATTGGGCGCAGGTGATAGGGAGCTCTTTAGCGGGAATGCTGTTATTTGCACTGCTGAAAGTATTTACGAAGAGGCATAAAGTAGGAGATATCGCCACAGTTACACGGGGAGACATTGTTGTTAAAGGCTCGGAGCTCTATGTAGACGGTATGCTGGTATCAAATAGGGTTGGTGAAGAGGAGGCAAGGCAGTGGTTCCGGCAACAAGGCATTGCTGCCGTCATACACCCGAATCAGAATCATCACCGTATTCCTCTGGAGAATCCCGGTCAACGTCAAGCGATTTTGTTTGAAGTTACGAGAAGGCTTGGGCATAGGCGATACAGTTTTCAAGATGTCAATGACGGCAAAGTGATTATTGCGCTTGTGCCGATCATTGAGAATTTTGATTTGCTCAAAGAAACAATTTTGTTGACGCCGCTACTTGAGACGGTTAAAAAGTCCCCGCGTTTATTGCGTTCAAAGTTGACGGAGGGAGGGGCGAGATAGTGGTGGATCATGGAAACACGGGCAAGGGAATTATCGCGTATATCACATCGGATAAAACTCACCATTTAGGAGGAATGCCCTTATCGTTACTAGCGAGCGATCATGCGGAATCCTTGGAAGTAGCGACGGCAATTGCTAAAATATTTAACGCCAACATCGTGCAACTGCCCACCGGTGACTATCTGATTATCAAATAATTAGAAAACGATTGTGAAATTGATTCTTGTGGAGTTTTCCACCTAAACACAGCCGGCTTCCTGTCTCGGAATGTCGGCTGTTTTTTTTGTTATTGACATAATGACGAATTTAACATATACTACATTACAACACTAATGCACTATATTTGAAAGTGATGGAGGTGAGGACATGATTTTGAATACCGAAGGCTCGGAGCCGATTTATGTACAAATCGCCAGATGGCTGGAAGCGGAGATTTTAAACGGCAATATCGAGGAGGAGCAGAAGGTTTATTCGCAATATCAGCTGGCGGAAATCTTTACGATTAATCCGGCAACGGCGGCGAAGGGGCTGACGATGTTGGCGGATGAGCATATTGTGTATAAAAAGCGAGGATTGGGGATGTTTGTCTCACCCAATGCAAGGGAGGCGATTCGCATGAAGCGTAAGGAGCAAATTTTGAAAAAACTCGTGACAGAACTCGTTCTCGAAGCAGAGCGTCTCGGTGTCGACGAGCAAGAGTTATTGACGATGATACAAGCGGTCAAAGCGGGAAATGGAGAGGATTCGTTATGACAGTCATTGAATGCGGAAATCTGACAAAGTCCTATAGAAAGAAAGTAGCGATTGACAATGTAACACTTCGTTTAGATTGTGACAAGATGATCGGTTTGATCGGCAGAAACGGCGCGGGCAAAACGACATTGCTGAAATTAATTGCCGGGTATCATCAAAAGACCTCCGGGGAGTTAAAGGTGTTTTCGGAGAATCCGGTCAACAATGTCAAAGTTGCGAATAATTTAATTTTTGTCGATGATCAGATGGAATTTCCGGCGTCGCTGAACTTATACGAAATTTTACAAGCGGCGAGCATATTTTATCCTCAGTGGGATATGAAACTGGCGAAGCGGCTTGCCGATTATTTTTCGCTGTCGGCTACGCGGTATCATAATGAACTGTCGAAGGGGATGCGCAGTACGTTTAATATGATTATCGGCATTGCGTCCCGCTGTCCATTGACGATCTTCGATGAGCCTACAACAGGGATGGATGCTGGTGTACGTCAGGACTTTTACCGAGCACTACTGAAAGATTACATCGCTCACCCACGGACAATCATTTTGTCGAGTCATTTGCTAAATGAAATGGAAGATTTGCTAGAGGAGATTGTGCTGCTAAAACAAGGCTCCTTATGCCTGCATATGACGGTGGAAGAGTTGCAGCAATACGCCGTTGCTCTGGCTGGCGGTCGTCGCGAGATTGAGCGGGTAGTTGGGGAACTGGTCGTTCAAGATGACAATACGGTGTACCGTCAAGAATTTTATGGAGAGAATACGATGAAGATCGTTGTGAGAAATACGTTTTCTGAAAAACAATACGAGGATTTCAAGGCACGAGGAATTGATGTCGCACCGGTCTCAGCCAATGATATCTGTCTGTATTTGACCGACAAGCAAAAAGGAGGGATTGATCGTGTATTTGACAGAGAATAGCTTATTCGATTTAGTGAAACGGCAATATTTTTTCAAATTAAAGGCATATAATTTGTTTGCAGGGCTGTTAAGTGTACACGTGATTGCATTTCTGCTGTCGGTAAATGGCGTAGGTTCAATAGGAACTCATTATGATGATCTGAGTATATCGCTTACGACCTATTCGAATGACATGTTTCTAATGTTGACAGGGATATGGATATTTATTGCGGGAACGCAATTTGTCAGCAAAAAGCAGCGAGACAGCGATTTCTCCTTTCCTTCGACCCCCTATAGCAGTGCGTTATCGAGTGTTGCGATGTTAGCGACGGTAGCCTGTGTTTCGGGAATTGCCACATATGCTCTGGGAATTGCTTTGAAAGTGGTCGTTGTGTTATTTAAAAATGATGAAGTTATGTCTATGGTAGGCTTTTATCAGCCGTTGGGAGAAATGGTGCTGGGAATGTTTGTCTCCGTAGTATATATGTTGTTGGCAGTCGGTTTGGGTTATGCGGCAGGGATGCTTGTACAATGGCATAAAATTTTCGCGGTTATATTGCCGGTTGCAGTACTTGGAAACGTCTTTTATAAGGGACAGGTCAATCAGATTGAAACGGCGTGGATCGTGCAGGGGACACAGTTTTTTGTTGCTGAGACATCGCTAGCGATGTTTGTGATAAAAGCGGCTGTCGTATGTTTGGCGCTGTTCGCTGCTAGTGTCTTGATTGCCGGGAAATTGGAGGTGCGTCGATAATGCATATTTCTATTTGGGCATCGTTAATTATGATGGCACTGTTATTGATCGTCGTGGTCGGTTTCACGAAGTTCAGCACGAAGATTAGCAGAGGAAAAATCGGCAGAAACAAAACAAGTTGGGTAGTGAGGGGGTATTTCATCAGCTTGTTCATCGCCGTGGGGGCGTACTTTTTCATCGTTATCTATAACGATTTGGGGCAAGCGAATTTTGATGAAATTACCGACAATCAAGCGGAGTATCCAATATATTATGATTTCGGCGATATCATCAAGCGCGGTGAATTAGATACGACCGAAGGAATTATCAAAGACAAGGATTGGACATTTGATATGCAAACAGATCGGTTGGTCATTCATTTGTCTGCGTCGCATACTATTTTTGTCGAACGGGTTCCCAACTTAGAGCAAACAGTTGAAGTGAGCAATTACAAGACACGCAGCCAAATGATGGGGATTGATATTACAGATCGAATTTTAGCGCCGAATGTGGAGTTTATTAAAGATACGCTGTTAATTGAACAAAGGCAAAATAGGATTGAAGGTGCGGGATTTACCGGAAGTTTTGTTGACTCACAATTTACGAACAAACAAGCAGGGGAATTCGGAGGGTCAATGAGTATGCATATGCACAGAGGACAGCAGGTCGTATATATTCGCGTACCGGAATCTATTACGTTAGAAGATCCATCGGGGATGGTTGTAATTATCGGAGAGAACTAAGTGAAGATGTTTCCAGAGGAAATGTTGTAAAGGAATGTGTACTAAAGAGG
This sequence comes from Bacillota bacterium, assembly GCA_023388635.1. GTDB lineage: Bacteria > Bacillota > Bacilli > Desulfuribacillales > Desulfuribacillaceae > JAEWFW01. Next base: position 59,079 of record JAEWFW010000058.1, read on the forward strand.
ATATATGTTATAAAAAGGGTGGATGTCCAATCCACCCTTTTGGCTTTTCGAAAAGGTAAAACATATTTGCTAACTTTGTTTTGTGGTGGTGAGAATGCATTTGACTACCTGTAACAGTACAACACACATAAAAATGAAGCTGATGAAATAATATGCCCGGACAAGGGTTGTGTTGGTGATACAAATAAATAACGCTGCGCCAATGCTGAGGGCTGCTAAAAGCATCCATGACCATTTACTGCTCTTGCCTTTGGAGGAAACCACCATTATAACAGTCCATATGAGCAGACCAGCGGCTACAACCGCAGCAATCATCAGCACCCAACTAGACCACAGCTCCTGGTTCCAAACTCTGTTTTTGTTGGCTAGGAACCGCATCACGCCCATGCTATTTTTGTCAAACCATACAAGCATACCTGCACTGGTCAGTAGTACAAGCTGTAAGGCACTCGATACTGTGGAAATGCCCCGTTTCATTAGGATTCTCTAGGGTCTCCGGTTTGTACCGGCAGGCTTTCATCCATTTGCCACACAAACCATCCACCGTCGTACAGCATTACATTTTTCCAACCGTTTTCGTAGAGGATGAAGAATGGAACTGTAGCGCGCCAGCCGGTACCGCAATAAAAGGCTGTTGTGTTATCCTCAGTTACATCCCACTCTGTCAGCATGGCTTTGATTTGTGCGAGATTTTTGATGGTTCCATCCTCGTTGTAATAATCTGCCTCATCGTGACCCCACACGGCGCCTTTCGGCTCGCCTGAACGGTCGATATAGTTGTAACCACTGGTTTTGCCGGTAAATTCATCCCAACTACGGATACTGACTAACCGGTAATTTTCATCTTGCTGTGCTTTAATCACTTCTGCTGGCATGCTTTGCAGGTATTGTGGGCGCGCAGGAATTTCCACGCCGAAATCCGCAGCTGTGGCTGTCGGTGTTACATTACCTTGCTCAGTTTCAAACCCGGCATTCGTCCAGGCTGCAAAACCGCCGTCCAAAACATGAACCTCATCCACACCTGCCCAGAAGCAGACAAAGGCTACGCGAGTGGCTGCTGAACCGCCACCGTACGTGATAACAGTGGTATCTTTGGTAATGCCGTAGTCCTTCATCACTTGTTTGATTTCCTCGGCACTGCGGATGTTCCAGTATTCCTCCTCTTCAATCGTATCGGTGTTCATGTGTACCGCACCGGGAATGTGGGAGGCAAGATATTCCTTGCTCGGCTCCCCCCATGCTACCTCGATGATGACGTAGTTTTCAGATTGAGGCTGTTCGCCATTGATTACGCTGTGAACCCAATCAGGTGTCACAAAGATTTTGTCTGCATCAATTGCCTTCACCAATGGTGTGGATTCTGCCGGCTGGGAGTTTTCAGTGCTAGGTGGTACGGGTTCCGAAGAAACCGGTGGTGCACTGGAGGGCGAACTACCGCACGCTGCCAGGCTAAAAATTATCATTGTGTAAAGAAGCATTGCCAGCCACTTTTTCTTCATTTTTTCATTTCCCCTTTTGTAGTATTAAATAACTATATGAATTGCTAATAACGACTATAAGAAATACTAATATTTATATGTTGTATTGTCAACCATAAATCTGTGAAATACTAGATTTAATGGAAGGTGTTCATTTTAAATTAAGTTTTATTGTATTTCACCACGAAGGTATAGTAAAATTTGATTCAGATAGAGATAAAGGAAGTATGGATTTTATGAAAAGTTGGTGATGGAGTATGTTTTTAGTGATTTTTGCTTTTGCATTGTTTTTAAATATATTCTGGTATGGAATCAGTGATTATTGGTTGCGTCGAGAACTTGTGCAGTACCCAAAAGCGAAGCGTTATACACGGACGGCTCTGCTGTTATGGATCGCTATTATTTTTGTCCCACTTCTCAGTTCTGCGCTGGGTCTCGGCAATCCATTGGAATATGGTCCTTGGATTTGGCTGTCGGTCACGTACTTGTGGATTGGAGCCATATTGTTGTGGATGCTGGCATTGGGGGCACTGGGTATACCTATATGGGGAATCGACAGTATCCTTACGTACAGAAGGAAACGCAGACAAAAGGCAGAGGTTCGTCGCTCGGGAAATTCGGAGATCAGTCAATCGGAAAAATCGCAGATTAGTCAATCAGAGAATTCGGTAAGTCAAGCAGGGAATCCAGCGGCAAATCAATCGGAAGTATGTCAGGAGACTCCGGTGTCCGGTCTTACGAGAAGACAATTGATTAAAGTAGGTCTGGTTGCGGTTCCGCCCCTGTTAGTAGGCAGTACTGCGATCAGCGCGGCGATTGCCAAGAATAAGCTAGATGTCCGTTATATTGATTTACCCGTGCGGAACCTTCCAGAAGATTTACATGGTTACACGATTACGCAATTGTCAGATTTGCATATCGGTATGGTCACAGGCAAAGATCGCGTCGAGCGGATTGTCGAGATGGCGAACGGCTTGCGAAGTGATTTGATGGTCGTGACTGGGGATATACTCGATAATAATTTTGACTATATGGGTGATGTGATAGAGGCAGTGAGCGAACTCAAAGCCGACCAAGGTGTTTTCTTGTGCATTGGCAATCATGACCGGATTATCAACGGCAATGAATGGGTGAGAACAGTTCGGGCGGCTGGTTTCAATTTGTTGCTTGATGAAGCAACTTTGGTCGATACAGGAAAGACGCCGATTAAATTGTTAGGGATTGACTACTCCCATTCAGGTTCGCAGGATGCACAGAATATATACAAGGCAGATATGGATCAGTATACACCGGAGGGCAGTTTGAAGGTTCTGCTTGCCCATCATCCGCACGCTTTCGACGCTGCGGCGCAAGCCGACATCCCCGTCACGTTGGCTGGACATACCCACGGGGGACAATTGGCGGTACGGATAGGAGAGGAATTTGAGTTGTTCAATGCCGGGAATTTGATATTTCGTTATGTTGATGGGATGTATCGCAAGCCTGATGGTCACTCGCTGTTTGTCCACAGAGGCTCAGGGGATTGGTTCCCACTTCGGACAGGTGTACCGACGGATGTCGTCCAATTGCGGTTAGTGCGGGAAGAAGTATAACATTTTATGAAATAACTGCAAAAACGACAAAAATGACAAGAACGACAAGAATGACAATAATTTGACAATGGAATGTATATAGAACTATAATTGTAACTGTATATACAAATTTCACCTGACTAATTTAGCGTAAGTCATAAGTCTAACGCCAACTAAGTCATGTATTTGTAGTTCTACAATTCAGATGGAATAAGAGAATCTCCATCTGAATTAAAAGCTTACTTCAAGAAAGGGCAAGGTATTCGGGCGATGCGCAACTAATCCACTTTTTTGTGTACAAAGTAAAATTAGCTACATTGAGAAAATCCTTGAGGGATTTTGTTGTTGTACATTTTATTGGATATGCGAGTGGATAGTTATATTTCGTACGGATAAATTTTGCTCTGGGACAGCATATAAAAGGTCGCCATTTGAATGAAGTCTACTTTATGGGGACATTTCGCTATATTATGCTGTTAAGGCTTATTTGTGTCTATATTCGGTCGATAATACTATCCTCTCCGCAGTTCATGCTGGGAGGTTTTTTTATGTTATTAGTGGAAGTCGATAAGATTAAGAAATATTTTGGCGATCGATTGCTTCTCGATATAGAAGAGTTGAAAATTTACGATACCGATAGAATTGGCATTGTCGGTGTTAACGGAGCAGGCAAGACGACGTTAATGGATATTTTAAGTCAACGGATGTTACCTGACGAAGGAATTGTAAAGATCAATGGACGGTACAGCTATGTTTCGCAACTGGCTCAACCGGAGCATGATACCATTAGCGAAGAAATGGCATCGAAGTTTGCCGTATCCGCAAAATGGAATGATACGATGAGCGGAGGAGAGAAAACGCGGTTTAAGATCGCCCAGGCGTTTAGCGATCACAGTATGTTGTTATTTGCTGATGAGCCTACGAGCAATGTCGATGTAGAAGGAATTGGATTGCTGGAAAATAGATTGCTTGAATATTCCGCTGGTCTGGTGATTATTTCCCATGATCGCAGATTTCTCGATCAGTTGTGCAATAAGATTTTGGAAATTGAAGACGGGAAAGTCAGAGAGTACACAGGAAACTACAGTCAATATGCGCTGCAAAAACAAGCAGAACGCGAACAAGAAAGGTTTAAGTATCAGCAGTATGCGAAAGAAAAGAAGCGTTTAGAGCGGGCGATGATTGAGTTGCGTGAAAAATCGAGCAGTACTAAGAAGACCCCCAAGCGTATGGGCAATTCGGAGGCTCGTCTGCACAAGATGGGGGATCAAAGAGCAAAATCGGCACTTGATGGTGCGAAGAAAAGTCTTGAATCTCGGATCAGCCATTTGCAAGGGAGTGAGAAGCCGAAAGAACTTGATACGATTCAATTGCGTGTTCCGGAGTCGAATCATTTACACAGCAAAGTGGTGATCGAAGGGACGAAACTAAATAAGAGTTTTTCTGGTAAAGTTCTTTTTAAAGATGCGAATTTCTTTGTGGGAAATCGCGCGAAGGTGGCATTGATCGGCAAGAACGGATGTGGGAAAAGTACATTACTAAAAATGATCATCGATCATCAAGGACAAGCGGGAGCGATCCGCGTCGCTATAGGTGCGAAGATTGGGTATTTCAGTCAGGAATTTGATATATTGCAGCATGATTTGTCGATTCTGGAAAATGTCATGGATACGAGTATCTATCCGGAGACATTTGCGCGGATGTTTTTGGCGAGGTTGTTGTTTAAAGGAGATGACATTTATAAAAAGGTACGTGTATTGAGTGGAGGAGAGCGAGTAAAGGTTTCGTTCGCGAAGATTCTCTTACAAGACTTCAATTTGCTGATACTCGATGAGCCGACGAATTACCTTGATCTATATTCTTTGGAAGTGATTGAGCAAGCGCTGCGCGAATATGATCGAACATTGCTGTTTGTCTCACATGACCGCGGGTTTATTCATAATGTCGCTGACCATATTATGACGATTGAAGATCAGCAGATTCGAATGTTTGCCGGGAGTTATGAAGAATATCTCGCCAAGCAGGGCGAAAAGAGCAAGGGGAACCAAGGCAGGGTCAGCCAAGGCAAAGGGAATGGGAGAACAGATAACTCGACGGCAGATATAGAAATGCAACTGATGATCACGCAAAATCGCCTTTCTGATGTCATCGGGAAATTGTCGACGACAACGAAGAAAGACGATTTAGGGTCATTGGATGAAGAATACCACAAGCTGCTGACGGAGATTAAGCAATTGCGAGCAAAATTATCTCCGTAAGGCTTAGCTGGCGCTTATTTGTCCTCGGTATGCTGAGAAGCTTGTAAAGCAATTGCCAATTGATCGGCACAGGATGTTCCATTGCGGCAAACGATCCCTTGCAATTTATCGATGACTTCGGTGACAGGCAGTCCTTCTATGAGTTTGCCGATCGCTTGCAGGTTTCCCTGACAGCCTCTGGTAAATTGTACGTCTTTGACACGTCCGTCTTCGATTGTGAAATTGATTTCTTTAGAACAGACATCGGTCGGTATGAATTTTGTCATGGTATGATGATGGCTCCTTTATATCGATTCTCGTGTTTTCTCAACAGCTTTTTTCCAACCGGAATACAGATTGGTTCTCGTTATTTCGTCAATTTCAGGTGTAAAGTTGGCTTCACGTCGCCAATTGTCGGTAATTTGCTGTTGACTCCAAAAGTCGACGGCAATTCCGGCGAGATAGGCAGCACCGAGCGCTGTTGTTTCTGTCACTTGCGGACGCTCAACCGTGACATTCAGGATGTCGGACTGGAATTGCATCAAGAATTGGTTACTGACGGCACCGCCGTCGACGCGTAATCTTCGGAGCGGTAATTGTGAATCGATTGCCATGCAGTCGACGATATCTTTCGTCTGATAGGCGATTGATTCCAACGCCGCCCGGATGATATGCTCTTTGCCTGTGCCACGGGTCAAGCCGACGATCGTCCCACGGGCATACATATCCCAGTGAGGCGCGCCTAAGCCCGCGAATGCGGGAACGAAATAGACTCCGCCGTTGTCGGTGATTTGTGTGGCGAAATATTCAGATTGTGCGGCGGAGTCTATCAATTTTAATTGATCTCGCAGCCACTGCACGGCGGCACCGGCGATAAAGACGCTCCCTTCCAGGGCGTACGTGACAGTGTCGTTTATTTCCCAGGCAATCGTCGTCAGTAAACCATTGTCAGAAGTAACGGCTTTCGAGCCGGTATTCATCAGCATAAAGCAGCCTGTGCCGTATGTGTTTTTGACCATGCCGCGTTCAAAACAGGCTTGACCGAATAGTGCCGCTTGTTGATCTCCGGCAATGCCGGCAATCGGTATGCGCGCATCACCGAGAATACTCGTATCGGTATAACCGTAGATTTTGCTGGAGGCTTCGACTGCCGGCAGCATTTGCCGCGGTATGCGCAATTCTTCCAACAACAGATCGTCCCAATGTAATTGATGGATGTCGAACAGCATCGTGCGCGACGCGTTACTGACGTCCGTCGCATGGATTTTACCACGTGACAAGTTCCACAATAGCCATGTGTCGATTGTGCCAAAGAGCAGATCGCCATTCTCCGCTTTTTGGCGCGCGTCCGGCACATGGTCGAGTATCCATTTGATTTTCGTAGCAGAAAAGTAAGCGTCGACTACCAAACCAGTTGTTTTTTTGATATGCGATTCCCAGCCGCCTTTTTTAAGGGACTCACATGTATCGGCTGTGCGGCGGCATTGCCAGACGATTGCATTATAGATAGGAATGCCGGTGTTTTTGTCCCAAATGACGGTCGTTTCCCGTTGGTTGGTAATGCCAATGGCGGCAATTTGTTGCGGGCGGATTGCGGTTTTTTCGAGAACTTCGCGCATGACACCGCTTTGTGTGCCCCAAATTTCCATAGCGTCATGTTCAACCCAGCCGGGCCGGGGGTAATATTGTTTAAATTCTTTTTGAGCGATGCCGACAATGTTTGCCTGGTCGTCGAACAGAATTGCTCGCGAGCTTGTCGTTCCTTGATCGAGAGCCATGATGTATTGTTTGGGCATATCAACACTCCCTGCTAATGTAGTATCTTCATTTTAAATGTTTGTCTGCAAGAAATCTAGCAGATATGTAAGAATATTAAGCGGGACGACATAGTTTTGTCATATTTTTGTAGCTTTCTGTTCCTTGAAATGTTTGTCGGCTTCCTTTATCATTGAATATAGTTGATTAAGGTTTGGAAACTTGATTATCTGAGTTTGATGATCCAATTAGACGACAACTTTACGATGGGGTGGGAGAGGTACATGGTAACGAATCAGATGGAGGACCTCAAAATATTAAAGAACCGAATTACGAGATTTATATTGGTGTATAAATTTGCTTTGAGTGAATTAGAGACAAAGATTGAAATTCTTCAAGAAGAATTTCAATTGTTGCATGATTATAATCCAATTGAATATACAAAGTCGCGCATAAAGTCGCCGGAGAGCATTATCAAAAAGTGGCAGAGAAAGGGCGGCGGGATGAACTTCCAAAGTCTGAAGGATAACGTCAGGGATATTGCCGGTTTGCGGATTACATGTTCTTTTATTATGGATATTTATCGGATTAGCGATATGCTCAAAGGACAGAGCGATTTGAAAATTGTCGAGGTTAAGGATTATATAAAACATCCGAAGCCCAATGGTTATCAAAGTTACCATATGCTTCTGGAAGTGCCGGTGTTTATGTCGGATCGGATTGAGCAAGTGCTCGTAGAGGTGCAGATTAGGACGATGGCGATGGATTTCTGGGCAAGTCTGGAGCACAAGATTTTTTATAAATACGATCAGGCGGTGCCGGAAGATCTTTTGAAAAAATTGAAAGATGCCGCTGATTCGGCGACGTTGTTAGACAGGCAAATGGAGCAGCTGCATCACGAAATCAACATTATTAAACATGAGCATGAAAAAGATAACGAGGATGACTTTTCGTGGTTGATAGATAAAGGGCAGCAGATTTCCATACCGATGACATTGCTGGAATTGATGGATGGAGAGTTTGAGGGTAAATAATTGTCACAAGAGATAGGCGAATTCAATATAAAAAGGTTTTAGGTGTCAAAAATAATAGAGGATCAGGAATTTGATTATTCATCTTCCTGATTTTTTGTATTACAGGGGTTGATGGTGGTTTTTTCTCAGTGGTTTATCTTTGAAAAAATGTATTGCTTTTTATCAGTATAAGGTATAAAATGTTCGAATGGTTTTGTTACCTATCTAATTTTGAGGTGCAAATACAAGGGATTTTATCAATGGTAAACATCAAAGAAAGAGGGAACAGCATGGAAAGTTTGTCAGAAAAGAAAAAGCTTGTAGTAGTTGGAGTGTTGATGGTTGTGATGTTTTTTGCTTCGATCAACCAAACCCTTGTAAGTAACTCAATGCCGAGAATTATTGCCATATTAGGTGGGATGGACTATTATTCGTGGGTGCTTACGTCATTTCTCTTAGCATCCTGTATTTCGACGATTGTAGTAGGTAAACTATCGGACATTTACGGAAGAAAACCGTTTTTACTTGCGGGGATTGTGATTTTTGTTCTTGGAACATTTCTTTGTGGTATGTCAAAAAATATTTTCCAAATGATCGGTTTTCGCGTCATTCAAGGCATGGGTGCAGGTGTATTGATGTCGTCAACGATCACAGCCGTCGGAGACTTGTTTGCGCCCCGGGAGAGAGCAAAATGGACGGGGAGCATGATGGCGATATTCGGGTTTTCCAGTATTGTCGGACCGACATTGGGCGGATTTATGATTGATCATATGGAGTGGCATTGGTTGTTCTGGACATTCCTACCGTTAGGAATTGTCGCATTTGTGATGATTTGGAGTTTATTTCCCGATACGGAGAGGCAGCGTGGACAGTCGATTGACTATTGGGGTTCGTTCGTATTATCGGTTGGTATTATGGCACTGCTTTTGGGATTCTCTTGGGCAGGCAATGAGTATCCATGGAATTCCAAAGAAATTATCGGCTTATTTTCTTTAGTGGCGGTCTGCGCTATCGTATTTTTCTTTATTGAGCGCAAGGCAGCCAATCCTGTACTTCCTTTGTCGCTGTTTAAAAATCAAACAGTGATGATCTCAAGTATGATCGGCTTTCTGATGAATGCGGCGATGATGGGAACGATGATGTATCTGCCGTTCTTCATTCAAGGGGTAGAAGGATTGTCGCCTTCTCAATCGGGTATGGTGAATATTCCAATGTCGTTAATTATGGTATCGTTCAGCACACTGACAGGTCGATGGATTTCAAGCTCCGGTGCTTACAAGAAATACGGAATTGCCGGGATTTTGTTGATGCTCGTCGGTATGGCATTGATGTCATTGATGAACAGTGTCCCGTTCGCGATTATGAGTATTTGCGTGTTCGGCGTCGGATTGGGAATGTGTATGCCAATTCTCACGCTGGTTGCACAAAACGCAGTGCCTGCTTCGCAGTTGGGAGTTGTTACGGCGGCTTCCACATTGTTCAGAAACTTGGGAAGTACGATTGGAATCGCAGTCTTCGGTTCAGTTATGAGTACGTCGTTAAAGAAGAAAATAGAAGCAGGTTTGGCATCGGGAGCACAGATTGATTTTGCCAATTTGGAGCCCCAAGCGGTTCAGCAGTTGACAGAGTATTTGAATCCTGAGATTTTGCTGGATCAGCCGAAATTAAAGGGTATGGAATCGGTGCTGTCTGCCGATATGTATCAAGTATTTTTGCAAGTGATAGATTTTTTACGTGTCGTCTTACACGAATCGATTTCCATTGTGTTTTTGAGCGGGGCAGGATTAATCGCCATTGCGAGTATCATGATGTTCCTCTTAAAAGAAATTCCATTGCGCACATCGAATGATGCCGTTGCCAATGAAAACCAAACCCTTTAGCACAATACCCGAAATGTATAAAGTTTACCGAAACTAATAGGATATTTTCACAAGTCAAGTGCCCCCAAAGATTAGATTGTGTCTAATGATTGGGGGCACTTAATAGTTGGTGGCTATTTATTCGATTTTTGCACTACATATTTTCGATAAGAATTTTGATACCGATGGCGATCAGGACAATCCCGCCAAATTTCTCAGCCGTTTTTTGAAATACACATCCAAGTTTTTTGCCGATATATACGCCTAAGTAGGAAAGGGTAAATGCAACGACACCGATGATGAGTGAGGCAGACCAAATCTCTGTATCCGTGACGGCAAAGCTGATACCTACAGCTAATGCATCGATACTCGTAGCGATTGCCAGCAGTGTCAATTTTTTATAGGAATACATATTGGGTTCATCACATGTCGTCGGACAGGTATCATCTGCTTGCAATGCTTCATAGAACATTTTGCCGCCAATGATTACGAGCACGGCACAGGCGATAATATGGTCGATCGCTTCCACGTAGGAACTGAAAGATTGACTTCCCCAGTACCCGAGGATTGGCATGATAAATTGAAAAAAACCAAAAAACAATCCAAATTTCAGCATGTGATGAATTTTGGCGTGTCTAATACAAACGCCAGCCGACACTGCGACCGCAAATGCGTCCATTGCTAATCCGACGGCAATGAGTAGGATGGAAGATAAGTTCATTGATAATTTCCTCATTTCGCTAATATAGATTGAAGAGGGGTGTATGTAGTATGTACCTGTTCAAGCGTAATAAAAAAAGACTCCATACATGACTATAGATATAAAAATATCCATAGTCATGTACGAGTCTCGTTCATTAAGGTTGACCAGGCGTTTCGCCAGAATGTTGATCAGCCACGCGTTGCGCAAACTACTCCCTCAATACAAATTGAACTTTATCATACAGGGAAAGGCTTGTCAATCTCGCTTTGACGTATTGAGTTACTCTGATCGCATGGTTGCCAAGAAGCGTTCCATAGCGTTGACAGATTCATTGCTGATTACATGTTCGATTGCACAGGCATCGGAGTCGGCAATTGTAGGATCTATGTGAAGGACTTCTGTGAAAAAGCGTTGAATAATATGGTGTTTTTCCGCAATTAATTTTGCCATATTGACGCCTAGAGAGGTGAGCTTAATTTCTTGATATTTCTCGTTTGTGATAAGTCCCTTCTCAGATAAAACTGCCATGGCGTTGTTCGCACTGGCTTTGGTGACATTCATTCTAGCGGCAATGTCTGTCAGACGTGCACCGCTGTTCCCAGCAGAAAGTTCATAGACGGTTTCGAGATAATTTTCCATGGCGAATGTAAGCTTTTTCATGTAATAATAACCTCCTAAGTTGGTTTTGTCGTCGCATAAATATATAATTAAGGTAAGTACTCGTGTTGGTGTGACTTTCGAAATATATAAAAATGTATTTGGCAGGATTTATGAACTAGAAGATAGAATTAATTGTTTGACAGTTGGGCAAAAGCCAAATCATTATTATATGGATTCTTTTTTAATAGTACCAGAAAAATAGGCGATTATGCAATTAGAAAGGTGGGACAGGATGCCATGATGTGGAAAGAGAAGTATAAAGTGGGCGTTTCATCCATTGATCAGCAGCATGAGGAGTTGTTTGGTCGAGTGTCAAAATTTCTGCAAACGGTCAAGAGTGGAGAAAAATGGGAGGAAAAGTTAATTGCGGTGAAAGAGACGATGAGCTTTATGCAGGAGTATGTGGTCACACATTTCCACGATGAGGAAGTATATCAGGAGCAGATCAATTATCCTGGTATAGAAGAGCATAAAGAAGCACATCGCAAATTTAAACAGGCTGTTTCGGATTATGCAGTGCGTATGGAAACAGAAGGATACACAGAAGATTTGGTGCAAGAATTTGGCGGGAAATTAATGACATGGCTGATTATGCATGTGGCGGTTATGGATCAAAGGCTTGGTGAGTATGCGAAAATGCAAGGAGATGAGTCATAAATGAAAGCAGAATATGTAAACCCTTTCTACCAGGCGACGAAAGACGTATTTCAGAGGATGCTTGATATTGACGCGACGAAGCAAAAACTTGATGTAGTGGAAAATATGGTACCGAGCAAGGACGCCAATGTCGTTTTGGGAGTTACGGGCGATTTGAAGGGGACGATTCTATTTAGTTTTCCTAAGGATATGGTTTTGGAAATGGTACATATCATGTCGGGGATGGAAATGAACGAAATTGATAGTTTCGTGTCTTCGGCACTGGGGGAAGTTGCTAATATCATCGGTGGTAATGCCGTGACACATTTAAGCAGCAGTCAATATGTGTGCGATATTGTTCCGCCACAGATTTTTGTCGGTGAATACAAGTCTCTTTCTATGGCTGCTAATAAAGCATTATTACTTGAGATGGAGACACCAATTGGGTATTTTGATATCAATATATTTTTGAAAGAATAAGGTTTATACAGAAGGCTTTTAATCGTTGTTTTGCAATTATATTAATGATAAATTGAATTTGCAAATTAAATACAGAGGCGGTCTGACCATTCTTTTCAAAATATATTGGGCTGCTTCGTCATGGAGGGGTAGTATGTTTAAGTGGGACACCAATATGAAATTAAACATGAAGCTACAAATTTTGACTGTTTTGGCGATTTTAATCTCAATGTCCGTGCTGCAAGTTACTTCTGTTATCAGGAATACCAATTACCACTCTGAGAGAGAACTGAATACGATTTCCGGCAAGAGCGAAGCATTTGAATATATGGTCGGCAGGGAACTAAAACAGTTGCAGGAAGTTGTCGATACTTATAATGAGAACGCGCGCTTAGTAGAGGCGCTAAACACGAATGTGAGTTCCGTATTGGCGCAAGAGCTTGATTACATATATGCGAATTTGAGCAGAGAAGTAGGGATTACGAATTTACGAGTGACGCGGCCTGATTTTTCTACTTTATATAACAGTGCAGGCGCAGGGATGGATCATAGTTCCGGCGACCAGCTATTGTTAAACCAAGTGGCTAACAGTGGGGGAACAGCGAGCGCATTTGATACGAATGGCGACGGTCTGGCTTTGGCGGCGGCAGGTGTAATACAAGTCGGTGGCAGAGATTTAGCGATTCTGGAAGTGCGAAAGCAGATTACCGATGAATATATGCTGGATTTACACGAAGGATTAGGGGTTGATTACAGCGTTTTCCTCGGACAGGAGTTGGCGTACTCCTCTCTATCGCGGAATAATTTAGTCAGCACGCAAATGAAGGATGCCAATGTTGTTGATGCAGTACTGACAAAGGGGCAGGCATTCAGCAATAGAATTGGCGGATTTTCCAATTACGATATATTCGGCAGCTTTGCTCCAATACGGAATGTGAACGGCGACGTCATCGGAATGGTGTTAGCAAGTGAAAGTGCTATGGCGTATGATGAGCAGAACAAATCCGATATCTTAATCGGAATCGTATGGCAGGTTGTCATTCAAGCGGTGTTCTTCTTCATTTTCTATCCGATTATTCAGTATAAAATTGCTCCGATTGCCGATATGACTAAGGCGATTGAAAATGCGGCAGATTATGATTACAGTACACCTGTTTCAGAAAAACATATGAAACATCCGGAAGAAATCGGTATGATGGCAAAAGCAATTCATCAGATGCAGGAAAATACGAAACGCGTGATTCATCAGATTCTTAACAGTGCTCAGATGGTATCCGGCTCTTCGGATGATCTATTGCAGTCATCAGAGCATACGTTGAAGTCATTAAAAGAGGCGGAGCAATTCATCTTGAGCATCCAGAGTATGTCGGCTACGCAAATGAACATTGCCAATGAAACGGCTACGGCGATGGATGAAATGGCAAATGGAGTAAATCATGTCGCTGAAACGGCAAGCAGTATTACGGAAGATTCCAGTGAGATGAAGAAGGAAGCGGATACAGGGAAAGTTGCCGTTGCCGATGCTGTACAGAAGATGAATGATATTCAAGAAAGTGCGAAACAAATTACCGATGCTACGAATCAGTTAGTGGCGGGATTGGATAAAATCAATATTTTCGTCAATACGATCAATGATATATCGGCGCAGACGAACTTGTTGGCGCTGAATGCCAGCATTGAGGCGGCAAGAGCCGGTGAACATGGTCGAGGATTTGCGGTCGTTGCCGATGAAGTGCGTAAGTTAGCGGAAGAGTCTGCGCAATCGACGAAAGAGATTAATTCGATTGTAGCGGAGATCAAGCAGATTACGAAAATCACTGTCGACTCTCTGGACCATAATTTGTCAGAGACTGAAAAGGGTATTGCATCGATCCATCAAGTTGACCGGGTATTTGTCAATATTCTGCAAGCTATTAATGAAGTTGCTGAAAAGATTGAAGGACTTTCCGCCGTATCGCAGCAAATGTCGGCGGGCGCAGAAGAGGTTAGTGCATCCGTCATAGAATTGTCGAAGATTTCTAAAGATTCCAATGAGAACACAATGACGATTGCCGAACGCACGACGAAACAGGTAGAAGCGATTGAAAACGTTACGGAATCGTCGGAAAAATTATCGTCATTGGCCCATGACCTGAGAACAGAGGTCGCTCGTTTTAAAGTATAAATTTTGTTTTAATGGAGTGTGTTAGCTTGCGTTTAATATCATTGGAAAACATCATCGACGAAACATATAGTCTAGCCAAAACAATATTATCGGAAGACGGACAGGTTTTGCTGCGTTCCGGCACAAAATTGACGCTCTCGCTAGTGAAGCGCTTAAAAGAAAGAGGCATTCCCTTTGTTTACATTGAGGATTCTTTGACAGAAGGAATTGAAGTGCCTGATGTTATTTCTCTGGAGACACGTCAAATGGCGTTGCAGAAGACATCGAGACTGATGTTTAAGTTGTTGTCAAGGAAATCCAGGGATTTTATCAGTCCGGAGAATTTTGATATACGTGATGTTGTTTCGGAGATTATCAATGATATACAAGCGCATCCGGCAAGTATGTATAATTTAGTGAATATGCAGAGTATGGATGACTATTTGTTTCACCATTCTGTCAATGTGGGAATTCTGGCAATTATTATGGGTACGCGTATGCATTATACGAAAGACCGTCTGGTAGAGTTGGGGATTGGAGCGACTTTGCATGACGTCGGGAAAACATTGATACCGCTGGAGATTTTGAATAAACCGGGCAGGCTGTCGGATGAGGAATATGAAATCATGAGACAGCATCCGGTACATGGATTTCATATTTTAAAAGAGCAATTTACTATACCACTGGTGTCTGCTCATATTGCGTTTCAGCACCATGAGCGTTGGAACGGTTCGGGATATCCGCGGGGGTTAGTGGGGAAACAGCAGCATGAATACGCTCGTATTACAGCCATAGCCGATGTTTATGATGCGTTAATTTCTAAACGCTCCTACAGAGATTCCTATTTGCCGCACGAGGCATTAGAGCTGCTGTTTGGTGCAGGAGACTATCATTATGATTATGATTTGGTGAAACTTTTTCGCGATAACATCGCCATCTATCCTGTAGGAATGTCCATTTTATTGATGGACGGACGTGTAGCGGTGATTTCAAAGGAAAACCGGATCACGCCACAGCGTCCGAAGGTTCGTGTCATCACAGATCATGAACGAAAACCAGTTAAAAGTAGCTATGAAGTGGATTTAAATATGGATACTGATATATTTATAAGAGGAGTCATGTAAGCGCCTGATCGTGCAAGATGATTCCATGGGATGCGTTGATAAACTATCTGTATCTGGGCACTTAGGTAGTTTGGAGCAATTAGTGCAACCGACCAAATTTTTTTCTAATGGTCGGTTTTTTTGTTGATCTGAAACAAATCTGAAATAGATTTTTTTGCATGAAATATGGCATAAATATAGATATTATTACTATAGTATCTTATAGATATCTTTGGAGAAGGGAGGAAGAGCTCGGTTGACGATTCTAATCATCGAT
The DNA here is from genome assembly GCA_023388635.1 of Bacillota bacterium. Taxonomy (GTDB): domain Bacteria; phylum Bacillota; class Bacilli; order Desulfuribacillales; family Desulfuribacillaceae; genus JAEWFW01. Next base: position 74,973 of record JAEWFW010000058.1, read on the forward strand.
GATTCTAAAAGTAGTAGAGACTTGTTGGAACTTACCTTAAAGAAATCTGGATACGATAAAATTATAGCTGTAGAGTCTGTAAAAGCAGGAATTGAGCAATTGCATCAGGGCATTCAATTGGTTCTGATGGATGTTGTGATGCCTGATATCGATGGTATTCAGGGGAGTGCGATGATTCGTGCGGAAGAGATGTATAAAGACATCCCGATCATTATTGTGACAAGCAAGCATGATGTACATACATTGGAATCGGCATTTGAAGCAGGGGCGACGGATTATATTAAAAAGCCTTTTAATCGTGTAGAACTGCTGGCGAGAGTTCGTTCCGCTCTCCGACTGAAAGCAGAAATCGATCAACGCAAGACGAGAGAGTGCCAATTGGTTGTCATGACTCATCAATTGTCGGAAATGGCTGACGAATTGAAAAAGAAGAATCAAATTCTTGAGAAACTCAGTGTCATCGATAGCCTGACGGATATAGCCAATCGGAGGAAATTTGATGAAGTTCTGGAGAAGAGCTGGAGGCGCGCAAGACGGAACCAGCTTGATATTTCTTTGATTATGCTAGATATCGACAATTTTAAAGCTTACAATGATAATTACGGACACCAGCAAGGGGATATGGCTCTGCGTTTAGTTGCGTCTGCTATTAGGGATATACCGCAAAGAGCGGATGATTTAGTCGCAAGGTATGGAGGTGAGGAATTCGCCATTATATTGTCGGATACGAATGCCGATGGTGCCCTGGCGGTTGCCAATCTCTTTAAACAAAAAATAGAAAATTTGAAAATCAAGCATGAGTATTCCGATATCAAGGATATTTTGACTGTCAGTATGGGGATATGTACGTTTACACAATCGGCATACGGATCGATGAGTGATCTGATTTGCCTTGCCGATCAGGCTCTCTATCAAGCGAAGAAACACGGTGGGAACTCTATCTACGTATCTTCTCATGTAGAATGATGTAGAAAGTGGAATTTTTTATTTGATTTTATCTGATGATTACAATAAAATTATTGTAAAGAGTGGTTATTCAGTAAGAATTTAAGGAGATAATGCTATGGGCAAAATCATAGTTCAAGTGGATTCAGAGATTCGAGAATTGATTCCGGAATTTATTAGAAATCGCCAAGGAGAAATTGAGATTTTGCGAAGACTTGCATTTAGAAGGGACTTCCAATCTATTAAAATTTTGGGTCATAGTATGAAAGGCTATGCCGCCGGTTATGGCTTTCATGAAATGTCTGATATTGGCGAAGCGCTGGAGCGATGTGCGATCCAACGTGATGTCGATGAAATTGCCTGTTTGACAGATAGATTAGTAGAATATTTGCAGCAAATAGAAATAGTTTACGTATAGTGTATTTCGTGTGGTAGAATGGTAGAATCTAGATATGTAAAGTAGGTGAAGAGTTGAAGGTTCAATGGTCGGACGATTTATCGATTGGTATTGGCATTATCGATGATCAGCATAAAAAGTTGGTTGAGCGTATAGCAAGTTTCATCGATGCAGTAGATATTGAGGATATGCAAACAATCGAAGAGACGATCAATTATTTGGTCGGTTATGCGATTCAACATTTTGGTGCTGAAGAGTTGATTATGATTCGCAATGGTTATAAAGATTTCAAGAACCATCGTGATGAGCATTCGTATTTTATTAAGATGGTATACGATATACATATAGATTTATCGAGTGGAAATATCCAATTAGAGCAAATTCAATCGTTTTCGGAAGAACTAGTTTTATGGATTGTGCATCATATTAAAGTATCAGATAGACAGATCGCAGAAGAAATACGTTTTTAATAGAGTGAATCATTTTAGCAGTTACAACTATTTAGGAGGAATTGATGGTGTCAGCAAGAGTATTAATTGTAGACGATGCAGCATTTATGAGAATGATGATTAAGGATATTCTATCAAAAAACGGTTTTGAGGTCGTTGGTGAAGGGGCAAACGGCTTGGAAGCTGTAGATCGTTATAAAGATTTACGACCAGATATTGTGACGATGGATATTACGATGCCGGAGATGGATGGAATCAATGCATTGAAAGAGATAAAAAAGGTTGATCCCGCGGCGAAGATTATTATGTGTTCTGCGATGGGGCAGCAGGCAATGGTTATTGATGCTATTCAAGCCGGGGCAAAAGATTTTATTGTCAAGCCGTTTCAGGCAGATCGAGTACTCGAAGCAATTAACAAGACTCTAGGGTAGGACGGAGGTGCTTTATGAAGGACCCCATCAGAGATATTGATGAGTTTCAATTAGACGTTTTACGTGAAATTAGTAACATTGGTGCGGGTAACGCGGCTACATCGCTATCTAAGCTATTAGGTGTCCCCGTGGATATGAACGTATCACGAGTTATGCCTTTACATTTCCATGAGATTCTTGAATATGTGGGCGGCGCGGAAAATATTGTAGCTACAGTATTTTTACGTATTCAAGGGGATATCTCCGGCAATATGTTTTTTGTCATTGAGACAGAGACGGCAAAAAAGATGATCCGAGGTATGTTGGGAACGATCAAAGATGACGAGTTTTCGGAAATGGGTTTTTCTGTTTTGCAGGAAATCGGTAATATTTTGTCGGGCTCGTATTTAACGGCATTGTCCGATTTTACCGGGTTAGATTTGCAGCCAAGTGTACCATCGCTGGCAATTGATATGGCAGGAGCTTTACTTGGCGAAGGACTCATGGAATTAGGCAGAAGCGGGGACTATGCGATTTTGATCGATGCAGCAATTAAAATTCGCAATACAGTGGAAGAGTCAGTTGTTGAAAATGGAGGGGGACATTTTTTTCTATTGCCAGATCCGGAATCTTTTGAAAAATTGTTCGTTTCGTTAGGAGTGCAGAAGCATGGAAGTAATTAAAGTTTGGATGGCGGATTCTAATATAGTAAAACATCCGGATTCTATTCGCACTACCGGACTCGGTTCCTGTGTGGGTGTTACGATGTATGACCCCACGACGAAAATCGCCGGAATGGCTCACGTGATGCTTCCATCTTCTTCGCTGGCGAAAAATGATGACTTTAAATGCGCCAAATACGCAGATACGGCATTGCCGGAGTTATTGGATATGGTGACGAAAGCCGGCGCCAGTCGTTCAAGGATCGTGGCGAAAATGGCAGGCGGAGCACAGATGTTTAATTTTGGTGGGAATTCCGATACCATGAGAATTGGACCGCGAAATGTAGAGGCATGCAAAGACGCATTGAAGAAGCTGGGGATTCGCGTTGTCGCGGAAGACACCGGTGGAAATTGTGGTCGGACGATCGAATTATACACAGATACAGGTGTACTGACGATTCGCACTGCCATGAAGGAGACGAGAGATATATAATGTAGGCTGGGGAGGACGTTCCTCGGTCCTATTTATGTTGGCATAAAAGATAGGAGAGGTGACGAGAACCTATGGAAATCATTCAAAACAGTGAAACAGATGTCATTGTTATCCCCAAAGGACGTATCGATATCAGTAATTCTCATACATTGAAAGAAAAGTTCCTGCATCTTTATAATAACGCTTTCACAGTGATTACTGTGGATTTTTCGCATGTCACGGGCATCGATAGTTCCGGGTTAGGGAAGTTATTGTTATTTCAGAAAAAATTGAAAGAGAAGAATGGTGAATTGATCATTATCAATGTCAAAAATGAGTACATACAAAAGATGTTTGAAATGATTCATCTCGACAAAGTGATAAAGATTCTGTAATCATCGGTAAACTTGAAGGGTACGGTAAATTTGAGACATAGATATCTTTTAATTTTATTAACAGCATATGTAGTAAGCATACCGGTGGTTATTTATTTTTGGCATCAGCAAACGGTACTACTCGCATTCATCATGTCGGTGTTTCTGTTAATTAGTATTTATAATTGGCGGATGCTTGGTGGAGTCGTTGCATCTTCGCTGCTCTCTGGAGTGATTGGCATTTGCCATTGGCTATTCCCAGAGTTTGAGAATAATCTATTGCTGCATATTTTTCTTGCTGCAAATGCGATTATGACGATAATGTTCGTTTTGCGGATTGTGATTCATGATTTGTTTTTTGAAAAAGGTGACTATTGGGGTCAGACGATCAAGCAAACAAACGATATCAAAGAGAAATTTTCTATTCTCACGCAGGCGACCAATGATGCGATTATTATTGTCAATCATCAGGGGAAGATTGCTTATTGGAATGAAGCGGCACATCAGATGTTTGGCTACGATTCCGAAGAAATTCTGTCGATGCCATGGAGTATTCTCATCAGTCAGAGTCAATATTACGATATATTTCTGGCTGGCTTAGATAAGTTCAAAGAGATTGATGACAATTCTGGAATGATTGAAGTGATAGAGGCTTTCGGTCTCGATAAGAGCGGTAATGAAATTCCTGTAGAGTTGACTGTTTCGACAATTAAAATTGAGAAGCACTGGCATGCCGTTGCTGTTGTGCGAAATATATCGGAACGCATTCGCGCGAAGGAAAATATATACAAGCTGGCGCATTTCGATAGTTTGACCAATTTACCAAATCGCATCAGCTTCAATCAAACTGTCGGGCAAAGAATCTATGATTATGCAAAAGGGAAAATCGGTTTCGCCATCATGTTGATGGATTTGAATCAATTTAAAACTGTTAACGATTCGCTGGGACATGAGATCGGTGATTTACTCTTAGTGGGAGTTGCTAAACGTCTGCAAAACTGTTTTACGGAGGAAGATGTGACGTTTCGTTTTGCCGGTGATGAATTTGCGCTGATCTTTCAGGAAACGAAGCGAGAATCATTGGAATATTACGCCGATCTGTTGCTGGCGCAGTTTTGCGAACCTTTTGATGTGAAGGGAACGATGATTTTTTCTTCAATCAGTGTGGGAGTATCGATATTTCCCGAAGATGCCAGCGATCTTATGGAATTGGTGCGAAATGCCGATACAGCAATGAATTACGCAAAGGAATATGGGCACAGCAAATTTCAATTTTACACACCGGAAATGCATCGGCAAGAAACGGAAAAGTTAGCGATGCATAACGATTTGCAAATGGCGTTACAACGGCAGGAATTTATTCTGTACTACCAGCCGCAGGTTGATCTGCAATCGGGAGACGTCGTGGGGATGGAGGCGCTTGTGCGCTGGCAGCATCCTCAGCTAGGAATGGTTTCGCCTGTAAAATTTATCCCGATATCGGAAGAGACAGGAACGATTGTCGAAATTGGCAAGTGGGTATTGCGCGAAGCATGTAGACAGTATAAGGTGTGGGAGAAATGTGGATATAAGCAGATTCCGATTGCCGTAAATATATCGATGAAAGAGTTTCAAAACCCGTGTTTCATAGAAAGGCTGGCAAGTACGCTGCAAGAATATGATATGGATGCGAATTTTCTGGAATTGGAAATTACAGAAAGTGTAGCGATGTTCGATGTGGAATATGTCATCCGTATTCTGCAAGAGCTGAAAGCAATGGGAATTAAGGTGGCGATTGATGATTTCGGTACAGGTTTTTCATCGCTGAATGTTTTGAAAACATTGCCGATTGATAAATTGAAAATTGACCGATCATTTATTAAGGATATAACAGCACAACAAAATGATACAGATAGTGCAATTCTTGAGACTTTTATAACACTTGCGAAAAAACTTCGTCTGACTGTAGTGGCGGAAGGCGTTGAGACAGAAGAGCAAAAGAATTTTCTGTCACATCATCAGTGTGATTTGATGCAAGGATATTTAGTCAGCCCTCCTGTGTCTGCCGAGCAAGCACAAAATTTTTTGAATAGACAATAGACTGAGCTTTTTATGACAAAGGCGGGGTGACATCGTGGAGAAAGGCTTTGTTTTTAATGGAATAGTATCGCAATACGAATCACTGATGGGATTGAAAGATGTCATAGAACGTATTCCGATGGTTGTTTTTAAAATGAAAAAGGGAATAGGCGGCGCCGTTGTCAATGTGTTCTGTGAAGGTATGATTGCACGCGAATGGGGTATCAATACGAGAGCTTTCGGGGAGAATGTGGAAGAGTCATGTGGGAGAAATGTGGCAACTTTATTCCCGAAAGCCTTGTCTGATGTGATGATGCCTGCATTTCTGCGCGCATTTTGCGGTGAAGAAGTAAAGTTGCTTTTCGAGTTTCGTGGTAAAGTATATAGTTTAATGGTGAAATCGGCTACAGTGAATACTGTTCGCGGCACACAGGATACAGTGCATGATCAGATTGTCGGTCAGATTACGGAATTTGTAGAACATAACTTAATGGACAAAGACCTCACGCGTCATATCAATCATGATCAGTTGACAGGTCTGCCAAATCGTGTTTTGTTTTATGATCGTTTGTTGCAGGCGATCGTTCATGCCGAGCGGAAGCAGCATCGGTTTGCGTTGCTGGTGTTTGACTTGGATCGCTTTAAATTGATCAATGAAAGTTTGGGACATGCGGTTGGTGACGAAATATTAAAGGCTGTCGCGGATCGATTGGTCAAGCAAGTCCTGCAAGATCATACAGTCGCGCGGATCGGTGGCGACGGCTTTGCGATCATTTTTGAAGAGATTGAGAGTGACGAAGATGTGCGTAAGGCGGCAGGTGAATTTATTCATAGTCTTTCAAAACCGTTTATTGTCGAGGGGCATGAATTGTATATTAACTCTAGTGTTGGTATCTGTCTCTACCCTAACGATGGTGTCGACTTAGATACACTGATGAAGAATGCCGACATTGCGCTGCACCAGGCTAAAGAAATGGGATTAAATACATATCAGCAATACAGACATACGATGAATTCTCAGAATGAGAAACGGTTAAAATTACAAAACGATTTGCATCGGGCAATCGAACGTCAAGAATTTGAAGTGTATTATCAGCCACAGACAAGTCAAGCCGGCGAAACAATTATCGGCATGGAGGCTTTGTTACGATGGAAGCATCCACAGTTAGGTATGATCTCTCCAGGGGAATTTATACCGGTGGCGGAGGAGACGGGGATGATTGTTGCCATTGGCGAATGGGTATTGCGGGAAGCATGTGCCCAGGCGAAAAAATGGCAAGTGAGCGGCTACGAACCTGTGCGAATGTCGGTCAATTTATCTCCCAGACAGTTTCAACAGGATAATTTGTTGGAAATGATCTCCGACGTCCTAGATGACACAAGGCTGGAGGCACATTACCTTGTCCTAGAGATTACCGAGAGTGTCAGTATGCAGAATATCGATTTTGTTACCAAAACGCTCCATGAATTAAATCAGTTGGGAATTCAGGTATCGATCGATGACTTTGGGACGGGATATTCGTCGTTATTATATTTAAAGCGTTTCCCTATTCAGTCACTAAAGATTGACCGTTCCTTTATTCGTGATATCATTATTAATTCCGATGCCGCGAAAATTGCACTGGCGGTCATCGCTATGGCGCATAGTCTAAATTTAAAGGTGATTGCAGAAGGTGTGGAGACGGTCGAACAATTGGAATATCTGATGAAGCATCGCTGTGATAATTTCCAAGGCTACTTATTCAGCGAACCGCTTCCGGCGGATGTCATTGAAAGAATGTTCTTGCAAAAACAATAATTGCAGCAATAGTCCATTTTTTAATATTCCGTTCATATTCTTATGATATAATCTTTTCCATATCGAAAATGAAAGGGAGGAAATTTTTGTAAATGAAACGTGTAGGTTTATTTCTTTTGGTCAATATGTTAGTTTTGCTTACGATTGTCGTCGTCACTTCGGTATTAGGTGTCGATAATTATCTCAGTGCGTCGGGCATTCAATACGAATCTCTGTTGTTATTCAGTTTGATAGTCGGTTTTGCCGGTTCGATCATTTCTCTATTGTCATCCCGTTGGATGGCAAAGACGATGATGGGTGTGCAAGTATTAAATCCACAAGCGAATCTCGGTGCAACTGAGCGTCGCCTGGTTGATACGGTTCATCGCCTTGCGCGCAGTGCCGGGATTACGGATATGCCGGAAGTCGGTATTTACAATTCGCCGGAGGTCAATGCCTTTGCAACGGGACCGTCTAAGAATAAATCATTGGTGGCAGTTTCGGCAGGATTGTTACAGCGTATGGATGCCGATGCCGTGGAAGGCGTGTTGGCGCATGAAGTGGCTCACGTCGCTAATGGTGATATGGTGACAATGACTTTAATCCAAGGAATCGTCAATACGTTTGTCGTCTTCTTATCGAGAATCATTGCTTACGCCGTTTCTCGGTTTGTGCGGGAGGATTTGGAGCATGTCGTGCATTTTATTTCGATCATCGTATTCCAGATCCTATTCGGTTTCATGGGGAATATTGCAGTCATGGCGTTCTCACGATATCGTGAATATCACGCTGATGGCGGCGGAGCTGATTTGGCTGGAAAAGATAAGATGATTCGGGCGCTCCAGCAGTTGAAGCAAACGGTCTCATTAGTCACACCTGATCAAGAAGCATATCAGAGTTTGAAAATCAGCGGTGGACAAGGAAAATTGATGAGACTATTGTCTTCGCACCCTGATTTGGATGACAGAATTGCTCGTTTGCAAGCGAGATAGATCGTTAGCGAAAAACAATACTAGAGAAAAGCTATATAAACGAACAGCAATGTCCGTGAGAAGCAATATGAGCGCAAAGTAAGGTAGCATTAAAGAGTGTGGGAGTTGGTCGTAAATCAGCTCACACACTTTTTTTGATTAATCTACTAGGTTGCAATTTGAAGAAAACGGATAATCTGGAAGGGATTTGTTGAAATATGTCGAAATACATAATATCTTCCGTGGTTTTCGTGATCATCTTTTGCTCTATTATGCTTCGTTTGGGGGTGTTAGTATTTATGAATGGTTGTCTACTAAGATGATCAGAGCAAAATTGTCTGTGTCAAATAAGAAAGTCCGTCACGCAACGGCGGTGAAGTCCGACATCTATGAGTTTTTTGTCGACGAGATTATCAAAGAAGCGTGCCGATTGCGTGCCAGTGATATTCATTTAGAATCGGGCAAAGAACATTACCGGGTGCGCTTTCGCATCGACGGCAAACTCAATGAATACGTAGGCGGCGATATGCGTCATTTTCAAAGCATGGTCAATCGCATTAAATATTTGGCGAATATGAACATTGCCGAGAAACGCGTCGCCCAGGATGGCGCGATGCAATGGTCTGATCCACCTGTGGAAATCCGTATTTCCACCATGCCGACCTTTTACGGCGAGAAGTGTGTGTTACGGCTATTGGTCAGTCAGCAATTAGCGAACACATTTGATTATCTGGGGATTCCCGACACATTGAAAGAAAACTATCAAAAGATCCTTCGCAGAAATAGTGGTCTGATTCTCGTAACAGGTCCAACCGGGTCAGGCAAAACTACCACCATGTATACCTCATTGCAATATCTAAATCATCCTCAGAAAAACATCGTTACGATTGAAGATCCCATTGAATACTTACTGGAAGGCATTAATCAAATGCAAATTCATGAACAGCGCGGCATCACGTTTCATACATCTTTGCGTGCTATTTTAAGGCAGGATCCCGATGTAATTATGATCGGAGAAATTCGCGATCAGGAAACAGCAGATATTGCCATACGCGCATCTTTAACAGGGCACCAGATTCTCAGTACATTACACACGCATAATACCGTCAGCGCGATTGTCCGCCTATTGGATATGGGTATCGCTCCGTATTTGCTTGTACAAGGAGTGTCGGCGATTATTGCCCAGCGGCTAGTCAGAAAAACTTGCCTGTCGTGTCGCGGTGCCGGCTGTGATCAGTGCTATTATACGGGTTATTTCGGCAGAATCGGAGTATTCGAAATGCTCGTCATGGATGATGTGTTGGCGGATTGTATTACACAAAGGAAGAGTATGCGAGATTTGTACAGGCATTTGCAGGAGCGTCAATGGATGTCGATGCTCGATTACGCCCATCAGTTAAAGGATGGGGGTGTGATTGATGAGCGAGAGTATCAAGAACTCTATTACTCGCTGGTATGATTTTCGTGGTAGACGGAGATTAACCCATAAAGTATTGGCAGGCGTATCTGGGCAGATGGCGGAAATGCTGGATGCTGGAGTCGATTTGAAATTGGTTTTCTTTGCGCTAGAGAAAAATACCGGTGGGCGGAGCGTTTTCCGTCATCAGACATGGAAAAGTATGTTAGAAGAAGGTCATGATGTGTCGGAGATTTTTCAAGTGTATGAATTTCCGGCGATGTTTGTCAATACAGTGGAGGCTGGGGAGAAAAGTGGACAATTGGTCGCCAGTTTAACACTTCTGCATGAATATTATCAGAAAATTGCCGAATTGCGAGCAAAGGCAGTGCAGGCGGCGATCTATCCATCGGTGGTGCTGTTGACGGTGGCATTCAGTCTGTATTTTATGATCGGGATTGTCTTGCCGAATTTTCGAAATTTGTATCATGGGATGGGGCTGGAAGTTCCCGAATACACACAGATGCTGTTTTCCACGCAACGATGGTTGCATGTGTACAAAATGCATATTGTAGTCTGGGTAGGGATTGCTATTTTGATAGCGTTTCTATGTATACGTTTGGTGAGGATTCGCAATTTTTTGCTTGGGTGTTGTCTATATATGCCGTTATTCGGTCGGTATGTTCGCTATCGCAACACCTATGTATTAGTGACACAGATGTCCATGTTAATGCGTGGAGGTGTTTCTGTTCAAGAAGCATTTGTTAACATACGGCACTTGTTTTCCGGAGCCATCGCTAGGCGTATCGAAACGATGCACGGACGAGTTGTCGCCGGTGCCGTGCTGAGTGAGTCATTACACGCGACGCGATGTTTCGATGAACAATTGATTCGTTTTATCGAAATGGGAGAATCGACCGGAAGGTTAACGGCTGCGTTTGTCGGTGCGGAAGTCTATTACAGCCAAAAAATTAAAAGAATTTTATCGCTGCTCATCAAAGGGATAGAACCGTTTGCGCTATTGGTCACAGGGGTATTTATTTTGTTCATCATCTTAGCAATGCTCCTGCCGATCTTCAATTTAATCAATGTAATGTGATGCAATGGAAGTACGAACGCTATACGTATTTCTTGAAAATGTGAGAATGATACGGGAGGAATTATGATGCTATTTCTGCGCGAAGGAAATATGCGAGGAGGGAATCTGCGAGAAGGAAATTTACGAGAGAGAAAAAGATGGAAATCGGAGACAGCCGGGTTTACTTTGATAGAGTTAATGATATCGTTGTCGATTATCGTCATCGTCATGGCAATTGCGATTCCCAATTTTCAATCGGCATCGGAAAAGGCACAGCGGGCAGGATGTGCGAGCAATCAGAAGATTATTCTCGGACATATAGAGAATTATTATCTGGAGAAAAAGCAATATCCGCTGACGACGTTTACTGAATTGAAAGATATGTATAAGAGTGAAGAAGGTACCGAGAGCGACTCGACAGAGCGGGAATTACATATGGATATTGACGAGCAAGTAGCAGGAGGTGAAGTAGGAAGTGAATCTGAAAACGCTTATTTCCACAGGGCTTATCACGCTTTGAAAGATGAAGGGGATGCAGGAAATTGGCTGCCGCTAGATATACAGAAACTCAAGGAAGGAGGCTATTTTCGCGAAATGGTTAGATGCCCGCGCGGGGGAATCTATGCGGTTAAAATCGACGAGCATGGTAGAGTGGCAGATATTATGTGCACTGTCCAGGGGAGTTTGGTAGAATGAGCACGGAATTTCGCATAAAGGGATATACGTTATTGGAAATTGTACTCGTCATCAATATCATTTGGATTGCTCTGTTACCGATCTATCCGCTTGTGGACAAACAATATCAGCGTTTATTACTCGAACAGGAGGCGCATAAATTTGTGGCATTTCTAGAAGAAAAAAGACAGGAAGCGGTGTTGCATAGTCCCCAGTGGAATTTGGACCCAGTAGCAAGTCCAATTGTGACCATTTACAATGATAAGCGTCCTAACGCGTATGGTATTAGTCAAGGTACGAAGAATTTAGAAAAAATATATTTGCCGGAGACGATTGGGATTACCTCGAATATCCACGAAGACAAATTTATATATAATCGTTTCGGCGGCGTCAATCTAGGTGGGACAGTGAAATTCACCAATGATTGGGGACAGTCGAAAGAGATCGTTGTACATTTATTTATGGGAGTCGTAGAAATAGAGGAGTGAGGTGAGGAGCATGATGTGTCGACGCGGTGGCTATATATTGCTGGAAGTGCTAATCGCCGTACAGGTTGTTGTGTTGATGGTGCTGTTTGTCGCTTCGATCACGATCTATCACCGTTCCGTCATTCTCGAAAATCAGCAAAAGCAATCGGCGATGTACACATTACAGACGGAGTTGGAACGGTTTATATCGGAGAAAGCGCTTGACAGTCTCGGGAGTGGTGATAGCATACCGGCGGAAGAAAGATCATTCAACGTCGTCGATGATCTGGGCAATCCATATGATATTCACTTACGTTGGCATCAGGCGACAGATCATCCGTCATTCTTTTTGGCGACGGGGCAAGCCGAGTGGGGCACTGATGAGCGGAGAAGGTCGATCCAATATACCACAGGAAAATTTGTCCGATGACTCACTGCCACGGAGACACCTATTTTTAGGTACGAGCTACCCGATAGTTAAGGAGGAGGTGGGAGCCTGTGCAAGATTCAGTTCTTAGTCAGAAAGTGCTTAAACGGAAACGAGCGGGCTTTACGTTGATAGAAGTTGTGATTGCGATTCAGATTATGGGGATCGGATTAAGTATGCTTCTGACGGCGTATGCATATCTGCGTGATCATGCAGAGCTGTACGCAGAAATAGAAAGGCAACTGGCATATGAGCGGTCATTTTTGCAGACTATTAGCAGGGATATCAACAATGCGAAAAATGCACGAATTTACCAAAATGATTTGTATTTGCGTGCTGCCACGGGGTTAGAAGATCATTATAATTTTAAGGATTATGCGAACCGCTTAGATAAAACAACTCCGACGGGTGGGAGAATTACCATGGGGGTAGCATTGGATTCTGTGCAGTTTTCTGTGGAGAATTCAGGCGTGACGATCATTTATAAAGTTCGTGGCTCCTCCGAGAAACAGCGATTTTTTCACTTTCGGTGAACGGTAATTTGACTTTTCATAGGCGGTAGCCGAATAGGATATATTCTGTTTTCGGTAGACGTGGTAGCTTCTTCGCATTATCTCTGGATTGGGGATGGCAGCTTTGTCATATAGATATCTGAAAAAATACGCCGGTGACGAATGTGGAAAAGTTTTATTAGTTGTGCTTGCCTTGAGTGTTTTGATACAATTATTTGGTGGATACTTGTTGACACAGACAACGTTTGTCGGCAAACATGTGCGTGTGGAAGCATTACGCATACAAAGTGAATATTTGACGGAAGCAGGCTTTCAATGGGCGTTATCGCAATTGTCATCACAGACATATGGCGAACAGGAGATAACTATCTCTGTGCCGATCAGTGATATTTGTGACACTGACGTCTTACCAATGGATGATGGACAGCGTTTTGCCGATGGCGATATATTTCGCATTCGTTTCTTACCTTTGGATGCATGGCGAATCAAAATAACGGTCGTGACGGTTTGGACATCGAATGAATTGGCATATCCTGTACAAAATGGAGTCGAAGCGATCGTTAACAAAAAAACGCTCAATGTGGAGAAAAAAGATTGAACCACTTTAGTGAAGGAAGAGATAAGGTATGAAGGAAAGAGATGGAGCGATGGGTGGGACAATGGGGGAGCCAATGAACAAAAAATTGATTTATCTAGTGGGTATGATGGGAACGGGAAAGTCAACTGTCGGTCGATGCTTAGCGGAACAGATGGGCGGCAGTTTCATTGATTTGGATCAATATATTGAAGAGCGTGAGCAATCGAGTATTGCCGAGATTTTTCAGAACTGCGGGGAGGCGTATTTCCGTGATTTGGAGTCATCCGTTATTCAAGAGGTAGCGAACAACTGCCCACAAGCATCACCATATGTTGTCGTGGCGACTGGAGGAGGGGCGTTTGAGCGGAGCGAAAATCGAAGAATCATCAACGATTCTGGGATTGCCGTTTGGTTACGGACAAAACCTGAAACTATGGCTGCGCGCTTAGCGGATGATACGAGTAGACCTTTGCTGCATGGAGAAACGGAACAATCGCTGCTAAATAAAATCACGCAATTGCTTGAACGCCGCTCTACGAATTACCAGCAAGCAGAGATTCATTTAGATACGGATGGGAAATCGGCAGCGGACATTTGCAATGAATTGATTCGTATGCTGGACGAGCACAATATGTGATTGCAAATATATTTTGACGAAATGCCGTTTAAATTATAAGATTAAGAGGTTATACTAATAGGAATTTACAAAAGAGTTATAGAAGAATTTACATCAAAAGGCATCAGGTATGAGTGAACGGAGGAAACAGTCACATGTGTGGTATATGTGGATTTTATACAAAGGAAATAATAGGGGATCGTGAAGCGGAACAACGCCAAATATTAGAGAGCATGACGAATCAAATTATCCATCGCGGACCGGATGATTTCGGTTATCATCTTAGTGATCGTACTGCGCTAGGGTTTCGCCGATTAAGCATTATCGATTTACATGGCGGTCACCAGCCTTTAACCAATGAAGACGGCACGGTTTGGATTGCATTTAATGGTGAAATATATAATTACATAGAATTGCGCGAGGAATTACTGATGAAGGGGCATGTATTTGCCACGGACTCCGATACGGAGGTCATTGTACACCTATACGAAGAGATGGGGATACGATGTGCTGAACGCTTGCGGGGGATGTTTGCTTTTCTAATTTGGGACGAAAAGCACGGGAGATTATGCGGTGCAAGGGATCCATTTGGTATTAAGCCGCTGTATTATACAGAGACGTCGGAGCGTTACGCCTTTGCTTCGGAAATTAAGAGCTTACTGCAATTGCCGGAGTATCAGGCAGAAGTCGATGAGCAATCATTTTTAAATTATCTGACATTTCAGTATGTACCCGATCCGATGACGATGTTTAAAGGGATCAAGAAAATACCGGCGGCACATTATTTTATTGTCGAGGACAAGCAGATGCGTATCGAACGGTACTGGCAAGTTGCGTTTCAGCCGGACGAAACGAAGCCGCTATCTTATTTTGTCGAAGGAATTCGCGATGTGATGCGCGATTCGGTGAAATCGCATTTGGTAAGTGACGTTCCGCGCGGAGCGTTTCTGTCATCGGGAATTGACTCCAGTAGCATTGTGGCAATGGTGAAAGAATTAGAGGATGTGTCTACGTTTACCGTGGGCTTTGACACAGGGAAATACAACGAAACCGCCTATGCACGGGAGACGGCGAATTATATCGGTACGAATCACCGCGATTTGACGATTACTTCAGAGATGTTTTGGTCGAATCTGCCGCGGCTTGTCTGGCATCAAGATGAACCGGTTGCAGACCCGTCGGCGATCGCCTTGTATTTCGTGGCAAAGATCGCTAGTGAACATATTACGGTAGTGCTTTCCGGCGAAGGCGCCGATGAGATTTTCGGCGGGTATAATATTTATCATGAACCGGAATCCTTAAAGATGTTTCAGTATTTGCCATCGAGTATGCGCAAGGCACTGGCGGATGTCGCTGACGTTTTGCCAAACGGTGTCAAAGGAAAGAGTTTTTTACAGCGTGGAGCCAAGACGGTGGAAGAGCGCTTTTTCGGCAACGCATTTCTATTCAATGAGCAAGAAAAATCGCAGTTATCTAGCCTAGAACGGCGCTTTTTGGAGTATTACAAGAAGCCGCTCGATATTACCGGAGAAATATATGCAAGAGCCACCGGTTATGACGATATTACGAAAATGCAGTATCTTGATTTACATACGTGGCTACCCGGCGATATTCTGATGAAAGCCGACAAGATGACGATGGCGAATTCTTTGGAACTGCGCGTACCGTTTCTCGACAAAAAAGTATTTGAGTTTGCGGCGACGATTCCGACGAAATACCGGGTACATAACGGCACGACGAAATTCGCTTTGCGTGAAGCGATGAAAGAGATTCTGCCGGAAGAGGTCGCTAACCGTCGGAAGCTCGGTTTCCCTGTGCCGACGAGAGATTGGTTGCGTGGACCTTTGTACCAGCCGATTAGGGATTTGATTGTTGATAGCCGTACCGAATATTTGTTGAATAAAAATGAAGTTCTCAATATGTTGGACATGCATGTTTTCGGCAAAGCAGATATGAGCCGCAAAATATGGGCAATCGTCATATTCATGCTTTGGCACCGTATTTTTATCGAACAGCGTGAAGCATTTGAACCTACGGGACGTAGACGAGACTATATTGTTGTCGGTCAATAGGATCGACCAGTTTGTATGCATATGTTTCGTCGGCAGTCAGTGATGCAGATGCACTCGGTAAAGGTTCGGCATGTACATTTGGCATGACGATGAATTCTGCGTAGTAATTTTGCGTTTGGTATACATAGTAGGTATCCGAAGTTGTGGGTAAACTTTGCGAAGTTATGGGTAAACCTTGATGTGGGATTTCATGTTCATGGAACGATGACATGGAATCTCTTTTTTGTGCGCGAATTTCCTCAAATAAGAACCCCGGTACCGTCTCTTTGGCTGAAATATCGTAGAAAGTGCCGTCAGCAGTATTCTCAATAAAGAGCATCAACGGGGCGATGTAATGGACAGATTGTTCCGCACATTTTTGTGCAAGCTCGGCGAGTGTCCATTCGCTGAAAATATACGTCTCCTCTAGGAGTTCCGGTGTCCCGGATTCTCCGTCACCCCAAATTTTATAACCGATGATTGTTTGACCGGAATTGTCCGTTAGCCATTCAATTGTCAAGGATGAATTGAGGGAGTACTGCGTTTGCAGGGCAGCGACTTTGTTATTTGAGAATTCTAATGTTGATAAATTCCATGTATATGGCGAAAATACGGCAGCAAGCAATAATATGTATGCGAGTACGATTCTGTATTTCATGGGAGACCTCCATTCAAGAATATATAATGTAAATCATAAAGAGTATATTGAGTATCATATGTGAGGTAACAAAGCTTCGTTTGATTCTGAAATTTCGTATATACTGAGTTGTGTTTATGATCTTACCACGAGCCAGGTTAAAAAGTTTGTTGTTTTTGCTGAACAGCTGGAGAAAAAATTCGACGTATTTTGCTTTTGTCATTTTGCTTTCGTCAAAATCGGACAGATATACTGCAAATTGACGTACACGTTGCAAGTTGTATAAAGGATTGATAGACTGAAACGTATAAAAAGTTTGGGAAAAGAGGTGTGTTGTTGTGAAAGTTGCTGTCTTTGATTTTGACGGAACACTATATCCGTGCGAAACATTTATGTTGCTTGTCAATCAATTGAAGGAACAGCAGGGATTTGGTACCCGCTATTATTCGTTTGCTTTGCGCTATTTGCCGATCCATATCAAATATAAGCTGAATTTAGTGTCTAAATTTGAGATGAGAAAACAGACTGTCGAAATGTATATGCGGTTATTCAAAGGTTTGACAGAAGAAAGGATTGACCAGTTTTTTGAAAATATTTTTGTAAAAGTCCAGGGGAATTTGAATGAAATTGTCGTACAAGAGCTTCTGCAAGCAAAAAGAGACGGCTATTATATTGTTTTAGTGTCGGGCGCAATGAAAAATCTGTTAGAAAAACTGTGTCGCGACCTTCCGTTAGACTGCATTATTGCTTCTGAACTCCCGATTCGCGCGGGAAGGTTTGACCCCCAAGGCAATATTTTTTATGTACAAGGTGAGGGAAAGGTAGAAAAACTGCATGAGGCTTTGCAAGGGAAGACAGTCAACTGGCAGGAAAGCATCGCTTACGCTGACAGTGGCTCAGACTTGCCTGTATTGGAGCTTGTAGGCAAGCCTGTCTGTGTAGCACCGGATGAACAATTGCGGAAGATCGCGGAGGAAAGAAGCTGGCGTGTACTTGAATAAGTTAGACGCCGAACAATGCATTCATTACACCATAAACAAGATCACCATTGAGTAAGGGCTGATTTCCACTCGGGGGTGGAATTGCCAGCGGACTTCATCAATTCGCTGTGCTCGCTCGTATTCGAGCAGTTCGATCTCTTGGCGGACAATTTCGATTTCCGGATCATCGTGTTCAAGATTCTCTAGTTTCTCTAATTGACTGTGCTTTTCGGCAATTTGTGCGTCATAATACATGTCAATTTGCCCGATCTCTTCAATCATCGTCTGATTTGCCTGTACTGCCCATTTGCTGTCGATTGATAAGACGTATTGACATAGATCTTCTTCCATGTTCGTCAGGGCTGTGGGGATATCGATTTCTGGTTGTCCGAGCAAACTGTCATGGGGTTTGACCTCTGTCAGCGGAAACATTTTCACATTGTTATAGAAATTTCTGTACAACTGACCGTTTTGCAAATTCATTCCCAGGGAGTAGAGATGATCCTGTGTCTTATCGGCAATCAGGGAAACTTTCATATTGATTAGCAAATACGGACGCAAAGTCGAACGGCTGAGGCGGGATTTCGGCGGGAAGTATTGATATAGCCTCCCGATTCGTCCGCGCCGGCGCGCTGAGTTCAGTATATT
>JAEWFW010000060.1 GCA_023388635.1 Bacillota bacterium
AAGATGAAAAGCCTGAAATAAAATAAGGGAAGGCAGGCGCAAAGCATGGATAAAATTTTACAAGCTCTATATAGCGGAAAGATTTGCCCACAAGAGCAGTATCGCCCGATGATCGAGGAATATAACACTCTAATGAAGAAGAATTATCAAAATTATCAGGACTTTATCAAGAAAATTGGCAGCCCTCATGATAAAGAATTTATTAGGATAATGGACGAGCAACTTACCGCTGTTCCTCTTGAATTATCGGAAATATTTATTGATGGCTTCCGGCTCGGTGCGAGAATGATGATTGAAATTTTCGAAGAGAAATATCAAAAAGAAAGATAGCGCAATTTATTAAATCGCTTATGACATATAAAGTTCGAAAACTTTGTAAACCTCTATTTGGTGTAGTAAAATATAGACACCTAAATGGGGGTTTTATGATTGGAATTGACGGAAAGGAGATATACATAAGTGAAGTATTGTATTGAATGTGGGACAGAATTGCAGACCAAATACCATGAATATGAAGGAGGATCCATCCCCTATTGCTTAAAGTGCGAACAATTTCGCTTTCCTATATTTAATACTGCGATCAGTGTCATTATAGAAAATACGAGCGGTGATAAAGTATTGTTTATTCAGCAATATGGAAAGAAACAAAACGTGCTTGTCGCTGGATATGTTGATAAGGGCGAGAATGCAGAGGATGCTGTTAAGAGAGAAATTTTTGAAGAAGTCGGGCTGGAGGCAATCAATATACGGTATAACAGGAGCGTATATTATGAGAAAAGCAATGCACTTATACTCAATTTCACATGCTCAGTTACTCATGATAATTACGTTATGAACGTCAAAGAAGTTGATCAAGTGTCCTGGTTTGCTATTAACGAATGCAAAGAGCATATTGCAAGCGGCTCTCTAGCTGAGAAATTTCTATGTGCTTATTTGCAAGAGAGGTGACTGACGAGGATAGTTCGGGATTATGACTATAATCAAGTACACAATCACTTTGATGCGAAAATTTGAGTCGAAAACCGTGGAGACTGTACTTTAGTCTCCGTGGTTTTGTTTGAATATTGGAGATTGCGCACAACATCAGGCTGTGACATCATCTTACTACAGTCATTTTTTTATGAGGAGAAGAATTTCGTTACGTTTCTAGGTGCATGGAAAAATGTTATGATGCTTTTCTTTTGGGGTTTTGAGGAAACCAACCTTTTCTGACACGCTCTTTTTGCTCAAAAAGTTCTTTTATGCTCCAGAGCAGAGAAAAACCAAATACCGAGAGCAATGATGAAATAATAATTTGCTCCATGAACAATGAGACGAGAATGCATAGTATACCGGCTATTAGAAATAGCGGCCACGGCTTTGTTCCCCAATAATACTCTCCCTTTATCACCACCGGATGCAAAGCACCGATAATTAAAAACGATCCAATTCCTATAATAATACCTGCATAGTACATAGTATCACGTTCCCTTCTGTATAGTTCATCTACACTAATGTGAAACATTATAGCACCTTCACCAACATTTCTAATATATTTTACACAAAAGCCGATGAAAATAGAAATATTTTTATGCTGCGAAATGTTTGACCGAAGGGATGGAAAAGACTACTTTTCCGAGGCAGAGTTGTCAACCTATCGCTAAGAGTTTTTGCAAGAGGGAATGCAGGAAAAGGATATACCTCGATAAGTGCGACTAGGATTCAGATAGTTTTGGCTGAATCCTAGTCGCATTTTATGGTATGATGGGATAAGATGGTTTGACAAAATGCTATGCATAAATTTTTCGGAAGACAGAAAGGGAGCGCATACAATGATGAAAGAACCAATTACTACAGTATTATTTGATTTAGATGGAACATTGTTACCATTGGAGCAGGACGAGTTTGTTCGCAATTATTTTGGGCGTCTTGCAGCCAAATTAGCTCCTATGGGTTTTGAGAAAGAAGTATTAATTAAAGGGATTTTGGCTGGGATGGACGCAATGGTTCGCAATGATGGAAGCAAAACAAATGAAGCAGCTTTTTGGGAGATTTTTGAGAGATTGCTTGATACGAAACGTGAGCAATTGGAAGAGGTATTTTTAGAGTTCTATCAAAATGAATTTGATGCAGTCAAAGAGATTGTGCCGGCGGGACTGAGCCACAGAGCGTTAATTGATAGTTTGAAGTCGAGAGGTTATCAATTGGTGCTGGCGACAAATCCGATGTTCCCGAAGGAAGCTGTCGCTACGAGATTATCCTGGGTTCAGTTATCATTTGATGACTTTTCCTATGTGACGACATTTGATAACAGCTGCCACTGTAAGCCAAGTCTCGAATACTATCGAAATATTTTGCAAGAAATCGAGAGGCAGCCGGAAGAATGCGTGATGATTGGCAATAACGCATTGGAAGATATGGTTGCAGAGCAACTCGGTATTACTGTCGGTCTGGTAACAACAAATTTAGAGAACCGCAACAATTTTGATGTGAATCAATTCACCCATGGTACGTTAGAAGAAGTGGTAGCGGCACTTTTATCCTAATGTTGAATCCTAATATTGATACATAAAAGCGCAGGGAATGCCCGAGTCATTCGTGATTTCGGGACATACTATATAAAGTGGTAAAATTGAAGCAATTTGTCCAACATGATACAATTTAATAATAGATTTAAAAGCTGGAAAGGGATTATTCCATAAAATTGATTTTAGGAGGAAGATCATGAAGTATTATATCAGCCTTGATTGCGGTACACAAAGTACAAAAGTTGTTGTTTATGATGAAAAGTTCAATCATGTGGCAGAGCACGCAACTCCAAATCAAATTCATTATCCTCAACCGTCTTGGGCGGAATTAAATGCTGATGATTACGTAGATTCGGCATTGAAAGGCATTAAAGAATGTCTCAGTAAAAGCCAGATTGATCCCCAAAATGTCAAAGCAATTTGTGGTGACGGTATTATCTGTGGTGTCGTCGGTGTTGATGAAGATGGCAATGCGATTACTCCGTTTATTCCTTATCTAGATTCTCGGGCAGAGAAAGAGGCACAATGGGTCAAAGAAAATTGTGAGCCTATTTGGGTCGAAGAAAGTGGGAACTCCGTTGTAGAAGCATTACAACCTCCGGTTATTACCATGTGGTTATTGAAACACCATGAGGAATTCAAACGACGCGGTGCGAAAATTATGAACAACGGACCTTATGTATTATCAAAACTCGCCGGTCTAAAGGCAAAAGACATGTATATAGACTGGAGTACGATATCGGGATGGTTAATTGGTTTTAACGCGGTGGAAAAAACGTGGTCCGAGCGCCAAATGAATATGTTCGGTATACCGATGGACATCTTGCCTCGTGTGGTAAAGCCGTGGGATGTTATCGGCAGTCTTTCGGAGGAAGCGGCAGAATATACGGGCTTGCCGCAAGGAATACCGATTGTCGCCGGTGCAGGTGATACGATGCAATCTTTCTTGGGATGCGGCGTAGTCGAGACAGGTACGGCGGCAGACGTGGCGGGCACAGCCGCAATGTTCGGCGTTATGGTCAATGATATCAATAGAGAGCTAAGTAGAAATTCCGGGTTGTATTTTACTACCGGCGTATTACCCGATACATATTACTATTGGGGATATATCCGCACGGGTGGATTGTCGCTGCAATGGTTTAGAGATAGAGTTGTCGGCAGACCGGGAGACAGTTCTTTCTTCGAGGAAGTCAATAAGCAAGCGGAGCAGGTTCCGCCGGGCTCCCATGGAACGATATTTTTCCCATATCTGCAAGGCGGGTGCAATGAAGCCGCGAATGCCACAGGTTGTTTCTTAAATATGTCCAGCGCTACAGACACAGGCGTGCTTTGGAGAGCAATTTTGGAATCGATCGCCTATGAATATGTGACCTTTACTGACAGAATCCGCGAAGGTGGCGTGGAAATTGATCATGTCATTTTCACCGAAGGCGGAAGCAAGAGTGACGTATGGAATCAGATTAAGTCGGATAGTCTAAATGTAGTTGGTAAAACTTTGAAGCGGAAAGAAGGGGCGACATTATCCAGCGCATTGATTGCCGCCTACGCTATTGGCGATATCAGTGATATCAAAGAAAGTCTGGCAAAATGTCTCGCCGCTGATAAGGAATTCACGCCGAATAAGGTAAACTCGATTTATTACAGAAATGCATACTATTGTCACCAAGAATTGCTGAAATCGCAAATGTCGAACGCTTTTAATATGTGCTTATACTTGAGGGATGTTGAACTCGATCATACATGCGGAGATGATGAACAAGCACTATGCAGTTATGAGGATAGATTATTAAAGAACAATCCGGTACTCAAGGGAAAATACAATTAAATTCTAAAAACAGGAGTGAGCATCATGCATACGAAATACGATCCAATTATTTTTACTCAACCGGAAGCGTTAAACTTAGACGAATTTATCATAGCGACATATTTAATGAAAGCTGAAACCAGTGATTTGCTTATGAGGGCGGGAGCTGTGGCGGTAGAGCAGACGACAGGTACATGGATGCCGGTACCGGATGAAACTCCAGAAGTCAGACGCAACCACGTCGGTCGTGTGATCGGAGCATTTCCGATACCGGGGTATGAAGCAGTTGCACCGACGGGAGAACAAACATGTGTCGTCAAAATCGCCTTCCCTTGGAAGAATATTGGACAACAAATGCCACAATTATTAAGTACAGTATTTGGGAATATTTCCATGACAAATAATTTGAAGCTGTTGGAACTAGAATTTCCAAAGAGTTTTACAGCCGGGTTTAAGGGACCTAAATTTGGTATCCAGGGACTGAGAAAATTATTGGATATCCCTGAGAGACCGCCGGTGATGGCGATGATTAAGCCGTGCACGGGTATTCCTATAGATGTCATTACGAATCAATTTAGAAAATTGGCATTAGCAGGCGTAGATATTATCAAAGACGATGAATTGATAGCAGATCCTGTCCATGCTCCATTGGAAGAGCGCATCAAGGCGGTCATGCAAGTGGTCGAGCAAGTATATCAAGAGACAGGGAAACGAGTATTGTATTTCCCAAATATCACTGACCGACAAGATCGGATGTTGGAAAAAGCGAAAAGAGCACTTGAATTGGGCGCAGAAGCGCTTATGCTCAATGTCCATGCTTCCGGATACGGTTCCATGGCAGCATTAGCGGAAAATCCGGAATTAAATGTGCCGTTGTTAGCACATCCTTGCTTTGCCGGTGCGATGTACTTAGGTGAAAACAATGGATTGTCATCTCATTTGGTTCACGGTAAATTTATGCGATTGGATGGGGCGGATTTAGTCGTATATAACAGTGCATATGGCAAAGTGCCGGGTATGAAAGAACGCTATATTCGAGTTGCACAAGCGTTGCAATCACCGTTCCATGATTTGAAACCGACGTTCCCTAGCCCATGCGCAGGTATCCATCCGGGGATGATCCCTGCGATGATGAAGGACTTAGGAAATGAAATGGTGATCGGTGCGGGTGCAGGTATGCACGCGCATCCGGATGGATTAGCGGCAGGTGTTAAGGCGCTGAATCAAGCGGCGGAAGCGGCGATGAAGAATATCGATGTGGCGGAATACGCGAAAGAGCATCCTGAATTACAAGCTGCCTTAGATTTATGGGGCGTTTATGATCCGAATAAATCAATCTTTGAATTGACGACATAAGAGGTTTGTGCATATGAAAAATTACAAGATGGCAATCATTGACTTTGATGGCACGATCGTCAGCTCCATGGATTATATGGATGATATGCTCCGAGGGTTATTACACAATTACGGCATTCAAGCCAATGACGATATGCTGCAAGAGATCAAACCCAAGGGATTTATCAACGGTTCATCCTATATCAAGACGAAATACAATGTAGATGCTTCTGTGGAAGAAATCGTTGGCTATATGCGAAAAGAGTTATCCAAAGTATATACCGACATCATTCCTCTAAAGGACGATGTAATGGACTTTGTGAAACTGTTAATCGAACAGGGCATCAAAGTTTGTTTAGCGACGGCGAATCAAAAGGATTTTGTACAAGCGGCTGTGAAAAGGACAGGGTTGGAGCAACATTTAGATTATCTGGTTACGACAGATGATGTAGGCAGTACCAAGGACAGTCCGATGATCTTTCTACATTGTGCGGAGAAATTTCATCTAGTTCCGCAAGACTGCATGGTGTTTGAAGATTCTCTGATAGCGTGTGAAGTGGCGAAAAAAGCCGGATTCTTTGTCGTAGGAGTCAAAGATAAGACCAATATGGGAAAAGAACAAGCAGCGATGGAAAAAATCTGCGACCTGATGATCGACAATTTTTCCCAAGCGATAAAGAAGATTTGACTTCGATGGAGTTTTACTCCAGATCAAGTATTTAGGATAGGAGACACTGGAAATGAGCGAAAAAAATGAATTTGTCTTAAACCTTTTTCAAAACCGATATAGTTGCAAAGGATATGACCCGGAAAAAAGGGTTTCAGATGAAGATTTCATGACGATCATGGAAGCAGGCAGGCTGTCCCCAAGTTCTATGGGGTACGAGCCTTGGGCATTTGTGTTGTTGAACAATCAAGCCATCAAAGAAAAAATAAGACCATACGCCTGGGGAGCACAAAAAGCGTTGGATGGCGCCAGTCACTTTGTTATCATCTTAGCGAGAAGTAACGAAGATATGCGCTATGATTCGGAGTATCTGCATTATATCACGACGGAAATACAGAGATTCCCGGATGACATGATCGAAGAGCGCAGAGAAAAGTTTAGAGGCTTCCAAGAGCGGGATTTCAAATTGTTTGAAAGTGAAAGGGCATTGTTTGACTGGACGTGCAAACAGACATATATCCCAATGGCGAATATGCTGACGGCTGCGGCAATTCTGGGAGTTGACTCCACGCCGATCGAAGGCTTTGAGCAAGCAAAAATAGAAGAAATTCTCGTCGCCGAAGGAGTATACGATCCGAAGCATTTTGGCGTAGCCTCGATGATCGCCTTTGGTTATACGAATCGAGATCACAGACCGAAGAGAAGAAGACCGATGGCAGAAGTATTAAAAATTGTAGACTAATTGCTAACTATGATAACGACAGAATGGGTGCCTGAAATCGAAAATTCGATTACAGGCACTCCTTTTGAAGTTGAAAACATTGCTAGGTATGTTGTTATATTTTTTTATCTCACTCAGGACTAATTCCCTATAATATTGCATTGCTTATAAAGTACTTTTATACTATGATTGTTTTATAGAATGATAATAATATTTTAAGGGGATATAGAGAATGAAAAAGATAGATTTGCTTTTTCATCCGATTAGGACGAGGATTATCCAGCAACTGATTCTCAACCGTGGCATGACGACGAAGGAATTGCGAGAACAATTGTCGGATGTACCACAAGCGACATTATATCGACATGTGAAGCTGCTATTTGAGGCAGAGATCATCTGCATTGCAGAAACCAATAAAGTAACGAGGAAGGGGGAGCATGTATATGAAGTTGCCCTAGAGAAGTTGCGTGCTTTGAAAAATGGTATTGGGGAAAATGTACCGGAGGATCAGGTTCAATATGTTGCGGTATTTTTATCTACATTATTGGAGCAAGCGACATTTTATCTGAATGAGACTCCCCCCGATCAATACCAGCAGGATGGTTTTAACTATTGGTATGTGTTGATGTATCTGAATGATCAGGAGTTCAAAGAGGTTATCAATTCTATCAATTCGGTAGTTGCGAAAGCCTTAGAGAAGAAAAAAACACCAGAACGGAAACTTCGCGGTTATGCGTATATGTTTATTCCGCGCAGTGGGAAAGAGTCGTAGAATACTTTTTGGTTTTGTTGGCAGACTATTCCTTGAAAAGAGTCATCATGAAAATACGATTACAAATGATAGGAGTGTATAGTATGCCGAATGATCAAAGCCATATGTCAGACCAATCCCCTCAAATGTCCAGTTTGCCGATGATGGCGATGAAGGATATACCGCAGCCCCATGCGGATGCCGAGCAAATCACGGCATTGGTGAAAGAAGGGGGACGGATCGTCGGGTATCAATTGTCGAGCGGTCGTGTTCTGACCAAAGAAGAAGGTGTGCAATTGGCGAAACAAGGCGGAATTAGGGGTGTTGGCATTGCAGTGAGGAGCGGGAATGAATATTTAAAATCGCTCCCTGACGAACATGAGGATAATAATTTGGGTAATCTACCATCCATTACACAATAAGTAAGCCCAATAGGTTTTCACAAGCTAGGTCCAATTAGTCTACAGATTCGATGCATTACGATGATTGATGAAACATTCTCCTCAGAGCCTGCGTCTATAGTGGTGTAAAGAGAGAAACCATTATAAATGGGAGAGAGGAGAAAATTACAATGAAATTATTTCGAAAGCTGGTAACGGGTTGCGCGTTGGCGGCAGTCTTGTCAGTTCCGGTAGGAGGTGCATTGGCGTTGGATGTAAATGTAGCGGCAGTGGAGCAGGAACGACCGATGGCAAATTACATATCTTTTACAGGGATTGTCAAAGAGATCAATCCATACCTCGATCGTGACGGTAACCCGGTAGACGGTATGCTGTTCGTCTTGACAGAAGGAGCCGAAGGAGTTTTAGTGAACTTTCGGGTCACTCCAGATACTTATTTTGTAACAGACAAAGAGTTGCGTGTAGGTGCAAAGGTCACAGGATTTAACGATGCTAAGGCACCGCAAATATTGATTTATCCGGCACAATATGAAGTCAAAGCATTGGCGGTCGATTTGCCCGAAGATGTGAATATTATGATGGATACGTTTGATGAGGATATGGTCAGTGCAGGTAACGACCTGAAATTAAATATCTCTGATCAAACGAAAATCACATTGCAAAACGGCGAAACATATACAGGTGACTTGGCTGGGAAAAATCTGATGGTATTGTATACCGTTTCCACGAGAAGCATACCCGCCCAAACTTCACCACTGAGTGTGACTGTGGTAGAAAATATGGATATCTTGGTCAATCAGATGATCACATCATCCCCTGCAACGTATATCAAGGCAGACGGTACAATTATGGTTCCTGTGCGTGCGGTTGCCGAAGCGTTAGGGCATGAAGTTGGTTGGAGTTATGAGGATCGCCAAATTACCTTAAATGACGGAATTTCGTTTGTCTTAAACGAAGATTCCTATGTCAATTCGGATAAGTCAGTTATACAGTTAGGCGCAGCTCCAGAGCTGGTCGATGAAATTTGCTATGTTCCACTGAGCTTTTTTGAAAAAGTAGCAGGCGTGCAGCAAGCAGAGACATCGGAAGGAAAAGTTATTATCAATCAAGAAAAAGCGCAGTAATATGTGGATATAACATTGGTAATAGCATAATTGGGAGGCATCGCAATCGTAGCGATGTCTCCGTTTTCGTCTTATCCGACGTTTATTCTATCCCTAGACGTTAAAAGAACGACACAACCGAGTATGAATTTTAGTGAAAGACTGCTATAATTTCATTAGAATGTGCTAGGTATGAAATGATCGATCACTAGAAAGGGTGGTATCTGATGAAAAAGGCATTGGTTGTTGTTGATTTTCAGAAAGATTTCGTCGACGGAAGTTTAGGATTTAGCAAAGCAGCAGAATTAGAACGGGCGATTGCGCAAAAAATTGAATTGTACAAGGCGAATAACGATACAGTGATTTTCACTTATGATACGCATGATGAGAACTATCTTGAGTTGCGGGAGGGGAGATATCTACCAGTTCCGCACTGCATTAAAGGCACGGAAGGTTGGGAGCTTTACGGCTCTGTTGCCGACATGAAAGATGAATCGACACCTTGTTTTGAGAAACCGACATTCGGTTCGGTGGAGCTGATGAATTATTTGGTGGACAATCAGTTTGAGCACATCGAATTTGTCGGTGTTGTGTCAAATATTTGTGTCATATCGAACGCTGTTTTGGCTAAGGCGGCTTTGCCGGAGGCGAATATTGTCGTCGATGCGGCTTGCACGGCAAGCAATGATGATTCGTTGAATGAAAAGGCATTGGACGTCATGCAAGGAATGCATATCGATGTGATTAACAGATAGATGAAAATATACCAAAAGGGATGACGAAATGGACAAGCGACGATATGCACTGGTATGCGATTTTTATGAGATGACTATGGGAAATGGTTACTTGTTGACCGGCTTTTCAGAGAAAATTACGTATTTTGATGTGTTCTTCCGCAAGGTGCCGGACGGCGGCGGGTTTGCGATTGCCGCAGGGCTTGAGCAAGTCGTAGATTATATCGAGCATTTGCGATTTGACCAGGAAGAAATCGAATTTTTGCGTGCTCAGGAAATTTTCTCGGAAGAGTTTCTGCAATATTTAACTGAATTTCGCTTTACCGGTGACATCTATGCTGTTCCCGAAGGAACACCTGTCTTTCCCAATCAACCAATTATGGTTATCAGGGCGCGGGCGATTGAAGCACAGTTAATTGAGACATTCGTGTTATTGACGATCAATTATCAATCGCTGATTGCGACGAAGACGAATCGCATTGTACGCGCGGCGAAGGGCAGACCTGTGATTGAATTCGGCTCACGCAGGGCGCATGGAGCAGATACAGCGGTGCTTGGTGCGCGCGCGGCATATATTGCGGGGTGCAGTGGAACTGCGTGTGTTATGGCGGGGAAACAGTATCATGTGCCTGTCAGTGGTACGATGGCGCATTCGTGGGTGCAGATGTTTGACAGTGAGTGTGAGGCATTTGTCACCTATTGCCGCTTGTATCCTAAGAACGTCACGTTGCTCGTCGACACATATGATGTTTTGAAAAGTGGTGTTCCCAATGCCATTCGAGCTTTTAAAGAAGTGTTGGAACCTTTGGGAATCAAGCAATGTGCCATACGGCTGGATTCGGGGGATATGACCTATTTGTCAAAGAAAGCCCGGGCAATGCTTGATGATGCAGGATGGCATGAATGCAAAATCATCGCATCGAATTCTCTAGACGAGTACATTATTGATGATTTAATTTCCCAAGGAGCTCGTATTGATGCGTTTGGCGTCGGTGAGCGGCTGATCACGGCAAAAAGTGACCCCGTGTTTGGCGGAGTCTACAAATTGGCTGCCATAGAAGATGAGCATGGGACTATCATACCGAAAATCAAAATTAGTGAGAATACGGCAAAAATCACTACGCCGCATTTCAAGAAGCTGTATCGTTTATTTGAAAACGACACAGGCAAAGCGATCGCTGATTTACTATGTACCTATGACGAAATTGTCGATGATACGAAAGCGTTAGAGCTGTTCGATCCTGATTACACATGGAAACGCAAAAAGATTAAAAATTTCACAGCGCGGGAGCTCCACGTACCGATATTTTTGCAAGGCAAAAAAGTGTACAAGCAACCGAGCATTGAGGAAATCAGGGCGTATTGCCAAACGGAAGTTGATCATTTGTGGGAAGAGGTCAAGCGTTTCGAGAACCCGCACCGCTATTATGTAGATTTGTCGCAGAAACTATGGGATATCAAACAGCAAATGCTGAAACTGAAATTGTGAATCAAAGATTGAATATCAAATAGTGCTGAAACTGCGTTATCGTTTCAGCCTATTTTTCTTTACGTTCATACTTTACCTCATTAACACGTTGTAATTTACTAGTAATAAAGCTATAATAACAACAACTATATATCCGTAGTCAGAATAGCTGTGGTCAAGTGTACATACATACGATGCCAAAATATTCTGATAATGTGGTTATAGAAAGGCAAGTGAGTACAATTATATATTAAATTTGAGGAGGATGTGAATGGACGGGGACAAATTACAGATTTCTATTGCGATGTTTTCGTACATGGCTCTCGTCGTTGGAATTGGTTTGTATTATGCCAAGCGTGCTAATGAGAGCAGTGAAAATTACTTTTTAGGAGGAAGATCCCTCGGACCTTGGGTGACGGCTATGAGTGCTGAGGCATCGGATATGAGCGGTTGGTTGCTGATGGGGTTGCCCGGTGTTGCGTATTGGCTGGGGCTAAGCGATGCAATTTGGACGGCAATCGGTCTTGCCATTGGTACATATGTAAACTGGCTAGTTGTAGCCAAACGTCTCCGTAATTACTCCGTTGTAGCGGGTGATGCGATTACAATCCCCGATTTTTTCAGCAATCGTTTCAAGGAAAAGAAAAAAGTGATTATGACGATTGCAGCACTATTTATTCTCATATTCTTCACGGTGTATGCTGCCAGCTGCTTCGTTACGGTAGGTAAACTGTTCAATTCATTATTTGGTTTCAAATATCAGTACATGATGATCTTAGGGGCATTATTTGTAGTTATTTATACGATTGTTGGTGGTTTTTTGGCGGAAAGCGCTTCTGACTTCATGCAGGGTATTGTGATGATCGGTGCATTGCTTGCAGTATTTTTCGTCGGTATTACGGCTGCCGGAGGTATTATGGCTGTCGTCGACAATGCCAAATCGATACCGGGATTTTTCGATTTCTTCGGTATTGCTCAACCAGTTACCGATCAGGGGGGGGCTCAGCAGCTAAGTGCAGCCGGAGAGCCGCTATTTGGTGAGGCAGGCAAGTACGGATTGCTGACGATTATTTCTACACTTTCTTGGGGGCTGGGTTATTTCGGTGTTCCGCAAGTGTTGTTGCGCTTTATGGCGATCCGGAATTCCGAAGAGCTTCCGAAGTCGAGAAGAATTGCAATTATCTGGTGTGTTATTTCGTTGTTTGCGGCGGTGTCAATCGGTATCATCGGTAGATCGCTGTATCCAACGGCGCTTTTGACTCAGAGTGCAGCAGAAAGTATTTTTATTACCATATCAACGACGCTGTTGCCACCGATGCTTGCGGGAATCGTCATGGCTGGGATTTTGGCGGCGACAATCAGTTCGTCCGATTCTTATTTATTGATCGCGGCTTCTGCATTTTCAAAAAATATTTATCAGGGTATTTTGAAGAAGCAAGCATCTGACAAAGAAGTCATGTTTGTGTCGCGAGTAATTTTGTTGCTGATATCTCTGATAGCGATTATCATAGCTCTGAATGAGAATAGTGTTATTTTCTCCATCGTTTCCTTCGCTTGGGCAGGATTTGGTGCGACCTTCGGTCCGATTATGCTGTTTTCATTGTTCTGGAAACGCACTACGCGTTCGGGTGCGATTGCCGGTATGTTGTCGGGGGCGGGAATGGTCTTCCTATGGAAATTGGTATTAAAACCACTGGGAGGCGCATTTGCGATTTATGAATTATTCCCGGCATTTGTCATATCTTGTCTGGCAATCGTCGTCGTTTCCCTGTTATCGTCGGAACCGTCTGACGATATATTACAAGAATTCGAACTGGCGAAGTCAGGTGTACAGTTATAAGTAAAGGATAAAGAGATAAGTAAGATACAAATAAGAGGCAAGTAAGGGATTAGTGAGGAGTATCGGTATATGAAGAAGCTGTTAGTAATAGCGACCGGCGGCACGATTGCATCGCGGGTATCGGTCAACGGTTTGGCACCAGGCATTCCGCTCGAGCAGTTAATGGGTTATGTACCAGAAATCAGTCGAGGTTGTCATATTGATTCCGTGCAGTTGATGAATTTAGACAGCACGAATATGCAGCCAGAACATTGGATACAGATGGCTTCGGCAATCCGTGATGCCTATGATCAATATGATGGATTCGTGATTCTTCACGGTACGGACACATTAGCGTATACGGCTGCGGCATTGTCCTATTTGATACAGAATAGCAGCAAACCGATTGTTCTGACAGGTTCGCAAAAACCGATTGATCAGGATATCTCCGATGCCAAAAGCAATGTTACCCAGAGTATCTTGTATGCCACAGATAGTTTGTCGAGGGATGTCAATATTGTCTTTAACGGTGAAGTGATTGTCGGTACGCGTGGAAGAAAAGTGCGCACGAAAAGTTTCAATGCGTTTTCCAGCATTGATTTTCCCCATAAAGCCGTCATCCGCGATCATAAAATTATTCACTATATCCGTGACGATCAAGGGGAACAGCCGGTTCAATTTTATGACCAACTGAATTCCAAAGTTTTCGTGTTAAAGCTGATTCCCGGAGTTACGGCAGACATTTTCACGTATTTGCGCCACAATTATGACGCAATCGTCGTTGAAGGATTTGGCATTGGTGGGATCCCGTTTATTGAAGAGCTGGGATTTGTCGAGCAGATTCATGATTTACTTGATCATGGGAAGGTCGTCGTCATTACGACCCAGGTGCCGATGGAGGGCAGTGATTTCGAGGTCTATGAAGCGGGGAGAATTTTCAAGCAAGATGAAAGGATTATCGAAGCGTACAATATGACTTTAGAGTCGATTGTCACGAAGTTGATGTGGATTTTAGGTCAGACACACGATGAACAGGAAATTCGCAAGAAATTCTATCAAGTAATTAATTACGATAGTATCTAAGCTGATAATATCGTAAGCTCCTTATTTTTAAAACGTCAAACAGCTGCTTTGAGTATTCGTATTCTAAAGCAGCTGTTTGTATTAAAAATACATTTTCGAAAATATAAGCAGGAAAAACAAGGAATTTGTAGAAATTTGTTTCGTTGTACAAATATCATGTAAACAAACACTTGGGTATTGGTTCGAAATGACATCAAGGGAGCATTGGTTATGATAGACAAGAGTATTTCAAGGAAGCACTTTATTCCTTTTAAATATAAATTGGGGCTGCTGCTATTTATTGTAGGGGGCATTGTTGTTGGAATTCTGGGGTTTAGTGAATTCTTTTATATGAAAAATATATTGCAAGAGAATTTTCGAGAAAATATGGATTTAGTCACTGACCGTATTATCAGCAGTGTGAGTGATGCCGATCATATGCTATTGACTGTTGAAAAGCAGCTGGAGCAAGAAGCGGAAAAGATTTTGACAGATGTGAAACGGCGTTACGAAGAGACAGGGGATATTAATTTTGATCTTTCGGAATTTTTATCGGATACACCGCATATTGATTTGTACATTATTGATCGTAGAAATCAGATAGTGAAGACAACGGATGAAAAAGAGCTGGGGATGGATTTTAACCAGTATCCCGATTTTGCGGTCAATTTGAATGGAATGCGTTTACAGCAGGGATTTTTTTCTCATAGGGTTAGTCAATCCATTGTCGAGAGCAAGATGAAAAAATTTTGTTATTTGATTTCTGATGATAGACAATACATTTTTGAAACGGGAAGCCTATTGGAGAGAGATAATAATTTGCTGGTCATCGGTACGGGTTTTGACAATTTTGAACAGAGGATCATGGAAGATAATAGCCGTTTGCTAGAGAAGATAGTCATGTATGATTATACGGGAGTTTCTTATAAGAAAGATCAGTCAGGGAATCCATATACGGTGGACAGTGAAGCACTGCCCTTTTATCTGGAAGCGGAACAGAAGATGAAGACAGTGGAACGTGTAGTAGACCAAGGTGACAGAAGTTTATACTACCAGTATGTTCCTTACCATATTGCCGCTTTTCAAGGTGTCAACGATGTCAATGTGATTGAAATTATATACCATGACACGCTCTTGCGTGAAAATTTAAAGAACAGTTTGCAATTTGTCATCATAGTCGCTGTCATCGGGGCTGTTTTTGTAGGTCTTGTCGCTATGTTTTTTGCCGATAGAATTTCCGGTCCGATTAGGTATTTGACAAGTGCAACTTCGCAGATTGCGTTAGGGAATTTTGATATTAAAATCCAGATCGATAGTAACGATGAATTGCAGCTGTTAGGCGAGCAATTTCAAAAGATGGCTGATAGTATCAATGAATTGTTACAGGGAAGGACTGATCTTGCTCGCGAGTTAGCGGAAAAGAACCGGGAAATTATGCAGCAGAAAGAAGAGATTACCGCTCTTTTCGAAGAGACCTATGCGATCAATGAGGAACTGGAATCGGCGTTGGAGGAGAACCGGCAAAATTACTTTGCGACGGTTTGGACTTTAGCGAATTCTATAGAGGTAAAAGATGCGTATACAGGTGGACATTGTGAGCGGGTAATGGAATATTCGATGGAGATTGCCAAGGAATTGGGCATTTATCCACATGATATTAATCATTTGAAATTCGGCAGTATTCTACATGATGTCGGAAAAATCGGTATACCGGAGACAGTGCTCAATAAGGAAGGCAAGTTTACTGAGCAAGAGTACGAGCTAATGAAGATGCATCCTCAGTTTGGTGCGAAAATTATCGAGAATATCCCCTTTCTTGAACGCAGCCGAAACATTATCTTGCAACATCATGAGCGCGTCGATGGTAAGGGCTATCCCCAAGGATTAAAAGGTGAGGAAATCGATATTCTAGCGAGGATTGTCTGCGTTGCTGATGCCTATGACGCGATGACAAGTGAGCGTCCATATCGGAAACAATGTTTGACACAGGAGCAGGTCATTGAGGAACTGATAGTTAACCGGGGGGCGCAATTTGATGAGCAGGTGGTTGACGTATTTGTCAGATGCTTACTTCGAAAAACTGATTATAATAAGTTGACATAAGGCATACTTTCATGTTTATAGTTAATATTGTGGCTGTAGTTTGAATTGGTTCATCGTAATTTGAACTGCCCAAAAATAAAGTATGTTGTTTCCATTGGAGGGATAAGGATGTTGTATAGAAAATTCGGTAAGACGGGTGAAATGGTTTCCACACTTGGATTTGGTTGTATGAGGTTGCCGTTATTGCCGGGAGGAGATAATACACAGATTGATGAACAGCAGGCGGGCAAATTATTGCGCTATGCGATTGATCACGGTGTCAACTATATCGATACGGCGTATCCTTACCATGGACAGGGAATGGCTCATGGCGGACAAAGTGAACCGTTTCTCGGTAACGTGTTGCGTGATGGATATCGGGAAAAGGTGAAACTCGCGACGAAACTTCCTGCTTGGTTGATAAAGACGCGTGAGGATATGGATAGATATTTAAATGAACAGTTGCAACGTCTGCAAACGGATACGATTGACTTTTACTTAGTCCATTCGCTCAACAGCAATTCTTGGAAAACTGTACATGAACTCGGTGTCGGTGAGTTCCTTGATAGTGCGATTCGCGATGGGCGTATTCGTCATGCGGGATTTTCTTTCCATGATAAAATTTCTTTGTTCAAAGAAATTGTCGATGCATATGATTGGTCTTTCTGTCAGATACAGTATAACTACCTCGATGAAAACTATCAGGCGGGCAGGGAAGGCTTAGATTACGCGGCGGCAAAAGGTCTTGGTATCGCGATCATGGAACCGTTACGCGGCGGAAAGTTGGCTACCCATTTACCGAAAGAAGCGGAACAGTTGATGCAGCAGGCAGATGGACAGCGGACACCTGCGGCATGGGCACTCAGTTGGCTGTGGGATCAGCCGGAAGTCTCGGTCGTCTTGAGCGGGATGAACACCTTTGAGCAGCTAGAAGAAAATATGCGCATTGCTGCCGAGGTAGAGATCAGTTCGATGACGGCGGAAGAGAAGCAGGTTATCGAAAAAGTCAAAAACATTTTTAAAGAAAAGACAAAAGTGAATTGCACAACCTGTGGATACTGCTTACCTTGTCCTGCGGGTGTCAATATTCCTCAGTGTTTTTCTTCCTATAATAATTATTACATGTTCGGCGAAAACGCAACGTATCGTGCTTCGCTCGCCAAACAGCAAAATGCTTCCCAGTGTGTCGATTGCGGTCAATGTGAGGAGCACTGCCCACAGGGTATTGAAATCCGTCGAGAATTGAAAAACGTCACTGCGGTGTTTGCATGATGAAAATATTGTATTATGACTGCTTTTGCGGAATCAGCGGTGATATGAACCTCGGAGCGTTGATCGATCTGGGTGTCGAGGGGGACTATATCATCAACGAATTGCAAAAGCTTTCTATCAGTGAAGAATACGAAATTGCGATCCGACGTGATGCGAAACTAGGGATTACTGGGACTAAGTTCGATGTCATTTTGCGCACGGAGCATGGACATTATCATCAACACCGCACATTCAGAGATATCCGTGCGATCATCGAAGCAAGTGGGCTATATGAGCAAATAAAAAAGCGCAGTATCGATATATTTACGCGTATCGCCGAGGCAGAAGCAAAAGTGCACGGCAAACCTGTCGACGAGGTGCATTTCCATGAAGTAGGTGCCGTCGATTCGTTGATCGACATCGTTGGTGCGGCGATTGCACTTGACTATTTACAAGTTGATAAGGTGGTCTGCTCAACGGTACAAGTCGGCGGAGGATTTGTCAATTGTGCCCATGGAACAATTCCTGTACCTGCCCCGGCAACGGTTGAACTGTTGCGGGGGATTCCAATTAAAACGGGGCTGGTCGATTTTGAAACGACGACACCGACGGGAGCGGCAATTCTGGCGGCATGTGCTGATGAATTTACAGATCGCTTGGATTTCGTCATTGATCGGGTGGGATATGGCTTAGGAACGCGGGATTTGCATGTACCGAATGTGCTGCGCGTATATCTGGGAACATCTGAGGCGTCTTTGATAGTGGAAGAGCAAGTATTGATTGAAACAAATATTGACGATATGAGTCCCGAACTATACGAATATATAGAAGAATTACTGTTCGACGGCGGAGCACTTGATGTGTACAAGACGCCGATTATCATGAAAAAGGGGCGACCAGCGGTAAAACTCAGTGTGCTCGTCGCTATGCCAAATGACAGCCAAGTGATCGACATTCTATTACGTGAGACGACTTCGATCGGCATTCGCCAAATTGGCGTAAAAAAGACGATGCTTGAGCGGTCAAGTGAGAATGTGGCAACGGCGTATGGCGAAATACCGGTAAAGAGCTCTTTTTACAAGGGACAAAGGATCAAATACAAAGCGGAATACGAAAATTGCCGCAAGATAGCAAGAGAAAACGGGGTTCCACTTCGTGAAGTGTATAGGGAAGTGGATAAGGCAATGGATAAATGATAGAGATGCAGGTGAACTAATGGAAGTACATGAGAAATTGGATATTTTGCGCGAGCAAATTCGCCGTTTAGGGAGTATGGTAATTGCCTTTTCCGGCGGAGTTGACAGTACTTTTTTATTGAAAGTTGCCGCTGATGTACTCGGAGATCGAGTGATTGCCGTAACGGCGCGGTCATCTACGTATCCTGAGCGGGAGTTTCGCGAAGCAGAGGCGTTTGCCAAAAGTCTCGGGGCAAAGCATATTGTGATTACCTCGGAAGAACTGGAAATTGACGGATTTGCTGAAAATCCTGTGAACCGTTGTTATTATTGTAAAAACGAACTTTTCCAAAAGGTGAAAGAAATTGCCGGACAACACGGCATTTTACACGTTGCGGACGGTTCGAATCTCGATGATCTCGGTGACTATCGTCCGGGGCTAAAGGCAGTGGAAGAATTGGCAGTCGTCAGCCCGTTACGGGATGCACAGATGACGAAACAAGATATCAGACTGCTGTCGAAAGACATGCAGCTTCCGACGTGGAATAAACAGTCGTTCGCTTGCCTCGCATCGCGAGTTCCTTATGGACATAAGATTACCAGACAGACATTGACGATGGTCGATCAAGCAGAACAATATTTGCTGGACTTAGGTTTCCGGCAGGTTCGCGTTCGTCATCACGAGGATATGGCGAGGATCGAAGTCGGTGCCGATGAACGCAACCGCTTTTTTAGTGAAGCGATGATGGATCAAGTGTCTGACGAACTGCGCCAAATCGGATATCGCTACGTCACGCTGGATATGCGCGGATATCGCACAGGCAGCATGAATGAAGGGCTAACTCCGGAAGAGTAATCGACGAGTGAATGATAAATGGTCGGCACATGAGCAATGAACAATGAACCGTTCAATGAATACTCAACGGAGTGCGGAATCAATCAGCTATGAATGCTAACGACGGTTGAGGGGGTTAATCGATGAATTATGAAGATTTAAAACAGCTGCTGGAAGCTGTCAAATTTGGTCAATTGGGTATCGATCAGGCGGTGGAACAAATCGCCGAATTGCCATATAAGGACTTGGAGTTTGCGATGATTGACAACCATCGTGAGCTGCGCTCAGGTTATCCGGAAGTGATTTATTGTGCGGGGAAAACCGTCGATCAAGTGACCACGATTATGCGATATATGCTGGAAAGGGGCAATAATATTTTAGCGACTAGGGCGAGTGAGGAAATGTATAATGCCGCTAAAGAGCTCCACCCAGAAGCGAAATACAATCCCGTTGGACGGACGATTACGATCAAGCAGTGTGATCTAGCAGTGCCGGACAGCTATATTGCGATTGTCGCCGCGGGGACATCGGATTTGCCCGTTGTCGAGGAAGCCGCGGAAACGGCGATGATTCTCGGAAATCGGGTTGAAAAAATCGTCGATGTCGGAGTTGCGGGAATCCACAGACTATTTTCAAAATTAGAGTTGATCAGAGGGGCAAAGGTAGTGATTGTTGTTGCCGGTATGGAAGGTGCATTGGCGAGCGTAGTCGGTGGCCTCGTAAATAAGCCTGTGATTGCGGTGCCAACCAGTGTTGGGTATGGGGCAAATTTTGGTGGAATCGCAGCTTTGTTATCGATGCTTAACAGTTGCGCCAACGGTATTAGTGTCGTCAATATCGATAATGGGTTCGGTGCGGCATATAATGCAGCCTTGATTAACAGATTGTAATTACAAAGAGATTGATAAGTGCGACTAAGATTCAGATGAGGTGCCTGGCGAAACGAGTCTGTCCCAAGTTTTGTGTAAAGTCCAATAAGAGTAAAAAAATAGAGCAATATTCTATAAGAGGCAGCATAACCAATCCGGTTAGCTGCCTTTTGCCCTGCTCTACGCACCTTTTGATATAGTTATTTGCGAACGTCCAACAGTAAACTGTCGATATTGACATCGTTTTCGATCATTGTATTTTCTTTCATAAATGTAACGGTGCTTTTCATCGATGCAATATCAGCATCAGTAATCGCTGTGTTAAAGTCATACATTGGATACATTTCCTTCACAGCGTCAGCACTCAGTTCTGTTTCTTTTGCTACGATTTCTACCATCTCATCATAATTTCCATCAATATATGCCAGGATTTCATCCTGGGCATCGAGGAACCGTTCTACGAGTAACGGATTTTTCTGATAAAAATCGTTGCTTGTGGCGACGACGATCGTCGCATCGACTAAGCCTTCGCCTGTGGTGACGATTTTGTAGCCGTCTTTGCCCATATTATAGGCGACCGGACCTGCTAACAACGCGCAATCGACAGAGCCTCCGACCAAAGCAGCTTGTGCATCAGGAATGCCCATGGACACAAAGTCGATATCGCTTTCTGTCAATCCGGCTGTTCCAAGGTAAGCGATCAGTAATTCATGCAAAATAGTGCCTTTGGGTCCGGCAACTTTTTTGCCCTTTAGATCAGCAGCCGACTGAATTGTCTCGTCATTTGTAAATAGACGGAAGGCTTCCGGAGAGCGGCT
Organism: Bacillota bacterium; assembly: GCA_023388635.1. GTDB lineage: Bacteria > Bacillota > Bacilli > Desulfuribacillales > Desulfuribacillaceae > JAEWFW01. The sequence continues at coordinate 21,403 of JAEWFW010000060.1, forward strand.
GTAGGTGTTGAGAATTTTAATATCTGCGCCGTTTGATGCCGATAGAATGACAGAGGTAGCACCAACCGCGTATAGGAATTGAATATCTCCTGAAGCCAATGCCTGGGTTTGCTCAGGTCCGGTCGTCAGGTTGGAATATTCTATAGGGAGATTGTATTCTGCAAATGCTTTTTCAAAAATCCTTTTTTCTTTTTCAATAATCGATGGTACGTTGAGTGGTGATTTTACATACGTGACAGCAATTTTATTGACTGTAAATTTTGGTTGTTCTACATTGTTCTGCTGATTGCTGTTTTCCGCAGCCGGTGGATTTACAGGTGCTTGTGTCTTGTTTGCCGAGCAACCTGTGATGACAGAGAGCATCATAGCGGCAATTAATATGAATAACGATAGTTTTTTCATTTGTATACCCCTTTTTGTTTTGTGATTGTTGATAGAATACTTTTCTTGATCTCGATTAACGGTTCTGACAGTAGGTCGCGTGGATAAGGAATGTCGGTCAAGTGGTGTTCAGCACCGATTTTCCCTTGCTCCAGTACGATAATTTTGCCACCAAGCAGTAGTGCTTCATCAATGCTATGTGTGACGAACACGATTGTTTTATTGTGCATAGAGTGGATGCGGATCAGCTCATTTTGCATTGTTTCCCTCGTAAAATAATCGAGTGCCGCAAACGGTTCGTCCATCAGTATTAGATCGGGATCGTAAGCTAACACCCTGGCAAGTGCCGCCCTTTGTTGCATGCCGCCGGAAAGCTGGTCGGGGTAGGCGTTTATGAAACCTGTTAAGCCGACTGTATCGATCAATTGTCGAATGGCGATGTCGTCCCGTTTGGTGCGTTTCAGCCCAAAGGTGATATTTTTCCAGACTGTCAGCCAAGGCATGAGTCGCGGCTCCTGAAATACCATACCGATTTTTTCGTTGTCCGGCACATGGATCTGACCGCTATAGGATTGATCGAACCCGCCTAAAATCCTCAACAATGTCGTTTTCCCGCATCCGCTATGTCCGAGGATGATGGTAATTTGGCTGTCGGGAAGTTCAGTACTTAAATTCTGTAATACTTGTACGTTCCGCGAATCAACCTGAAAACTTTTACATAGGTTGTGTATTTTAACTCCAGCTATCGTTCACACCCCCATGCACTACTTTTTTGATCGCGAAGGAAAAAATACGATCACACACATAACCGACGGTGCCGATGACAATAATGCCGACAATGACTTTATCTGAACGTGACATTTGCTGTGCATCGAGGATTAGATATCCCAATCCGCTGGCAGCCGCAATCATTTCCGCACCGATGATGGCGCGCCAACTATACCCAAGCCCTACGCGCATTCCAATCAAAATATCAGGCAATGCATTTGGCAGCATAATCCGATAAAACTGCTGGAAAGTGGTGAAACGCAGAGATTGACCAACTTCTAATAGCTTTATATCACATGATGCCAGCCCTTTTTTGATGTTTAAGAACATCGGAAAAAATGAAGCCAGAATGATGATGATAACTTTGGATGTTTCGCCGATGCCGAACCACAATATTAACAGAGCGATTAAGCTTAGTGGCGGCACGTTGCGCATAAATTCGACGAGGTGATTATAATAAACGGAGCTCGCCGGACGAACCCCAGCTAGTACCCCTAAAGCGAAGGCGAAGGCAAAAGCGATTGAGAAGCCGGTTAAGACGCGCTTAAGGCTGACGAAGATATGTGTCATCAATTCGCCGGATTGTATCATTGTCAGCAGCGAGCGGAAGACTTTTTCCGGCGGTGGCAGGACATATTGGCTCCATAGCTCCAGATAACAGGCAGCTTGCCATAGAATCAAGATTAGTAGCAACGGAAGCATACGTTTTAAAAATAGTTTCATGATTGTCATCCCTCATCTAGACGCCATCGCCATTATGGCAACCGTCAGGGCAGTAGAGCATCTCGAGCATTTCGGTATGCTTCTTATTTCCTGACGTAAAATAGGCATCAATCTGCTGTTTGCTGGCTAATGAATCGGTTCGCTCGCCATATTCCTGGAAAAATCCCGGAGGGATCGGACTTTGTGTAAGATGTCGTTTTTCGGAAATGATTCCGTATTTCTGAACGAATTCATTCCATGTAAGAAACAATGTCTGCGGCAGATGCAGGCTATTTCCCAATTCTTGCAACGATTGGCATGGTGTAATAATCGATAGCTGATGTTCAGGATCATTGGCATAACGTTGATGCAATTCCTGTGCACAATGAATCAAGATTGGGTGAATCGCAGGAAATACTAATTGATCAGTTGCGTATGTCTGCTTAATGTATGAGACTGCCAAAGGACATCGCATATCGACTACACAATTCGTATGATTAGCGACCGCCTGTCGGTATTGTTGTTTTACATGTGTAATATGGTCTTGCTCGCAGTGGACGATCGTAAAGTTCTTGGCAGCTAATTCTGCTGCTAACGATTGCTGATCATACATATTCCACACAACGGGGTTTAACCAAAGTAAATTGCGCATATTGTTGTAGGTCCTCTCGATGCGTTTTTTGAAAATGATACTCATTATTGACTTATTCGATAAATATACTACACTATAATTGAAAGATATGTATCAGATGAGACACTTTTTAAAAAATCAGAGGGTGGTATGTTTTTTATGCTGCAAAGAATACATCGTCCGCTATTGCGTTCAACTTTGTTCGAACATCTACAGATTGAGCAACTGACGGAGTTGTTGCACTCGATTACGTATCGTATGTTGGAGTACCGCAAGGGAGAGTACATATACAATTACCATCAGCATTGGCGGGAGTTGGGGATTATCATTGATGGAAAAGTCGAGGTGCAAAAACATTTGCCGAGCGGCAAGAAGATCATCATGGACCAACTGGAAGCAGGAGACGTGTTTGGTATGGAAGTTTTGTTTGAGGAAAGGGAAGGGTATGCGGCTGATTTAATGGTGAAGCGACAGACGGAAGTGTTTTTTATCGGCGAGCAGGAATTGTTGAAGTTATTTCATGCTGATCAGACGCTTTTAAGGAATTATTTGAAATACATGAACAGGGAGCTCCTGTTTCTCAATCAACGGATTGAATGTTTTACGAATGAACAGACGAGGGAGCGGGTACTTGAATATTTTTCGCATATGAAAGCTGCACAAAATGGAAACGGACAAATGACCTTGCCGTATAATAAGAGCAGCTTAGCCGATTATCTAGGAATTAGCCGGGCATCGTTGTATCGAACATTACGCGTGCTGGAAACGGAAGGATGTTTGGCGCTCCGGGGGCAAAAAGTATATTTTTTAAATGACCAATATAAGGTCGACAAATGTTAGAGATCAGTGTTGTTAGTATTGCCTGTATTGATAATCGCTCTAGTACAGTCTGTAGCGCCCAGCTGAATCATCAAATGCCATAGCATGCCCGGCAACACGGAGCCGACACTCATATACAGTGCAGAGAGCAGTATTCCGTAGGCAGTTGTTTTGATAATGTCTGACACACCACGGTATGTACGGGCGATACCGTAGATCACTCCGGCGGTAGCGATGCACTCATAGACATTGATTGCAGGAGACAAGGCTGTTAGAATAAAAATTAACAATCCTCGATATAATAGTTCTTCACAGACGGCGGCTGATAGGGAGAGGCATATCGCCAGCCGTTTTTCTTTTGGCGTTTCTGGTGGCAGCATATCAAGGTCGCGAGCGGGTTGGATTTGTCGAATTATTTTGCGGTACCGCGGATCGGTCTTTGGTGCCAGCCATTGATAGATTGCTAGCAGCAAAAGCAGTGAGGCAACCGCCAATACAATATAAGTTATCCATATAGGCAATAATCCTGTATCGAGGACAGGCAGCGTCAGACCAATGTCTGTGAATTCGGGAGACCCTGAGGCGACGAACAGTAAGAGGATTACGGTTGGAATCCAGTGCCAGGCAATGAAAGATAGGTAATAGGGGGAGCGGGCATTTGTGTGCTCGTTCGATTTTCTTGAGAACTTTCTGAATGTGTATGTTCGAAGGATTGGTTCGCATAGTAGCAAATAAATCAGATAAACAATGTATATTGTTGTAGACATCCGTTTTCCCTCCCAAGATATGAAGCCGTATCGGTTGATAGTTTTTGACCGAGTGGTATTATTATCAGCATACCCAATATTTTCAATTCTATTTGGTACGGACGGTATTTATCTATAATTAAGGAATCTGTTTACTTTTTTGGCAATGATGAAACATTATGCGGCATTGATGCGTATAGAAATATGGATGTGATTTACTAGATTCACTGTTTAAAATGAGAGTGAACTGTGGGATAATTGTTTTGAAAAATTAAATAGAGAGTAATTGGTGACTACATAAAAATATATTCGTGTACAGAGATGAGAAACGATGGAGGTACATAGACTTTGAGAATTTCTAAGTATGTTGTTCTGATAGTGGCGTTGCTGATGTTGGGTACTTCGATGGTAAGGGCGGAGCAAGGGGGCGAATCATCGATCAGTTATCGAGTCAATATTCTGGTCAATAAAGTCGCCGCGCCGCAGGAGGTTCCCCCGTATATTGTTGACGGTACGACGATGGTACCGCTGCGGTTTGTCTCGGAGAGTCTAGGAGCTACCGTACAATGGGATGGGATCGCAAAAGAAGTGATGATTCAGGATGAGACAAGTTCTGTTTATATGAAAGTAGGTGCGCAGGAAGCTACTGTGCAAGGGGGTATCATTAGTTTAGAGAAACCCGCTGTCATAAAAAATGATAGAGTGATGGTACCGTTGCGATTCGTCAGTACGGCGTTAGGTGCAGAGGTTGGATGGGATGGCAGTACGAATACGGTCTATATCGATAAATGGGATCTGGGTGCTCAGCCGCCAGCCGTTGAGGTGCCTGAAAAGGCGCCTGTGGAAATTCCAGAAAATATTCCAGAAGTACCTGTAGAGGTTCCAGTAGAGATTCACGAGCAATCTCCTGGGAATCAAGCAGCGAATTCCGACGAGATGCGAGCAGTATGGATCAGTACTGTGTACAATATTGACTGGCCGTCAAAGTCGGGATTGCCGATCGAAAAGCAGCAAGCAGAATTTATCGAAATGCTCGATGAATTTGTCAGCATTGGGATTAATACAGTATTTGTCCAGGTGAGAGCGGCATCGGATGCGATCTACGATTCCGATATCCTGCCGTGGTCCCAGGCGTTAACCGGCGTGCAAGGGGTAGACCCTGGATATGATCCTTTGGCATTTATGATCGAAGAAGCGCATAAGCGGAATTTGCAGTTACATGCGTGGTTTAATCCGTTCCGCGCGAGTTTGACGCAGGATATAAACAAGCTGGCTTTGAAGAATCCGGCGCGTATCAACCCTAATTGGGTCGTGATTCATGAGAAACAAGGGGTATTTGATCCGGGTATTCCGGAAGTCAGAAAGCACATCATTGATGCGATTATGGAGGTTGTCAAGAAATACGATATCGACGGGGTGCATATGGACGATTATTTCTATCCATATGGAAGCGCGTTTGCAGATGAACATACATATAATACATACAATCATGTATATGCGAATAAAGGCGATTGGCGAAGAAACAATATTAATACATTTGTCAGAGAGTTGCATGAGGAGATCAAGCGGGAAAAGAGCGATTTAACCTTCGGGATCAGCCCGTTTGGCATTTGGCGCAATCAACAAGATGATCCGACAGGCTCGTTGACGGCAGGAAACAGCGCTTATGACAGGCAGTACGTCGATGCGCGGACTTGGATACGCAACGGTTGGGTCGACTATATTGCGCCACAGTTGTATTGGAATATTGGGCATAAGACGGCAGCCTATGACATATTGGTCGAATGGTGGGCGAATGAAGTTAAAGGAACCAGTGTCGATTTATATATAGGGCATGCTATTTATAGGGTAGGAAGCAATCAGACAGATTGGCAATCCTGTGATACGATTATCGATCAATTGCGTCTGAATAAGACATATGAAATGGTTCGCGGGAGTATTTTCTTCAGTGCGAATGTATTGATGAAAAACACGTTGCAAATCAGTGACAGTCTCAGAGAATACTATTCGATGCGCTAAGTGTATATATTTTTGTCAGCCAACAACTGACTGAGGGAGGCTCTGTGCCGATGTGTGCGCAGAAAAAAGCGAAAATTACGATTGTTAAAAATGGTCCTTATTTTGTCACAGGAAATGTTCCGTTAACAGAAAAGATCATTTCGCCCAAAGGAAAGAGTTACGAATATAAAGAAAGCAAGCCGATTCCTCAGAAAGAAAATTATGCGTTGTGCCGGTGTGGACATACGAAAAACCCGCCATTTTGTGATGGTGCTCATCAGCGTGCAGACTTTCAAGGAATAGAAACTGCTTCCCGAGAACTGTATATAGATCGTGCGGAGCATTTCATCGGTCCGGAATTGGAAGTGCTTGATGACCACCGGTGTGCTTTAGGAATGTTTTGTCACAGAGAGCAAGGAAGTATTTGGGAACTTGTAAGTAAATCCGACATACCTGAATATAAGCAGGAAATTATCAAAAGTGCCGCCGAGTGTCCGGCTGGAAGGCTGGTTGTGCGGGATAAACAAGGCAATATAATCGAAACGCAGTATGAGCAAGAAATCGAGATTTTGCAGGACATAGAAAAAGCGGTAAGTGGTCCCTTGTATGTCAAAGGCGGCATTCCGTTGATAGCGGCAGACGGCTATACATATGAAATCCGGAACCAGATGGCACTGTGCCGTTGTGGGCAGTCGAAAAACAAACCTTTTTGTGATGCGGCACATGTGGTAGTCAAATATAGAGACGACGAAGGAATTCGCTAGAAAGTTGTGCAACGGGAGAGTGAATTGTGAAAAAAGCAATTGTTTATGGAATTTTGTCATCGCTGTTTTTTGCGGTGACATTTGTTTTAAACCGCAGTATGGACATAGCTGGAGGCAGTTACTTGTGGAGTGCCTCGTTACGATTTATTTTTATGCTGCCGATGCTGTACCTGATCGTCAGACCGAAAGGTGCTGCATTGGTGCATACGGCAATTAGGCAATCTCCCCGTTTATGGATTTTGTGGAGTATCGTCGGATTTGGTCTGTTCTATTTTCCATTGACGTTTGCTTCGACATATGGACCGTCGTGGTTTATTGCGGGGGCTTGGCAAATTACGATTGTTGCCGGCGTTTTATTGACGCCGTTGTTTGGCAGAAAGATTCCGTTAAGGAATCTGGCTTTATCATGCATTATTTTGATCGGCGTGTTCTTGTTGTCGGTAGATCACGCGACAGAAATTCAAATCCATCAAATTGTCATATGTATGGCTGCGATCATCGTTGCCGCGTTTGCTTATCCGTTAGGGAATCGGAAAATGATGGAGCTTTGCCAAGCGTCGATCAATGCACCACAACGCGTGTATGGTATGACACTATGCAGTATGCCACTCTGGGTATTTCTTGGACTGATTGCGATTTGGCAAAGTGGATTACCGGATGTAGGGCAAGTATTGCAAACATTTTTGGTAGCGGTATTTTCGGGCATTGTGGCGACGATTCTATTCTTTAAAGCGACTGATTTGGTGCGGGAAAATGTGAAGCAACTGGCTGTGATTGAGGCGACCCAAGCCGGAGAAGTTGTATTTGCCTTGCTTGGCGGAATACTCTGGCTGGGTGATTCCGTCCCGGCAACCATGGGAGTCTTCGGCTTGGTCTTGATTATAGCCGGTATGGTGGTAAACAGTCTGTATTCTCGATAGCAAAATATCAGTCATTCGTCAAATCTCCGTTGCCGTGAATCGGGATTGTTTCTCCGAGATATGTCGGTTTCGGTTTGTATAGCGTTGTCAGAAAGTCTTTCATCCGTGCGAGTACTTCTCGAAATTCCCTGTATTCCTGTCCAATGTATGTTCTCAGGTCAGCATCCACACCGTAGGCAGTCAACCCCAATGCGTCAGCAATATACAATGCTCTATACAGGTGATATTCTTGGGTGACGACTAGGATTTTTTCAGCGGTAAAAATTTCTTTGGCGCGGTACATGCTTTCATAAGTGGAAAAACCGGCATGATCCATAAAAATATGTTCCGAAGGAATTCCCTTGTCAATAGCAAATTGTTTCATGACATTGACTTCATCATAATCGATTTGTCCATGATCACCGCTCATCAACAGCCTGTCCGCTACACCCTGCTCATATAATTCTATGCCCCGCAGCAATCGGTCCTCAAGCATATGGCTGGGACGTTTGTCGTTACGCACTCCGGCGCCGAGGATGAGAATACAGTCGAAATCAAAATCGATCAATGTGGCTTCTGCGGGACTTATGATTCGTTCCTTAGCGGAGGTCTGCACGTATTGGTTGACAGCGATTATCGTTACTACGGCTAATAAGATCAATACAATTATCGCAGTCAGGGATAGAAGCAATCTCTTTACGATTTTTCCATATTTAGATGTAGTCCTGTCGTTATGTCGTTGCATCTGTCATCGATTCTCCCTATGATTGTATCTACATTTTATAATTCAAATGTGCCCTTACAGTTTATAATTAGCTGCATCATAGCCGGTATGTGCACTTACAGTTGACGTGTGCACTGGTGGCTTTTATTTTAGTATAACAATGTTTGCTGCATATTCGTATTACATTTCATTTAAAATATCAAGGCGCGCATAAATCGAAAATTGTGCGAGTGGGCATAAAGTCGAAAATTGCGAATTGTATGCGGAGATCTAAAATGAGGGTTGACAGATTATAAAAGTTCTATTAGACTTTACATATAATTTCATAAGACCTCACTTTGACAAGTGAGGTAGAGGCGCAACATCTAACAGTCTTTGGCGGAGCCTGAGAAGCTACGATGCCAGAGAGAAGGAGATGCTGCCGAAGTACGTACTATCCTCAAGTAGTGTGTGCTGGGTCTGCAGTTAAGAGCTGCAGGACTGTCTCAATAAACGACCCAGTTTATTGAGTTGAGCTATCTCATTTGGGACAAAAAGGGGACTTGTGGCTGCTATGTAGATAGGAGATCTGAGTCGATTCAGGTCTTTTTTTGTACCTAAATTAGAGAAGGCAATACGAACTTATGAGGTTAAAGTATTTTTAAATTTAAATAAGGGGAGAATGGAAAAATGAAGAGAAAATTATCGTTAATGATAACCGCTGTCTTGCTTGTGACGATGTTGATCGTTGGATGCGGAGGACCGGCAAAGGATAATGCTCCATTGGAGAACAATAATCAGCAGCAAGGTAGCAATGTACAGACACCTCCTCCGGCAGGTGACAATGTGCCTCCGGCAGGTGGAGAGCAAAACAGTGGGGATAATACATTTAAAGTCGGTATGGAAGCTGGATACGCACCGTTTAACTGGACACAAATTGGAGACGAAAATGGCGGAGTTAAGATTCATGGCAACGCTGAGTACGCTGGTGGATATGACGTAGAAATCGCTAAGAAAATTGCTGATGGATTAGGCAAAGAGTTAGTGATCGTCAAGACAGAGTGGGATGGTCTTGTTCCTTCTCTGCAATCAGGAAGAATTGATGCGATTGTTGCAGGTATGTCACCGACTGCAGAGCGTCTGTTAGCAATTGACTTCACGGATAACTATTACCAATCCGATTTGGTTATGGTAGTTAAAGCAGGTGGCGCTTATGACGGAGCAACTTCGATTCAAGATTTTAAAGGAGCAAAAATTACTGCACAATTGAATACATTCCACTACTCGGTTATTGATCAAATTGAGGGTGTACAAAAACGCACTGCAATGGAGAACTTCCCGGCAATGAGAGTGGCACTGGAATCTGGTATTATTGACGGTTATGTGTCGGAACGTCCGGAAGGTGTCAGCGCCCAAGCAGCTAATCCAAACTTAAAGTTTGTAGAATTTACAGATGGATTTGAAACTTCACCGGAAGACACAGCGATTGCAGTAGGGTTGGTCAAAGGAAGCGAGTTGAAAGATCCAATCAATCAGATATTAGCGGGGATTTCAGTAGAAGAGCAAATATCGATTATGGATCAGGCGATTCTCAACCAACCGGCAGCACAATAAATAGAAGAACCTAACCGGATGTATATTATGCATCCGGTTTTTACGGGTTAAAGGAGGCAGGCAATGAGTTTTCAAGTGATGATTAATATTTTCTTGAATTATTGGCCGATGTTCTTACGTGGTGCAGGTAAGACGTTATTGGTGGCAATTGTGGGAACCGTTGTGGGTTCCCTTATTGGCTTGGTCATAGGAGTTATTCGTACGATTCCTATGCCTGAGAAAGGAATCAAACGCTATATTTTAAAATTTGTAAACCTTATAATTGGTGTGTATATAGAAGTCTTTCGCGGTACGCCGATGATGGTACAGGCAATGGTTATCTTTTACGGTATTCCGCGCTTGTTCGATTTTCAAATTGAAGTACTGCCGGCGGCATTATTAGTTATCTCGATCAATACAGGATCATATATGGCAGAAATTGTCCGCGGTGGAATCGTTTCGATTGATAAGGGTCAATACGAAGCGGCAGAAGCTATCGGCATGAGTCACTTTCAAATAATGACGAGTGTTGTTTTGCCGCAAGCGATTCGCAATATCTTACCTGCTACAGGTAACGAACTTATTATCAATATTAAAGATTCATCTGTACTTAGCGTCATCGGTCTGACTGAAGTGTTCTTCCAATCGCGATCAATCGCCGGAGCTAATTTTATGTTTTTCGAAGTGTTTACGATTACATCGATCGTTTACTTGATTATGACGATTACATCATCAAGGTTATTGCAATATGTTGAAAGAAAAATGGACGGTCCTGAGAATTACAATATACTAGGCAATCAGATGCAGGTGAAAACGGCTAGAGAAGGTCGAGATGACGAACGGTAGTTTACAAGGCAAAGGAGGGGATTTTTATGGAGAAACTCATTGAAATTAAGCATTTGAGCAAATCGTTCGGCGAAAGGGAAGTTTTGAAGGATATCGATTTTTCAGTAAAAAAAGGAGAAGTTGTATGTATTATCGGCTCTTCCGGTTCAGGAAAATCGACGCTTTTGCGTTGTATCAATCTCTTGGAAAAACCGAGCGGTGGCGAGATTATCTATAAGGGCGAAAACATCCTAGATGACCAACATGATATTCTAAAATATCGTCAGCATTTGGGTATGGTATTTCAACAATTTAACCTGTTCAATAACCATAATGTATTGAACAATTGTGTTGTCGGACAAGTCAAAGTGTTGAAACGTTCTCAGCAAGAGGCGGAAGCCGTCGCTATGAAATATTTGAAAGTTGTCGGCATGGATCAATATGTCAACGCCAAGCCGAAGCAATTGTCCGGCGGGCAAAAACAGCGTGTCGCCATAGCAAGAGCATTGTCGATGGAGCCCGATGTGATGTTATTTGACGAACCGACATCGGCACTTGATCCGGAAATGGTCGGTGAAGTTCTCAAGGTCATGAAAGAATTGGCTGGTCTTGGTTTGACGATGCTCGTCGTCACCCACGAAATGAGCTTCGCCAAAGAAGTCGCAGACCGCGTCGTATTCATGGATCAAGGCGTTATAGCGGAAGAAGGAAGTCCGGAACAGATTTTCAACAATCCGAAGGAAGAACGGACGAGGGAGTTCTTGCGGCGTACGTTGTAGGGGACTATGGGAGACATCGAAGTTTTTGTGAAACTTAATGAGTGGGAAAATAGTAATAAAGCAGTGATGAAATAGAACAATGTTTTTTATGGGGCAGCACCAGTCGGTGGCTGTCTTTTTTATTGATAAAAATAGTTATTGAAAAAATTTTTATAATAAATTACCGTTGCATTAAGGAAGGAGGATAAAAATAAAAAATGAATAAACGAGGTATAACAGAATTAGAGCAACTAATACAAGCGCAGTATGATAATATCGCAGGGATAGTGGTAGTGTGTTTGGCAATAGGTAAATGCAACTTTTGGCAATCAAAAGTGCAATTGCCAGCACCCCCATATTTACTTAATTAGTGAATTTGCCATGCGATAGCTTTTACCCGTGAACATCAACATATGTGAATGGTGAACCAGACGGTCAACTATGGC
>JAEWFW010000020.1 GCA_023388635.1 Bacillota bacterium
CTATAGTATCCTCTGCACTGCGTATTTGTTGTATATCTATGTAATCGTTAATATACGCTTCATCAAATTCCACATGCTGTACTTTATTCAGCGTTCTGTAGTAATTTATCGTTGTATTCATTGCAATGGTCCTCAGCCATCCGCCGATTTTCTCTAAATCTTTCACTGTATCTAGCTTGCTCAAAGCTTTGATGAAAGTCTCTTGCACTACATCGTCAGTTATATGAGAATCTTTCGTCACAAAATATACCGTATAATAAATCTTTTCATAAAACATATCATATATCAACCTGTGCGCCTCTGACTGCTTGTCCTTTCTTTGCAACGCTTGAATAATTTTCTGTAGCATCTGTCCCCTCCTTCTCTTCCATATTGCCTTTCCATATTACTTTAATTATACATAATTTTTACTGTATATAAAATGACTTAATGACGCATTCTCATAGGTCATAAGGGCTGTTTTCCATACAATTATATACAATTTTCTCAATAAAAAACATACCAATATTAGTAGTACAAATCACCGCTGCGATTTGTGCACTAATATCAGTATGTCTATGAGGATTTTTTAATTAAGGATAATGTCTATAGGATTCATCTTCTGTTATTTCACGCTGAATAGCAGATCGCCATATGTCGGGAAAGGCCAATATTTTTTTGCTGTCAGGGTTTCCGCCTCGTCGCAAGCCAGTCTCAGCTCGCTCATCTTCACAAGTACAGTATCGCGAATCGCGTTTGCCTCTTCGCTAATTTCCTCCGTTGACTCAAGATCAAGTAAAGCTTGCTCTAACTCGTCGGTTTTAACAGCGATTCTATCGATCAAAGTGGAAAGTTTGTTCACAAGACCGCTTTCATAACCGCAAGGAATCGTTTTATCAAGGGCTTTCTTAGCAGCGGCAGTCTTTGCAATTTCCAGTACGTAAGCCTGTACAGCCGGGGCGATTTCCGTTCTCGCCATGTCCACCATCGTGTTGGCTTCAATCACAACGGTCTTACAGTAGTTCTCCAGTGTGATTTCATAACGGGATTTGATTTCTGTCTCAGAAAACACACCATGGGAGGTGAGCATCTGTACATTCTTCTGATCGAGCAGGTGTGGCACACAATCCGGTGTCGTACGGTGGTTGAGCAGACCGCGTATTTCCGTAGCCTCTTTGATCCACGCATCATCGTAGCCATTGCCGTTGAAGATGATACGTTTATGATCGTTAATCGTCTTTCGGATCATTTCGTAAAGCACCGTTTCGAAATCCTTTGCCTGCTCCAATCTGTCGGCGTAAATTTTCAGACTTTCGGCAACGGCGCTGTTCAACATGATGTTGACACAGGCAATACTGTTAGAGGAACCGAGCATCCGGAATTCAAATTTGTTGCCGGTAAACGCAAAGGGCGAAGTACGGTTGCGGTCGGTCGTATCGCGGTTGAACTTAGGCAGAACGTCAACACCGAGCTTCATTTGAATCTTTTCTGCACCATTGTATGGTGAGTCTGTACCGATCGCTTCCAATATGGCATTCAGCTCATCACCGAGGAAGATGGAAATAACGGCAGGCGGTGCTTCGTTGGCGCCGAGTCTATGGTCATTGCTTGCTGTTGCAGCCGAAATGCGGAGCAGATCCTGATAATCGTCCACAGCTTTAATAACGGCGCAAAGGAACAGAATAAATTGTGTATTTTCATAGGGTGTTTCACCGGGAGATAGCAGATTTACGCCGGTATCGGTAGCAATCGACCAGTTGTTGTGCTTGCCGCTGCCGTTGACCCCCGCAAACGGCTTTTCATGGAGCAAACATACCAAACCATGCTTTGCCGCCACCTTCCGCATAATTTCCATCGTCAGTTGGTTATGGTCGGTTGCGATATTGGTTGTCGTATAAATCGAAGCCAACTCATGCTGAGCAGGAGCAACTTCGTTATGTTCTGTCTTCGCCAAAATTCCCAGTTTCCAAAGCTGCTCGTTCAGTTCCTCCATGTATGCTTCCACTCTGGGTTGAATGACACCGAAGTAATGGTCATCCATTTCTTGACCCTTCGGAGGTTTGGCACCAAACAGTGTGCGGCCTGTGAAACGAAGGTCACGACGTTGTTCATATACTTCCTTGTCTATAAGGAAGTATTCTTGTTCGGGACCGACTAAGCTGCGAACGCATGTTGCAGTATCGTTGCCGAATAAACGCAAGACACGAACTGCCTGTTTGTTGAGGGCTTCCATTGACCGGAGAAGCGGAGTCTTCTTATCCAGTGCTTCACCACCGTAAGAACAGAACGCCGTCGGGATGCATAAAGCCTTCCCTTTGATAAAGGCATAGGAAGTCGGATCCCAAGCAGTATAGCCCCTTGCCTCGAACGTCGCTCTCAAACCTCCCGATGGAAAAGAAGAGGCATCCGGCTCGCCCTGGATTAGTTCTTTTCCGGAAAACTCCATAATCACTCCGCCGTCGGGCGATGGAGAAATAAAGCTGTCGTGCTTTTCTGCGGTAATGCCGGTCATCGGCTGGAACCAATGGGTATAATGGGTAGCACCGTTGGCAACCGCCCAATCCTTCATGGCAGTCGCTACAGCGTTGGCAACGCTGATATCAAGCTGTGCTCCTTCATCGATTGTCTTTTTAAGTGATTGATATACTTTTGCAGACAGGTTGGCTTTCATGACTCTGTCGTCAAAGACTAAGCTTCCAAAATACTCAGGTACAGTTCCCATAATAAAATCTCCTTTAACTTGATGATAAAAAAAGACAAAGACGCCTTCAAGGGATTAACCTTAAAGACGCCTTTGCCTTTATGTTCTGAATTGTATACCTAATACAAGAGGTGTGTCAACTGATTTTTTACAATTTTTATCGAAATCCTCACAATAGGCTCTGGGAATTCGCGTTTTCACCTTGACAAAACGAAACTGGCGATGATATAGTATTTACAAATGAGCAAAGGCGTTCATTTTAGTGTAGGCAATCGTCTGCATTAAAATGAACGCCTTTTTTTGTTCTTTTTTATTATATTCTTCTATATTTTTCGAAAGGAAAGGAACTCATATGAAATTAGAAGGTCAAGTGCGAATTCCCTCCGGATGTGCCATTGCCGCCGTTATTTCAAAATGCGGGAACAGAATGTCCGGTGAAATGATTACGAATGCTATGAAACCGATGCACGACCGTTCCAACGGACTCGGCGGCGGTTTTGCAGGTTACGGCATCTATCCCGAATACAAGGATTTTTATGCCTTACACTTATTCTATAATGAACGCGCTACCCGCAAGAATTGTGAACAATTCTTAAAAGAACGATTTGAAATCGTACGATCGGAAATTATTCCCACGCGAAAGACTACGGGGATTACAGATGAACCAATTATATGGAGATATTTCGTGGCTCCTTTGAAGTCTGTTGTCACCTCCTTGCAGCTTGATGAGAAAGAATTTGTTGCGAGGGCGGTTACGACGATCAATACAGAAATACACGGCGCTTATGTTTTTTCCAGCGGCAAAAATATGGGAGCTTTCAAAGCAGTCGGATTTCCGGAAGATGTCGGTGTCTTTTATAAATTAGAGGACTACGCAGGCTATTCCTGGACGGCACACGGACGTTATCCTACCAACACACCCGGCTGGTGGGGCGGTGCTCATCCCTTTACCCTGCTTGATTACTCGATCGTTCATAACGGTGAAATTTCTTCTTATGACGCCAACCGGCGCTTCATTGAAATGTTCGGTTACAAATGCACCCTTCAGACCGATACCGAAGTCATTACCTATATTATGGACTATCTTGTTCGTACTCAAGGTCTTACCTTGAACGAAGCCGCCAGTGTTATTGCGGCTCCGTTTTGGAGCTCCATTGCTGCTGAGACGGATGAGAAACAGCGCGAAAAATACACCTATCTTCGTACCGCCTTTTCAAGTCTGCTGATAACCGGACCGTTTTCGATTGTCTTAGGCTTTGACGGCGGACTGATGGCTCTGAATGATCGGTTGAAACTTCGTTCCATGGTCGTCGGAGAAAAGGATGATAGGGTGTTTATCGCCAGCGAAGAAGCCGCCATCCGCACGATGGAGCCAAATGCGGAAAACATCTATGCTCCGGCAGGCGGCGAGCCGGTTATTATTAACGTAAAGGACGGTGCATTCTGATGAGCATAGAATTTATATATCCCGAATTTGAGGTTATCATAAACAATGACCGATGCATCAGATGCAGAGCGTGCGAGCTGCAATGCTCCAATGAAGTGTACACGTTTGATGCCGAACGCAATATGATGATCAGCGATGAAGCGAATTGTGTCAATTGCCAGCGCTGCGTGTCCTTCTGTCCGACCAAGGCGATCAAGGTCATAAAAAGTGACTGCGTGATGCGCGAAAATGCCAACTGGTCAAATGATACGATCAAAGAAATTTATAAACAAGCAAACAGCGGCGGTGTCCTGCTTTCTTCGATGGGCAGCCCCAAGCCAATGCCGATATATTGGGACCATATCTTAATTAACGCATCGCAAGTAACCAACCCACCGATCGATCCACTGAGAGAACCTATGGAAACCCGTGTATTCCTCGGCAAAAAGCCTGAAAGAATGCAACGTGATGAAAACGGTAGATTGAAATGTGAATTGCCTCCTCAGCTTGAGCTTGCAATGCCAATCATGTTTGCAGCCATGAGCTATGGCTCGATCAGCTACAATGCCCATGAATCTTTGGCAAGGGCTGCCACGGAGCTTGGTATTCTCTATAACACCGGTGAAGGCGGACTGCACGAGGATTTCTATTGTTATGGTGAAAATACGATTGTTCAGGTCGCATCCGGACGCTTTGGCGTTCACAAAGATTACCTGGAAGCCGGAGCTGCTGTGGAAATCAAAATGGGTCAAGGCGCCAAGCCCGGTATCGGCGGGCATCTTCCGGGGGCTAAAATCATTGGTGATGTTTCCCGTACCCGAATGAGCCCTGAAGGATCCGATGCAATCTCTCCTGCACCCCACCATGATATTTATTCGATTGAAGACCTCCGCCAGCTTGTGTTCTCGTTGAAAGAGGCTACAGAATATAAGAAGCCGATCATCGTAAAAATTGCCGCTGTGCATAACATTGCCGCCATCGCCAGCGGTATTGCCAGAAGCGGAGCAGATATTATCGCCATCGACGGTTTCCGTGGCGGTACCGGTGCGGCTCCTACGAGAATTCGCGACAATGTCGGTATTCCGATTGAATTGGCACTTGCCGCCGTTGATCAGAGTTTGCGTGATGAAGGCATCCGAAACAATGTTTCTCTGATTGTCGGCGGAAGTATCCGCAATGCTGCCGATATCGTAAAAGCGATTGCCCTCGGTGCTGATGCCTGCTATGTGGGAACCGCAGCGTTGCTCGCTTTAGGCTGCCATCTCTGCCGCACCTGCCAAAGCGGTAAATGTAACTGGGGTATTGCTACGCAACGTCCTGAGCTTGTGAAGCGGCTCAATCCCAACATTGGCAGCGAGCGCCTTGTCAATCTGCTAAGGGCTTGGGAACATGAAATCCAAGAACTTATGGGCGGCATGGGTATCAATTCGATTGAATCGCTGCGTGGAAATCGCTTAATGTTGCGCGGTATCGGATTAAGTGAAAAGGAGCTTGAGATTCTCGGTATCTCCCACGCAGGTGAATAGAGAAAAAATTGCAGCTTACACAATATTTTTGTGCAAGAAATTATAGAAAAAACTTCGGAGGTGCAGTAGTATTATGCTAATAGATGTGACAGACCTCGATTATAGAACATTGAACGATTTACTCCGTAAACATCAAGAGGATTGCGTCATTACCGGTTGCTGCGGTCAGCGCTTCATTGCTGCAGGCATGTCCGGTCGAGCGATTACAATTGACGGCGTTCCCGGAAATGCCCTCGGCGCCTATCTGAACGGCGCTTCTATCACAGTCAATACCAATGCACAGGATGCCGTCGGTGATACGATGAACGAAGGCGAAATTATCATTCATGGCAATATCGGCGATGCAGCCGGCTATGCTATGCGCGGCGGTAAAATCTACGTCAAAGGCAATGCAGGATACCGCGCCGGAATCCATATGAAGGCATATAAAGACAAAGTTCCGGTCATGGTCATCGGCGGTGTCGCTGGAAGTTTTCTTGGCGAATACCAGGCAGGCGGCGTTATCATCGTTCTCGGACTTGAAGCAAACGGTCACCCGATTGTCGATCAGCATATTGTCGGCGACTTCCCCTGCACCGGTATGCACGGAGGTAAAATGTTTTTGCGTGGAGATTACAAGGAGACCGCGTTTCCTCGTCAGGTTACTGTAAGAGGCGCAACAGCAGCAGATATGGAAGAAATCAACAGCTATATATCCGAATACTGCGCGTTGTTCGGATACGATATAACAGAAGTGATCAATTCCCCCTTTACTGTCATTACACCCAATAGTAACAACCCATACAAGCAAATGTATGTGGCAAATTAAAAGAAGGTAGGTAAGATGTTATGAAGTATTCAAAACAAGAGGTTATACAGTACGTTCAAGAAGAGGATGTAAAGTTTATCCGTCTTGCCTTTTGCGATGTATTTGGCAAGCAAAAGAATATTTCCATTATGCCGGAGGAACTTCCTCGCGCTTTTGAATACGGAATATCGTTCGACGCATCGGCGATCGCAGGATTTGGGGATGAAACACATTCCGATTTGCTGTTGCATCCCGATGCTGCGACATTGACGACGCTTCCATGGAGACCTGAGCATGGTCGCGTTGTTCGTATGTTCTGCAATATCTCCTACCCTGACGGCAAACCATTTCCCTGCGATTCCCGCCGTCTTTTAGAGCAGTCGATCAAACATGCCGAACAAGCCGGATTCAGCTTTTCCTTTGGCGCGGAGCAGGAATTCTACCTTTTCAAACTGGATGAAAACGGAGAACCGACAAAAGAACCTTACGACAAAGCCGGTTATATGGATATTGCACCGGAGGACAAAGGCGAAAACATTCGGCGTGAAATTTGCCTCACTCTGGAACAGATGGGCATTCGTCCTGAAAGTTCTCACCACGAAGAAGGACCGGGACAAAACGAAATCGACTTCCGTTATTCCGATCCTATGACTGCTGCCGATAATGTAATGACCTTCCAGACAATCGTTAAAACCGTCGCCCATCGAAACGGACTGTTTGCAGATTTCAGCCCGAAACCGCTTGCAGACAAACCCGGAAGCGGATTTCACATCAACATATCCGTAAAAGCAGCAGACGGTTCCGATAATATGTATTATATGATTGCCGGTATCCTCGATAAGATTGAGGATATGACTGTCTTCCTGAACCCCACTGAAAATTCTTACGAGCGTTTTGGAAGTAATAAAGCTCCGGGTTACATCTCTTGGTCAATCGAAAACCGCTCTCAGCTCGTGCGAGTTCCTGCGGCTGTGGGCGAATATCGCCGTGCGGAGCTTCGTTCACCTGATCCCAAGTCCAATCCGTATCTGGCATTTGCACTGATGATTTACGCAGGTCTATATGGGATTGAAAATAAATTGGATTTGCCGATGGTGGCAAATTTCAACCTGTATAAAGCGGATACGGAAACGCTTGCACAGTTCAAAAGATTACCGCAAAATTTAGAAGCAGCCCGTACAGCCGCAGCCGGTAGCGCTTTTATCCGGGAATATATACCTGCCGCTCTATTGGACGCCTACTGCAATAAGTAAGATTCGGATAAATCAGTGAAAATCATGCCAAATCAAAAAGGAGGGGAGCAAAATGAGTTTGAAAGAACGAGTATACAGCACTCTTGTCGTATCAGCGGCAGAAAATTTCAACTCTGCTTTGACGACGCTGCTCCCTGAATCAACCTATGATCCTGTCCTGACCGTTTCCAGTGTGAGCGCCGCAAAGCGAGCGATTGCTGAAAGAGTCTTCGACTTTGTTATGATCAATTCCCCGTTGCCGGACGATCCCGGCACACGCTTTGCCATTGATGCTTGCGCCTCCAAAGGAACTGTCGTGTTGCTGCTTGTCAGAAGTGATATCCACGCTGAAATGTATGATAAAGTGGTCGAACACGGTGTTTTCACTTTACCGAAACCTACTTCTAAACCGACAATCGCTCAAGCTCTCAGTTGGATGGCAAGTGCAAGAGAGCGACTGCGGAAATTAGAAAAGAAAACCTTGTCGATTGAAGAAAAGATGGAAGAAATCCGGCTTGTCAACCGAGCAAAATGGTTGCTGATTAGCCAACTGCAAATGAGCGAACCGGATGCCCACCGCCACATAGAAAAACAGGCAATGGATCTTTGCATTTCCAAAAAAGCGGTTGCCGAAAATATTCTCCAAGCATATTCGTAACATATTCGTATTGAAAATTGTGTTCATATAAAAAAGAGCAGAATCAATCTCTGCTCTTCATAATCATCAATTATCTGCACTCCATATTCCTCTGCTCTTAGTAAGTATTGTACACCTGCTGTACACTGATATAATCGACTTTTTCGACTTTTTCTTCCAGCCCGTCACGCACATTGATGTAGATTTTATACGTATTGTTATCAATCGTGCCAATAAATTCGTACGTCAGTACATCTTTTCCGTCTTCCGCCTCAATCACTGCCATTCGCTGTTCCTCTACTTGCAGACGAGGATTCAGATGTTCCCGTGCCTGCTCAATCGTCAGCTCTACAGGGCCAAACTCACGTTTATTATGGTTTAGCAAATACTCGCTTGCAGAAAAACCAATAATGTCCCCGTTATCGAGGGCAATCTTCACTGTAATCGTGTCGGGATACATGACCATATTGTCCTCATATGCCGCAAAGGAAATGATCGCTATATTTTCATAATCATCGACACTCGTAGAAATGACTTTCGATACTTCTAATTTCTTCAGGTATTCAGCAGCGATGCTTTCCGCTTCCTGTAAATCGATTGTCGGTCTTCCAACCGGTCGGTCGCGCAACAGCCAGAGAATGTTCCCTTCTATCTCCATCACATCAAGGTAAGTTGTATCTTCATCGCTGTTTGTTATATAGGCACTGTATGTAATGTATTCTCCGCCGTCATGGTTTTTGACCAGTTCAAATTCTTTATTCGGTTCAAGCTCCAGAAAATCGGCAATTTTTTGCTTAATCTGCGTTTCGTCGTATATTTCTCCGTCTGAGAGACGCTTGATTTTTTCCGAACGGATTTGCTTGATGCTGTCGATCCCAGTCCCCCATGAAACTTCCGGAAACTGATCGACTTCGCTGTCCAGGTTGGTGAAACCGTTCGTGATATTGTTGTCCATCGGTTCATCGCCACTGGCGTTGGCATACATCATTTCAAAATCTGTCCACCGCAGTTGCTCGGTTGCCACGACCTGCTGCACATTTTGTACTTCTCCTTGAATTTTAACGGCGCAGCTATAGAGCGTCTTTAACGTCTCCCACTCCTCATCAGTGATGGGGCTTTTGTCGAGATCTCTAATTGCGGCACGGTAAGAGAAATCCCCCACACGCGCGATGAAATCTTCTGTATTACTGAACTCCATCAAACCGAGCGGCAATTGACCGATGCGTGCCTGTGCCGCATATGCCAGCCGCCAAACATTTGACAATGATCGTCTGAACTGCCCTGGTGTACTGACGGCAATCGATTTCCCCAGTTCATCTTCTACAGAGTCTATATAGTAACTCAATTCATAAAACGCTCGTTGGTACTGTGATTCGCTATTATTGTACAACATGGCTCTTTCTTGGTGCTCATTGTACCCCCAATATACAGCGACCGCTACTGCGATTACGAATACTGGGAGCAGCCAAGCTGCTACTTTCTTATACATAATGTACCTCCTCTATTGACTTTGAAATAGCCTGTTTAGTCACAAAAAATGTGTTTACCGATTTGCTTTCGTTGGGGTCTCGTCCAAATCCAAGAGCTTGTCGCCGTGTCCGGGTTGAAATAATATATGGCTCCTCCCGATGGGTCCCAACCGTTAATCGCATCCTGTACCGCTTTTTTAGCCGAATCATTCGGCTCCATCCAAATCTGCCCATCTGCTACGGCGGTAAATGCACGCGGTTCGAAAATTACCCCGGAAGCGGTGTTAGGAAACACAGGATGCTTGATGCGATTCAAAATAACCGCAGCAACTGCCACTTGTCCGACATACGGCTCCCCTCTCGCCTCACCGTATACCGCATTCGCCATCAAATTAAAATCATTTTGTGAAAACTTGCCGCCATTGAAAGCCGTCTCTTTATTCTGTGTAGTTTGATTCCCTGAACTTCCTTGTCCTTTGGTTTTTTCTTGTAACAGCTTTCTCGTATTCTCACCGACAATTCCATCAATTTTCAATCCGTTATCTTTCTGAAATTTTCTGACTGCATAGAGTGTCTGATAGCCAAATACTCCGTCTACGTTGGCAGAATAATAGCCCAATTCTTGCAACCTGGTCTGTAAATCCGATACATCATTTCCGCGGCTACCCATCGATAAATTGCGGTTTGTAAACGTCTCTACCGTGTCGTATATATCGAAAGGCTTGCCTTCCATCATCAGAAATGAAAGTATAAAAACGATTACAGCCAATATTAATAGGTGTTTTTTCGCCATAATTCACCCTCACTTTCCTGTAAATTGGCATAGCGTATTGAATTTCTTATCCTCTATAGTTTGGTTTCACATTGTTACTTTTATACAATATAGGCGATGCTTGCATGCGGAAGATATTGTGGGATTTCTGTCCTAAAAAACTCCTCGCCAATTGCTCTGTACTGATTTTTATAACAGTATCTACCCCTGCCTCTTCCTGTCATGCGATTTTTGTCATATAAATCGACAGCCTTCGGAAATGCCTCTGCATTGATCATTCGATGAATGTAGCTGTACGTCATAAAAATAATTTCTATGGGCAAATTCATTTTTACCCCATTTGTCAGCTTGTCCCTTAGGACACTCAATAATTCTCGATATAGTGTTTGCCAATCTTCGACCATGATGACAGGAGCAATCAGGATTCCTATCGGATATCCGGCGGCATGCATCTCATTGAGTGCGCTAATTCGCTTCTCTAGTGACGATGTGCCGAATTCCATGTTTTTAATGATTTCTCGGGGATTTACACTCATGCGAAACAATGTCTTCCCTTGATGATTTAGATGCAAAAGCGAATCTATCGTGTGGAATTTAGTCGGAAATGTCAGCATTCCACTGCCTTTATCTGCAAATGTCTCAATTGTCCACGGCAAATTACCGGTCACTTGATTTTCTAAAAGCAAATCACTATTACTGCCGATTTCATATACCAATGGTTCATTCTGCCGGTTGGAATGAGCTATTAATCGCTCCAACATATACTCGCGGTTTACAAATACCCGCAAATAAGAGCATTTGTTGTAATTGCATACGAGATAGCAATACATGCACATCGCACTGCATCCGGAAGATGTGTAGGGTACGAGATAATCAGAAATTTTATGATTCGCCGTGTATTTGTGGGTTTTCCGTATTCCTAAAATCAAGTATTGCTTCATCACGGCAAACTGACTGTTATCTTGATTGCGAAACTCGGGAATGTTGTTATGGTTTTCGATCGCATGCCATTCTAAATGCGCGTATGTTGCGGCTAGTTCTTTGCCTAATGGATACTCCAAAACATCCGGCTCGTAATATACTTTTTGAAATTTCATATAATCCCCCTCACCGCTATTCTTCCACGAATCAATATTTTCTATGACGATAGGAGTTTTATCAGAAATTTTACAAAAAAAATAGGAGCATATAAATGACCTTTCAGCCAACTCATATACTCCTTAAGAACGAATTTATCTATGAGAACAAATCTACCTAAACAATGTATTTCGAAAATACAACACCGATGCCCATCGCCGCGACGATCAAAAGCGCCGGATGCAAATTGAAATAGAACATGGCGATTAACGATGCCAGGGTTATCAGCACTAGAAATACCGATGTCTCGTTAAATACACTGGCGCCCATTTCGTATACTACATGCAGCAACATGACAATGATCACCGGCTGTACGGCAAGCATCAGACCTTTGACGACCTTCGCATCTCTATACTTAGATAGGATAGAGAACATGACAAGCATCATCAATGCCGTCGGAGCGACAGAAGCGACAATACCTGTTATAGCACCCCAAAAACCTCCCACCTGATAGCCCACATGGGTAGCCAGTTTGGTAGCAATCGGACCCGGCAGGGCATTGGCGACTGCCAGTACTTGCGTGAACTCGTCATTGGTCATCCAACCGAAGATATCGACAACTTCTTTGCGAATTAACGGAATCGAGCCCGGTCCACCGCCATAGCCAACAATATTTGCACGAAAAAATGCTAAAAACAATTCCCAATAAGTTTGCATAAAGATCTCCTTCGTTAATTGATGCAGCAGCACAACAGGAATGCGATTTACGAAATAACCGCTGCAACCCGCTCACGTATCAGGTTGACAACATGCATATCTGCTCCCAAATGGTTGGTAAGAGTAAACGTCACATGCGGATATTGGCTGCGAAAGCCCTCGATCATTTCCGGTATCTCTTTCTGTACATGTACGCCTGCGAATAACAGCAACGGAACGACAATGATCGATGATATATCTTGATGTATCAGTCTTTCAACGACACTTTCAAAATCCGGCTGGCAAAATTGCAAATAGGCATTTTCGATAGCATATTCCGGCATACACGTCGATATCATTGCAATCAGAGTTTCCTGTTCCCTGACAGCTGCCGCATTTTTACTTCCATGTCCGAGAATAATGATGACGTTTTTTCCCATAAATATTAGCCCCTCGCATCTGTATGATTTTCCGAAGCCTTGACCTGTACAAAGGTACTGAAAAACACTGCTCCATTACCCATATCCGATAAATCTTGACTGACCAATTGATTGAGATTTCCCGATTCGCCATAGAATTCGTTCCACCACAATCCCTGGCTGACCACGGTACATGGTGGTACCGTATCGGTAATCTTCACAGGCAGACAGCAATTTCCCAATCGATTATATATTTCCACAAGCGATTGATCAGTAATCCCTCTGTCAGCAGCATCTTGTGGATGCATTTCCAAGCAAGGCGCACCTTCGAAGCTTTGAGAGCTTTCTAAATTAGCCATAGAGGAATTTAGAAACATATGGTTTGGAACATTTAATAAAGTCAACGGATATTCTGTGCAATCTTGCTTTGATAAATGCTTAATATCGGTAAAGGACGGCAAAGATGGCAGCCCCTTGTTCTGCATCACTTGTGAATCGAACTCTATTTTGCCACTGGGTGTCGGCAATGAACTGCCATTGGCAAAAAACGATTCGTCATCTTCAGATAGTTTGATATATTTCTTTTCTTGAAGCAACGCATACATTTGTTCACCAGTTTTTCCCTCGCACATCTTGTCCAGAGCCTGTATGACGAGTTGTTCGTCGGAATCAGCAAAACACGGTTCATTAAAACCAAATCTCCTAGCCAGTCGGCGGAACAATTCTGTGTTCGGTAAACTCTGTCCCTGCAACGGAATGACAGGTTCCGACAACTGCACATACAAATGCCAATACGATCGATAGACATCTAAATATTCTACACTTGTCGGTGCCGGTAGTACGATGTCGGCGTATCGAGCAGTGTCGGTGATAAATTGATCATGTACGACAGTAAATAAATCGTCGCGTTGTAATCCGGCTATAACTTGGTTCTGATCCGGAGCGACGATCACCGGATTGGAGTTGTAAACGAACAGTGCATGAATGCCCGGATTGTGCAGATGATTCAATGCATTACCCAGTTGGTTCATGTTAATCGTCCGCGCCTCTGAAACATCGAGATCAATCCGCTCAAGCTGCCGTTTATTGTTTTTAAAATATTCAGAGTTCCCTTTAACGGCGCCACAACCGGAGTATTTCCATGCACCGGTCAATCCCGGGAGACAAGCAATATTTCGTACCGCCATCCCACCATTATAATGATGCTGCAGCCCGTTTCCTATGCGAATAAAACTTTTACGTGTAGTCCCGTATTCCCTCGCCAATTGAATGATCTGTTCGGCTGTGAGTCCCGTGATGTCCGCCACGGTTTGCGGGTCATATGCTTGTACATGTTGAGCCAGTTGCTCAAATCCAACAGTAAAATCGTTGACAAAATCCTCATCATATAATTTCTCGGAAATTAAAACATGCATCACACCCAGTGCCAAAGCTCCGTCGGTCGCCGGACGAATTTGGATAAAATGATCCGCCAATGTTGCTGTCCTGTTTTTGTGAATGTCAATGACGACGATCTTCGCCCCTTTTTCCCTCGCCTTATTGGCATAGATCCATTGGTGAATATTCGTACTGACAATATTCGCACCCCATATTATAATCAGTTGCGCATTTTCCGTATCTTCCGGATCAACGCCTTTATTGACCCCCATAGTGTATGTATAGCCCATATTACCGGCGGTGGAACAAATGCTGCGCTCCAGTTTACTCGCACCCAGCCTGTGGAAAAACCTTCGATCCATCGATCCATGGTTGATGATACCCATTGTACCGGCAAAACTATATGGCAAAATGCTTTCAGCTCCGTATTCTGTAACGCACGCTTGAAAACGCTCATATATGGTATCTAGCGCTTCATCCCATGTTATCTCAGTAAATTGACCGCTGCCTTTGGCTCCAACCCTTTTCAATGGCGTTAGAACTCGCCGCGGATGATATACGCGCTCTGCCAAATGCCGTACTTTATTACAAATCGTTCCCTGTGTTACAGGATGTTGCTTTTGTCCGGTGACTTTTGTGATCGTCTGTCGTGCGTCCAACGTAATTTCTAAAGCACACGTATCAGGACAATCTAAAGAACAAACAGCATATTTTTTATTCATCATGATCCCCCCTGTAATGACTCTCATTGTATTAAAAAATTCACGTATTGACAATCACCGGTATTTTATTTATTATAATGCCTAACGACAATTGTTAACTAAATATATAATTAAGTTAACAATTTAAAATTACATCTATAGAAATGGGGTATCATCGTTGGAGCCAATCGTACAAAAACAAACCAAAACTGCGAACTCGAATACAATAAAAACATATTATATCGCGCTCGTGCCAATGTTCACTGCCCTGACCGTCATCAGTGCATACATAAAAATTCCTTTGCAAATCATTCCTATCTCATTGCAAACGACCGTCGTCATTCTGTCTGGTGCGTTGCTCGGCAGTAGAATGGGAGCTTTAAGCCAGATATTATACCTGACGCTCGGCTTAATCGGTCTCCCCGTCTTTACCCAAGGTGGTGGAATTTCCTATGTACTGAAACCGAGCTTTGGGTACATTATCGGATATATTTTCGCCAGTTATGTCATAGGAAGAGTCATTGAATGGCAAAAAAATACTAAACTATCTACATTGTTGACTGCCAACCTCTGCGGTCTGTTGGCAATCTACTTGGTCGGTGTCCCTTACATGTACGGTTTGATGAATTACGTCATCGCTACTCCAATTACACTGGTTCAGGCAGTCTACACAGGTTTTTTAGTCTTTTTGCCGAAGGATCTGCTCGTCGTCTTTATCGTCGCTTTTATATCACAAAAAATTCTCAAACAAATTCCTCAGA
Organism: Bacillota bacterium; assembly: GCA_023388635.1. GTDB lineage: Bacteria > Bacillota > Bacilli > Desulfuribacillales > Desulfuribacillaceae > JAEWFW01. Next base: position 15,561 of record JAEWFW010000020.1, read on the forward strand.
TCAGAGCCAGTTAATTTTTTCGTCATCACTTGCAGCGATGGCTAATAAACAGTACAAAAAATCTCACGCGATAAGATTCGCGTGAGATTTTTTCGTACACTATCTTAATTCAACTCGCCTGAGAGACTTGCCAATCCTTCCGCCAGCATAGCGACATTTTCCGATGCGTCTTTAATCTGTTCCGCTATGCTTGCATTGAGTTTTACCTCATCTGCCACCTGCTCGGTGAGCGTCATACTGGATTGGACTGCTTCTGTTATTTTAGAGAATTCGGCAATCGTTCTCTCCGTCAGGTTAGCGCCTTCATTGACTGATTTCGTTGTACGTACCATTGCCTCTAATACTTCACTCGTATCTTTGCGAGATTTCTTGATTTTCTCTGCAATGTCCTTCAAAGCTCTATCCGTGTCCTCTGCCAATTTACGCACTTCCTCGGCAACAACGGCAAATCCTCTGCCATGTTCGCCCGCACGTGCCGCCTCAATCGAAGCATTTAGTGCCAATAGATTGGTTTGATTGGCAATTTGGCTGATCGTATCGACAATCTTCGCTATCTGTTCAGAACTTTCATTTAAACCGGAGACATTGACCTGCATCTCATCGAAATCTACTTCAATTTCCTTCATTGCCTCTGTAACCGCTTTGATCTGTTGCCCGCCTCGGTCTGCCAATTCTACAACCCGATGTGTGTAGGAAGCGGCTTCCAATGCTTCCTGTCTAATATTCGTCATACTGGTAGCCATTTCATTGGCTGATGCCGTCGTTTCCTGGGCAGCCGCTGCGAGATTCTGGCTATCGTTTTGCAATTGAAATTGAATTTCCTTAATTTGCTCAATCGCCAGCATCTGTGAAGTAAAGCTGCGTATGTACTCTTCAATCATCAATACGTTATCAAATGTAGTGATACTGTCCAGCGCTATGATCATGTCGGAAAGTTGCTGCGGGTCGTGCTGGTATTGTTCAACAATGATCGGGATCAGCGATCGTCTCAAGATATGGTATGCTCCCATAAACCATTCGGGATGCAATCCGATTTTATCATGGACTTGTCCAATAACTTTACGGCTCTTTATGTATCGCTCATCGATGGAATCCTTTAGTAAGCCTTTAAGATATGTATTAAATGTCTGCTTCAACTTGGCTACGGAACTATATTTTTCCACGATTTTACGCAATTCTGCGACCTGCATGATTTCATCGTAGAAGGTACCGATAATCTGATCAATTTGCCCATCTACTACTGAATGCAATTGCTGCAACTGCTCTTTTTGAAAACTCGATAAATGAATATAATTTAATTTTGACTGAACTTTCTCATCAGTAACTCTGTAAACGGAACCCTTACCTTCGAACTTACGTACAACTAATCTTTCATTCTGCTTAGATCGACTAAATATTGACAAATCATATTCCCTCCCATGTCTGACTATTTGCATCTCTATTGTACAACAATTGCGTTAAAATATATATATTTCTTAAAATTCAAATGTTTCTAAACAAAATTTTCTCATACAATTTTTCTAACCTGGAAAATAGTGGCTAGCGGATTTCACAACTGTTATGTTATAATGAAAAAAATTTGATTATTGGGAGACTATAAAAGCATGAGAAACCTAATATTAAAATTAGTACTAAGTTTTGTTCTTTGTTTTACCATCTTAAACAACACTGTCGAAGCTTCTGATGAAGTAGATGCGTATATTGCTGAAAATGATGAAATGGAAGTCCAAACGGAGGAAATAGCAGAACCGGCGGAGAATGAAGTAGACGAGGTAGAAGAAAATCTTGAGCCTGTACATGAGTATTTTTATGATATTCCTCAAAGTCATTTTGCTTATGAAGCCATTGAGCGTCTCTATCAGCTTGGCGCTGCCAATTACCGTGTAGAGAATAAATTCAGTCCCGATGCACCAATCAGCCGCGCTGAACTGATTCATATGATCATCAGAGCCAAAGGCATCGAGCCAATTGACAACATAGTACCTGTTTTCAACGATGTTGATATCAACGACCAATATGCGCCTTATATCGATGTTGCACACAGATTGGGTATGATTGATGGGGTAAGCAGCAATGAATTTAGACCGGGTGATCCTGTCCGCAGAGATTCTCTGGTAAAAATTCTTGTCACCGCTACCGGTGAGTTGAACGTCATGTGGCAAATAGACTGGCGGCAACGGGCGGAACTCCTTGCGCCTTACAGCGATATGAAGACGGTTGCTTCCGATAGTTGGGTCAATCATTATGTCGCATACGCTCTGAAAAATAACATTATCAGCGGATATCCGGATAACACAATGCGTGTGGCTCAATACACTACACGTGCCGAAGCGGCTGTTTTAGTTGATCGACTTTTCTTGAAAGATAATCAGGCGGTCGCTCAGGAAACATTGATATCCGATGCCGCGGAAATTCCAATTCCTTATGTCAAAAAATTTGACATGACTGCAACGCAATACAACAGCTCGGAACCCGGTCTATCGAGTCGCACTAGTTCAGGATTAACAACACGCGTCGGTGTAGTTGCCGTAGACCGAAGTGTCATACCTTTAGGCACACACCTCTATATTGAGGGCTACGGATACGCTGTAGCTGCCGATATCGGTGGTGCAATCAAAGGAAACAAGATTGATTTGTACGCCAGTAATTTACAAGAAGCGCGCAAATTCGGAATCCAGCCTGTCTGTGTTTATGTATTACCCTAGTTCTTCCTTTTGAGCCTGCACCATTCGGATATACTCCAGGTGCAGCTCATCCAGTTTTTGGCTGATTTCTAACATTTCTTCATTGTCTGATAAGTTACCATCACCATCAGTAAACTCATGAAGTTTTGTACGCAACATTTCGAATTTTTCTGTGATGCTCTCTAGTGTTTGCGAAGTTTGCGAAATTTCTTTGTCAGTATTTAAATTATTTATTTTCATGTAAAGTATCATCCTTATCTTTTGTCTTGATTACTATTTATTGTACCATAAGTGTATGTATTGTAATAGTAAGAATATGTAAAATCACTATTTAACTAGGAGGGTACACATTACCATGAGCCACAGAGTTTATAATTTTAATCCAGGTCCGTCTACCTTGCCTGTGTCTGTCTTACAGAAAGCGCAAGCAGAATTGCTGAACTATAACAACACAGGGATGTCGATCATGGAACTCAGTCATCGTTCCAAAGATTTTGAAGCGATTATTGAACAGGCAGAGAGTAAAATCAAATCTCTATTACAATTGACTAATGACTATCGTGTGTTATTCTTACAGGGCGGCGCCAGCACACAATTCTCTATGATCCCTCTTAACTTTTTAAATGACGGACAAGAAGCAAACTACGTGGTGACAGGCGCTTTCGCCGATAAAGCATTGAAAGAAGCCGCGTTGATTGGCAAGACTCATATTGCAGCTTCTTCCAAAGATCAGAACTACAATTACATTCCAAGTATGGAAGATATCCAATTAAGTAATAACCCTGCTTACTTACATATTACCACGAACAATACTATATTTGGAACTCAATTTAAACAATTTCCAGAATTCGACAACATCCCGTTGATCGCCGATATGTCAAGTGACATTTTATCGAAATCAATTGACGCTAATAAATTTTCCTTAATTTATGCCGGTGCCCAGAAAAATCTCGGTCCATCCGGTGTGACGGTTGTAGCCTTACGTAACTCTTTGATTGAAGCAAGTAATCAATCGTTACCGACGATGTCGCGCTATGACATTATGGCAAAAAATGATTCTCTTTACAATACTCCACCTACATTCAGCATTTATTTGCTTAATCTCGTACTCGATTGGATACAGGAACAAGGTGGTATCACAGAATTGGAGTGTCATAATCAAGAGAAAGCAAGCTACATCTACAAGGCAATCGACGACAGCAATGGCTTTTATAAGGGACATGCGTTGCCGGAATTCCGCTCCGATATGAACATCACATTCACTCTGGCGAATGCTGATTTAGAACAAGCATTCATCGCCGCTGCCGCTGAGCGGAATATCATCGGTATTAAGGGGCATCGCTCTGTGGGAGGCATGCGTGCCTCTGTATACAACGCAATGGAAAAAGCAGGCTGCTTAGCTTTGGCGGAGCTCATGAAGGAATTCCAGAAAAATCACTAATTACGAAATAAAGAACCGCAGGTGCGCTAACACCTACGGTTTGTACAAATAGCTTGACCCGTAAAAGAAATCGGCTCACAAGTTTAGGTCGAGAACTAGACCACAATTCCTTCACAGGGCGGTCTAGTTCTTTTTATTATTATGCTAAAATCTGAATATATTTCTCCAACGATTCTTGAACATATCCTGAAATTAATTTTACCATTGCATCTGGATTACCTGATTGATGATATTGTGTAAAACAATCATAGTATTTGCGCCGATCCGAGAATTTCACATTGATTACTGGATACCCTTCTTTCATAAGCTCCAAATTTAATAACAATCGACCTGTGCGTCCGTTACCATCAATAAAGGGGTGGATACTCTCAAATTTCAGGTGGAATAACGAGATCCGTTCGATAGGATGTAGCACCTTCTTCATGTTTCTGTACTCAATTATCAGTTGTTCCATTTGCACCGGAACAAGATACGGCTGAGGAGGTTCGTGTGTGGCTCCCATTATACGAACTGGTATTTGACGATACACGCCTTTATCTGCGGGTTTATGCATTAGCACAATGCTGTGAATGTCTTGAATCACTTTCTCAGATAAAGTTACATTTTCTTTTACCAGTGATTCTACATATAAGTATGCCTCTTTATGGCTGATAACTTCCAAATGCTCTTTCAAAGGCTTTTCAGCAATCGTAATACCTTCGTTTATAATCAATGCTGTTTCTTGTAACGTAAGAGTGTTTCCCTCTATCGCATTGGAATTGTAAGTGAAATCTATAAGAAACTCATCTCGTAACCGCTCGACTTCTCCCTCACTTAAAGGGCGGCATGTATTTAATTTTTTAAGCAATTGGTCAATATGGTTAAAGTCCATGTTGGGAAGCCTCCCATTATTTATTTTATACGTGCGCTAGCGCATTTATCATACTATTATTTGGCGAAATCGTCTATGTTCATACTTAACCTTTTTCCCAGCTATCATGTTTACAATTAAGCCATCCTCCAAGCTCGTTTACTTCTGGATTCCCTCTTGATGTTTCTGTGATTGTTTAGCACTAAACTGTCTCTCAAAAAAGGTCTTTTCCTAATTGGAAAAGACCTTTTTCAATATTCCCACGGTTTGCTCAGGAGATAGACCTTCCCAGAATAGCTGACCATCAATCAGTATATCCAAATGCAGATGCACTCCTTCGTCATTTCCTTCCACTCCGTAACTCGTGCCGGAATTGCCTGCTTTGCCAATGACTTGTCCTTTGCTAACCGGTTTCCCCACTTGGACATCGTCTGCAATTTGATCCAAATGCACATATCTGCCGATCACTCCATTGGAATGCTGTATCCATATCGAACGCCCTCTGACTTCGTCTAATATATATTCAGGAGTTATCGGGCGCTGAGAGGCAATCGCCAGTAGTTGATCTCGATCATTTTTTTGCAGTTCAACATAACCATGGTCAGCACGGATGACAATCCCCTGATCCATTGACAGAATATCTGTCATTTTATTGACTATGACCCCCGATGTAAAAGCGTACATATCTAATCCCTCATGGTAGCCATTACGGTACGGTCGCGGAGCCCCCGGCCACTGCGACGACTTCGGTGTTACAGTCGCCCCGGCTATTGGACAGGCAAGGTTGACCATCCGCTCATTTCGCTGCTCTACGCTCCATTCCTTGACCGGAGCATTCCCCCCTGCCGCTTGCACTTCACGTGCAAACAGTTCTGCGTCTGACAAATACAAATATCGCTGTCCAGGTTCCTCATGCTTTTTTTGTATCTCATAGCCTAAACCATACTTGATGAAATCCGAACAAACAGCGGTACCATTTTCTGTCTGGCTAATACCGTCACGCATCGGAAAATACCGGTGATGCTCCTTACCCACATTCGTTCCTTCAATATATTGAAAATGCCGTTCATCGATATAAAGATCGTGTATTCGTTCCTCCGAATTAAACTCCCACCGGATATCGCCTTTCATCCATGTTTCCATATCCGACAGTAAAACATAATTGACTTCCGACGACTGCCAATCGTCATCTGACGAATCACCCTTTTCAAATGCTTTGATGCGCTCGAGCTCAGGCAAAATATTTGTCGGAGATAATGGTGGATCGTCCGCACCGACATCAGGCTGCTCACCCAGATTGACATTGGGTACTTCATTCAGCCTGTCCCCTCCGGGTGCCACATCCTCTTCTTTATGTTGTGAAATATACATCCCTAATACAAATACACATAGCAGAAAAATTACAATACCTGACGTTACATGCCTTTTCAAAGAAATCATCCCCTATGATTACAATACTCCCACACAAGCGTTCCTTCGCGCCTAAAACTCTGTAATATTATTCTACCATGAAAGCCGCCAATTCAGTCCAATGATGTACAAAACTTCATAATTACCGTGACAAATACCTTTGATGTTAAAAGTACTATTTATAGGATTTATGAATGATAACTGCCATTTTACTAATAATAACAGTAATTGATAACTATGGAGGTGCTGTTTCTTTTGCGAAGAAAACTTATAATCCTGATGACATTCACGTTGTTAATGAATCTGCTGCTGATTTCCAGTATGGATAGTCTACCTACACAACGAATCCTTCAGCACGGAAGCCAAGGAAGTGATGTCACAGAACTACAAACTCGATTAAAACAGTTAGGTTATTATACATCACCAGTGGATGGCAAGTTTGGCTGGAATACATACTGGGCAGTGCGAAAGTTTCAGGCAGACTACGGCTTAAAAGTTGATGGAAAAGCCGGTGCACAGACATGGACGGCACTGCGTAATAACACGTACACTCCATCTACTACAACGACACCTAAAGGATTTTCCGACCAAGATGTTAATTTACTCGTACATTTGGTACATGGCGAAGCCCGAGGTGAATCCTATACCGGGCAAGTTGCCGTCGCCGCTGTCGTCCTAAACAGAGTGAAAAGCTCCCAATTCCCCAATACTATATCAGGGGTTATCTTTGAGCCTAGAGCATTTACAGCAGTCGATGACGGTCAAATCTGGATCACTCCCAGCAGTCCGAATATACGCAATGCCGTATTGGATGCGATCAATGGCTGGGATCCGAGTAGCGGCGCCCTGTATTATTTCAATCCTGATACAGCGACTAGTGCTTGGATATGGAGCCGCCCGCAAATAAAAAAAATCGGCAAACATATTTTTTGCCGATAATATAGTCACGAAAACCGCTGCGAGCGCAATATGCTATCTAAGTATCTACCATTAGAAAGCATACTTGGACAAACAGCGGTTTTCTATATTTATTTACCCTTTTTTACTACTTACCTTTTGTTACCATTTACTTTTTATTATCACTTACTCACCTTTTCAATCGCGGACTGTAAATCTTCGATCAAATCTCGTGCGTCTTCAATGCCGACGGATACGCGTAACAGTGAATTCGTAATCCCCAGCGATTGGCGATACTCTTCCGGCATATCGCCATGTGTTTGAAATGACGGAATCGTAATTAAAGATTCGACTCCCCCAAGACTTTCGGCAAAAGAAAATATCTGTAATTCCGGCAAAAGCTTGATCGCGACATCCTCCCGTTTGAGACGCAATGCCACCATGGCGCCGTCATCTGATGCCTGATTGCGATGGATCGCATGACCGGGATGGTTGTCCAGCCCCGGATAATATACATCTTCGATCCAACGGCTGCCTTCTGTAACTGCCCATTCGACAATCTTCTTCGCATTGGCAGTCTGTCGCTCCATACGCAGTCCTAATGTCTTCAAACTCCTCAATAGCAGCCATGAATCTCCAGGCGACAATACATTGCCGACCGTATTCTGTATAAATCCAATTTTCTCCGCCAATGTCGCATCTTGTACGACGATTGCTCCGGCAAGCAAATCATTATGTCCCGCTAAATATTTCGTTCCACTGTAAACAGTGATATCGGCACCCAATTCCAATGGTCGTTGATAATATGCCGTCATAAACGTATTATCGACGATCAACAATGCCGATTTACTTTTACATAATTGCGAACATCGGCGGATATCGGTAATTTTCATCAGCGGATTGGACGGTGTTTCAATTAGGAGTGCGCAAGTGTTATTTTTCCAGGCTTGTTCGATTTTCGCGTATGAAGTAGTATCGACAAAATCAGCTTCAATGCCGTATGAATACAAATGCTGTTTCAAAAGCCGATACGTACCGCCATACAAGTCTTCCGACAACAAAATGTGATCTCCTGCTTTAAACAGACCCATTACAGTAGATAATGCCGCCATGCCCGAAGCAAATGCAAAGGCAAATTGACTGTCTTCTAATTTGGCAATTGCCAGCTCTGCTTGCTGCCTCGTCGGATTGGCTGTGCGCGCATAATCAAATCCTGTACTTTGTCCGACCCCAGGATGGCGATAGGTCGCGGAATGATAGATCGGCGTGCTGATTGCCCCGTATTTTTCATCTCTGATTACACCTAATTGCGCTATGATTGTGTCTTTCTGATATTTTCCCATTGACCGACCACACTCCTCTAAATTAAAATAAGCTTTCTCCATGGAGAAAGCTCAATGTCTATTGCGATCATTAACTTTCTCTCATCTGCCAGAAACTAATCTGCAGGATTTGGCACCTCATGATATGACATCATCGGTTGCCGGGCTTCATCGGGCCAGTCCCTCCACCACTCTTGATAAGAGTTTTTTATTTTTTATTAAATCATAGCAAATAAATCTGAAAAGTCAATATTTTGATAATTTTTTATCAATATTTTAACGATATTTCTTTTGGGCGGTACGAACTACTTTGTCGAGCATATCACCGTAGGACAAGCCAATGCTCTTTGCCGCATCGGGAAATAAGCTCGTATCTGTCATGCCCGGCAATGTGTTAATTTCCAGAATGACCGGCTCCCCTTGATCGGGAACGATAAAATCGACGCGCGAGTATGTCTCACAGCCGAGGGCGTTATGTGCTTTGATAGCCCATTGCTGCAATAATTCCGTCGTTTGTTCCGATAAGCGCGCCGGAATGATATGCTCTGATCCTCCGGGAGCGTATTTGGACTCGTAATCATAGTACGCATTTTTCGGCACAATTTCGATTACCGGAAATGCCATAATATCATCATCGGTTCCCAATACGGCTACCGTCACTTCGATACCTTTAACATATTCTTCAATCAAAACCTGAGAATCGAATTGAGTTGCCAATTGCAGCCCTTGTATTAACTCTTCGCGGTCGCCGGCAATTGTCAGACCAATCGTTGATCCTTCATGGTTCGGCTTAATGACGACGGGAAAAGTAAATTGCCGCTCAATACTGCTGATCAATTTGTCGATATCCTGTTTAATTTCCTTCGGGCGTACAATCATTTCCTGCGCCACGCGAATACCTGCCATCGCAAAATGCTTTTTGGACAAAGATTTATTCATTGCCAGTGCGCTAGCTAGTACCCCTGAGCCGACATAGGGAATATTGAGAATCTCTAGCAGACTTTGAATTCTTCCATCTTCTCCGTATTTTCCATGTAGAGCAATATAGACAAATTCCGGTTTATCGGCAAGCAGTTCTTGAATCAACTGCTCGTGATCGGTATACGCGATTTTTTTTATCTCATAGCCTTTTTCAGCCAATGCTTTGCTCACGCATTCTCCACTTCTCTTGGACACTTCTTTTTCACTCGATAATCCACCATAAATAACCGTAATCTTTTCCAACTTCGTTCCTCCTCTATATTATCTATAGCAAGTAGTTTCACAGCTACTAATTTTTCCATTGAAATTAGTCAGGTAAAAATATTCAGTAAGATCTTCTCACGCAATGTGCTATAATATATTTGACACTATAACACAAAGGAGCTTAATCATGACAGCAACTTTCAAAATTTTTCACACCACAAAACTACATATGTTGGTCACACTGCTCGTAATCGGACTTCTATTGACAGGTTGTCAAAGCAGCCCCCCGGCAGAAAGCTCTCAGCAAAATCCGCAAGAAAATGTTCTATCGCCATCCGGTGACAATCAATCGGAAGCAAATACTCCATCCGGCTCTGAGCCGCCTGAAACTTCCGACCCAAGCGATCCTGCATCTGCAGCCAACCAGCTTTCTGATGAACAGCTAAACACAATGGCTGTCAATGAGCTCGGAGATGTCATGGTGCTTATGTATCACATTATCGGGGATAAAGAAGACGAATGGGAACGCACCAAAGACAATTTTCGCAATGACCTAAAAGTATTATATGAAGAAGGCTATTACTTAGTGACAGCTCGTGATTTCGTAACGGGAACAATGGACGTTCCTGCGGGGAAAACTCCTGTAATTCTCACGTTTGACGATGCAACCGAAGGTCATTTCCGCTTTATCGAGGGCAGCGACGGTACGTTGACGGTTGATCCTGACTGCGCAGTCGGCATCATTGAAAATTTCGCCAAAGAGCACCCTGATTTCGGCATAGCTGCTTCATTTTATGTATATTACCCTGTTCCATTCCGTCAGAACGACCATCCGGAATGGCGTCAGAAAAAATACGAGTATTTGACAAATTTAGGCATGGAGATTGGCAACCACGCATACAGCCATGAAAATTTGAGCAAGCTCACAGATGAAGAAGTTCAGCAAGCTCTGATGAAAAATATTCAGTCTACCCAAGCCATATTACCCGACTACTCCGTCGATACATTGGCTCTTCCATACGGCATATCGCCGAAAACAAAGCAATTAGCGGCAACCGGTAGCTACGAAGGAATGCAATACGACCATAAAGGCGTACTGCTCGTCGGTTCTAACCCTGCTCCTTCGCCATTCTCACAAGATTTTAATCTACTCGGCATCCCGAGAATCAGAGCCGCCAGTGTACCAGACGATTTCTTTAATCAGTGGATCAGTCATTTCCAGAACAACCCGGAAAAACGCTATATCAGCGATGGCGACCCTGCTTCGATTACCATACCTAAGGAATTGGAGAATCTTGTTGATACAGAGCGCTTCCCAGACAAAAATATTCGCATCTATGAAACGAACTAGCTAGTAAAGCGAGCATTTGCATGTAACCATAATACCATTAAAAAGCTGATTTTTATCACATAATTTTAGAGGTGAATACAGAATATGCAACGTAAAAAAGTATTAATCGTATACGCACATCCTGACGATGAAAGTTTCGGTAATGCCGGAACGATTGCCAAATATACTGCCAATCAACAAGCAGAATTTTATCTGGCAGTCGCTACCCGCGGCGAGGCGGGAAAATTGGGCGATCCACCGCTCACAACGCGGGAACAATTAGGATATTATAGAGAGCAAGAATTGAAATCTGCCGGCAAAATCATGGGACTAAAAGATATTATCTTTTTAGATTATATTGATGCTACTTTGAGTGTGCTAAGTGCCGAGGATCAGCAGAATTTGATCGGCAAAATTGCCGACACCATTCTGGATGTCCGTCCGGATATTCTCATTACGTTCCCAGAGGACGGAATTTCCAAACATAAGGATCACATTGCCATTCATTATATGTGCAATAAAGCGATTGCTTCGATTGCTGATCAGTATATCATTCCCAAAATATACTATACTGTGTTCCCGGAAAGTGCCTATCTCGCACGCGATCGCGTAGGCTTTGGCACACCAGATGCAGAAATAACGACGAAAATCGATATTGCAGATTTCCGCAAACAAAAGGGCGAAGCACTGCTGCAACACAAGACACAGGTATTTTCCATTAAAAAAGTCTATCCCGCCTTGTGGGAAACAAACGACTGGTCGGTCATGCCAAGCCAAGAATACTTCCAACTGATCAGCCTGCACGGAAAACCTGTCGACTTTAAAAATTATCGCGAAACTAGCCTGCTAGACAATTTATAATCTATATGTCAGGATACAAGCTTATTAAATAGAAAATTTAGAAATTTTTACAAGCTATACATGTTTCTTTTCTTCTGTAATTATGTTACAATTAATAACAAATATTGCTGAGTACGTGAAACAGGAGTGTGATACTGTGTCAAACCATTTATTCCAGACTGATTACGTTGCCATGACAAATGATGCAGGAAGAAATTCGTGCAATGACCAGCACCAGACGATCACTACGAGTAACTGTTCTTTACCGAATTGGTGGAAACGCATAAAAGCAATACAAGTTTTAGAAGAAAATAAGAAATAAAAAAACGGGAGTATCGTAACATCTACCATAGATCGTTAACGAAGCTCCCATTTTTGTTACATTTTGATTTTTAATATCCGTTGCTTAACATCTTTGTGACTATTTCTTTAGCCCTCTACTGCCCGGCTTTTTCATCGGCACGCCTTGTTCGCACAATGGACATGTCTCCGGTTCATATGTCTCAATTTCAATTTTCAATAGAGAAATAAGCGGCACACCAAAGTCAGGTTCCGTAACAGTACGGTTGACAAGCACACCGGCACCGACAACGATTCCACCCTGCGCTCTGACAATATCAATCACTTCTTGTACAGAACCGCCCGTCGTAATGACATCTTCTACGACGAATACTCGCTGACCCGGCTCAACGGCGAAGCCACGTCGAAATACCATTGCTCCATTTTCCCGTTCTGCAAACATCGTCTTCACGCCCAACAGTCTGGCTGTTTCGAAGGCAAGAACGATTCCCCCCGTCGCCGGTCCGACAACGAGATCGACCTGTAGATCATGCTCTTTAATATATTCTGCAAACTGATTGCACAATTTACTAGCCTGATCAGGGTACTGCAATACTTGAGCACATTGCATATAGCGCGCACTGTGTTTTCCAGAAGTTAGACTGAAATGCCCCGTTTGCAATACATTCGTTTCTTTCAGTATTTCCAATACTTCCGCCTGTGTTAACATATTCCCTCACTCCTCACAATGTATCTGTTGAACGAATAATAGCTTTTGCCGCTTCCAGCGGATCGGCGGCTTTGGTAATATTCCTGCCGATTACCATATAGTCGGTTCCTAACTCCAATGCTTGCTTCGGCGATGTGACACGCACTTGATCGTCAGCTTGGCTGTCCGGCATGCGAATCCCCGGAGTGACTGTCAGGAACGAAGCACCGCAATGTTGTTTGATATACGGAACTTCTTGTGCCGATGCGACGACACCATCTAAACCGGCTTCTTGAGCCATCCGCGCGTAACGGACGACCGTATCGGCAATCGGCTCACGAATCCCAATCTCTTCTTCCATGACCTGCTGGCTGGTACTCGTCAATTGAGTCACCGCAATCAATAACGGTCTCACAATACCGAGCTTTGTGCAAGCCTGATCAGCCGCCTCCCGCGCACGCTCCATCATTTGCTTGCCTCCGGCGGCATGCACGTTCCACATCCATACGCCGTGTCTGCTCAAAGACGCCGCAGCCCCTGCCGCCGTATTCGGAATGTCATGAACTTTCAAATCGAGAAAGACCTGTACACCCAGTTGTTGAAGTTCTTCAAGCACAGACGGTCCTTGGCTGTAAAACAGCTCCATACCGACTTTTACTTTGTTAATCACCGGGGCGATCACCCTGGCAATTGTAAGCGCTTGCTGCTTATCCGGTGTATCAAGGGCGACGATGATTCGTTCTCCTACCGATGTTCCCATGCTATTTTGCCTCCTTCGCCATGCCGATCAAACTGCTGAGTTCGGTTATATTATTCTGCTGCATATATTGCTCGATTTCACCGATGATCGTGACACACGCAAACGGGTCGACAAAATTTGCCGTTCCCACTTGCACCGCCGATGCCCCCGCCAGCAAAAACTCTATGACGTCATCGCCGGTGCGTATGCCGCCGATTCCTATGACCGGTATGGAAACGGCTGAACTGACTTGCCAGACCATCCTGACAGCCACCGGTTTCACCGCCGGTCCCGAAAAACCACCCATGATATTTGCCAAAACCGGCTTGCGTTGATGAATGTCAATTGCCATACCCAATAATGTATTGATCAGCGAAATACTGTCCGCGCCCGCCTGTTCCACTGCCTTGGCAATACTGACGATATCGGTCACATTCGGTGACAGTTTCGCGATCACCGGATAGTCAGAGACTCGTTTGACAGCCTCGATGACCTTTGCCGCCATCTGTGGGTCTGTGCCGAAAGCCAGACCTCCGGCTTTGACGTTCGGGCAGGAAATGTTCACTTCTAATGCTTGAATGCATTCAGATTCGTTCAACCGCTCTGCAACTTCTATATAGTCTTCCAAACTGCTCCCTGCAATATTGACAATCACCGGAACATCGAATTGCTTCAACCATGGCAGCTCATATGCCAGCACTTGCTCAACTCCCGGATTTTGCAAACCAATGGCATTGAGCATCCCTGCCGGAGTTTCCGCAATCCGCGGTACTTCGTTGCCCTTCCTCGGCTCCGCTGTTGTCGCTTTGACGACGACGGCACCCAAACGACCTAAGTCGTAAAAATTCGCGTATTCTCTGCCAAATCCGAAACATCCCGATGCAGGCATGACCGGATTTTTAAGTTGCATAAACCCCAAATCGGCGCGTAAATCTACAGACACTCCCACTTAAAACACCACCTTTTCCGCAGGAAAAGCCGGACCGCAATCACAGACTTTCGCATATTTCCAATCACTCAAAACATCATCGGTAATCTTCGTGACGCATCCCATACAAGCACCGATTCCACATGCCATATGCTCTTCCAATGAGAGATATCCTGTTCCCTGCTGAATCAAAGAATGCTGCTGTATCGCTTTGAGCATCGGTTTCGGTCCGCAGGCAAAATATAGAAATTTTGCCGGCTGTTTGTCCGCGACATTCTGCGCTAGTTGCTCTTCTGTGAAATAATCGGTGACTAGACCTTTCGTACCGCAGCTTCCATCAACCGTATAGATGCTGACATTGGCGTATCGCGCAAATTCTTGTTCGAGTATTACTTGCTCTTTGCCGGCAAAGCCGAGCACAGCATGTACGGTACTCCCTCGACCGTACCATGCTTTAGCGGCGTACAACAACGGCGGAACGCCGATGCCGCCGCCGATCACATAGACGTCTTGAAAATCTCCACCCACTGGGAATGTTCCATTGCCTAACGGCGCTATGATATCGAGTGATTGTCCGGCTTCCATCGCAGCCAGCAGGCGCGTGCCTACTCCATGACTGCGATAAACGAAACGAACGGTTCCGCGTACACGATTGACCTCACAAATGCTAATCGGTCTGCGCAATAACGGATCGATGCAGTCGCGTACGCGTATATGAGCAAACTGCCCAGGCAGTGCCTCGTTTGCGATCTCACTCGATGCGACCGTCATATCGTAAATATTTTCGGCAATCTGTTTATTTTCAATGATCTCAGCCATAGTTCGCATAAAAACAACTCCTAGTATAATAATGATCTAGCTGCCGGACTTTATCTTTTGTATGCAATCGGCTGCACAGAGAAGTTAATCGTCTCCAAAACGCGTAAGATCGCCTCTGCCGTATCTAACGATGTCAAGCAAGGTACACCATTCTCGACGGCTTCTCGACGGATTTTAAAGCCGTCACGTGCCGTCTGTTTGCCACGCGTCAAGGTGTTGATGACCATATTGGCTTCACCGGCACGAACGATCTCTACGATATTCGGCGAGCCCTCTTCCAGCTTTTTCACAATTGTCACAGGAATCTCAATACTTTCCAAATACTTTGCCGTCCCGCTCGTCGCGACAATTTCAAATCCCAATTCGACAAATCCTCGTAAAATCTCCGCTGCCTCTGCTTTATCTTTGTCAGCAATCGTCGCTATAATTTTACCATACTTCGGTATCTGCATGCCTGCACCGATTAACCCTTTATACAGTGCCTTAGCAAAGCTCTTATCTTTACCCATAACTTCTCCGGTCGATTTCATTTCCGGTCCTAGCGTCGTATCAACACTGCGCAGCTTCGCAAATGAAAACACCGGAACTTTAACCGAGACTTCCTGTGGTTCTGGCCATAGCCCTGTTTGATATCCCAAATCCGCCAAATTTTCTCCTAGAATGACCTTTGTCGCCAAATTAGCCAAAGGAATACCGGTCACTTTACTCAAAAACGGTACTGTACGCGAGGAACGCGGATTGACTTCTATGACATACACTTGGTCATGATGAATTACATATTGAATATTGATTAGCCCTTTAGTATTTAACGATTTTGCCAACGTAATTGTATGGTCGATAATTTTCTGTTTTAAATCGGCGGAAATCGTCTGTGCCGGATACACGGCAATCGAATCGCCACTGTGGACACCGGCGCGTTCAATATGTTCCATAATGCCCGGTATCAACACGGTTTGTCCATCGGAAACGGCATCAACTTCCACTTCTTTGCCGATCAAATACCGGTCGACAAGCACAGGGTGCTTGGTGGAAATCTGCACTGCTTTCTCCATGTAATTAAGTAAGTCATCTTGGTTGTAAACGATCTCCATCGCTCTGCCGCCTAACACGTACGAAGGCCGAACTAATACTGGATATCCGAGTTTATCAGCAACTTTCACTGCCTCCGCGACCGAGAAAACCGTTTCCCCTGGTGGACGCGGAACATTCAGCCTTTGCAGCAATGCATCAAAACGCTCGCGGTCTTCTGCCGTATTGATATCTTCCATATTTGTTCCGATGATCGGTACATTATATTCGGACAACGGTTCCGCTAAATTGATCGCCGTCTGTCCGCCGAATTGCACAATTACTCCGTCCGGTTTCTCTCTGTCGATCACATGCAATACATCTTCCAAGAACAATGGTTCAAAATACAAGCGGTCCGATGTACTGAAATCTGTAGAGACCGTCTCTGGATTGTTGTTAATGATGATCGCTTCATATCCTGCCTCGCGAATCGCCCAAACAGCGTGGACAGACGCGTAGTCAAATTCGATCCCTTGCCCGATGCGAATCGGTCCTGAACCGAGTACGAGAATTTTCTTTTTGTCGGAAGAGACTATGCCTTCATCTTCCGTGTCGTAGCTAGAGTAATAATATGGTGTATAGGCAGCGAATTCTGCTGCGCATGTGTCAACCATTTTATATACCGGCGTAATCTGCCATTGTTTGCGCAAATTGCGGATCACAGTTTCATCTATTTTTGCCAGGTACGCAATATAACGGTCGGTGAAGCCAAGTTCCTTCGCTTTTCTCAAGACAAGCTCTTGCACCTGTTGATCGTCGCTTTCCCAAGCGCGTCTAATCACATTTTCAAACTCTACCAATCCCAACAGTTTATTTAGGAAGAAGCGGTCAATTTTCGTCAAGTCGTACAATTCTTCGATATCTACACCGCGACGAAATGCTTCCGCCAGCAAAAACAGCCGTTCATCATCTGCCTTATGAATACGCTGCATCAATACTGAATCTTCAATCTGCTCGACACCCTTCAAATACAAGCTGTCCAGATCAATCTCCAACGAACGAATCGCTTTGTGCAATGATTCTTCCAGGGTACGTCCGATTGCCATGACTTCGCCCGTCGCTTTCATCTGCGTACCCAGCTGACGATTGGCAGTCACAAATTTATCGAACGGCCAGCGTGGAATCTTCGTCACGATATAGTCAATTGTCGGCTCGAAGCTGGCAAATGTCTCTTTCGTCACCGGATTGACGATTTCATCTAACGTCAAACCGATACTGATCTTAGCTGCCACTTTGGCAATCGGATATCCGGTCGCTTTCGATGCCAATGCACTCGACCGGCTGACCCGCGGATTGACTTCAATCACATAGTAATCAAAGCTATTAGGATCAAGGGCAAACTGTACGTTGCAACCGCCCTCAATCTTCAAAGCGCGAATAATTGTCAAAGACGCCGAACGTAACATTTGATATTCTTTGTCTGATAACGTTTGACTCGGGGCGACGACGATACTGTCTCCCGTATGCACACCGACCGGGTCGAAATTCTCCATATTGCAGACGACGATGCAATTGTCATTCTGATCGCGAATCACTTCGTACTCAATTTCTTTGCAACCGGCGATGCTCTTCTCAATCAGAATCTGATGAATCGGGCTATATTTTAGACCGAGATTGACAATTTCGATGTATTCCTGCTCATCGTAAGCAATCCCCCCGCCGGTTCCACCCAGTGTGTATGCAGGGCGAATAATTAGCGGATACGGCACTTGTTCCGCGAATTTTAACGCCTCTTCTACTGTGCTGACGATTTCACTTTCCGGAACAGGTTGATGCAACTCCGCCATCAAACTTCGAAACAATTCACGATCTTCTGCCTTGCGTATGGCATCGAGGTTTGTGCCCAGCAATGAAATATTATACTCTTCCAAAACGCCGTGTTCATGGAGCTCCATCGCCATGTTCAAACCGGTTTGTCCTCCCAGCGTCGGCAGCAATCCATCCGGTCGCTCTTTACGGATTACTTGTGTCACGGCTTCCAATGTAATCGGCTCAATGTATATTTTATCGGCAATACCTGGGTCTGTCATAATCGTCGCCGGATTACTATTGATCAGAACGACTTCATATCCTTCTTCTTTCAATGCCTGGCAAGCCTGTGTTCCTGCGTAATCAAACTCCGCCGCTTGTCCAATGACGATCGGTCCGCTACCGATAACTAATATTTTTCGTACTTCTCTTTTAGGCATAAAATGCTCCCCCATTCTCCAACTTCCATTTGTCAATCATACTGATAAATTCATCAAATAAGTATCCAGAATCGACAGGACCGGGTGCAGATTCAGGGTGGTATTGCACGGATGCAAGCAATCCGCTTTCATGTACCATCCCCTCTACTGTATCGTCATTCAAGCTCACGTGACTGGCTTCCAGTCCTGTGCCCGCAAGAGAGAGCCTTTTCACGGCATAACCATGATTTTGTGAAGTGATATATACACGATTGTTACGAAGATCTTTGACGGGATGATTTCCACCGCGATGACCGAATTTTAATTTTTCTGTATCAGCTCCGCAGCTCAATGCGATCAATTGATGACCGAGACAAATGCCATAGATCGGAACCTTGCCGATAAACGGGCGCAATTCTACCGCTGTTTCCATGACATCTTTCGGATCGCCAGGGCCGTTAGAAATCATAATTCCGTCAGGTCGCAATCTCAATATTTGCTCGTATTTCGTATTATAAGGGACGACGAAAACGTCACATCCCACTCGAATTAGCTCCCGGTGAATTCCCTGTTTCGCTCCCATATCGATCAGCACTACGCGATGCCCACTGCCCGGACTGCGGAAAATTGACTTTGCCGATACACGTTCCACCTGATCTGTCATCAACTGCTCCGCGCGCAATTGTTCAAGTAACCCTTGGGTATCGACATCTGTGCCGACAACGATCATCCCTTTTAGTGTCCCATGGGCGCGAATTTTGCGCGTCACCATACGCGTATCGATCCCGGAGATTCCCAGCATGTTGTATGCTTTGAAAAAATCATCAATTTTCTCCACGGAACGCCAATTGCTTGGGTGCGGACACATTTCTTTGACGATGAAACCGCTTACGTGTGATGAAGTCGATTCCATAGCATCCAAATTCATTCCGTAATTGCCGATCAGTGGATAGGTCATCGTGACAATTTGCCCACAATAGGAAGGGTCTGTCAACACCTCTTGATATCCCGTCATACTCGTATTAAAAACGACTTCCCCGGTCGTCTGTACTTTATTCGTACTTCCGAAAGCAGTCCCTTGCAATATGGTTCCATCTTCCAATATAAGCAGCGCATTTTTCTGTTTTTTCAGATTTTCAATGTATGCTTTCGCTTGTTGATCTCCATGTTTGTCTGTACGATTTGTTTGCAACACTATCACCTCAACTGTTTGTTTTGATTGCTTTTGCTTGATTGCTGCTTACTTATGATTTACTAGTTCATACTGCTTATTGGTTTGTATTGCTGTATATAATCTCTCCAGACTTGATCGTCAATATCGGCCAGCCACATAATGAATCGCCGATAAACGGAGAGTTTTTCCCTTTCGATACAAAGTCAGACGCTTCCACAGCCTTCGATGTTTGCAGATCCAATAGTACGAAATCCGCCGTACCGCCTGGCTGTACACTGCCGCATTCTATGCCGAACAGTTCTGCCGGTTTGTTTGTCATAGCATCTAATAAGCGCTCTAACTGAATGATACCAGGCTGAACCAGATGGGTGTATAAAACAGGAAATGCTGTTTCCAAGCCAACCATACCGAATGGCGATTTCACAATGCCCTGACTCTTTTCTTCCTCCGTATGGGGGGCATGATCGGTGGCGATAATATCGATCACGCCATCTCTGAATGCCTCACGCAGCACTTCACGATCTTCATAACTGCGCAAAGGTGGATTGACTTTGTAATTTCCGTGATTTAACGGTATATCTTCGTCTGTCAGAACCAAGTGCTGTGGCGTCACCTCGCATGTAACGCGTATCCCAAGCTGTTTAGCAAAGCCGATCCACTGGATCGATTCCTTGGCACTCATGTGAGCAAAATGTACATGACAGCCGCTGTCCTTTGCCAACAAAATATCTCTCGCTACCATCACTGATTCAGACACTGACGGGATGCCGGTGATTCCCAGCATCTTTGCTTTGGTTCCGTCGTGAATATGCCCTCTGGCAGCCAATAACTCGTCCTCAGCATGAATAATCACAGGCAATCCATGTTCGGCAGCTTGCTGAAAGGCATCGAGCATCAATTTGCCGTTTTGTACACCACGTCCATCATCAGACAATGCGATAATGCCTGCTTTTTTTAATTCGGAGAAATCCGTCAGCTTTTCCCCCAGTTCTCCAATGGATATGGCACCGATCACATGTACATCGACACCGTTATTGGCTTTCGCTTTTTCCATAATGTATTCCACTGTTTGACGATTATCGACGACTGGTTGGGTGTTCGGCATACAACATACACTCGTGAACCCTCCCTTCGCCGCCGCTAAAGAGCCGGAAGCAATTGTCTCTTTATGCTCAAATCCCGGTTCGCGCAAATGCACATGCATATCGATAAATCCGGGAGCGAGCAGACAACGGCTGCCATCAATGACCGTCAATGCCTCATGACCATTCGCTGCTTCAGCCGATGCCCATCGATCTTCTATCGCCTGTTCTTGCACTTGCCCATGCGCTTGCTCTTGTACAGGTACGATTTCCGTAACTTGATGGTTGTCGATCAACACGTCAAAACAGTCTTTTGAAACTTGCCCTCCTGTAAAAATCTGTACATTTCGAACCAAAATTGCCATAACGAAACCCTCCTTAGGTGTATTATATATTGAATACTTAATTCTAATGGTACGAAAAAAGCCTTATGGGAATAAGGCTTTCTTATATCTATGCTTCGGCAGCAGTCGCATGCTCGTCCTCTGCATGATCGAGATCTTTAGGCAAGACGAGATTTAAGATAACACCGACGATCGTCGCAAGTGCCATGCCGTGAAGCTCAAATTGACCGAAATGAACGACAGCATTTCCCACTCCAAGCACCATAATGACGCTGGAAATGATCAAATTTCTCTTCTGACCGTAATTGATCCCACTGTCGACAAGCGTACGCAAGCCGGACGATGCGATAATTCCGAACAGCAAAATACTGACTCCACCCATAACCGGTGTAGGAATACTGCTAATCAAAGCTGAAATCTTTCCAATAAACGCCATCAAGACAGCCATCACTGCCGCACCTGCAATGACAAACACACTGAATACGCGTGTAATCGCTAACACTCCAATATTTTCGCCGTATGTCGTCGTTGGCGGTCCACCCACAAGCGATGCAAAAATCGTCGCCACGCCGTCACCGAATAATGAGCGGTGCAAGCCCGGTTTCTTGATTAAATCCTTATCCGTCACTTTTCCTATAATAATAACATGTCCCAAATGCTCTGTAATCGTCACCAATGCCACAGGCACAATCACCCACAAAGCAAGGGTGTTAGGAATAGGATGCGTAAATTCCGGAATACTGAACCAAGGCGCATCAATGACAGCCTGAAAATTGACCATTTTCAAGAATATGGCAGCAACATAGCCGGAGATAATTCCCCATAAAATTGGTATGATAGCGAAAAATCCTTTAAAGAATGCATTGGCTATGATCGCCACAAATAGAGCGATTAACGCCACTAAAATGCTGGAACTGCTGTATACTTTTACATCGACTGTCGATTCATGAACAGCTTGTACTTGACCAGGCAAAGCACTGAATTCTTCGATTGTCGCCGGTTTATCTACCGTAATCACAGCTGTTGTCGCCATATCGACAGCTGTCCCAGCCAGACCAAGTCCGATGACGATGATAACGGAACCGATAACAACAGGCGGTAACAGCTTATGAACCCACTCGACACCAAATTTTTTCATAATCGCGGAACAAATAAAGTACACGACCCCGACCATCATGACGCCAAACATCGCTTCTCCCGGTCCCTTGGCAGTAGAGACGGCGATCAATGGAGCGATAAAGGCAAAGGATGAGCCCAAATATCCGGGAATTTGCCCTTTCGTAATAAAGATGTACAATAAAGTTCCCACTCCGCTTGTCAATAAAGCGACAGATGGATTCAACCCAGTTAAAAACGGTACTAAAACAGTCGCCCCAAACATCGCAAATAGATGTTGTAAACTTAACGGCAACATTTGCAAAAGCGGTAATCTTTCGTTAATTCCAATCGTTCTCTGCTTTGCCATTGACAATTCCTCCATTAAATTAAAATCTGTTACTCTGATCGACGATGCTTCACTTACCCGATGACAAGTCCCTGGATAAGTGTGACTAGGATTCAGAGGAATACCTCTCTGAATCAAGTCTTACTTTATTGATTGAGTACAATAACGACTCGGTCTTGCCCGTCCGTTTCCGTAAGCATCACAGAAACTTCCTCCATTTTTGAAGTCGGTGCGTTTTTGCCCACATAATCGGCGCGAATCGGCAGTTCACGATGTCCCCGGTCAACCAAAACGGCTAATTGGATACTCCTCGGTCTTCCGAAATCGACGAGCGCATCCAGTGCCGCTCTCGCCGTCCTGCCTGTAAACAGAACGTCGTCGACCAATACAACATGCTTGTCCACGATGTCAAAATCCAAGAAGTTTTCGGTCGTTCCCTGTTTATGCTGCTCATCCAAATCGTCGCGGTAACTGGTAATGTCGATTTCACCGATATTTACTTGGGTATTCTCAATCTCAGCGATCTTAGTTGCCAGACGCTGTGCCAGATAAACGCCACGTGTCTTAACTCCGATCAGCACCGTATCGTCAACGCCTTTGTTTTTTTCAATGATCTCATGGGCAATTCTTGTCAGTGCGCGCCCTAAGGCTTTCTCATCGAGTATTTGGGCTTTTTCAATCAATGTCATCGTCCTCCTCTCCCTTGCAAGTTCTAAAAGCAAAAAAACTCCCCAGCCCAAAGCTGAAAGGAGTTGTGTACAATACAACATGGATATTTATGTAAACGCCAGACCCACTCATAGATCTGTCATTCGATAAAATCATCCATTATGTTACGTTCCTTGCCAGCCTCACGGGACTGATTTTAAAGGACTATTTTCAATTGTAATTATCATAATATTTGTCATCCTGTTTGTCAATCAATTATTTTTTGTTCCTTTAATAAATAGGAACGATTTTCAATTGCACCATACTTTTTGCTTCTCGCCTTCATTGATTTATATAATACGTGTAACAAGGAAATACTAGTAGTAAAAAATGAAATGAAGGAGTGAGTGAAATGTTCATTAATTTTCTGAGAACGAACAAAATCGCTATGTGGTTGCTGACAATTCTACGTGTTTATGTAGGTTATACTTGGTTGACAGCCGGTTGGCACAAAATCGTTGGAGGTTTTGATGCTTCTGGATTTCTTAAAGGTGCGATTGCCAAAAGTACAGGTGAAAATCCTGCTGTTCAAGGCTGGTGGGCATCTTTTCTCGAAAATGTGGCGCTCCCTGGCGTAAACTTCTTTAACATTGCGGTTTCCTTCGGAGAGTTTTTAGTCGGTCTAGGTCTTATTTTAGGCGCTTTTACTACTTTTGCCACTTTAATGGCAGTTCTAATGAATATGTCATATCTCCTATCAGGAACTGTCAGCGTGAACGCACAATTACTCTTGATGGAATTCATTATTCTCGCTGCTGGAGCTAATGCCGGTAGAATCGGTTTAGACTATTACATCCTTCCTTATATCAGAAAGTTGTTTGGCTGGAAAGATCCCATAACTTCTTAACTTACAACGAGGTGAGAAAACTCACAGTTGATTCTGTATTTTGTCACAAATGAATTTTGCAAATTGTGTTACACTAACGATAGTAACGAATCTTGTAATTAATAAGGGGATGTTAATGATGGCGGATGACAAGAAAATTTGTACTGTTTGCAAAGAAAATGAAGACAAGCGTATTTTGCTTCATGCTGTTGTAGAAGGCAAAGAAGACTATGTATGCGTAAAATGCTTGCCGATCTTGATTCACGGATAAGCAAAATTGCTATCTGAATATGTTTTTCAAAATTAAAGAAGCGTAGCCCTTTGGGATTGCGCTTCTTTTTCTTTATTCATGACAAGACAATTCCTTTATTTATCTAACGATTTGTCAGTGGCGATCTTTACTGAGAACGAAATGGAAAAATTCTTCCCGTTGCCCTTGGTCGTCTTTTTCAAATTGAGAAATCGGCAACACGACCAAGTCATATGGGTAAGCAAAACTGCTTATAGTTGTTGTCTCATCTGCCGGTTCATATATTTTATAGTGAATATGACATTCATGGCGGTCAATCTGTTCAATTTTGTCGATTTCCACATGATGACCACCCGTCGTTTTCTCTCCGCCCGAAACCAAAATATAGAGATGGTCCTGCAATTTTTTTACCATTTGCTGATGCTTACCTTTTGCTCCCTCATACCACTCTTGAATTTCCGGCGGAGCTGATTCAACTTTTTTTCGTTCGTAATGTAGGCTTTTCATTACCATGAAACCCATCTCCTGTTTTTTTATTATATACAGTATATGATAGCCTATAAAAAAAGTTCTTGCTACGTGACTAACTTAACGTTGCAAGAACTTGCTGAAAATCTTCCGGAATATCCGATGTGAAAAACAGTCTTTCGCCTGTCCGTGGATGGATAAAACCTAACTCCTTAGCGTGCAATGCCTGACCTGCCAATGGGACAGTCTTACGCGGTCCGTAATCGGGATCGCCGGCGACAGGATGCTTTATATACGCCATATGTACACGAATTTGATGGGTACGACCCGTCTCCAAGCGCAGCTCAACTAAACTGTGATCAGTGAAATACTGTATAACTTTAAAATGTGTCACTGCGTGCTTGCCGTTGGCGACATCGACAGCCATCTTCTTGCGCTGCGTTTGGTGCCGCCCGAGCGGCGCTATGATCGTCCCCTCTTGATTCGGTACTAAACCGTGAACGAGAGCGACGTATTTACGGATAATCGAATGCTCTTTAAACTGCTCTGCCAAGTGCTGATGCGTCAGATCATTTTTCGCGACGACGAGTAATCCCGTCGTATCTTTATCAATCCGATGGACGATACCTGGGCGCATCTTTCCGTTGATCCCCGATAAATCACGGCAATGGAACAGCAACGCATTGACCAGTGTTCCCGAATAATGACCTTGGGCTGGATGTACGACCATGCCGCGTGGTTTATTGACGACGACGAGATCGCCGTCCTCGTACACGATATCTAAAGAAATATTCTCCGGTTGGATATTGACTTCTTCCGCCTCGGGGTATGCAAGTGTAACACAATCGCCGACCCGCAATTTGTAATTGGCTTTGACCGGTTGCTGATTCACCGTTATATTTTCACTTTGTATATATAATTGAATCTGTGAGCGTGAGAGCTCCGGCAGCTCGCTAGACAACCATTTGTCGATCCGCTCCCCTGCCTGTTGTGACTCTATACTGTAGGTCACTATATGTTCCGATGTCTCCGATGCGATTGCAACATCGTCGTCATCTAAAACCGAATTTTCGTTCATCAAATAGTCTCCCTTGCCTGCTTTTCCGCGCGATATGACAAAAATGTATCTAACAACAGCAAAGCAACACCACACGAAATTGCCGCATCCGCCACATTAAAAATTGCAAAATTAATCAAACGAAAATCAAAAAAATCGATGACCGATCCGAGAAATAACCGGTCAATAAAATTGCCGACGGCTCCTCCCAGTACAAACGCCAAACCACCCAAGAACAGTCTCTTATCACGATGCCCTTCATATTTATAGATGATATAAATAATCGCCGCAAGCACGATTACTGTTGTAGCTATGAAAAACCACCGCTGCCCTTGCAAAATTCCGAAAGCAGCCCCTGCGTTACGATGGGATGTCAAATGAAATACTCCCTCCCAAAGCGGTACTGTTGAAATATTTCTCCCATCAATATAGTTTACGATTGCCAATTTCGACAATTGATCGATAATGACAATAATAACAGCAATAATATAGTACGGCACAATGAACCTCCAGTCGTTATGGTCTTCTTTTCTCCATATATTGTATATTCAACAAGCGGTAAATTGCCACCGCCGTTACCCAACCTGCTAAAACAGACCATGCGCCACTCGTAAAACTATGTAGCAAAATATAAACCAGCAATGGTGTTATATACGTAAACATGCTGTCATGAAGCAAAAACTTCCATGCAGGTTGGTGTCGATCTTTGTCGATGAAAAACACTCCAAATCCGACAGCAAAAGGGATAATCAGCCAGAATAGGTACCAACCCCAATGTCCAATATGATATGCATACGTTAAAAATACAAACATACCAATCACGGCGTGTTCCAGACGGATCAACAAATTTTTGTTCAAATATTCTCCCTCCCCTTATCTACTTAACAACCTTCGTATTCATAGAATAACATAAGCAGCCCGACGCAACAACTTTTTCTGACAAAATTCGAGTTTTTACTCTTCGGATTCCTGGCGCAAATAATTCAAATACGCGTATTGCTCAATTACGTCTCGCTGATCTATGTCTTCGTCGACAGCGCCTTCATAGTAATCGTAATTCTGTTCTCCGACGTTATCTGTATGCGTCAAATCTTCGACATCGTCTACATAAATTTGATCGTATTCTATATGACAGTGCTCTATGTTATCTCCACGTTTCATATAAGTGGAATTGTAATCCGTTTCTCCATTCATCATCGAGATGTCGTTCGATGTACCGTAGCGCTCAACATCATTCCAGCTTTCCTCACTCAAAAATCCGGGATATAAAACTTCTTCTTCAATCGGTCTGCTGTGAGCCACATCATGATCTTCTGTTTGTTGACTGCATTCCAGGCAATATACGCTTTCCGGCATTGCTTCCAATCTGTCATCGGGAATCATTTGACCACACCTTTCACATTTTCCATAGGTTCCTTCATGTATTTTTTTTAACGCCGTATCAATCTGTTCCACATGCTTATGCGACAGCTTGTACAACGCCATGTCTTTACTGCGTTCGAAAAGCTCCGATCCAAGATCCGCAGGATGGTTGTCATATCCACTCAATTCTCCGGTCGAATCATTAAAACTTCTCTCTAGTCCAAAATCATCAGTTTCCTGCAATTGCTC
The DNA here is from genome assembly GCA_023388635.1 of Bacillota bacterium. Classification (GTDB taxonomy): domain Bacteria; phylum Bacillota; class Bacilli; order Desulfuribacillales; family Desulfuribacillaceae; genus JAEWFW01. The sequence goes on from JAEWFW010000020.1 coordinate 43,194, forward strand.
CGTAATCTGTCGTTTCATATCTTGCAACTGTTGTCTGCGCTTCATCAATATCGTTTTATCCATATTTTATCTCACCTTTGCTTGTTTATCTTTCTTTTCCCAACGGGATAAACTCGGTGTGGGATCGAATGCCCACTCATTTTTTCCAGTGTCCTTATACATGCCATAATGAAGATGTGGCGGGAATTTACCGGTCGTTCCCTCCGGTCCATACCCGGAATTACCGACAAAACCGATAATCTCCCCTGGGCGTACCAATGCCCCTTCTTCCAGACCTTTGGCGTATCCACTCAAATGCGCGTAATAATGATACACATTATTGACATCACGTATCCCTAGACGCCAGCCCCCATAACGATTCCAGCCTTTAATTTCTACAATGCCATAACTCGTACTTTGCACAGGTATCCAAGCCGCCGCAAAAATATCGGTACCCTCATGACTTCTCGCACCACCGAAGGAGCGACCGGCTCCCCACGTACTCCTATAGCTATAATTATTATGGATCGGGATGGGGAACGCCGTCTCCGACAGCTCTATATTGCCAAAAAACTTGTAAATCGCCGCAATCTGGGCAATTCGATCTTGGGACGTTTCGTAGCTATACAATTGGGCAAATGCGGCAATGTATTCCTGCTCGGAAATCCCCGTCGATGACAGCCATTGAGCAATCGAATATACACTGTCATAAAAGTTTCCTTGGTCGGCGACTCCATCTCCGTCTCCATCCTTGCCGATTCCACCATAAAATTGATTGAAAAAAGAAATCGTCTCATACTCCGGTAACATCCCCATGCCGCCCCAGTATTTTTGATGGACGGTCATTGGCAGTTCGCCTTCTTTTACTTTATTGAGATTTTTATCGTACTGGTAACACGCTGCTATGACATACCACGGCACACCGGTAATTGTTTCCGTCGCACGGAAGAATAATTCCTGCTCCGCTTTGTCCGGTAGTGATGCCTCTGCCATCGTCGGATGCACAAACAGCAGACAAAAGGCAACGGTCAAACACGACAAGCGTTTGAATTTTCCTAGCAAATAAACCCACCCTTTTCAAAAATAATTTCGCCTATGTTTATTTTTTCACTCTTTTTACAAATAATAAGCATATCCAGAAGATTATCAGAGGAAAATTTTATCAGCGCGTGATATAATGTTCGAAAGAGGAGGTAATGCATATGCAAAATTGGATTGAAAAAGGCTTTCTTATGGGATTAGGTGTGTTATCGATGACGAAAGATAAAGCAGAACAAATGAAGGAACAACTGATCAGCCAAGGAGAATTAGGTCGTAACGAAGCAGAAGAATTTTTTGCTAAATTGGTAAAAAAAGGTGAGGAAGAAAAGGATTCCTTGGAATCATTCGTCCAAGAAAAAGTTCAAAAAATTCTCAAGGAAGCAGATATCGTCACAAAAGAAGAATACGAACAATTGGCAAAGCGTGTCGAGCAATTAGAAAGCCAATTAGCGGCACAGACAGAAAATAAAGAGAACTAATCGGCATGCTGGGTACACGCTTTCGTAATATATACCGCTACCGCATGATCGCAAATGTATTGATCAAGCACGGCTTCGGATTCTTGTTCAACAAGAAAACCGACGACCAAGACACGAAAAACATTTCACGTGGTATGCGCCTGCGCCTCGCATGCGAAGAGTTGGGTCCTACATTTATCAAATTGGGGCAAATCGCCAGCACGCGACACGATATCATTCCCGACGATATCCTTCATGAACTTGAGGCATTGCAAGACAGCATCTCACCGTTCCCCTTCTATCAAGTGCAAGAAATTATAGAAACAGAGCTTAGACAACCAATTTCTGAGCTCTTTTCGCATTTCGAACAACAGTCACTAGCAACTGCCTCGATCGGTCAAGTGCACAAAGCACAATTACATACGGGAGAATGGGTCGCTGTCAAAGTCCAGAGACCGCAGATTAGTGAGCTGATTGAAACCGATCTGGAAATTCTCTACGATTTGGCGCGGATTGCCGAAAAACGGACAGAATGGGGACGGTATTACCATCTATACGATCTCGTCGAAGAATTCGCCCAATCAATGCGCAGTGAACTGAATTATCTGAAAGAAGCGCGTTATACAGAGCAAATCGGTGACAATCTCAAAAACACGCAGTACCCGATTCGAATACCAATGGTATTCTGGGAATTCACAACAAAACGCGTGCTGACGATGGAGTTTTTCGACGGTACAAAACTGACCGGCGATATGCAGCGCATGGACAGTCAACTGACATCTGAGGCAATCGCCACCCATATAATCAAAGCAATCTTCCACATGATCTTGACCGACGGATTGTTCCATGCTGATCCCCACCCGGGCAACATTATGTTGCTCAACGACGACAAGATCGGCTTGCTTGATTTCGGTATGGTCGGCAAATTGTCAAAGCCGCTACAGAAAAATTTCATCAAGATCATCATCGGCTTGATGCGCAAAAACACAGGTACGATCGTCAATGCCATCGAAGAAATCGGCATCGTGCCCGATAGCGTCGATATGGATCTGTTTTACTACGATGTCGATTTGCTGCGCGACAAATATTACGAAATTCCCTTCAGCGAAGTATCGCTAGCAGAATCGATTAAAGACCTCTTCTCTGTGGCACGTAAACACAAGATACTGATTCCTGCCGAGTTTTTGCTATTAGGCAAATCGTTGATCACATTGGAGGGTTTTGTCGAGACACTCGCTCCAAAAATGAACATCGTGTCGATCGCCGAACCGATCGGCAAAAAATACTTAAAAGAACAGTACGCACCGGCTGCACTACTCGACGCGTTTGTTGAAGAAGCGAAAGAAGTTTCAGAAACGCTGCTGTCAATTCCCAAAATTGCAAAACAACTGTTACAGAATGCGAAAAACGGCAAAACCAATATCCAAATTACGGTTCCCAAATTAGATATATTTCTGCAAAAATTAGATCGCATCAGTAATCGTTTAAGTTTTTCGATCATCATGCTGGCTTTCAGTATTATCATGGCAGCGCTGATTATCGGCGATTCCATCAATCGAAATCAAACGATTCTTTGGGAAGTCCCGGCAATTGAGATCGGTTTTGTGATTGCCGCCGCAATGTTTCTTTTGCTGATTATCTCGATCTTTCGTTCCGGTCGATTATAAAGTGCAACTAGGCTTCAATAAAAAGGAGTTACGCTGTCCGATGACATTGTAACTCCTTTTGTAATATTGTATTTTGCGAAAATGCTTAAAAATATTTTATTTGTTCCGCACATCTCGAGCATAACGTCGGATGTTCCGGATCAGAACCGATGTCTGTAGTGACAACCCAGCAGCGTTCACACTTTTCTCCCGGCGCTTGTGTCACGACGACTTTCAATCCTTTCACTTCCGCAGCATGTTCCGGAGCTGCCGCAGACGGATCATGCAACGTAACTTTCGATACAATCAGCACTTTGTCGAGATCGTCCAGCGTTGACAGGACGTCGTATACATCTTGTTCAGGATACAAATCGACATTCGCACCTAAAGAATGACCGATCACCTTATCTTTACGGGCGACTTCCAGTGGTTTTAAAATCTCTTCACGGATTTTGATCACCTTATCCCACTTATCTTCGATTTGTTGATCAAGATAACCCTGATCGACGGCAGGCATTGCTTCCATTTGCGGACTCAACAACTTATCGCCCGGAATGTATTTCCAAATCTCTTCCGCCGTATGGGATAATACCGGCGTAATCAATTTTACAAGTGCCAATAACACTTCATAAAGCACGGTCTGTGCTGCACGTCTCGACTGTGAATCCGGCGCGCTCGTATACAGACGGTCTTTCAAAATATCGAGATAAAACGCACTCATATCTAACGTACAGAAATTGTGAATCGCATGGTAGACGATGTGGAAATCAAAACGATTATACGCCTCTGTTACACGCTCGATTAAGCGTTGCAAACGGACAAGTGCGTATTGATCAATTTCCTGCATATCCTCATACGCCACACGATGCTGTTGGTAATCAAATCCATCGAGATTGCCCAACAAAAAGCGGAACGTGTTGCGAATCTTTCTATATACTTCAGCGATCTGCTGCAAAATGTTATCGGATATCCGAATGTCGGCACGATATTCGGCAGACGACACCCATAATCTGAGGATATCTGCCCCCATTTTACCGGAAACCTCCAATGGATCGACGCCGTTTCCGAGCGATTTGGACATCTTCCGTCCTTCACCGTCAACGACCATCCCACATCCGATCACCGTCTTATACGGTGCCTGTCCGCGGGTAGCGACAGATGTCGACAATGAAGAGTTGAACCATCCGCGGTATTGATCGGAACCTTCCAGATAAATATCGGTCGGCCAAGTTAAATCGTCACGAACATTTGCCACTGCCGCATGGCTGGAACCCGAATCAAACCATACGTCCATAATGTCCTGTTCTTTGCGGAAATGCGTACCGCCGCAAGCACACGTATACCCTTCCGGCAAAAAGTCTTTCGCATCGCGAATCCACCAGCTTTGCGACCCTTCCTTGCGGAAAATATCCGATATAATCGCAATCGATTCATCATTGATAATTTCCTTGTTGCAATCTTCACAGTATAAAATTGGGATTGGAACACCCCATACACGTTGGCGGGAAATGCACCAGTCGCCACGGTCGGCGATCATGTTGTGCATTCTCTGCTCACCCCATGATGGAACCCACTGCACCTTCTTAATTTCCTCCAGTAACTGTTGGCGGAACCCGTCAATCGAAGCAAACCACTGTTTGGTCGCTCTGTACATGACCGTTCCTTTACATCTCCAGCAATGTGGGTATTGGTGCTGGATTTCTCCCTCTGCCAACAATGCCTCGGCATCTCTTAAAGCATCGATCACAAGTTTATTGCCTTTTGCATAATAAGCACCGGCAAATTGCCCTGCTTCCTCCGTAAAATGCCCTTTATCGTCGATCGGCGCGAGGATATCAAGTCCGTATTTCAGCCCCATCGCGTAGTCCTCGACCCCGTGACCGGGAGCCGTATGGACACAACCCGTACCTTGATCGAGCGTCACATGGTCACCGAGCACCACAGGTGATGGTCTGTCAAACAGCGGGTGCTTTGTAACGATATGCTCTAGTTCTGTACCTTTCCATGAACCTTCCAACGTATAAGACGCAAAATTAGCGACCTTAGCGACTGCCTCTGCCAACTCTTTAGCAACCAAATAGCGTTTACCCTCGGAATGAATCATCGTATATTCAAAATCAGGATGAACAGAAATCGCCAAGTTCGCCGGAATTGTCCAAGGCGTCGTAGTCCAGATGACGATATAAGTGTCTTGTTCGCCCAGTATGCCCTTACCATCTGTAACAGGGAATGCGACATAGATCGACTGACTGACTTTATCGCGGTATTCGATTTCTGCTTCAGCCAGAGCCGTTTCGCAAGAAGGACACCAATAAACCGGCTTTTTCCCTTGGTAAATATAGCCCTTGTTCGCCATCGTGCCAAATACTTTAATTTGCTCCGCTTCATACTCCGGTTTCAATGTAATATACGGATCGTCCCAATCCCCGCGCACTCCTAAACGACGGAATTGTTGTTTTTGTTTATCAATAAACGATAACGCATATTCCTCACACTTTTTCCGGAAGTCGGTGACGCTGATTTGATGGCGGTCAAGTTTCTCGCTTTTAATAATTGCATGTTCAATCGGCAATCCATGTGTATCCCACCCGGGAACATATGGCGCGTCGTAACCTTGCATCGACTTGTATTTGACGATAATATCTTTAAGAATCTTGTTGAGTGCATGTCCTAAATGAATGTCTCCGTTCGCATAAGGCGGTCCGTCATGTAAGACAAATTTCGGTTTGCCCTTTTGCTGCTCCTGCACTTGTTTATAGATATCTACCTCATCCCACCAAGCCTGAATATCCGGTTCTTTTTGCGGCAAATTCCCGCGCATCGGAAACTCTGTTTGCGGCAAATTTAACATTTTACTGTAATCCACTGCCATTCCCTCCATATCCAAAATATACTTGCTCGTTTCAGCAAAAATACAACATAAAAAAATCCCATCCACAAAGGGACGAGATTGACTCGCGGTACCACCCTAATACACAATCAGATCATCTGACCGTTGTGCACTCTTACACCGATAACGCCGGCAAAACGTCTCTCTCTACTCTCGAAAATCGATTTCAAAAGAAAAATTATCAGGTGATTTCCACATATCCCGCTGTATCGGCTCTCACTGTCCCGACTCGCTGAACACATCAGTCATAATATGTGTACTTGTCCTGATATCATCAATCAATATAAATATTGCTTATTAGTATAATACATGTCCACCCTATAAGTCAAATTACTCCATGTGTTCCCGGGATGCGGCGATTTCTTTCAATTCTTCCCAATCATCGCTGCTGATCAATTCCAACTGTGCTTCGATCAACGAACGCAATCTCGCTCGGTACATTTTCGCCTGTTTTTTCAAATCTTCGACATCCATTGCAGCCTTATGGGCTTTCAACACCGATTCGTTGATGATACGGTCGGCATTTTTCTCGGCTTCACGTACGATCAGCTTTGCTTCTTTCTTCGCATTGCTGACCATATCTTCCGACGCTTCCTGAGCGACAACGATCGACTTTGTCAAATTCTCTTCTAATTTTGTATAATGGCTTGCACGCTCTTCCAAAGTGCGTATTTGATCTTGTAACGCTTTATTTTCTCTGATCATCCCTTCAAAATCTTTAATAATATGATCGAGAAATTCATTGACTTCATCAATGTCATATCCTCGTAATGACCTGCCAAATTCCTTATTGCTGATATCCAATGGTGTTAGTGCCAAATGAAACACCTCCAAATTATGTATTATGCCTCTCCAATCATTCGACAAATAACGCTAAATTCCTGCTATAGGTATTTTCCGATTTTCACCGGAATTCTGCCTTTTTTATTGGGAGCAGCGACTGCTAAAATTTTAATTCTCGTTGCGCCCTTCATAGAAATCACATCACCCATGCGGACATTCTGGTCAATATTTTCACAGACTCCCCAATTGTGTTTGACAAGTCCTTTTTTTATATACTCTGCCGCTTTACCCCTCGATAGATTATAAGCAAGTTTGACAATACTATCGAGACGCAAAGAAGAAACGGTGTTTTCAACGAGTGAAAATTGTTGTTCCATTTGGGGAAGCTGATCTTCCGTAACAAATTCGACATTCGCCGTATAGCGATTGACCTGATGCAAATGAATTCCCGTATACTCGGCAATCGCGGCATCAAGCGCCACATAGCAGATATCGTTGACAATCACCACATCACCGAGCTTCTCGCGCTTGATTCCCTGTCCCAAAAGCGCTCCCAAATAATCGCCGTGGCGTAATGGTTTCTGGATACCTTGCACATGAATCGCAAGGGTGGCGACCCGGAACTCGTCCCAACCACATTCCCAATCGGCAGGCATAATCATCGCCCGTTTTCTTTCAGCTTCCGGAAATGCGCCATAGAAACAACATTGCAAATCATCCAATTGATTGCATATGTTCATGACAATCGTCTGTCTATATGGATCGAGAAAATCGGTAACTTTGACTATGCCCCTCTGCCGACAAATGTCGGCAATTTTTGCAACTTCACGGGCAAATTGTTGCTCATCTTTTCGATAATGAATATAGGTGGAATCCATAGATTAATCCATTTCCATCCTAGAGCAAGCCTAAGATTTGCAGCCCCCACTGCAAAATCGACATCGCTCCGACGCGCAAAAAGCTGTACACAATGAATGCGACGATCGGCGACAAATCAAGATACGCACCGCCCATAGAGATCGGCGGAATAAATCCGCGGAATAATGACAAATAAGGTTCCGATAACCGATAAATCGCTTCTCCAAAACCTGTATTATGTAAAGCAGGTACCCATGATAAAAGAATTCTCGCAATCAAAATATACCAATATATTTCAAATAAAAAATCTGCCGCTCGTAAAATTAACATGGCTTCACTCCTTGAATTAATGTACTAATAAAGCATACACAGTTACAGCGAAAAAATCAATCGCGAATGATCATCATTTTTGAAGTTAGTCAGGTTAAAAAAGTACACTCCCCAGACGGACAAGGGTTGCCCCTTCTTCCACAGCCACTGTGAAATCATTCGACATCCCCATCGATAGATGTTTCAGTTCAAAATTCGGCAAGTTCCGGGCGCTCAACTGCTCTTTCGCCATACGCAAACGGGCAAAGATATCACGCGTTTGCTCCGGATCCTCCACATGCGGTGCCATCGTCATCAGACCCTTAACTTTGATATGGTCAAATTGACTGACTGTTTCCGCCAAGCTAACCAATTCCTTTTCTGCCACACCAAACTTCGTCGTCTCCCCGGAAATATTCACCTGTAACAGACATTCCACATATTTGCCGAGTTTCACCGCTTGATTCTGGATCTCTTTCGCCAAGGATAGACGATCCAATGAATGAATCATCGCAAAATGCGGCAACACATATTTTACTTTATTCGTTTGTAAATGACCGATAAAATGCCAGTGCACATCCGGATGCAAATTGCCGATCACTTCGATTTTCGGCAATGCGTGTTGGACGAGATTCTCGCCTATATTCACTATACCTGCATCAATACAAGCCTGCACTCCTTGGGCATCGGTATATTTCGTGACTCCGACGACGGTCACATCCTCTACGTTTCTACCGGATTTGCCACATGCCTCTGCGATCATTTGTTGGACTTTGCCGTAATTATCTGCTACTCGATTGCTCATATTGTAATCACCTTTCATTTTGCTGAAAAATTATTGCTGCCATTCTCCCGGTTTTTCCTTGCTCTCTGCGATACGAATAAAATTCCTGATCACAGACCGTACACTGTGGCATCGTATAAATTGATTCCGACGGCACTCCGCTTCTTACAAACAACAAGTGATTTGCCTTTTTCAAATTGAACAAAAATTTGCCGTCCGTTTTTGCGCACACCAGTTGACGCATTTCCCGCTCATCAAACAATCTTTGAAATTCTGTGATGACCGTTTCATCGACTTCGAAACACTGCTCACAGATCGATGCGCCAATGACGACGCGTATATTCTCAGGATTCGATTGATAACCTGTAAGAAAATTCTCTACCATTTTCCCAGCAATGTCGAGCACCGTTCCTCGCCATCCTGCATGTGCCACTCCGATGACGCGTTTTTGTTCATCCCATACATACAAGGGGACGCAATCGGCATAAAAGGACATCAACGCCATATTGCTTTCCGAAGTTATCAAACCGTCAGTTCCGGAAATTGGCGGACTAAAACTTCCTTTGCCTGCGTCTGCTGCGGTGACAATGGCAATCTTGTCGCCATGCACTTGCTCTCCGATTACAGTTTGCTGTATATCCATGCCATACTGATTTAATATCAAACTGCGGTTTGTCAATACATGTTCCAAGTCGTCTCCCACATGGGAAGCGAGATTCAAACCGGTAAAAGGTGCTGCACTGACTCCCCCTTCGCGTGTCGTCATAATAAGACATACGTTGCCTGACGATGTAGGCTGCTGCATCTCGTACCACAACAAGCCCGACTGTTGTTTGCGTATCATCATATGCTGTCAACTCCTGAATTCGGTCTTACATGATCCGATGACTAACCCGCCCTAATTCCACGTTTTTATCATCGTGCATCATTTCTATATTATTGTATAGCAACAATACCAATTCGTAAATCCGCAGAAAACACAAAGGGATTTTGCACAAATAGTATTCGCACAAAATCCCTTTATCTTTGACGGTAATACGGTCTCGTTTTATTCTGATCAATTTTGATCGTTTTTTCTTCCGCGTAATGTGAATCGTTGAGCTCTACAAGAATTACATCGGCACCGATCTTGCGAATTCGTTTCCAAGGGATAATAATGTCATTCCGATCACCAAACATCCCCAGAAAGCCGTTTCCCGTCGGTACGATAATCGATTTGATAAATCCTTCGTTCAAGTCGAGTTCAAAGTCGCTGATAACTCCAAGTCGCCTGCCGTCAGTGATGTTAATGACGTCCTTTGACTGAAAATCTGATAAGTTAACCATTGTATCAGCTCCCTACTATACAAAGCTACTTAACAAAGCACTTATCCGATGACTAACCGCCACTAAAACAGGTATCGCTATGGAGTACATAAGTGCCGCTAAGTCCCTGGATAAGTGCGACTAAGATTCATATGGAAAAACTCCATATGAATCAAGTCTTACTTTATAGTATATAGAGACTCTTATATGTTTATGCTTTTCCACCTGATTAATATACCAAATTTTTATAAATCAACGATCGCTATACTTTTATGTACATGCATACTACGCATTCTCATGTATTTGTGATGCATTTTTCATACATTCGTGATACCTCATATGTGCATGGTATTTTATATTTTCACATGTTTCTGTACTTGCTTAATGGCGGCTTTCTCCAGTCGAGAAACTTGCGCTTGCGAGATGCCGATCTCATCGGCGACTTCCATCTGCGTTTTCCCTTCATAGAAACGCATCGAAAGGATTTTCTTCTCTCGACCTTCTAATTTGTGCAATGCCTCACGCAAAGCAATTTCCTCGGTCCAGTTGCCATCTTGTTCACGGTCATCTTTAATTTGATCCAATACGTATATCGGGTCGCCTCCGTCATGATAAATCGGTTCAAAAATTGACACCGGATCCTGGATCGCATCAAGCGCAAACACAACATCCTCTTTCGGCACGTTCAGCACCTCAGATATCTCGTATACCGAAGGTTCTCGAGAATTCTTATATGTAAGGCTGTCTCGCACCTGCAATGCCTGATACGCGATATCACGCAGCGAACGGCTGACCCTGATCGGATTGTTATCCCGCAGATATCTTCTGATTTCACCGATAATCATCGGCACAGCATAGGTGGAAAATTTAACATTCTGACCGAGGTCAAAATTGTCAATCGCTTTAATCAAACCAATGCACCCAACTTGAAACAAATCGTCTACATATTCACCTCGATTATTAAATCGTTGTATAACAGAAAGCACCAGCCTTAAATTGCCGCTAATTAACTGTTCTCTTGCTGATTTCTCGCCTGCTTGAAATCGTACAAACAGTTTTTTCATTTCGTCGTTCTTTAAAACAGGAAGTTTTGATGTATCGACTCCACAGATTTCTACTTTGTTGCGCTTCAAAAAACTCCCTCCCTTGGGTTTCCCATATTAGGAATTAATCTTAATTATTTCCCCAAGGAACAAAAATATGCAGTTTCTAAAAATAACCATATTTTTATTTCAAAGCATGTTTATTTTTATATTAAATCATTTTATTGAACTCTTTCTTCAAACGGCTGATGATCCGCTTTTCCAAACGTGAAATATATGATTGCGAAATATCAAGCATATCGGCGACGTCTTTCTGTGTCTTTTCTTCCTGACCGGCCAGCCCAAAGCGCATCTCCATAATTACGCGTTCCCGGTCAGATAATTTCTCCAGCGCTTTGTACAATAAGCGCTTATCGACGCGGTCTTCGATGTTTTTGAATACCGTATCATTCTCTGTGCCCAGTACATCCGATAACAGCAATTCATTGCCGTCCCAATCGACATTCAGCGGTTCGTCGAACGATACCTCTGTGCGGATTTTATTGTTTTTGCGCAAAAACATCAAAATTTCATTTTCAATACATCTCGAAGCATATGTCGCCAGCTTAATTTTTTTCTCGGGATCAAATGTATTTACAGCCTTTATCAATCCAATCGCACCAATCGATACGAGGTCCTCGATATTGATGCCCGTATTTTCAAATTTTCTCGCAATATACACGACTAATCTGAGATTGCGCTCAATTAGCATTGCCTTAACCGATTTGTCACCTGACGGAAGCTTCTTCAACAAATAAGATTCTTCATCCCTTGACAAAGGCGGGGGCAATGTTTCACTTCCTCCGATATAATATAGTTCGTCGGGCTGCTGCCCCAGAAACTCCAGTAGTTGGATGTATTTAAGTTTCATTAACAATTGCGCTTTCAGTAATGCGGTCTTCATATGGCACTTCCTCCCTTGGGTGTATGTCTCCATCGAGCAAATTTGGATGAATAATTCCGGTAAAATCATTTGATCCTGACAATTGTTGCGGTGTGATTGCTATAATACAATCCGTGTTACGAATGTCTCCCCCTTCCGTTCGTATAATAAATAAATCAGGTTTAAAAGCTAATAAATAATCACCATCACTTCCAACAACGCGATATGGGATTAGCGTAAACTTGTCAGAAATTGCGTTTTCGGTTAAAAAATGATGGATAGCAGCCATATTTGTGCTTCTTGCGGCATACACTGTATTGACAAATGACGGAAGAACATTTTTCACCACTTGATACTCGACAATCGAAACAGGTCTTCCTGAAAGCGGTTCTGTCAGTTGATTGCCCGTGTCAAGCAGCCCGTGAAAGCGCGTTTCTTGATGATCAAAGACGATGGTACATGAATAAACCCATGTCTTTTTCCAGGTAAGCCGTTTCGCATGGCTGTAAACACTTTTCGCCGCCAAAAACGTCAAAGGCAGACCGAAAACAATCGCCGAAGCTGTCGTCTCAAGCACCCATAGATTGTGCGTTCCCAGACGAATCCACTGGTCAAACAGCTGTTTATTGGAAAGGATCAGCATCTGCACAGCAAAGATTGCACCGGCGGCAATAAAATTGATCACATAGAATGCGACAACACGCTTCATGTAATTTTTGACATTCTCCCACGGAAACGCTATACGTATCAACGCAAAGGAAACGAATAGCTTGCCGAAAAGCGAATACAAAATGGAGTGCCAAAAGGAATCCATATAGAAAATCCACGCACATCCATACAGTGCCCCACATAACGCCGCTAAGCCGATACGCCAAAATCTCATGGTACTGTGGCAATATACGGCTGTGAAAATTAACAGACTACCATCGATGAAAAAGTTGACCGCAAACAATATGTCCAGATACACATAGCTCATAAAAAAACCTCATAGATTTTTCTCTAAGTATAAAAAAATCTGTCTGTGAAAGTCTGTCATAATTTGTTTGCCGGCAATGTTTTATTTTCGACTTTTTGCTACAAAAAAAGAGTCTCTTATAAGAGACTCTCTACTAGTCATAAACATCTTATGACAGGCTATGCATAAATATGTTATGTATTTTGTCGTTTTCTCATAAATGCTGGAATATCAATATCACTGACGCCAACATCACTGAACGGAGTAATCCCTTGCATTTTCGCATTGGTCGCTTTCCGTCTCATCGGCTCTGTCTCCACTTGTTCGAAACCTGTGGCGATGGCAGTGACGATAATTTCATCTTTGAGATTCTCGTTAATCACCGCACCAAAAATCAAATTCACTTCCGGATCGGAAGCTGATTGTACAATATCTGCCGCTTCGTTCACTTCGAACAAGCTCAAGTTCGTACCACCGGTAATATTTAAAAGTACGCCTTTCGCACCTTGGATCGATGTCTCCAAGAGTGGGCTGCAAATTGCCTTCTTCGCCGCATCCGCCGCGCGATTCTCACCCGTAGCCACACCGACACCCATCAATGCTGAACCGCGTTCCGCCATAATTGTTTTTACGTCGGCAAAATCCAAGTTAATTAAACCGGGAATCGCGATCAAATCGGAGATACCTTGTACCCCTTGGCGCAAAACATTGTCGGCTTCCCTAAATGCTTCGACCATCGGCGTGTTTTTATCGACGATTTCCAACAGACGATCATTCGGAATGACAATCAGCGTATCTACTTTTTCCTTTAAATTAGCAATTCCCATCACGGCATGTGTAGAACGGCGTTTTCCCTCGAAAGAAAACGGTTTCGTCACAACTCCGACAGTCAATGCACCAATTTCTTTAGCGATCTCTGCAATTACAGGAGCAGCTCCCGTACCGGTGCCTCCGCCCATGCCGGCAGTGACAAATACCATATCGGCACCTTTTAAAAGATTCATAATATCTTCTTTGCTTTCTTCCGCGGCTTTCTTACCAACTTCCGGATTGGCTCCGGCGCCAAGTCCGCGCGTGAGCTTTTCACCGATTTGCATTTTATTGGTTGCCAAAGATGATTGAAGCGCCTGCGCGTCCGTATTGACGGCAAGGAACTCCACCCCTTGGATACCGGCTTCTATCATTCTATTAACAGCGTTACTGCCTCCGCCCCCAACACCAATAACCTTAATTTGAGCCAATTGGTGAGTGTCTATATCAAACTCCAACATGATTGAGCTCTCCCTCCGTATCGACAATGATCTACTAGAATAAACTTGCCTTACATCATAAAAAATTAAGAAATCTTACTATAAAATCTTATAAGAAATCTTGAAACCAATCTTTAATTCGTTGCCATAATCCCTCTGTCGGTACATTCAAGGTTTTGGGACTCGCTTTGCTTCTTGCGCTGCGGATCAGACCGTGATCAGATACATATTTAATAATTCCGACACCGGTCGTAAAGCTGGAATCCTTGACACCCAAATAATTCGGCATGACAATTTGTGCCGGTGCATCCAACTCAATTTCAGCCAACTCTGCAATTCCCTTTATATTGGCGACGCCACCCGTCAGGAAAAAACCGGATGTGATGTCATTCGAATAACCCAGCTTGTGAATTTCCTTCAGTACCAGTTGAAAAATCTCCTGCAAACGCGGCTCCATAATAGAAGCGAGATCCTCTTGGTTCAATTCCGTTTCTTTTTTCGTTCCCACTCGATGGACAGTAAACACTTCTTCCGGATCGGCAAGATTGACCATCGCACAACCGTGTCTGATCTTAATTGCCTCTGCATTTTCCATTTCTGTCTTTAAACCGTAAGCGATATCTTGTGTCAAATATATACCACCCACAGATACCATCGAAGTGCGCACAAGATTACCTTTCTCGAAAATTGCGATATTCGCTCCGCCTGCCCCTAAATCAATCAGAACGGCACCCAAATCGCGCTCGTCCTTTTTAAGTGCAATCGTACCTGCCGCCATCGGAGCCAACACAAAATGCGCCACATGCAAACCGGCTTTTTCCACGCAACGGCGAATATTATGTATAATTGTTTTAGATCCAGTGACAATCGTCGCATCGACTTCCAGACGAACACCTAACATTCCTCGCGGGTCTTGAATTCCATCCAAACCGTCAACAATATACTGCTGCGGAATGACATCTATAATTGTTCTCTCCGGTGGAATGCTGATGACTTTCGCTGCATTGATAACACGCTCCACGTCATCTTCGGTAATCTCCCTGTCAGGATTCCCAACAGCCACAACCCCATGGGAAGAACTCAATTGTATATGATTCCCGCTAACTCCAACAAATACAGATTGTATTTGTATATTTACCATCTGCTCCGCTTTGCTAACTGCCTCCTCAATTGACATTACCGTTTGCTCTATATCAACAATAGCTCCATTCTTAATGCCCCTTGATGGTGCAGAACCCACGCCTACAATATGTATTGCACCGTTCTTGGCTTCACCGATTACAACGCGAATTACGGATGTTCCCACGTCTAAACTAACTACTGGGTTCTGTATAGTCAAACAAAGACACCTCCCCAACATTACACTATTAGATTAAGTTCGCTATCTAATATGAAAGTTCCTTTTTTTATTTTAGAAAAAATGACAAATTACTGAATTTCTTCGTTATCAATTTCTTCCTTAGAAGTTTCTTCCTTAGCAATTTCCTCTTTAATAACTTCCTCGTAAGACATAAACCAAATCGCATCAAACATATTGACGACACCTTTTTCCGGCTCCGAATATTTCAAACCTTCCATGATATCCTCATACAGCAAGAGCTTGTCTCGCATTTCATCAAACATCATTCGCAGTTCATAGCCATTTCGTGTATAAATCGAAACCTGGTACGGCTTTACTGTCTGATTGACATAAATTTCCGACAAAGCTAGTATAACATCGATCGGTACATCTTTCAATTGATCCGCTATTTGAAATTGCAACGTCTCTGTCAACGGCGAAGAGACGAGTGGGCGTGGTCGATTAGGAACATTTTCACGCAACACTGTGAGGATCGTCCCATCTTCCAATAAAGGTAGTAAAGCGTGATTCCCGTCCAATACATACGCGACGACTTGCTTTTCATCGACAATAATTTCTAATGTATTCGGAAAGGAAAACGTCACTTGGGCACCTTTGACAACCGTCAGTTTTTCAATCGTTTCCTTGATTGCCCGTGTGTTTACTTTCAGAAAACTATCTCCTATTTGCACACGTGTCGCCTGCAAAATCAAATTCTGCTCTACTAATTCATTGCCTTCTATGCGTATCTCTGTCAATTTCGAAAAAGGAGAATACAAATATATAACGACCGCGATAATAATAAAAAACAACATAATGATCACGCGAAGCAGTAATTTGTTACTCTTCTTGTCTGAAACCGGCAGAGGATGATTCAGTCTATGGTCGAAACCTTCTGACGTACGATATGACATCTTGTCCTTCCTTTACATATCATACTACTAAGTAGTATTTTAGTCATTCACATCATTATACTAGATTTACATAAATAATAACAGCGACATTTTATCTAGTCAATGTCGCTGCTTAGGTATTACTTCCTAGAAATATCCGCACCTATACTTTGGAACATCGTTTCAATTGATTCGTACCCTCTATCAATATGCTCAATTGCCGTAATTTCCGTCTCACCTTCTGCCCTTAACCCTGCTAAAACGAGGGCAGCTCCCGCGCGCAAATCGGTCGCTACGACCTTCGACCCTTGCAAATGCTCAATTCCTCTGATAAAGGCCAGGTTCAGATCGACCGTAATTTTCGCTCCCATGCGCAGCAATTGCTCCACATGCTTAAACCTTCCTTCGAAGATTGCTTCTTTGATAATACTGGTACCATTGGCAACTGTCAACAGTGACATTAACTGCGGTTGCATATCGGTAGGGAACCCTGGGTATGGCGCCGTTTCCAGCCGCTCTATCCGATCCATAATTCTTGGACCGATCACTCTGACCGTATCCCCCTCTATATATACATGGCTGCCCACTTGTTTCAATTTGCTGATCACGGACTGTAGATACAAGGGCTGAACATTTGTCAAAGTCACGTCGCCACCAGTCATCGTAGCTCCTACCATAATCGTACCGGCGACAATTCTATCGGAAATCACTTCATATACAAATGGTTGCTCTTTAGATATCAGTGTATCTTTGCCGTAAATCGTAATCCGGTCCGTTCCGGCGCCCTCAATCTGTCCGCCTATGGCGTTGATAAAGTTTGCCAGATCGATGATTTCCGGCTCCCGTGCCGGATTGACAATCTCCGTAACCCCTTCCGCCATGCAAGCCGCCATCATAATATTCTCTGTCGCCCCTACACTGGGAAAATCGAGATAAATGTCGGTACCTTTCAATCGCTTCGCTTCACAATAGATAAATCCATTTCCTTCGATGACACTAGCCCCTAGTGCCTTTAAACCATTTATATGCAAATCAATCCGGCGACTTCCAATCGCACAACCGCCGGGTCGTGAAACTGTAACACTCCCATATTTCGCTAACAAAGGTCCCATCAGAAAGATCGAAGAACGCATTTTTCTCATGAGCCCCTCTGGGATGTTTGTCGAACGTATCCGAGAATTTTCTATCTTTACCTGATCCCCTTCTCGTGACACTTCCATACCTAATGAACGTAAGATATCTGTCATGACATGGATATCGAGTAAATTAGGCACTCCTGATATCGTACATGGTTGATCGACCAAAACAGTCGCTGCCAAAATTGGAAGAGCCGCATTTTTTGCTCCATGCACGCGTATCGTTCCATATAATGGATTTCCACCACGGACGACCAATTTTTCCAATAAACTCACCTCCGTATTACCACACTCCCATGACCCATACAACTGATAATCAAAATATATTTTCTATAATGTATCTATGTGTCCTAGCTGGTTTTGGAGTAGATAATTGGTCTGTTTACCCTCCCACTTCTCGCCTGAATCCTTAGCATAGACGCGAAAAACTGTATCCTGTCGCACCCTGTTCCTTTCGCGTATATCATATATTATGTCTAGGCATTCAAAAGGTGACAAATGGAAGTATCCGTAGTTTTATAATCTATATTCGCTTTTTTATCAATCGTTCTATCTCTCTGCGGAATAGATCTGCCGCATCCGGTGTGCCCATTTTTTTCGCCGCCAGTTTAAACGACGACATGCGAATCGGATCTTGAAAAAAACGCAATACATGCTCTTGAATATTCGATTCAGTAATATTCTTTTCTTCAATGACGACGGCTGCCCCTGCCGCTTCCAATGCCCTGGCATTATGCAACTGATGGTTGTTCGTCACATAGGGCGACGGGATCAAAATTGACGGAATCCCTAGTGCCGTGATCTCTGACAAAAATGTCGCTCCGGCACGACCGATAACCAGATCGGCGCAGGCAAGAACTTCCGGCATGTTGTACAAAAACGGATAGATTTTCACACGCTTGCCCGGCGTCCGTTTGCGGAAATACTCGTAATGAACACTGCCTGTGACAAAAACCACCTGAAACGGCATTTCCCGCTTCTCTTGCAGCCACGCCTCCATCAACTGATTAATCGCTTTGGCGCCTCTGCTGCCGCCGACAACGACGACCGTCGGCAGTTCCTCTTCAAAATCGAGTGATAGCTTGCCTGCATTGGCATCCGCCGCCACAACTTCCGACGCGCGCGGATTACCCGTGAACAATACATTGCGCGCTTTCGGAAACATCGCTTTGCTATCGGCAAAAGAAATTGCCACCGTATCCGCATACCGTGCGAGAAATTTATTCGTCAGCCCAGGAATCGCATTTTGTTCATGAATGATACTGGGAATCCCCATTTTCCTCGCTGCGTATACGACAGGTCCCGCAACATATCCGCCGGTTCCGATGACAATATCGGGACGAAATTCCGCTAATATTTTCTTCGACGCCTTGGTGGCACTAAAAAACTTCTTGACTACTTTAAAATTATATAGCGATAAAGACCGTTTAAATCCCGAAACATCAATATGACACATCGGCAGCCCCGATTTAGGAACGATATCTGCTTCTAGGCCTCTTTCCGTGCCGATATAAAGCAATTCCGCCCGCGGATGATTGCTTTGTATATTTTTTGCCAACGCCAGCGCCGGATAAATATGACCTCCGGTTCCTCCACCTGTTAACACAACTTTCACATTGATCACCTACTTAGCATATTTAGAGATATTCAACAATACTCCCACACTGCACAACATCAAAACGAGCGACGATCCACCGTAACTGATAAACGGCAGCGTGATCCCCGTCACGGGAAACGAACCGGTGACGACGCCAATGTTGATAATCACTTGAATCGCAATCATCGCCGTAATCCCCGTCGCCAAAAACGTACCGAATAGATCCGGTGCCGTAATCGCCGTATGCATCCCCCGCCAGATCAAGAGGACGAACAGACAAATCACCAAACTTCCGCCGATGAACCCTAACTCCTCCGCCAAAATAGAGAAAATAAAATCGGTTTGCGGTTCCGGTAAATAGAAAAACTTCTGTCTGGACCGCCCTAAGCCTAACCCCATTAACCCGCCGGGTCCTATGGCGTAGAGTGATTGAATGATATGGTACCCCGTATTCAATGGATCAGCCCACGGGTCCATAAACGACGTCAGCCGCTTAATGCGATAGGGAGCAACTAATACCAAGGCGGCGAATGCCGGAATGCCCAAAGATGCCAGCCCCAGAATATGCTTGATCTTCGCCCCCGCTGTGAAAATAATCACCATACCTGTCAAAAACAAGACGGTTCCCGTACCTAAATCGGGCTGTAACATAATCACACCGAACGTAAGGAGACAGATGCCTAGCGGAGGTAGAAACCCCTGTTTGAAATCAGCAATTTTCGATTGATTGTTAGCCAGCCAATACGAAAGAAAAATAATAATCGACAGCTTTGCAAATTCTGCCGGCTGTAACGACATAAAGCCCAAATCGATCCAGCTTCTGGCTCCGTTTCTCACAGAGCCGACGCCGGGAATCAAAACGACAAACAACAATACATAACAGCCGATTAAAATTTTTACCGCGTACTCCTGCCACTTCCAATAATCGATCTTCATAATGGCAAACATGGCAAATAGCCCGATGAAAGCCCAGATCAACTGTCTTTTGGCGTAGTAAAAGCTATCATCGAAGCTGGCTAAAGAAATTACGGCACTTGAACTATAGACAATGACGACTCCGATACTCAATAATGCGACAATGACAAGAATCATTAGATAATCAGGAGCTGGCTTATATTTATCCACACGCGTTCCTCCTAACTCGTAAATAAAAATACCCTTGTCTATAGTTCATTCTTTTACATCCAAAAATATTACTCTATATAAAAAGAATATTACTTTATATGAAAAGAATCTGTCTCCGCCTTGAGAATATATTGTTTAAACATCCGTCCCCGTTCTTCAAAAGAAGAAAACATGTCCCAACTGGCACACGCCGGCGACAACAGAACTATATCACGCGGTTTTGCTAGATTACGAGCAAATTCTACTGCATCTTCTAAATTATTGACAGTATGCAGATCGTTAATACCTGCCTTCTTTCCCGCATCCGCTAATTTACCCGCAGTTTGCCCGAAAACAATCATCGCTTGTACCGATGTCTGCAAATCGCTGACCAAATCATCAAAATCGTTGCCGCGATCCAGCCCGCCTGCTATGAGAATCACCTTGTCTGAAAAAGCGCGCAAGGCTTGGGATGTCGCTTGTTGATTCGTCGCCTTGGAATCGTTGTAATATTTGACGCCTTGGAACTCACCGACCAGTTCCAGACGATGTTCCACACCTTGGAAGTGCATGAGCGTCTGACGAATTACCTCCGGCGAAACCTGTTTCAGTGTAGCCACAGCCGCAGCAAACAACACATTCTCCAGATTATGCTTGCCGGGAATGCGGATATCCTCCACAGAACAAATCGGAACCTTCCGCTGCTCCGTGCGATAGACAATTTCATCATTGTCTACGACAAAGCCGAATTTTTTCGGCTGAAAACGACTGCAAAATATAATTTCCGATTGAATCTGTGCGTAATCGCTTTCAAAATGTGTCTGGTCTGCATTCAACAACAGTGTATCACCGGGACGCTGGTTTTTAAAAATCATGCCTTTGGCACGGACATACTGTTCCAATGTTTGATGATAGTCAAGATGCGTCGGATAGACATTGAGAATCGCCGCAATCTGCGGACGAAATCTGTCCGTCCCCTGTAATTGAAAACTGCTCAACTCTAGAACAATCGGTTCGTCAATAACGATTGGCTGCTTCATGGCGGACGAATTCCCTGTGGCAGTTTTTTGTTCCTGCATCACTATGTCCGACAATGGCGTGCCGATATTGCCGCCGACATGAGCCTGTTGTCCGGCTTGTTTGAGCATTTCTCCTACGAGTGTCGTCGTCGTCGTTTTACCGTTGCTGCCGGTGATCCCGATAAACTCTCCTTCAACGATTTGCGAGGCAAGTTCAATTTCCGTAATAATCGGTATATTTCTGCGCACCGCCTCTTCGATCAACGATATATGATACGGAATTCCCGGATTTTTGACGATGAAATCAATCCCACCATCCAATAAATCCTCAGGGTGGTAACCGGTAATTACATCAATCCCCTGCTGCCGCAAACACTCCGCTTCGCTCGCAACCTCATTGTAATCTTTCCGATCATTGACAGTAATCTCCGCTCCACAGGCATACAGCAACTTAGCGGCAGCGACACCGCTTTTACCAAGCCCTAATACTACGGCTTTTCTCCCTTTATATTGATTCTCCATTAAGACACCCCATGATTTATAACGTAAATAGTCTGTTACAATTTAAATTGCACGTACAAGCCTAAGAAAGCCGTCACCAATGTAAACAGCCAAAATGATATGACGACTGCCCACTCTGACCATCCACCAAGTTCAAAATGATGGTGGATCGGACTCATGCGAAAAATCCGCACGCGTTTCCACTTGAAGAACAGTACTTGCAGAATCACCGACAATGCCTCAATCACGAAAATAGCCCCGATAATCACCAGCAGCAATTCCGTCTTCGTCAAAATCGCGATCCCCACTAAAGCACCGCCTAGAGCGAGCGACCCCGTGTCTCCCATAAACACCTTTGCCGGATGGGCATTGTACAATAGAAATCCGAGACACGCCCCTACGACCGATGCCGAAAAAATTGCCACATCAAATTGACTCAGATAAATTGCGACCAATGCATATGTAGTAAAAACAATACTGCTGATCCCTGCCAACAAACCGTCCAACCCGTCTGTCAAATTCACGGCATTGGTCGAACCGATCATGATGAAAACTACGAACGGAAAATACAGCCATCCTAACTCAACGCCAAAATTCGTCCCCGGAAAATAAATGGCTGTATCATGATTTGTCTGCATGAGAAACCAATAAAATACCGTCGCCAACGTAATCTGCGCGACTAATTTCTGTTTGACCGACAATCCGAGATTCCTTTTCATCACGACCTTGATGTAATCGTCGGTGAAGCCGATCAATCCATAACCAATCGTCACCAAAGCTAGGAGAAACAATGTCGGAGTTTTATTGGCAAGCTGCAAAGCCGTAACCGACAGAGCCAGAATAATCATCACGCCCCCCATCGTCGGGGTGCCCGCTTTCTGCAAATGCTTCTGCGGACCATCTTCGCGAATACTCTGACCAAATTTCAAACGCCGTAAAACAGGTATCAAAATCGGACCTAAAATTGCTGAAATAATAATGGCAACAATAACTGCAATCAATATAATTTTATAATCCATTTTTAGGCCTCCTAGCTTTCATCCTCACCATCGTTGATCATTTGTATAAATCGCTCCATCTTCATACCACGCGAACCTTTGACCATAAGGATACACCCTTGCGCGATCTCACGTTTCAATTGGCTGACCAATGCTTGCTCTTCACCAAAGCGGAAATAATCGGCAGCATCGGCACGCCCATTCTCTACTAAGGGTTGCGTATACAGGCGAGCATTTTCTCCATAGGCATATATATGATCAATCGCCTTTTCCAACAACCATTGCCCAATTTGATAATGGTATTCTTCCGACGACTCTCCCAGCTCCTTCATATCCCCTAATAAGGCGATTTTCTTGTATGGTTCCTCGATATCGGATAAATATGTAATCACAGCCTTCATTGAAGTCGGGCTGGCATTGTAAGCGTCATTGATAATATGAGAAGAACCGATCTGCGTGATCTCCATTCTCATTGGTGTCACCTTGACTTGATCGAGTCCGTTCTGTATACACTCATCCGTTACGGCACACTGCTTCGCCGCGACAATCGCCGCCAACGCATTATAAATCGTATGCGGTCCGGGTGTAGTAATTGTATAATCAGAACTCTGCTGAGCAGTTTGATCCAACAGCCCCAATAAACTCGAAGAACGGATTATTTTTTTATGTGAGACAATTTTCGCGCGGTATCTGGCATCAGGCGCACTCATGCCATACCCGATAAGCGAAGGTCCACTGTTATCACTAGGTTCTAAAAACTCTGCGACTCTCTGTCTGAGTAATGGTTCATCAAAATTAATCAGGGCCGTGCCCGATTGCATCGTCTGCACAAGCTCAAATTTAGCATAGCTAATCGCATCTCGTGTTCCGAAATGCTCAATATGGCTTTCGCCTATATTCGTGATGACCCCAATGTCCGGTTCGGCAATCTCTGTCAAACGCTGAATTTCCCCGAAATGATTCATGCCCATCTCAATTACCGCATATTCAGTGTCATCTTCCATGCCCAGCAGCGTCAACGGCACACCGATGTGATTATTCAGATTGCCCTGGGTTCCATGGACTTTATATTGCCGGGCAAGCATACTGACAAGAAAATCCTTAGTCGTCGTTTTGCCGTTGCTGCCGGTAATCGCGATCACTTTTGCCGTGAGGCTTTTGCGATATTGATGAGCAATCGTCTGTAATGCCTCTAACGTATCATTGACAAGCAGGTAGATTCCCGGAATTTCCGGCAACGCTGTTCGTTTATCCCAAATACTCACGAAACTGCCACGCTCATACGCCATATGCCGGTAAGCGTGACCGTCGGAATGCTCGCCGACGAGCGGAACGAATAATTCTCCCTGCTGAATCTTGCGAGAATCAGTGGATACGCCGCTGATTTGGTCAGTTGCTTCCCCTTCTGAGGCGACCGCAATATATTCATAGGCAGAGTCCGTCCCATGGAGCTGACCTTCCCCCTGCGTAATCACGTCCTCATCGGACAGTTGCAGATATTCTATAATTTGTCGTACTGTACGCTTCATCATCCATCACCTACTATTTATCATCGCCGGATGTCTGTATACCGGATGCGTTTCCTGCTTCCATGGCAATCAGGCGGTCATCAAAATCGTATTTTTGCTTGCCAATAATTTGATATGTTTCATGACCTTTACCGGCAATCAAAATCACGTCGCCAACCTCAGCAATACTGATTGCATGGTAAATTGCCTTCTTGCGATCATCCTCCCGGAAATACGATCCTTCGGGGGCATCACTGAAAGCTTCCATAATATCATCAATAATACCGGTAGGATCTTCCGTCCGCGGGTTATCGGAAGTGATCACTACAATGTCAGAATACTTCCGCGCCGCTTTACCCATTAACGGGCGCTTAGTGCGGTCGCGGTCACCGCCGCAGCCAAAGACTGTGATGATGCGGTTCGTGGCGAATTCCTGAATCGTCTTTAAAACATTCACCAAACTGTCTGCCGTATGGGCGTAATCGACAATCACTGTGAAGTCTTTCGGCAAAGACACTTTTTCAAATCTTCCCGGAACACCGTTGACGCTCTGCAAGCTCTCCTTAATATTGGAAAGCGGTATTCCTTGCAGCAAACATATGGAAATTGCCGTCAAGGCATTATATACGCTGAATTTTCCCGTTACATTCAAAACAAGATCTGTTGCACCGAATATACCTGCATCGACGCGAAAGCTGACATACTCGGAATTGATCACCACATCCGTCGCTCTGACATCCGCCTGATGATCAATGCCATAGGTCAATGTCTGTGCCACCGTCGCATCGGCAAATTGCTTGCAATACGGATCGTCAACATTGAGCACGGCATAAGACAGCCCGTTCGCGAAATCATACGTGTTGCCTAAACGGCTGAACAGCTTCGTCTTGGCTGTGACATATTCACGCATATCTTTATGGAAATCGAGATGGTCTTGTGTTACATTCGTAAATGCAGCGATATTGAAATCACATCCGGCTACGCGTGCCAGTTCCAGAGCGTGGGAAGAGACTTCAATCACCGCCACATCGACACCCTCATTGACCATCTGATGAAAGGCTTTCTGTAAAGCTAACGGTTCCGGTGTCGTATTCTGTACGGGATACGCTTGATCACCAATGCGCATCTCAATCGTACCGATGACACCTGTTTTCTTGCCGTAGTCACCGCATATTTTTTCGACCAAATACGTCGTCGTCGTCTTACCGTTCGTTCCGGTAACGCCGATCAACTGCAAACGACGTGTCGGCTGATCATAGAAATGATTGGCGATCAACGGCAGTATCTTAGCGACATCCGGCACAACGATTTGGGGAATATCGAGCGATAGCAATCTGTCTGTCAATAACGCCACGGCACCTTGTGTAACGGCTGCTTGTGCGAAATCATGACCATCAACAGTATGACCCGGCACACATGCAAATAAACTGTTTTGTGCAACTTCTCGGGAGTCTGCTGTGATCGACGTAATATCGATTTCATTCGTCTGACTCGTATTATAGATCGTTTTATGTAAAATAGGATCAATCAATGCCGATAGTTTCATAAAATAATTCCCCCATAAAATATACTCAAAACTTATTGTAAACTTGATCAGACTATCTGTCTATATAGGTTTTCCTGCTAATTAATTCAGGTACACGCGAATCAACGTATTCTCAGGCAATCTCTCCCCTGCCTTCGGCAATTGACTGACCACTTTATCGCCCTCGCCGATCACTTCCAGTTGAAAATGCTTCAATGTCTTTCTCACACTTTTAATATCAGTTCCGACAAAATCCGGCACATCGTAATAGCGTTCATCGTCGTAACGGTAATTCATCTCCATTTGATCTTTGCGTTTTTCCACTTTCAGATACTGTAATGCATCTCCCAAAATCGCTTTGACAATCGGTGCCGTCACCAGACCGCCGAACTGAACGCCTTGCGGATTATCGACGGCGACATAAACGACCAGCTCCGGCTTATCGGACGGCGCAAACGCGATGAATGATACAATATGGTTATTGACCAAATACCGACCGTCAGGTCCGACCTTTTGTGCCGTTCCCGTTTTCCCGCCGACGCGATAACCGTCAATGAAAGCATTTCTTCCTGTACCGTTCGCCACAACACCTTCCAGCGCTTCTCGAACTAATTTTGAAGTCTCTTCGCTGATCAACGACTCGCCCTTTTCGCCATCGTTCTGGAACACGTATTGCCGTGTGATGGGATCCTTCCAGCCTTTAATGATATGTGGCTGTACCTGGTAGCCGCCGTTAATGATCGACGAAACTGCCGTCACCTGTTGGATCGGTGTCACCGATACCCCTTGCCCGAACGATGTCGTCGCCAGTTCCAGGGGTCCGATTTGATTTGGCTTAAATAACAAACCGTTTGCCTCGCCCGGTAAATCAATATTTGTCTTTTTGCCAAAGCCGAATTTTTTGATGTAATCAAATAATACTTCTTTACCAAGGCGTTGTCCCAGCGTGACAAAACCCGGATTGCATGAATTTTCTACGACTTGAGCAAATGTCTGATGACCGTGCCCGCCCGCTTTCCAGCAGCGAATCCGGTGATTTGCCACCATGATATACCCCGGGTCATAGAATGATTCGTTCAAATTGACTTTGCCTTCTTCCAATGCTGCGGCAAGCGTGACAATTTTAAACGTCGATCCCGGTTCGTATGTCTTCCAAATCGCCAAATTCCGATTGTATACTTCTTGCGGATATTTCTGATAATCATCAGGAAAATATGTCGGCGTATTCGCCATTCCCAAAATTTCTCCTGTATTGGGATTCATTGCTATGGCGAGAATACTTTCCGGCTGATACTGTTCCATCGCTTTTTCCAATTCGCGTTCGATGATTTTTTGAATCGTCACATCGAGCGTCAACACCATATCTAAGCCGTTGACCGGTTCTGTGTATGTATCTGTTTCATTGGGAATTTCCACGCCTTTAGCGTCGGAAAAAAACGAGATACTGCCGCGCTTCCCTTTGAGATTCTCGTCGTAAACCAGCTCGATACCGGTAATTCCCTGATTGTCGATTCCCGTAAATCCGAGCACATGGGCAGCTAAACTTCCATAGGGATAATGGCGTTTGTTCTCCTCCGTAATCACGATGCCCGGCAGACGCAACTGCATGATGCGATTCGCCAATTGCTCGTCAATTTTGCGTCCTCCCGGAGATATATACACCATCAGCGTTCGCTTCGTGATCAAAGCGTAGATCGCATCTTCTTCCATATCCAGCAGCGGTGCCAACTGTTCCGCCGTCATTTGTGCATCTTTAATTTGTGCCGGTATCGCCATGACCGTAGGCGCACTGATATTGTAAACAATTTCTTCTTCATTGCGGTCAAGAATTCGCCCGCGCTTAGCTTCCACCGGAATATCACGGCGCCATAAATCCTCCGCTAAATCCGTTAACCAATGGGTTTTGTACAACTGCAAATATCCAAGGCGAAAAATCAGTCCGAAAAATATAAATATGACTACCAAAAAAACAACGTACGTTCTCTTTCTGATAGTCATATGAGTGATTTTCATAACACTCCCCCTTACAACATAACTCTTATTCTCACAAAAAGTTATTCATCAGGGGACGGGTTTAGAACAGGCATAGATTGTGGTCGGAAAATTATATTGATTTCCGTGCCGTCACTGTAGGGAGAACTGGGCTCTACACTCTGATCGATGACAAATCCTTCGCCTTCAAATCGGTAATCCATCTCCAATAACCTCAGCAGTTCTATGACTTCTCCTTTGGACATGCCCGTAAGATCCGGCACGACTTTCGCCGAAGGAGCTACTTCACCATTCTCTGTTCCTGCCACAAAATACACTTTCGTTCCTTGTGGCACATATTCACTTGCGGCGACACTTTGCTTGACGACATAGTTCCCACTACCGAGAACTTCGGCTTCCAATTTCTGTTTTTCCGCTTGTAACAATGACTCGGTCGTGAATTTGCCCACATAGGAATCCATTTGCACCATATTGTATTTTTCTACTTTCGGCACATCTCCACTGTCTCCCGCCTGTACTCCTAGGTAATGAAGTGAATCTTGCATAATATCCCGAAAAATCGGCGCCGATACCGTACTTCCGTAAATGTCGGAAGAATTCGGCTCATCAACAGCGACATAGACTACCAATTGCGGATCGTCGACAGGGGCAAAACCGATAAAAGAGGCGACATATTTCGTATCACTATATCTGCCCGTCTCGCGGTCAACCTTTTGCGCCGTTCCCGTCTTCCCGGCAATTCTATAGCCTTCAATCATCGATTTACCGCCGGAACCGCTGGCGACGAGATTCTCCATCGCGTCCTTCATCAACTGTGACGTTCTCTCCGATATGACGGTATCTAGTACGGTCACAGGATTTTTTTGATAGATTACATCTTGCTTTCCTTCACGGCGGCTGATCTCCTTGATCAACGTCATTTGCAGCAATTTACCTCCATTAGCGATAGCGGAAACCGCTTGAACCTGTTGCAACGGTGTGACGGAAATCCCTTGCCCGAAAGAAGTGGTCGCCACTTCGATCGGATACACCTTTTTGCCTGCGAAAATATTACCTGCCATCTCACTCGGCAATTCGATGCCTGTCTTTTTGCCAAAACCGAATTTATCGATATATTGAAACAATTTCTGTTCCCCGAGGTTTTCTAGCCCCAGCTTAACGAATGCGACGTTACTCGACCTCTGAAATGCTTCCATATATGAAATTTCTCCAAAACCAACTCTATTCCATGTGTTGATCTTCGTTCCCGTAACGGTAATGCTACCATTATCGACTACGGTGTCTTGCAAATCGACAAGTTTCTCTTCTAAAGCCGCCGCCATAGTGATGATTTTGAACGTAGAACCCGGCTCAAATTGGCTGACAGCATAATTTTGATAGATATGTGCACTGTCTTCCGCTTTAATCTGATTTAAATTAAAATGCGGTCGATTGGCGAGTGCCAATATTTCCCCTGTCTTAGGATCGGCGACGACCGCCGTTATATTCTTAGGGTGGTGAATTTCTATGGCGGCATCCAACGCCCGTTCGACAAAATGTTGAATATTCTGATCAATTGTCAAAACAATATTTTTGCCGTCTTCCGCCGGTTCATAACTTTTGACCCCCGCCGGTATTTCGCGCCGTCTACCATCTGTAATATATGATATCTTTCCTTCTTTACCTTTCAATTCCTCATCATACATCATTTCCATGCCCGTAACCCCAGTGCCTTCGGCATTGATAAAGCCGATCAAATGGGCGGCAAATGCCGAATTGGGATAAAAGCGTACCGTCTCTTCAATCGACGATATACCGGCGAGTTCCAGCTCTTTGACTTTGTCCAGCACCTCTTCGGAGACTTTACGCCCCCCAGGACCTAATTCTACCTGATCTGCGTCTTTGGTGATCAACTGATAAATCCGCTGCTCCGACATGTTGATGACCGTTGCCAGTTTGCGAGCCGTATTGACAGGATCGTCAATCAGCTTTGGCTGTGCCGTGATCGTATACGCTTTCGCATTGTAGGCAAGCCGTTCCCCGTTGCGGTCCAGAATCATTCCTCGGGTCGGTTGCAAGATGCTGTTTTTGTTCCAGACTTTTGCGGCTTTCTCGACTAACCAATCGGCTTGGACGATTTGTACATAACAAATGCGGAAAATAACAGCAACAATAAAGATAGCCATTGCGCTACCCACGACAATGGCACGATTTCTCATTCTTCTTTTTTGAACAGGATCATTCGTCTTTTCCATAATCAGAATCCACCTCTGCTACACGGACGGTATTGACGATTTTCACCTTTTCCGGTGATGCTGTCGTCATGCCGATTTCATTGATCGCAATGTCATAGATCCGTTCCGGTGAGGACATTTCCGCGATCTTCATTTCCATTTGTGTATTAGCTTCCTTGTACATAGTAATGTCTTTTTGCAATTCTTGTCGCAAATAATTCAATTCCGTCACAGCCACATATTTGGAGACTAACACGCCGGATACGGCGATTGCCAAACCGGAAATCACCAACACAAACAATTTATCCATAATCCGCAATCTACTTTTTGCCGATACATCTGCCCGTGTCGATACCGCATTTTCTGTGTATGAATGCTTGCGATGAATGCTTGTACTTTGCGCTGAATAACTTTGCACCGAATATGCCATAGTATAACCTCCATATAATTTGTGACGAATTGCTATATATGTTACAATTTATGATTTTTAAAATTTACAATTTTTCAATAACCCGTAATTTTGCCGATCTCGCCCGAGGGTTTTGATCGATCTCCGCTTGTGACGGCTCAATCGCTTTGCGCGTAATTAAGCGATATCGCTCTTCATATCCGCATACGCATTTTGGAAAGCCCGGCGGGCATGTACACCCAGCCGTATGCTTTTGAAACATCTTTTTGACAATCCGGTCTTCCAACGAGTGGAATGTAATCACAGCCATTCTTCCTCCGGAAGCTAAGAGCTGTATGCCTTTCTCCAGAACTTCTTCCAACGCACCCAGTTCATCATTGACGGCGATCCGTATTGCCTGAAAACTGCGTTTTGCCGGATGCGGTCCTGTGCGTCTTGCCGGAGCCGGAATCGAGTCTTTAATGATTTCCGTCAATTCTCCGGTCGTATCGATTGGCTTTTTTTGACGCTGTGTGACAATGTTGCGGGCAATTTTACGAGAGAATTTTTCTTCACCGTAATGCCATAAAATTCTCGCAATTTCTTCTTCATCCCACGTATTGACGATCTGATGTGCTGTCAGTGACTGCTGACGATCCATGCGCATATCGAGATAGGTATCGTAATTATAGCTAAATCCCCTATCTGCTTCATCCAACTGCGGCGATGAGACACCGATGTCGAGCAGAATTCCATCGACGGCTTCTATCCCCTGTTCAGCCATCACTTGATCGATATGACGAAAATTAGATTTAACGATCCGTACTGTATCCCCGAAACGGCTCAACACTTGTAATCCGTTGGCAATCGCCGTCTCGTCTTGATCGAGACATATCAGCAGTCCGTCGCCTTGTAAACGCTCGGCGATCCGCTGACTGTGACCGGCACCGCCCATCGTTCCGTCGACATACACTTTATTTTTTCTTATATTCAAACCATCAATGGCTTCACTAGCCAATACAGAAACATGCTCAAAGGACATATGTAATCTCCATTTCCATTCAGAATATTGAAGCAGGTTCTTAATTCAGGCAGAGATGCTTTACTCCATCTGAATGATAGAACTGCAAAGGTGCAACTGGTTGTAATCTTTATATGTCCAAGTCCACGATGGTTTCCGCAATTTCTTCAAAAGATGCATCTGCCTTCTGACAATATTGATCCCAGTTGTCTTTGCTCCAGATTTCAACTCTGGACGAGACTCCTATAATAACACAATCTCTGTCAATATTGGCAAACTCCCTTAAATTACCGGGTATTAGGACCCTTCCTTGTTTATCCAACTCAACTTCTACGGCACCGGACAACAGAAAACGCGTGAATGCGCGTACATCTTTTTTCGTAAACGGCAGTTCTTTTAGTTTCAGCTCCAGTTGTTCCCATTCTTTCTCAGGGTATACGAACAGACAGTTTTCCAGCCCACGGGTGATGACAAATATTTCACCAAGCTCATCCCGCAATTTTGCAGGAATGATAATTCTTCCCTTGGCATCAATTGAATGTTGATACTCCCCCATGAACACACTGACTCACCCTCACTTTGGGAAACGACTCCACTTCTCACCACTTTAAACCACTTTTATATATTTTTCTCCACAAACAGAAAAAATCCTGCTCTTTACGAACAGGATTTCAATCTTTTTTGTAAAATAGGGCTTAGCTCCTACGTCTAATTCCAGCTATCTAGGTATTTGATTTGGTCTGCGCTCAATGAATCGATCTGAATACCCAGTGCCTCTAACTTATATTTCGCCACTTGCTGATCGAGCTCATACGGTAAATTCAATACCTGCTTACCGATCTTTTGGTAATTCTCATTGATATATTTGATACTCATTGCCTGTAAAGCAAATGTCATATCCATGATTTCCGCCGGATGACCGTTGCCTGCCGCGAGATTGACCAATCTGCCTTCCGCCAACAGGTACAATTTGCGTCCGTCTTTCATCTGGTACTCTTCTATATCTTTGCGCACACGGCGTTTGCCGACAGACTGTGCTTCCAATTCCGGTTTATTGATTTCAATGTCGAAGTGACCGGCGTTGCACATAATCGCACCGCTCTTCATCAGTGGATAATGGCGTCCGCATACGACATCAATATTCCCTGTGACCGTGACGAAGTAATCACCTAACTTTGCCGCTTCTTCCATCGACATGACATGGAATCCGTCCATGATCGCCTCGATCGCTTTGATCGGATCAATTTCTGTGACGATGACCTTCGCACCCAACCCTTTGGCACGCATTGCTACACCTTTTCCGCACCATCCATAGCCGGCAACGACGACAGTTTTACCGGAAACGACCAGGTTTGTCGTATGATTCACACCGTCCCAAACCGATTGTCCCGTTCCATAGCGGTTGTCGAATAAATACTTGCAATAAGCATCATTGACGGCAATCATCGGAAATTGCAATTCACCTGATTTCTCCAATGCCTTTAAACGAACGATACCTGTAGTTGTCTCTTCCGCTCCGCCACGGATCGAAGGCAGCAACTCTCTGCGCTCTGTATGTAAAATCGATACCAAATCACCGCCATCGTCGATGATCAAATCAGGCCCGAAATCCAATGTCTTCAACATCATTTGGTGATACAATTCCGGCTCCGGATCATACATAGAATAGACATGAAGACCATCTTCTACAAGCGCAGCTGCAATGTCGTCCTGTGTCGACAGCGGATTGCTGCCGGTAATCGCCACTTCTGCACCACCTGCTTGAACGACTTTCGCCAAATATGCCGTTTTCGCTTCCAAGTGCAGAGAAATCGCGACTTTCAGCCCTTTAAACGGTTGTTCTTTTTCAAATTGTTCGCGAATGCGATTGAGCACAGGCATATTTGCACGAACCCAATCAATTTTCAAATGCCCTTCCGGCGCCAATTTAATATCTTTAATAATACTCATACATTTTTTCCTCCTTATGATTCCTATGCCTTATACACAGATTTTATATTTCTCATAGGTAGACTATACAAACTCATTATATGCGAACAAGATAATGTCCGCCGTCCATCCAGTTCTCACCATTATATATTATTTGCGCCAAAAAATCAGTACCGACTAGATTGGTAAACTGGTACACATTAAGGACGCGTTCCTGCAACGTACCGTTCGGCAACAATTCATTACCGATCCAGCGAATATCCGCTTTTAATTCTTTGTGACGCTCGTTATGGGTTTTCTCCAACGACTGCTGCATCTTTGACAACTGGAACACAATGTTTCCCCATGTATGCTCGCTGTTTTGTTCTATAGCTTTGGGGTTGACATAGGTATCGGGAATTGTCTGTACCCGTTCTTGATAAACAGCCTGCCAATCCTGTCGCAGCGAATCAAACAGTGACGAAAGATCATATTGCTGATCGATAAACCGGCTGACGATCTGTTCGTAATCGTAGTTCTTCCGAGCGAGCACATCAAGCGCATCAATATCGTATTTTGCCAACTTCGCTTGCAGCGCCGAAGCGACATAAGTATAGGAGTTGCGCAAAGCGACGATCGGCATGCGGTAACCGAATAGATGGAACAACGGTTTCATCTGCCCCCAGTACTGCACCTCTGCCGCCCCGCCAATATACATCAGCGGTTGAAACAAATACTCCTGCATGATAGTGCGCAACAAGACATTGGTGCTGAATTGCTGGGGTCTGTCGGCAATCTCCGTCAAAAGCTGCTCCTTAGAAAATCGTTTCGTTAACCCTTCGATATAAAATTCACCGTCATCATACAAAATCGGCTGCCGCTTTTCGTACAGATCGATATAAAGACCTGTTTTCTTACCGTCGATGGCGATTAACGGCGTATACCTAGTAGCCGTAAACGCTTGAAATCCCAATTGATAGGCACGCTGTGCGTCCTCTACCAACTCTACCATATGTGCGAACATCGGTCGCTCTTGCTCACGCACCATCGCATCATGGGCGTCAAACAACAACAAGCCAAATGGTGCAAACATCTTATACAGTAACACGGCAAACGCCGTCGATAGAGAGCATTCCTTGTACGCATCTGCCAATGCATTGAGTATGGATTCTTTATATTGCGAGTCTCGTAAAACTTCTTGCATCTCTCCGATCAAGTGACCTACTTGTTCACGATTCAGAAAAACGCTAGAAACGGAATTACGCGGTTTATGCCCGCTCCAGTCCACGGCGACTCTCTGTAAACGCTCCCGCGTATTGATGTGCAAATGATCGATTTCATCAATATCATGATCTTCACCGGCAACCCAAAAAACAGGAACGACCGGTTCCTGCAACTGTTCCTGTAGGTCTACAGCGGACTTTAACAACGATATAATTTTATTGATCGTGTACAGCGGACCTGTACCTATTCCCGCTTGTTGGCCCGTTACTATGGTAACAGCTCCCAAGGCGTAACGAGCGATATTGTCGTCGACTGCGGTGACTACCGTCGCCTGCCCGTGCAGCGTAGACAGCCGTTGATGATAGGTTACAAGCAATTCGGCAATCGATTGACGATCCGCTACCTGCCCGGAATTCTCCGCACTTTTAATATTTTGCAAACGCCGCCGATACTTTTCCGTATCCGCGTTGCTCCAGTCGTATAAATGACTGACGGCTTGACTACCCGATTGGTACGCCGCTATAAAAGGAGACTGACTTCTGTCTTCGATTCTATCCAACTGCATACGACGACTCCTCTTTTCATTTCATGCTCACTTCTCCATAGTATCGAAAGTCGATCAAAAAAACAATGGGTACTGTCATCCTAATGGTGATTCTATTGAGAAGAAACGCAATTTATCATCGTCTAATATGATAGAAACCCGTTCATTGACATTGACAGCCCGTTTGCCGCAACAGCAGCGGATTCTCAGACCTGTCGTCACATGTTCAATCAGCAACTCACATTCCCTGCCTGTATAGATAACCTGCACACATTTGTAATCTTGCCCTTCGACGACCGTCACCGCATCGTTGCGTATCATTAGTATATATTCTCCATCCGGCAAACTAGCCGTATCCTGTGAATGACACATATTTCGCGAAGCGAACTGATTCTGCAAATTCCCTTTAGAAATTCCTTTAATAGAAAATTCCGTCGTCGTAAATATTCCTGCCGACATGTTTCCGGTGACGAATGTCGCATTGCCGAAATATTTAGCGACTTTCACATTGGCAGGCGTTTCATAGACATTCCTTGGCGTACCTGACTGCAAAATACACCCGTCTTCCATCACGACGATATGATCTGATAGACTGAGTGCTTCCTCTTTGTCGTGCGTGACCATAATCGTCGTCATGCCGTATGCCTTATGCAGTTCCATCAGCAGAAGTTTCATATCAAAGCGTAAATTCTCGTCAAGACCGGAAAACGGCTCATCGAGCAAAAGGATCTCCGGTTCCGCCGCCAAAGCCCTCGCCAATACCACCCGCTGTTGCTGTCCACCGGACAATTTGCCGATACTCCTGTCGGCAAAACCGTTGAGCTGCACCATATCCAGTAATTCTCGCACCTTGTCATGGACTTGCTCTTTTGCCATGTGCTGCATTTTCATAGGAAACGCAATATTATCTGCCACATTCATATGAGGAAACAAGCGTATATCCTGAAAGACAATCACCGTTTTCCGCTTATGTGGCGGTAACTTGTTTGCATTGTTGCCATCTATTAAGATGTCGCCCGTATAGTCAGGCAGCACACCTGCAATCGCTTTCAACAATGTACTTTTGCCACAGCCGGACGGTCCCAATATCGAGACAAAGTCGCCTTTTGCCACACCAACATTAATGCGGTTGAGAATCCTTTTACCGGAAAACGTCACACAGAGTTCTTCAATTTTTAATTTCAACGCTTGATTTCTCACAGCTTGATTTCCCATAATTTGACTCACCACAGTTTGACTTCCTGTAATTTTACTTCCCACGGTTTGATTTCCCACAACTCGATTTTCCATAGATTCATTTCTGATAGATTCATTTTTGATAGCTTCCTTTTTCATAACTTCATCCCTTATATCCGACAACTAGTTTTTTCACGACATATTCAAACAAAAGAAACACCAACAGCGACGAACCTAAAAACATCAAAGCATAAGAGCTGGCAATTGTCCGATCTCCACCGGAGATAAACGGCACCATGATGACGGAAAATGTTTTTATTTTCCCACCGCCGATCAGCATCGTCAAGAAATACTGGCTAAAGGAAATAATGTACGCCATCGAGAATGCCGAGAACATGGCGGGTAATGTGATCGGGAGGGTTATTAGTAGAAACGATTTGATAGAACTGCATCCGAGCACACTCGCTTGTTGCTCATATTTATCGCCGATCGAAACCTTCATTTCCGTTAACAGGCTGATCGTGTATGGCAGTGAGTACAACACATGACAAATCAACACACCCAAAAACGTGTCAATCAAGTTCCATCTTATAAAAGAGACATGGATTCCCATCGCAAACACGTTTGCCGGAACGATCAAAGGCAGCATACTGCCAAAGCGAAGCAGCGATTTCCCCCAAAAATCGTATAAGGCAAATGCATGTGCCGACATATACCCGATTGCCGTGGCAAAAAACGCCGCTAAGAGCGAAAGTGCGATACTCGACAGTAATACCTGTAACGCACCGGAATGACTGCTAAACAATTCACTGATTCCCCTGGTCGACAAAGCAACCGGCAGCAAATCCGGCCATGACCACCGCATTGCCACAGCCCATATACAAATGATCACAAGCGGAACAAGGATCGAGCAGACCGTCGTCAGCGATACGAATTTCATAAGAATTTGCTTATTTTTCATAGGCATTCGTTACATTCCTCAGTTTTTTTTGAATCAGTACGAAAAAAGCGATTGCCATCACAAAAGTAATAATAATGATCGTTCCATTTGCCGCCATCGCATACGGTCTATGCAGTAAATCCGGGTGCGTATACTCAACATACGCCTGCACCGGCAGGGCTTTCGGTTTCGTCATCCCCAGTAAAAAGGGCAGTTCGTATGCGCCAAAGGAAAATGTCGTAATAATCAGTGCCGCATTGGCGATAGCCGGCATTGACAAGGGCAATGTAATCGTAAAAAACGCCCTAAGCGGTGACGCCCCCAAGTTAACTGCCGCTTCCTCCAGCGTTTCACTGATACTCGCCATCAAAGCCAATGTGAAATACGCAACGAAAGGAGCCTGTTTCCATACATAACCGAGAATAACGCCGATGCCTTGTTCATTGTAAATTAGATTGGGAAACTGTGTCGGCAATTCAACAAGACCCACGGCGAACAAAAGGCGGGACAAGATACCGCTCTGTGATAGCATCACTGTCACAAACAAAGCGACAATCGTATGCGGTATCAGAATCGGGATACGCACGATCTGGTAGACCAGCCCTTTGTTTTGTCTGTTTTTTATCATAGCAACACAGATCAAGATACCGACGATGATCGAAAAAACAGACGAAACAAAAGAAATGTACAAACTGAGCAATAAGGAATCCATAAAATCTGGATTCCTTATAATCTCCGAGTAATATTGCAGGCTGATCGTCTCAAGCCCCAAAGCCGGTATGTATCCAAAACTTTGGAGCAAGGCGTTGGCAATGCCCAGTGACCAAATCAATAATAACGCGATCAGTGGTGCTGTTAAAATGTAAGGAATTGCTTTTTTCAATATAAAAACCTACTTCCACTGCCATTCTGTCTATTTGCCTACAACTTCTTCCAACCAAATTTCCTCGATAATCGGAACTAAATGTGCCGGCATTTCCGGAAGGCGTTTACTTAAAAGTTCATCTTGTGATAACGTGCCTTTGCCGATATCAACGCTGGCAAACTGCTGCTTTTCTTCGTCGGATAGCTTGTCATTATCGACGATTGGCAGTGTTTTTAATGCCGCAAATTGACTTGCTTGTCCTTCTGCCGACATCAAATAATCAATAGCGACCATCGCTCCGGCTTTATTAGGAGCATTTCCGGCGATTGCCATATAGCTCGTATTGCCAATCGTCCCTTTATCAAACAAATAGGATCTGAACGTATCTGCATAGACGCCGTCAGCGATACGCGTCGCCACAGAATACGGATTATAACTCATAAAGAATACGACTTCACCATCGGCAAACATATTTTCCTGCTCTGTCGATGTTGCAGGGAACGTCTTACCTTCATTCCATAAGTAAGGATTTAACGAGCGGAGATATTCCATCGCCGGTGCAACTGCCTCACGCACTATTTGCTTGTCGGCAGGCATATCCATAAACTGTTCATACCCGGAAATATCGTATATTACGTTTCTGACGAAAGCCGACCCGGTGAAATCAGGCAGTGCCGGATAAGTGACTTGTCCTTTATATTTCTTTACGTATTCAAAAAATTCCTGCGTATTTGCCGGTGTTTCCGGTGTTTTAGCGCTGTCGCCCAAAAAGACAATCTGTGCTTTGCCGTACGGAGCTTCGTAACCTTCGATCGGATAGCCGAAATCGTACAATGTTTCGCTGTCCTTCGTGTCTACATAATTTTCATAGGACGGAAGCTGTTCCAAAAATGGACCGTAAAGCAGACTGTTTTCTTTGGCTGTGAAAAAGTTCTCACCGTTAATCCAGATCATGTCGATGCTTCCTTTATCGGATTGTGCTTGCTTTTCCCCCGATAATTTATTGAGAATTTGATCGATATCCATCGGAACCAACTCTAACTGCAAATCGTATTTGTCTTTCAATGCACCGGCAATGTCATTTAATAACCATTTATTTCTGTACTCATCGCCGCCCCAACCATAAAACGTGACTTTCGTACCCTTCGCCTGTTCGACGATCTCATCAAAGCTCATATCCTGTAACGACTTTTCGCTGTTCCCTGAAACATTTGGCGTTACATTAGTGCCACCTGTATTGTCCGGTTTCGCTCCGGAACCGCAAGCTACTAATAAAACGACACATAACAAGACCGTGATGATCGTTGCAATGCGCGATTTTTTGTTGCTGGTTTTCATAATCATTCTCTCCTTTTCTCTACCCATCTTTTGAAGCAAATTCTTAATTCAGGACTTACCCTAAGTTAGTCAGGTAAATTGCTTGCAAAATTACTATATATATCATAGACATGCTGCTCATAGTCTTTCACGTCTCTGATTAGTGGAAGATTGACAACCTTAGGCTCCCCTGCCCCCAACAACATACCTGTCTGCAGCGATTGCATATCGGGAGTGATCTCCACGAAATGATCGTCAAACAACTCCGGGTTTAGCAGAGCCGCCGCGGCGAAGACATCCCACTTGTATATGCCGGTGTGTCCGAATACATCTTTTTCCCTAGCAAACCAATATTGCGATGCACCGTGAAGCCATCTAAGGAATCGATCATCGCTGTTCTCTAATTCGTCAAACCGAGTTTTTTTGAACAAGGCGGCAAGACAGTGATTACCAGTGGCAATTTTTATCGAATGTCCATGCTGTAAAACATTATGTGCCGCTTCATAGTGGCATGAAAAATTCAGTTCATTGAGTATTTTATTGCCTATGACTAACGGTTGCGTAATACCACCCATAAGCGATATCTCAGAAACCTTGTCATAAAATGTGTCGTCGATCAACCAAGCATGGTACAGGTTTGTCAAAGATCCTGTCGCCAAAATCGATATTTCACCCGGGTGCTTATTGACAATTTGTACGAGGTATTCAGCAGCCTCACTCGTCTGCTGCTCCAGTGTTCCACCCTCTAGCACCGGAATATGTGCTTGCGCAATTTCTTTCATGAACCGGAGCGTGTTTGGGTATACCACATCCAGGGATGAATTGCCAAACGTCGTCGTGATTCCTAAGACATCACAGTCGCCGCTGCCCAAAGCGTAAATGATCGCCAGCCCATCATCGATGTCGCAGCCTTCTACACCAAATGTATTGTCACAATCGATCAATATTTTTTTCGTAGCTGTATTTTTCATAGCAATATAGGTCACTCCCTTCTTCAACGAAATTTACCCTCACGAGGATAAGTGCGACTAAGATTCAGAAACTCCATCTGAATCAAAGTCTTACTTTATGAATCGCCCTGTTGAACAGGGATGCGATACCTTTTGGCGGTTCCTCAGTTATGCTGAGCAGCTTACACACAATATGCTCTACCCTAGCGCCGGATTTTGCGATCATTCCTGAGCATGTAGCGCAATACGTATATATTTTTTCATGATTCCCTGAGAGAAATTGATCGCGCAATCCTTTTGCTAAATCAGGCTCCCGCACAGCGGCACATCCGCCTGCACCGCAGCATTGGATGCCCTCCAGCATGTTCAGTTGATTCTGCGGCATCATATCGGTGATTGAGCCGAATATTTCCTTGCTTGTTCGATCAGGACAAGGAGGAAATACTGTCATATCTGCCATATCAACCTGTTCGATCATTTTGAGCTCGGTCATCTTTTCGTAAATGGTGGTGATTTTTACGGATAACCGGTCTTTTAAATGATAATAGCAATTGGGGCATAGGACGACAATTTCTTCGATACCGAGCTTGTCAAACCGTTGATTCAGCCTGTCGATGATCACTTGCTCGTCGTCTTTAAGACCGAGTTCGCCTATCGGTTTCCCGCAACAGTCATAGGCTGTACTAATTCCGAAGTCCTCTTCGAATTTTCTCGACAGCGCCTCGGTCGTTTTCGGATAATAGGCAGTGAAATTACATCCGGGAAATAATACCGTTTTCGTATGTGCATGTCTGTAATTTTTAAATAAATAATTCTTTTTTTCGACAATGACGGAAGTGTAGCCATTCTTGTGTAGATTATGTCCATCGTCAATTAGTTGCCGGCGTAAATCCAGCGATAATTGCCGTCCGTCAAGATCCACAGGACATACCCTGCGACATTTCCCGCACAAAAAGCAAGAAAAGGCTAATTCCGGCATTTGGGAATAGTCTTTAATGTTAATCTGGTATTTACTTAAAAACACGCAGGAACTCGTGCATTTGCCGCATTCGATACACTTATCGTATTGTTGTTTATCCAAAACGAACCACCTATCCAATCAGACATGTTAATCGTACATACTAATCGTCACGATACATCTTGGCGATCAGTTCTATATCTTTGCCTCTGCGGTACATATGCTGCAGAATCTGCATTCTGATCATCGTTTTGAGCCTGCCGTGCTTCAAGAATCTTCTTTCAGACGTTATGATCTTAGCAGCCGCTAGACCTATTTTTTGACGGTTGTGTTTAATCGTCAATGACAATTGATAATCTTCCATTAAAGGAATCGCCGCAAACATTCCGATTTCCATAAAATATGCTTTCTTAATAAAAATACCTTGATCGCCGAATGCGATATTTCGCAGCTTCACCCGGAGATTCGACATCCATGCACAGATCGCCATTAGCGGACTTTTACTTGCGAACTGAATTGGAAAGCAACCGACCTGATACTGCGACATAACCTGCTCGATTTGCATCAGTGCATTTTCTGGAAGAATACTGTCGGCATGGAGAAAGAACAAAACATCGCCTTTGGCGAGTGTCGCACCGTAATTCATCTGACAGCTTCTGCCCTTTTCCGGAGATTTCACCACTGGAAAATCCTTGGCGATCATGTCCGGTGTGCCATCGGTGCTTCCACCATCGACAAATATCACTTCGAACGTGCCTTGAAGTTGTTTTAGATTACCGACTAGCCCTTCAATGCAAGTACTTTCATTATATACAGGAATTATGATCGAAACTGTATGCATATCATCCACCTAAATAATCATTTCGAATGCGTTCGAGAAACTCTGGCGACAAGTACGTCTGTATTTTGTCATACGTAA
Organism: Bacillota bacterium; assembly: GCA_023388635.1. Taxonomy (GTDB): domain Bacteria; phylum Bacillota; class Bacilli; order Desulfuribacillales; family Desulfuribacillaceae; genus JAEWFW01. The sequence goes on from JAEWFW010000020.1 coordinate 85,452, forward strand.
ATTGATTCCTAATCGGGCGCTCGGGATTTTGGTACTCCACCCAAGCCATTGCGCACCAGGTGATTCCCCGGAGGCAGGTCATGGTGAAATACGGGAGTGTGTCCCGCCATAATAATTCTGGGTCGGCATATTGATGGGAGTATTGACTGTACATTTCAATAAACATCTGTATTTCCTGCCGATCGAGAATCGTATCTGTCTTCCAAAATGTCGTCGTCGGCGCAAGAAAATGTCCCAAATCTTGTCCTACATAGGCAAACAGCGGTTTCTCCCAGTCAACGAGATAATTGTCTTTTCCTGGTCCATTAATCAGAAAATTCCCTGAGTTCAACTCTGTATTGATCATGCAGCGGCTTCCCGTATGGCACTCACCTTCTATAATACGCTTCCCGCGTTCCAGCAATTCGACAATCATTGTTTTCGTGTCTGCTGAGCCCAAGTTCGATTGTAAATATACCTTTGCCATTTCGTGACATTCATTGAGTATTGCCGCAAGAGGGCTTTCAGGCTGCAACAAGTGATGCTGCTCGCCGATTGGTAAATTGTGAATATCAGCCAAGCAACCTGCTGCAATATCCAAGTCTGTCTCGTATTTCAGTGCACGCCCCGGAAGGTACTGCATCACCAGAAATCCGTAAGGTATCATTGATCTCGTGTCATCGACATATACAGCAGAAGGCGTTCTACCGGATTTTTCAAGTAATTTTAAAGCATCGTATTCGTATTGGATCTGATGATTGAGATGCATCTGACTGCCGGTCGTAATCCGCAAAACGAGCTTTTCAGCGGTCAGCGGATGTATAAACCAATAATTGATATTGTACTCCCCTTGTCCTAAAAGCTGAAACTCGATGGCACTTCCCGGATTTATACCGAGCGCACGGCAAAAGCTATCGGATGTCAAAATGTTGTTGATATTCATCATACCTATTTCCCTTCTACAACTTTCCAATCCTTGAAAGAGTTTTTCGCGTTTGTCGGCATTGATACGATCCGTCCACTCGGAGTAGCTCCACAAGTTTAAGTAAATCGTCCTTTTCATCAATGTCGAACAGCAGATTGCCTATACCACACGTTTTGCCGGCATCGTCAATTGCCTGCAGCGTATTTTGCATGACTGTCGGTGTACTGTATTGTATCTGAAATATCTGCTCACAGGGTTGTTTCATACCGATCAAATAGTATCCACCATCTTCTGTCGGCGCCAACACGACATCTCGCTCTTCCAGTATCGTAAAAGCTGCTTCCATATCCTCGTGACTAATCAGTGGAATATCACTGCCGATCAACAAACAACATTCGTAATCATTGAGTGCATCGACAATCGACATATGCATTCTATCTCCGAGTCGTTCGCCCCTTTGGGGCATAAACATCGCCTCTTCGTCTACCAACCTCTGCAAATCGTCAAGATCTCCATTGGGCTCATAACTGATAATGATATCTGCATCGACGTTTCGCAGCGTATCGTACATATCACTGATAAACGCTTTATGAAGCTCACAGCATTCATGTTCATTTAAAAACGGCTGCAATCTCGTCTTTGTATAACCGGGTATGGGTATTCTCGTAAATAAAATAACCGCCCTTTTCTGCATATGCATCTCCTAATTGTAAATAGTCTCCGTATCTTTAATTCGTAACCCACGGCTACCTTTTAAACTATTAAATAGCTTTACGTAGTGACTATTTTTTTATATACGCGTTTCATGTAACTACTCAGGAATATGAGCAACACGCTTATGACTGCGGCAAGCACCAAAAGTTCAAACCTAGCTGCTGAATCAATAATACCGGCAGTTATTAAAGTAAATAATAATACACCGGGTGTCATAAAGACAAATGTAGCAACTGTATATGTCACGATTCCCACATCTGTGATACCATAAGCAAAGTTCTGTAAATTAAACGGGAAGAACGGGAGTAATCTCGTAATCATCAGCAAAATAATCGCATTTTCCGTCTTGTCTGAAAAAAGAATTTTGCTTATATATTTGTTTTTCATGATCACAGGTTTCATCGCATCTTTTAGAAAATATCTGCCAGCGATAAACGCCAACACAGCACCTAACGTCGTACCGATCAGGCAAAAAAAGCTGCCGAACCACGGTCCGAACATCACCCCTGCAAGCACGGCAAATGTGATTCCTGGCAAAGCAAGGACTGCACATGCCACTGCCGTAAAAAGTATATACATCACAACTGCCAAGGGATAATTCTTGTCGACAAGTTCTTGTACATAGCCTAACCCATCTTCTTGTAACAAAAAAGTCCCCCAGCCAAATTGATGATTCAATATGAAAAGCAAAAATAGTATGGTTAAAAATACGTATAATTTTTTATGCTTCATTTTTCAAATCCGATTTCTGGTTCCGAGAAATGTAAATTTGACGTAATAAGACGACCAATACGGAAAGAGCAAATAGAATCAATAATGCCATGACAAATAGCTGTGCCCCTCCACTGAGCATGCCCCCGACATAAGAATATATAATTGTCGCAGGAAGCTGCCCAATTCCTGTCGCAACGAAAAAAGCCCAGAACCGCATAGATGTCAGCCCGGCGGCGTAACTTACGATGTCAAATGAAATAAACGGCAATAACCGCGCTATTAATATAGAATGCTTCCCGTATTTATCAAAAAAACTGTCAATCTGTTGTAAGCCCGCTTTGCTCGTAAGCTTCTCAATAATGTCTCTGCCTAAAATACGAGCGACGAAGAAACAGAGTACAGCCCCCAGCATCGCACTACTCCAAGACAGAATCGCTCCCTGCCACCATCCAAAAAGGTTGGCATTCGCAAAGGTAATCAGAAATGCCGGCAACGGCGCTAACAATGACTGTAATACCATCAGTCCGGCGGAAACAAGCATCGCGTACATTCCGTACTGCTCAATAAAGCCGCGAACGACCGAGAAGTCACCTGTGGCAAACATAGCAATAATATTATTGATAAATCCGTTGACTGTTTGGTTCGTAAAATAAACTACAACAGCTAATATAATAATGAAAAGTAATAGCAGTTTAGAAACATATTTCTTCAATCGTTTACCTCCTCTAGCAGGTAAAATGAGGACCACCTGTGACCTAAGTACAGGTGGCTCTTATGTTTGTCCATGCTTTATTATAAATATTATTCTACAAGACTTTTGAAGTCAGCTCCTGCGCCTTCCCAAGCTTTCATACCGCCTTCAAGTGTGTAAATGTTACTGCCTGCAACGCCCATTTCTAAAAGTAAATCTGTACCTTTTTGAGCATATGTTTTACCGGAATAGCACACGAGAACGTATTTGCTGTCAGGAGTTCCTGTTTCGCTGCCCACTGCTTCATTAAGCGCCGCTTTAAGGTTGGTAATACCGGATTGATCATCGCCGTTTTTAGCAGCATCTAAATCCGCCGTATATGAACCTTTGATGTGACCTTTATTATAATCTTCTAATTTTCTTACGTCGACAACGACATATCCATTAGCAGCAGCATCAATATCCGCTTTCAAATCTTCTATTTTAAGATATTGCATCTCTCCAGGAGCAGGTGCTGGAGCTGGCTCTGGAGTCGGTGCTGGTTCTGATGAACCTGGAGCCGGACTTGGAGCAGGTGCTGGAGTTGGTGCTGGTGCAGAAGATGATCCGCATGCAGCCAATAAGGTAACTGCTAACATTAGAGTAACAACGAGTAAACTTAACTTTCTTTTCATGATTTTTCCCCCATTTTTTTATTTTAGGTCGCTCAGTCTATAAGCTTTTCTTATGACTAGTTAAAGCAACACTTTCATTATAGTACTTTTTCACAAGCTTGCCAAGACATTTTGATCAACAAAAATTATATATAACATCATTTTTTCTTATATATGATATATAATCATCCGCTCATGCTGCCGTTTCTATTATATACTGTTCTTATAATTGCATTGGTACAAATACTTCAATATCAAAATTTCTAAAAATTTTTCTTATAAGGAAATCAAAATGCTGCCATTGATCCTCTAATATAGGAGAGAATTGATTGTTTTAAATAGAAACTGATTTTTTTAATAAGAGATACATCAAGTATATCGAACGCAGAAAGGAGCGGATGCCAATATGAATCACGATGAATTTGCCGCTCGAACGGAGTCCTTGAAAAGCCGCCTCTATCGGACGGCGTTGTTATATGTAGGTAACGAAACTGTCGCCATTGACGCTGTCGGCGAGTCAATTTATTTAGCTTTGCGATCATTGCGACAGTTGCGCCAGCCGGAATACTTCGACACATGGATCACGCGAATTCTAATCAACCAGTGCAAAAAATTACTGCGTCACAAGCAACGCGAACAACTGTGGCAGACAATTCCTGAGACGGCATGTGACCAGTATGATGCCCTCCCCTTAAAAGAAGCAATCCATAGCTTGCCGCAAGAGCTGAAAGAGGTCGTAATACTGCGATATTTCACAGGCTTCACCCTAGCACAGACTGCACAGAGCCTTGAAATTCCCCAAGGAACTGTCGTCACTAGACAACGACGTGCACTGCGTCTGCTAAAACTCGAACTTTCGGAGGAGGAATAATCAATGAACCGTATTGATGAGTACAATACCTTGCTCAATGAACTCGATCATACTCCACCTGCCCTTGACCATGCTATAGATTGTGCCGTTACTAGGCTCCATACTGCCAAGCGGATGCGCCGGTTGATTGTATATCCGTTAACAAGTGCTATCGCTTTTGTCACAGCCTTTGTGATCATGGTCAATCTGTCTGTGCCTTTTGCCGTGGCATGCGGGCGTTTCCCGTTGCTCCGCGACCTCGCTTCTGCTGTGTCATTCTCGCCGTCACTGCGCGCAGCTGTCGAAAACGAATATGTACAACCGATTAATTTACAACAAACAAACAATGATATTACAATACGGGTCGAATACCTAATCGTCGATCAAAAACAGTTAAATATCTTCTATGTGTTAGATTCTCCGGTTTATACCCAAATGGATATCATTCCTTCAATCAGCGCATATGATGGTACTGCCCTGGAAGGGTATGCCATATCACATAGCAGTTATGGTCTCGCGAATGGCGATTTGCGCACAGCGACGATCGATTTCGTGCAAACCGCGATACCGGAGCAATTAAAACTGGCTTTTGAAGTGTACAACAGAGACACCGATGCTACTGGTGCTCCAGAACAGAGAGTCGACGATAATATTTTCTCTGGAGATATTCCGCCCGAGCCTGAGACGATCTCTCGCTTTGTCTTTGATCTCACATTCGATCCGACGTATACTGGCCAAGGGGAACAGCTTGCCATCGATCAACCCTTTACCATCGACAATCAGACATTTACGGTGACGAGTGCAGAAATCTATCCCACTCATATGCAAATCAATCTGCAAGACAAACAGCAAAATTCCGCGTGGATTAAATCCTTAAGCTATTACATCGAAGATGAGAAAGGCAATCGCTTTGATAAGATAGCCAATGGCATCTCCGCTACCGGTGCCATAGATTCACCGATGATGGAATCCCATCGGTTGGAGAGTTCCTTTTTTGCCAAGAGCAAGCACCTGACGCTCTATATTGAAGAAGCAGAATTTCTCAATAAAGACATGGGACGTACCTATGTGGATTTAGCAAACGGAATAGCAGACAACCTGCCACAAGGTGTCTCATTGGAATCGGCAATTCGCAAAGGCAATCACTGGCAATTAGCATTTGCCGCTATTGAACGCAAGGAGAATTATTTCCATCAAATTTTCGCTAATACCTATTATGACGAATATGAAAACGAATATTTTTATAATAGTTCATCTTCGGGAATGTATAATCTTTGGGATGAACAAAATCAGCAAGAAGTTCATAAATCCGGCGTAATTCTTGTGCAATTTGCACTGATGGACTATCCCTATGATGTCGTGTATCTGTCGCCACACTATTCACACACAGTGCATCTCGACGAACCGATTGCCATTGAGCTAAAATAGTACAATGCATTCCAGTTTCTATATGGTAAAAAGAAAAGTGTTTAAACTACTTTCGAGCAGTAGTTTAAACACTCTTCTATTATTTCAATTGTAATTTAATCCTCATCACTGGCGTTAACCCACAAATTAACCAGATGTACGGCGCCGCGAAATCCTACAAACGGCGGTGCATACCAGCTTATCTTGTTAAGGCAACTTACTTAGACAGGGCATCCACTAAATTCTCAAAAGCAATTTGTAAGGCGAGCGGACTTGTCGTATTGAGAGAGACGTCAAAGAAAAATACATGACCGTCTTTTACTGCCTGAATATTTTTCCATACAGGGGACGATGCGTGTGTATCAACGATCGCTTGCGCATCTGCTAAGAAGTCTTGGAAGATGATATAGTCCGGATTCATTTCGGCTAATGATTCAAGAGCAATCACGCCCCATTCCTCAGGATATCCCTCCGGCTTAGACAAGCCAAATCCTTCTACTGTATCATAATAATAAGGGTACCGAGCAGTTCCTAAAGCAAATATGCCGCCTTTCCCATCTGAACGGACAAACACTACAGTTTTATCTCGATACTGGCTCAAGTCTTTTCTCGCGTCAGCGATTTTTTGTTCCGTCTCTTTTATACGCTGTTCCGCCAGATCTTCTTTACCGATAATTTCAGCGCAATCCCGAACTGAATCCTGCCATGTAGCAGTATAATCCAGCAAAACTACAGGAGCAATCTGCACTAATTGGTCATAAATTTGGTCTATACCACCATGACCGTTAAAAGTGACAATCACGTCTGGATCGGCAGCCAATATCGCCTCCAAATTGATTTCTCTTGCACTGCCCAAATCGATAATATCTGCTGTTCCTATATATGGCTTCAATGTTTCAAACTCTTCCAACGCTTTCATCGCAGTTCCTATATTCGCACCAGCCGATGCAATCGGCGGCGTATCCAATGCGAAGAAATATTCCAAATACATCGAATGCAAAATCGCAATTCGTTGCGGCTGTTTTTCTAAAACAACATCATGTCCGGCTACATCGGTAATTGTTCTCGGCCATGCAGTCGCTTGTTGTTGCTGTTTGTCACCCAGCTGCGGTGATTCCTGCTGCTCATTCACAACTGCCGGTTTCTCCGGTGTATTTGTACTGTTTTTTGCAGGTGTTCCAGAACAACCTACCAGCATTCCTGCTAAAAGTATCAATGAGATCACCAGTCCCATCGCTTTTTTCATGTTTGACCCCTCCAAGTTATAATTATAGTTTGATATTACTAACTTTAAGCTAAAGTTAGTATAACAAAACAATAATTACGTTGGAATGGAGTCATCCTGAAAATCATATGGATTATTCCTGAATTCTTCCCGCAATCCACTCGGTGAAATCGCAAAATGTTTTTTAAAGACGCGGCTAAAATACAAAGCATCGACATACCCGACGCCTTTGGCGACAATTCCGACAGGCGCATCACTGGTAATTAACAACTCTTTCGCACGGTTAAGCCGGTACGTCATTAAATAATCCCCTGGTCCCATACCAGCATACTTGCTAAAAACATAGAACAAGCGATTTTCATTGACTCCACCGATCTCTGCCAAGCCCCGCACTGTCAGCGGATCCATGTAATTTTCTTGAATATACGCTGCAATCCGCTCAAATAAGACCTGTGCACCATGATTCGATTGATTGCGGGCACAGACAAACATTTCTTCCAAAGCACAGCGGAATAGCGTTTCGGTTTGAAATGCAGGTATAACGCCCGGTTGATTAAACGCCCTCCATAAGCGCCACAAAATCCCGGTCAGCCTCGGACTTTGCCCGATTGCTAATTTAAAATGTACATCCGACAGGCGAAAATCACCTGGTTCCTGAGTGTGAACATAATATAAAACAGAAATATATTCCCATTTTTGATTTCCCACCACACGTTTATCGAGCGTCATGCCTGATCCACCATGGACTACATTTCCACCACTCACCATGTACGGTGTGCCGTCAAAATGAAATTGTGCCTGTCCTCTGATTGGAAACACAAAACCGGGGAACGGAGTCGATTTTTGCAAATCGGTCTTGCCCGGTTCAATGATATAATGATACACACCCTTCACCCGAAAAGCAGTATCGGTAAAATGTCTGACCAATGTATTGAGCTCTATCTCCATTAAACACACCTCCGATTCAGGACATTTTCCTATCTTCATATAACTATTTTTATATAACTATCTTCATATAACTATCTTCATATAACTACCTTCATATAAAATGGCATATTGTGCCACAAATTCTGAAAATAATTAAAATTATTGAAATTGAATATCATTTTCATCTTATCATATAAAATTACATTCTGCATTGTCAATAAAAAAAACTTCCAAACCCACCTGTGATGTGGATTTAGAAGTTTCTCGATTTTGTTGTGCGTAATGAAGTTTTGCAACTATCTGTAATGACTAATAGTTAATTATATTTGAGCTTTACGTGGTATATAATTGCAGAATGGCTCTTCGTCCAAATAATCTCCTGTCTCGGAGAATGCCCGGGCGCGGCAGCCCTCACAGACATTTTTATATTCGCAAATGCCGCACTTTCCTTTTAAATTGGAATTGTCGCGTAGCTTTTCAAACACTTCCGAACTCTCCCAAATTTCGCGAATCGATTGTTGATTGACATTGCCCGCCTCGACCGGCAAGTATCCACACGGCTGGACTCTTCCCTTGTGCGATAAGAAACATACGCCGGTTCCCGCCAAACATCCTTTAGTCATCGCTGCCATACCATGGGTTTTCGGTGTAATCTGGATACCTTCTTCTTTTGCCTTTTGACGCATAATCCGGAAATAATGCGGCGCACAAGTCGCTTTTAATTCAATCGGCACTTCTTTGGACTTATCATAGAACCAAGCAAGAACTCGTTCATATTCTTCTGCCGGAAGCATAGCACTTTCCGATATTTCGACACCGCATCCCACAGGTACAAGCATAAATGTGTGCAATGCAACGGCGCCTTCACGGATCGTCAAATCCATAATTTCTTCCATCTCATGAATATTATGCTTGGTAATCGTCGTATTAAATTGGATTTCTACGCCCACCTCGCGTAAATTGCGCCCACCTTGCAGTGCTTCTTCAAACGAACCGGGAATTCCGCGGAAACCGTCATGTGTTTCAGCATTGGAGCCATCGATACTAATCGATACCCGCTGTACACCGACATCTTTTATTTTTTGGGCAATTTCTTTCGTAATCAGCGTACCATTGGAAGCCATAACGATCCGTAACCCTTTATCAGTACCGTATTGCGCAATTTCGAAAAAGTCCGGTCGGTATAAAGGCTCTCCCCCTGTCAATACGACAATCGGATTGGCGAATGTCACTAAATCATCGATGATAGCAAAACATTCCTCCGTCGATAATTCTTGTACATTGCGCTCCGGTTGCGCCGTCGCACGACAGTGAATACATTTAAGATTACAGCCTTCTGTCAATTCCCAGAATATCAGACGCAGATTATGCGGCTTGTTCTTCATATATTCTGATACATCGCCATGTGTCATGGCTTGCATATGCTTACGTATTTCATGAATCGAAGTATTTGTATGTGGATGTGACATTGCGAACTCCCCCTAGGCTTTTACTGTTACGCCGATTTCTTCGTCTGTCAGATAACATGCCGGATCACTTTCCCAGAAGTCCCCATGAACTGCATCGGCACGGGCACGGAAATTCCCGTTACACATAGAAAGCCATTTACATTGAGCACAGCGACCTTTTAACAGTGGCTTGCGATCTTTTAATCCGCTCAAAATCGGATCTTTGGCTTGTGTCCAAATCTCACTAAATTTCTGTTCGCGAATATTACCAAATGTGTATCCCTGAGTAAATTGATCAGGGTGAACATTCCCGAGGTTATCGACGTTTCCGAAAGCAATACCCGAGCGGTTTCCGCCATTTGTTTTAATTAAATTATAGATTTGTTCTGCTTTATCAGGATATAGTTGTTGCGCACGCAGATACAGATAAATAGCATCGGCATGGTTATCGACTGTCAAAATTTCTTTTTCAATCCCTCTTTTATGGAAATCAACGGTGCGGTTCATGATAATATCCAACGCATCACGGCTTTCCTCATGTGTCAAATCTTCTGCCATCATCTCATTGCCCCTGCCGGAGTAAACGAGATGATAGAAACAGGCACGCGGGATATTTTCTTCTTCAAGAAAATCAAATATTTCATTTAATTGCTTATAATTGTGTTGGTTAATCGTAAAACGCAAGCCGACTTTTTGTCCAACTTCAAGACAGTTCTTGACCGCCTGGAGCGATTTATCGAATGCGCCCTTCATCCCACGAAATTCATCATGTACAGAACCGATACCGTCAAAGCTGATACCGACATAGCCGACACCGATGTCTTTCATCGTTTTTGCCACTTCTTTATCTATCAATAGCCCGTTCGTCGAATAGGTTACACGGACGTTTTTACTCGTCGCATATTGAGCCAACTCAAACGTGTCAGGACGCACCAATGGTTCTCCGCCGGAAATCAATAGCACAGGTACTTTGAAATCAGCTAAATCATCGATAAACTCCTTTGCTTCATCAGTAGAAAGCTCTCCTTCGTATTGCTTACTTTCAGAAGCTGCATAACAATGCACGCATTTTAAATTACACGTTCTCGTCGATGTCCATACGACAACGGGTCCTTGACCGGCAACTGCACCATGTCTTTGTCCGTGTGAACCTTGCGCGTAACGCAAGCTATCTCCAAAATTTTCTGTATTGCACAGCAATCGTGAAATACCTATCACTCTACTCTACCTCCCTGAAATGAAAACAAAATCTGCATTTTATTTTTATTGTAGCACACAAAAAAGTCTGCATAAGCAGTTTTTGTGGCAGATTTGTGACTGTTTTGTAGCAAGATTATAGCTATTTGCTATCCATTGTAACATAATCCTCTGAAAATTGCTTCTTTGATGAAGTAGGGCTCTTAGCGTCAGATCAAACAGTTCCTAACGCTTAGGCATATATTTTTTACAATGTACCCTCAATAACTGGTAATTATTCGCTTACTAAGCATCCCATTAAAAAACTCCGTACTCGCGATGTTCTGCCGATACGGAGTGGCTGTTTTTACCTTCTCGCTTTGCCTGTAATTTCGTTGATCCGTATTTCGTAAATCGTAATTTTATCGATCGAGTTTCGAATATATTTCATGCCGCTTTCTCTATACTCACTACTGTATTTATCGATAAATTTCTCCAGTGCCAGTTGCGGTTCTTCCGATATAGCCGCTGTTCCATAGACAATGGCACTTTCATATTTTGTGCCGAACTTTGCAGACAAAACCTCTGTTTTTCCCACGACGGTAAAGCAGACTTTCGGAGAGTGTTGTATGTTACTCATTTTTTTGCCTGTCTCACAAGTTCCATGGATATAGACCGTTTCATTTTCCACAACATAGTTCACCGGAACGGCATAGGGGTATCCATCTTCACCAATCGTAGATAATACGCCATATTCTCCCGCTAATAAGATATTCATCGCTTCTTCTTTCGTCAATTGCCGGTCTTTCCTTCTCATTTCATCCATGCATAAATTCCCCTCACATGTCCCTCAATCGTAGTTTGGATCTCCTTGCAATGCTAATTCTGCAATTTGCTCGAAGATCATTTAATCGCACTAATAATACTCGAAAAAAACAGCACCACATAACAAACACTGAGCACAATAAACCACAGACGAAATGCGTTGCGCACTGCCTTTGGCGGATCAATATCATTTTTCACTTTCCACTGCAAAAGCATCAAAACTGCGAAAATAAGCAGCAATAGCAGTATAGTTACGAATGTTCCTGATTTAAATTTCCCAATCACCTGAAACATTACGCTCACGGAGACAAATAAGCAGAATGTCGTCACATTAATGGCAATGTTTATCGCCTGCTTTTTATCTTTTTTAATGCCCTTGCTAATAAAAAACGCGGCGAAAAAAGCTAAAAACGGCAAAGCTATAAAAAATGATAGAATTTTCACGAGAATTTCCACAATTCACACCCCACAGTATATGCAATCCGCTCCGCTGGATCGACGCTGAGAAAAACTTTTCTTGTACATGGAAAAATATTTCTCTTATATAATGTATTTGCTATTGAATGTTCATTTCCTCTAACGAACTATCCATTTCGAGCATATTTTTTTAAATTGTAAGACTTTTGTAAGACTTTTTGACAAGTTCATTCGTGTTACATATAGAGAGGCGGTGAGAGGTTTTGTCCGATATAGATAAAATATACGAAAGACAGATCGACAGGATCTATCGAATTTGCTATATGTACTTAAACAGCCACGCAGATGCGGAAGATGCTGTGCAGACAGTTTTTCTAAAATACATCAATGCCAAAAAAGCATTTCACGACCTCGAACATGAGAAAGCGTGGTTCATTATCACAGCGAAAAATTGCTGCCGTGATACCCTGCGGAATTTTTGGCGATCCCGCCGAATCGATATAGAAACTTTACCGGAAATTCCGGTATGGGATAAAGAGCAATCGGAAGAAGTACTGATAAAACTGTTATCGTTACCTACGAAATATAAGCTCGTTCTATATTTATACTACTATGAAGAATATTCTGTAAAAGAAATATCCAATTTATTACATAAAAATGAAAGTACCATACGGACGCAATTATCGACGGGGCGTAAGCGCTTAAAAATAGATCTGGGAGGTAATTTTCTTGAAGAATAAAAATATCAAAGAAGTGTTCGACGCGTTGAATCCAGATTCAGAGCAGAAAATAAGGCTTAAACAGGCACTTACATCTGACGGTCTGAAATGTCATCAAAAGCGTTTTGCAACCGGTAGACGTTTACCGCTGGTCAGCGCCGTCGCTCTATTCGCAATGCTGAGTATTGGTGTATTGTGGGCATCATTTTTCTACGATCAAAACGATTTCGCTCCGGCTTTTGCAGGTTTCTCAATCACTGTATATGCCGAAGACAATGATAAGCCGATACCTGTACCTGTTATACTCAAAGAAGGCACACGAATTGAAATGCTGGCTACGCAGACAAGAGATCACACACCTTCTTATGCCTTTACCCTAGATATGTTAGATATCTACAGTTATGTACACCTGCAAGCCAAAGCATCCGAACAAACCGACGACGCCGCTTGGTACGTCGAGGACGGTCATGACATCGCCTACCTAATCGACGGTGTCCCGACATGGGGCGGCAAAACCGTTCACTGGACACCAGATTCCGAGATTACGGAGTTGATCTTCACTGCCTATGATGAAAACAAAGAAAAACGCTTAGTCGGTAAAATCGAAGTGACAAAAACAGGAGATACACACGTAGCAGAATTGACAGAATTGATATCATATCCAATCTATGACCCCAATTGACTTATTCAGCACTAGAACCCCTCCCTCTTACGTTAACGATTAAAAGAGGAAGGGGTTCTTTATTTTTCATCGGTTCTATTTTCAATAATATTACAGCCTACCAACTTTAATGATCAAGCTATCCAGAACTTCCATATACAATTCATATGTTTCTTCATACAATTGTTTCGGGCTTTGTAGTGCTATGAAAAAGAAATGATCGTCATCAATTTGTATAAGCATCGTTTCCGATTTTATAATAAACTCAGCGTCCTCACCGTCATAACGTTTGTAAGCAAAGGAACGTTCGTATGTATACTCCTCAGCAGCAAAACCCTTATACTCATATTCTGCCTTCTGCAAGTTCTTTACATCGCCATCCATTCGCATAATGCCAGCCAGCATTGCATTGTCGGTAAATAATTCGTCAGAGTCAGATATCATAGATAGCTGAATTAATTGCATTGGACTCACTTCTAGAGTATGATGAGTCAGCTCAATTGCTTCAACATCTACCACATCATGCTCCCAATCCGACCTTTTACTAAAACTAAATAGCGGAGTATCGACCTTTTCATAAACCACTTCTTCCATCGCTTCTGAATCACTCACTACCGCTAACCGTCCTAAGATGTTTTCAAATTTCTCAATATATGCATTACCTGACTGTTTTTCTGAAGCATACATAGCATGAAAAAAATTCCCCAAGTGATCATGAAATATGAAATATTCTCCAGTTACCTTATCTTCCATGTTATATGTAAAACGATGAGTTTGCTTGTCATTGATTTCCTGACTATTGCTATAAACCATTTCCAGATCAATCGTCCCCATTTTTCGAGAAACTTCGGAAACCATATAGTCAAATAATTCTATAGGATAATTCCCTAAAAATTCAATATACGCGTTATTGTACTCGTCGAACTTTATAGCCATCTCCTTCTCGCTTGCATTTACGGTATATTGATTGCTTTCTTCGGTAGTGAGCGGAATGTGGAAATAATCTGTTGCATAATACTCCCATTGATCAGTAATTTTCTCCGTCACTACCACAGTCTTTTCATCATTCAGCCATTGCACATCGAGGTCAAGGCTTTCTGCAATGAAACGCGCCGGCACCATCGTCCGCCCATTGATGATTTGCGGTGCTACATCAAGCTCAATCGGTCCGTCATTGATGAGTGCCATCTTATCGTTAATTTGCAGAACAATGACATTCTCACCCTTCGCAGCTACTACAGTCTTAGTTTGGTCATCCCAAATAACAGAATCCACCTTCACCGCATCAAAAATCGCTTTCAGCGGTACCATCACGCGCCCTTCAATCATCATCGGTGGCACGTCCGGTTGCAATTCATTACCGTGGACAATAATTTTGATTGATTCTGCTTGGACGGGATTTCCCTGCCAAAATAGTAATGCGACTACGTTGATAGCAATCATCAAAAGCGCTTTATAAAAACTCTTTTTTATACCCACTGCGTTCATGACCTACCCCCTTGTAAGATAAATATAGGGTTAAGGTCGTGAGACCTACCCGAACGTTCCTT
>JAEWFW010000055.1 GCA_023388635.1 Bacillota bacterium
CGATGCAGAGAACATCGTAATTGCCGAAGGATGGGGCGGAGCACGCTTGCGGGTAAGACAGACGTATACGGCAGAGACGAAATATATCGGATTGCGGGCACACCATATAGCGTTTGTGAGTGGGGAAGGGCTTGCTGATAAAGAAAATGTATTCGCCTGTAAGGTGCAGAGAATTGAGGAAGGACCGCATCGAGTGACGGTATACATCACCATTGGGGAAACAGAAGGGCAGCCGTTGCAGGTAGAAATATATAAAGAGCAATGGAAACATATTGAACAATGGGATCGGCAATACATTTGGTTAGATCCGGAAAAATTATTTTTATGTGGTGAGTAAAGTTATATAAAGTTAGTTAGGTTATACTTGTGTATATTTGATATATTCTATGTTATAATAAATTTATGTTATAATAAGAAAATATTAACTATTATCAGGGTGAGGTGTATGCAATGTCCGAAAATGTATCTTATACGCCGGAGGAAGTCGCAAATATATTAAAAATATCTCGATTTACCGTCTATGAAATTATTAAGCGCGGTGAGTTGCAGGCATATCGCATTGGCAGAAAAATGCGTATAGAGGCAGATGATTTAGAAGCGTACAAAAAACGTGGACGTGGAGGAAGAGGAACGGAGCAGTCCGTATCGGCGTCTCCGGCATCGTCGTTGAAAATGAGCGAAGGATTCATTATATGTGGACAGGATGTAGCCCTTGATATTTTGACAAGGCACTTGGACAAACGGATCACAAGTATGCCTGTGTTACGTAATTATATAGGAAGTTTTGATGGATTGCTTGCGCTTTATCAAGGAAAGATTAGTGTCGCTACGGCGCACTTGTGGGCAGGCGATGTTGATGAATATAATATACCGTATGTCAAAAGGTTGTTGCCAGGTGTCAATGCAGTTGTCATTAACCTCGTATATCGTATGGCTGGTCTATATGTCGATAAAGATAATTCCAAAGGGATTGCCGCGTGGAGTGACTTGGCAAGGTCTGATTTGCGGTTTATCAATCGAGAAAAAGGCTGTGGCGCAAGGGTGTTGCTAGACGAGCAATTGAAACGACATAAAATTGACCCACGTAAAATTACTGGGTATGATGTAGAAGAATCGAGCCATTTGGCTGTTGCCAGTGCAATTGCGCGCGGTGAGGCAGATGTTGGAGTGGGGATTGAAAAAGTCGCTATGCAGGTAAAGGATATCCAATTTATACCTTTACAAAGGGAGCGTTACGATATTGTAGTGCGAAAAGAAGATATGGAAAAATCGAATTTTCAAGAATTGTTATCGGTCATCCGATCACAAGCGTTCAAGAATGAAATTCTTGGAATGGGACATTACGATGTGTCGAGAATGGGCGAGATCATCGCAGAAGTGTAAATTTTGCGTAGTGAAATCGAGGGATATTTCCTTCGGTTTTTTTATTTGTTACCAAGTTTTTTATGTTAAATATAGTGCGTATAAGGGGAGTGGCGTTTACGAAATGTGATGATTTTCTCGGTTACGTCCAAGTTGTCAATTGATGTAAATGAATAAGAATGAATTCGCGACAAATCAAAACACTCCGATCCATGGTAATCTATCGCAAGAGTTGTGTCGAGTTGAGCGCTTGACGGTGAGCCGCAAGCTGCATATGATCAAGTCAGAGTAAGGGTGACGGGGCATAGAAGGACATAACTGGTGGGGTGGAGCAATGCAAACACGTAAAAATCGGTTTGATCGCATGGAATGGTCGGGGGCTTTCGGAGATATTGGCACATTGTTTCCGTTTTTAGCTGGTTTTATTTTAGTAGCCGGCTTTGAAGCGACGGGAATCTTATGGATGTTCGGTGTTTCGATGATTATAGCAGGTATGGTGTTCAAGACGCCGATTGCCGTGCAACCGATGAAAGTCATTGGCGGTGCGGTGATTGCACAAGGTGCGAGTATGACGTCGGGCACAATTTTTGCCGCGGGATTTTTCTTGGGAGTACTGTGGTTATTTTTAGCAAGTACAAATTTGTTGACATATATCGAAAAGCTCGTTACAAAACCAATTGTATACGGTATTATGCTTGCTTTAGGAATTCGTTTTATGACGAACGGAATCGCAATGATGGCAGAGCAATGGTATATTGCCGTTCCGGTACTTGTGGTCATGTTTCTGCTTTTACAGAACACCAAGATACCGGCAATGTTTTTTCTTTTATTTGTAGGAGTAGCAATTGGATTCTATAATGATTCGACGATGATCGGACAAATTTTTAATTTTCGGCAAATTGCATTTCACTTACCATCTGTTGAAATGCGTCCATTTTCTTGGTATGAATTGTTGGCAGGGGCGGTGACTCTAGGGATACCACAGGCATCAATGTCGATTAGCAACGCGTTGCTTGCGACGGCGGAAGAACATAATCGTCTCGCGCCTGAACGTAAGGTAACGGTGAAACAATTAGCTATCATGCAAGGGATCAAAAATGTAATTGCTCCGTTCATCGGAGGAATACCGCTATGTTACGGTGTTGGGGGTATGGTAGGACAGATGCGTTTTGGCGCCAGAACAGGCGGGGCACCAATTATTATGGGTGCACTCTTAGTTGTGACTGCACTATTTTTCCAGCAGCCGTTTATGCTTTTATTGCAGGTATTCCCTGTATACGTCATCGGCGTGGCTTTGTTCATCACAGGGCTGGAATTGGCGGTTTCGATGAAAAAGATGACTATAACGACTGATCATTTATACATTCTCATATTGACTGCGGGATTTGCTATGTGGAATATGGGAGCTGGTCTATTGGCAGGAGTCCTTTTGCAGCAAATGTCTAGTAAACGATGGGTAATCTTTGAAAAGCACTAAGTAAGTTTT
This sequence comes from Bacillota bacterium, assembly GCA_023388635.1. Lineage (GTDB taxonomy): Bacteria > Bacillota > Bacilli > Desulfuribacillales > Desulfuribacillaceae > JAEWFW01. The sequence continues at coordinate 2,849 of JAEWFW010000055.1, forward strand.
ATAGATTTAAGCATTTCGAACATTTCAAACAGTTTAAACATTTTAAACATATGTGACACGGGGCATATATAAATATTGACACAATCGCCATATGTAAATATTGACATAATCACATTAAACACATAGACTTTCTTAATAAGAGGTTACTTAATTATGGTAATACATTGCGTAATTATTGTAACCTACTTGATAAACAGGGGGAATGGAAAATGAGTAGTGTGATGAGAAGGTTTGTGGCAGTGTGTATGGTTGCAATTTTGGCGTTCACAATCGTTGCCTGTGGTGGAGGAACTGCGGTACCGAATGCTCCGGGAGGGTCGGTCGAGATTCCAAGTGGTTCACAAATGCCGGCGAGTTCACAGACACCGGAACCGGTAAAGTACTCTGGGGAATTGACAATTTCGGCGGCAGTGAGTTTGACCGATGCATTGCTGGAACTTGAAAAACTATATAAAGAGCAGCAACCCAATGTGACATTGACATTCAATATGGGTTCCTCGGGACAGCTGCAACAGCAAATTGAGCAGGGAGCTCCGGCAGACGTATTCTTGTCGGCGGCGCCAAAGCAGATGAATGCACTGGAGGAGAAGGACTTAATTTTTAATGATACGCGTGTAGATTTTGTAAGCAATGAATTGGTTCTTGTCGTAGGCAATGATTTCACAGGTGTAGAGAGCTTTGAGGATTTGCAAAAAGATGAAGTAAAACATATCGGCATTGGAAATTTAGAGGCAATGCCTGTTGGTCAATATACGAAACAAGTACTTGATAAATTACAGTTGTGGGATGCATTATCTCCTAAATTCGTAGAAGGGCAAAATGTCAGAGCAGTCTTGTCATTCGTAGAGACAGGAAATGCCCAAGCGGGGTTTGTATACGGCTCCGATACAGTAGTGTCTGATAAAGTGAAAATTGTGGCGAAAGCTCCGGAGGGAGCGAGTGAGCCAATCTTGTATCCGGCGGCTGTCGTAAAGGGAACGAAAGAATTAGAAGCGGCAAGCGATTTTGTTAAGTTTCTCTTGACAGAAGAAGCACAGCAAATATTAGAGGACTTCGGGTTTAGCAGATTATAGGAGGAATACGATGGTTACAGATTTTACTCCATTATGGATTTCTGTAAGAACTGCAACCACGGCGACGATCATCACCTTCTTTTTGGGGATGGTCGTCGCTTATTGGATGGCACATTATCGGGGGAAACTAAAGGGAATACTCGACGGCGTACTGATCCTGCCAATGGTACTACCGCCCACTGTTGTCGGTTTTCTTTTACTCGTCGTTTTTGGGAGAAACGGCTTTATCGGTAAACTGCTGGCAAACTTCGATATTTCGGTTGTGTTCACTTGGTGGGCGACAGTAATTGCAGCGGTCGTCGTATCGTTTCCGATCATGTACAAGACGGCACGCGGAGCCTTTGAACAAATTGATGTTTCCTACATCGAAGCAGCAAAAACGTTGGGACACAACCGTTGGAATATCTTCTGGAAAGTCGTATTGCCCCTATCGTGGCCAGGCGTAGCG
>JAEWFW010000024.1 GCA_023388635.1 Bacillota bacterium
ACGTAAGAGTCTGTAAAGTTATTTGGTGATTTTCAATCGTATCCACATACTGCATATTCACAAGATAGGAGCGGTGGGCTTTAATAAAACACCCATATTTCAAAAGGTTATTGCAGACAGACGAAAAAGGCTCCGTACATTCTATCACCTTGCCGGAGCGCAGGTGATAGAGTACATTTCTGCCGATGACCTCAACAAAAACCAAATTGGAAACCAATATTTTTTGAATCCCCTCACTACTCTTTACGATCACTGCATCCTCATCTTTTTCCGTTTTAATCTGCTCTAGCAGCTCGTCAAAAGTGAAGAACAGCTTTTCCTTTGAGATTGGTTTTAGTATGTAGTTAATGGCTTTCACCGAATAACTCTCCAAGGCAAATTCCGGCGACGAGGTAAAAAATAAAATCGGTGCCGTTTTGTCAAAAGCGCGAATCTCCTTTGCGACATCAATACCCGTAAAGCCCGGCATAATAATATCCAGACAGTATATATCAAACCGCTTTCCTCTTTCCAAGGCTGAAACCAGCTCAAACCCGTTTGGAAATACGGCGTATTCGCAACTCAAATTTTTGGATGCCCTGTATAGGTTTATGAGATGGACCATATTGGACAGCTCGTCAATATTGTCATCACAGACTGCAATCTGTAGCAAGATGCATCCCCCCCACTCCATTATTTTTTCCAAGCTAAGTTTACCATAAAAATTGCCTATTCGACACTATGTTTCATGTCGAAAAAATCATGTTTCATGCAGCGAACGGTTTTTAGGTAGAGATTCTTGATAAATTGAACGTAGAGAAATAGACGCTATTTCGTTCAATATGAAAAGGAGGAACACGATTATGAAAAAGCGATTTATGGGCATTCTGCTCACCATCTGCATGGCGCTGACCATGCTGCCGACAACGGCGTTTGCGGGTGAGTGGGCATCAGACAGCGCCTTGGATAACGGCTGGTATTATCTCCGCTGTATGAACAACTACCTCAACTTGAATGCCGCCGGGAGTGCTGAACTGCGGAAACTCTCTGAAAATGAGGCTTTTTATGTGGAACACTTAGCCGACAGCGGATTTACTTTGAAAATGAAAGACGGCAGATATTTGGGACTTGACGGCACGAGAGGGGACGGAACCCGCGTAAAAGCGGTAAACAGCCCGTATACTTGGCTCATCCATTGGGAATACACCAATAAATTTACCGGCGCTAAAACAGACATTTTCAGTTTGCGACCGCCGGAAGCCCAAAAACTTGTCGTCAACGCATCCGGTGAGAAGAATACCGACGGGACAGCCGTTATCTTATGGACGCATAAGGGTTTAGACGCACCCAATCACGCGGAATTTCGGTTTATTCCGGCAAGCACAGTCACTGACTCTACCGGTGAAAGTTGGTCGGTTTATACAGAGAACGGTCTGAAGGGTTACAAAGACCAAAAAGGTAATGTTGTGATTAAGGCTCAATTTGATGACGCGGAAAAGTTTTCCCAAGGGATAGCCAGAGTTTATGATAAATACAAAGGAGCTGCCGCTTACATCGACACCAAGGGCAAACTCATCACGCCGTTCAAATATTATCCAGCCGCCAGTGGACATATTGTTTACGATGGTTTGATGCGCGTCGCGATAGAAGGGGAAGATATTGTAAGCGCCATTATGAATGGGGATGGCGTTGATTACGGTGTAACGGAAAATGGCAAAACAGTAGTCGTAATGAAAAGCGGCAAGAAACTACAAGCTAACAACAAGTATGGTTTTATTGACACAACAGGAAAAGAGGTCATAGCACTTCAATTTGACGAAGCCCACTCATTTCAAGATGGTCTTGCGGCGGTGTTCCAGTATCAAGGTTTCAAAGATGGTTGGAGATATCACAAAATTGGCTATATCGACACGACGGGGAAACTTGTAATCCCATATCAGTACGGCGGCGAAAATATGTATGATGGAAAGCTGTTTAGCTACAGTGACGGCATGACGTGCTTTGTTGAATACCTCGGCGCAAAAGGTTTCCGTGGCTATACGGTCTTGTATGCCCCGGTGGGTGTGATGAACAAAACCGGCAAGGTTATCATTCCCGCCAATCCTAATAGATATTACCCTTCCTCTTCTGTTGGTTTCCAATGGAGCGATGGTGTAATCACAAACACTTACTATACGGAAGTAAATAAGGATGGTGTACCCACCAAAGGGGGCGGATACGAATGGTCATTTGTGGAGTTATATGACTATTCGGGGAAGTTAATCAAAAAGCTGGATGGTTATCGTCTTGCTGTGCCGCTCGGCGGTGGTTACACACTGGCGGCGCACCAATTAAATGAAGGGGAAATAATAGAATACCTGGACACTGCGGCGTATGAACGCCACTGGACTGTTTTTGACCGCAACGGCAACATTGTGGTTGACAATGCGGCAAAAAACGACTATTACGTTCTCGGCGGCAGGGCTGATGGATATGGATATGGATACGCAAACGGCTACGTCTATTTTGCCGGAGAGAGTTACAAAGTTGCGGATATGCCCGCCGTGACTGTGCCGACGCCTGCACCCTCCACTCCCGCTGCACCCACAGGTATAACCGCCACACCGACCAACACCAAGTTTATGCTAAACGGTGCGGAAGTCGCGCTGCCCGCTTACAGCATCGGCGGCAACAACTACGTCAAGCTGCGGGATGTGGGAGCACTTCTGCAAACACGCTTTGATGTGCGTTGGGAGGACGGCAAGGCGAAGTTGTATAACCATGCGGCGTACACCAAGACGAGCGGCGAGCTTGCCGCAATCGGCAAAGACAGTAAAAGTGCGACACTAAGCACCACAGACTTCGTATGGGGTGACACCGGCGCAGCGGTGACGGGGCTGACCGCCTACACCATCGGCGGCAACAACTATATTAAGCTGCGGGACATCGCAAAGCTGTTTGACTTCGATGTGGACTGGCGTGACGGCAAAGCGTGGATTGAGCCTGATGTGTCGCCCTACACCGAGGACTAATTGCACTGCCTACACTTTACAAACTAACCCCAAATCATGTTTCATGTCGAAAAAATCATGTTTCGTGCAGCGAACGGTTTTTAAGGGTGGATTTTTGATAGATTGAACGCATGGAACTTTACCCTATACACCCAACAGAAAACGGAGGATTTAGAAATGAAAAAGTTACTGGCACTTATAATGGCATTTGCCATGACGCTGAGTCTTGCAGCCTGCGGAGGAAACAATGCTGCTCCCGCAGCGCCTCCTTCCACAGCCGAACAAGTCGAGAAAACGGAATTTACAGCAGAGCAGCAAGCCCTTGCGCAGGATTTTATAAGCATGGCAGAGGAATTTGATGCAATTGCTGACAAGGTAAATGCAAGCCCTGAGCTTTTGGAAAATGAAGAGCTTGTCACTGCGATGAATGACCTTTCCAGTGAAATTATCAAGGCGGACGAATACTTTACCAGCCCTGAAACACTCACACCTGAGATCATGGGTGGGCTGACGGTAGCCATTGAGGTAGGTCGTTCATTCATCGCTGAAGCCAGTGCCGCTTTAGACGAATTGGAGTAATCACGCATACAGGCAACAAAATGGGCAGACGGACAAAATTTTGGTCTGTCTGCCCATTATAAAAAAAGGAGGTTTTATTATGCTGACAACTTTCATCGCAATCATCGCAATTATAGCGGTCATTATTTTATGGGTAATTTCTACACAGCGTAAGCTCGTAGTGCTTGATGAGAATATTACCAATGCCATGAGCCAGATCGGAGTGCAGCTCTCAAGTCGTTTCGATGCGCTGACAGCTCTGTTGGATTTGACCAAGGGCTATGCCAAGCACGAAAGCGAAACACTGATTGAAACGATCAAATCAAGAAGAAGTGTCATCACGGCAAAATCCACACCGGATGATGTACAGCGGCAAGAAGGGATTATCTCCGAGGCCTTGGGCAGAATTGCTATGGTAACGGAGCAATACCCTGAATTAAAGGCCAACGAAACCTATATCCAGACAATGAACGCCGTGGAAACTTTTGAAAATATGGTGCGCACCAGCCGCCTGATTTACAACGACAGCGTCACCAAGCTGAACCGCGAAATCCGCATGTTCCCGGTCTCCATGATCGCTAGGCTGCTAGGTTTCCAACAAAGAGACTATCTTGTTGAACAGACAGCCAAGGCGGATATGCCAAGTATGAAATGAGGTGCTCTATGGGCAAAAGAGTAACTATCCTGATTCTATGCTTTGCTCTGTTAAGTGTTTTCCGTTTCCCTGTTTTTGCAGCGAATCAGGTGGACAACATTGATATTCAGGCTGTTATTTATGAAGACGGCTCCATGCATATCACACAGCATTGGGTCGGAAGTTTTGATGAAGGGACAGAAAGCTACATTCCTATGAATGCTCCCGACTATCTGGAGATCAGCGAGCTCAGGGTCTATGACCAAAACGGCATCTATGAGACGGTGCCAGCTTGGAATCTTGACTGGAACTTCGAAGAAAAGGCAAGAAAATCCGGTATCCATAATAGGGACAGCGGTTATGAAATCTGCTTTGGCATCAGCCAATATGGACAAAATCGCTACACCATTGCCTACAAACTAGATAAGGTAGTAGGCGGTTACAGCGACAGTGACGGCGTAAACTTCCGGTTCGTCAACGATGGGATGAACACAACCCCTACCGATGTAACGGTTCAAATTCGATTAGCAGATGGCACACCGATCACCGATGAAATGGTCGATATCTGGGGCTTTGGCTTTGCCGGTGAGGTGGGGTTTGAGAATGGAAATATCATTGCACGCACAGAGACTCCGATCTCCGCAGAGAACCATGTGACAGTACTTTTTGCCATGGATAAAGGCACGATATCTCCCGCGCGGCAGGAACCGGGGAGTTTCGAAGAACTGAAAGAAGCGGCATTTACAGGTAGTGACTATGATACATACGCCGAAGAAGAGGTCAGTGCCTTTGCAGTACTGATTACGCTACTTATCTTAGTTGTACTTCCTATCGGACTGATTATCTGGATTGACAAGCTAAAAAAGAAAAGAGCTGCGAAAAAACGGCAGAGATTTTCTGAACAGTTCGGGTATTTCAGAGATATTCCCAACAAGGGCAATGTAAGTGTCACCTATACCTTAGGAAGACATTTCGATATTTGTGAAGACGGCGCTATTCTCGGTACAGGGATGCTCCGGCTGATCCAACTGGGCTGTCTAGCTCCTGTACAGACTCAGGAAGTCGGCTTTATGGGCAAGACCAAGCAAACAGAAAACCTACGTCTAATGGGCAGTCAACATCACAAAATGAACGAGTATGATGAATACCTATATACAGTATTGGAGAGTGCAGCAGGTTCTGATGCTATTTTGCAAGCAAAGGAACTTGAGGGCTTTGCCAATCAGCACGATAAGCTACTTCGTGCCTATATTCAGAAGCATGACAGCGCAGGCAGAACCTACTTAAATCAAAAACAATGTCTGAAACGGTGGAATGTCCCTGCCAAGCTAAAGGACCTGACACCAGCCGGTGAGCAGGAATTAGGCGAACTGATGGGACTCAAGCGGTATCTGGAAGATTTTTCACTAATTGCCGAACGCGGTATCAAAGAAATGCCCATTTGGCGAGAGCTGCTATCCTATGCCATGCTATTTGGCATTGCTGATAAAGTGGCGGAACAAATGAGAGAGTTATATCCTGAACTTTCTTCTGAACTGTCTGATTATAACCAAAGCATGACAACAGCGTATTCCTATCACTACTTGCTCTACAACAATATGAAGAAAGCCGAACAACAGCGCGAACAGGAAAAACGCAGCGGAGGCGGGGGCGGATTTTCTTCCCTTGGCGGAGGAGGCGGCTCTATCGGCGGCGGTTCGGGCGGGGGAACACGCTGATGATAGATAATACAGGGGAGGAATTGATTATGGGCTTATTTTCTAAGAAAACCCTTTGCCCCATCTGCGGCGGCAAGATTTCATGGTTTCTGCCCACGAAAATCGAGGGTGAACACATCTGCGACACTTGTTACGGCAAGATTGATATGGAGCTAGACAAGAAAAATCATTTGACGATGCAGAAATTTAAGGAATATTTAGTGTTTTACGATCAAAACCAACTGCTGAAAGATCAATTCATTATTTCTGAACAGATTGACTTCGGATTTTTGGCTACTACAATTACCTTTGATTATCGAAACAAGCTGTTCAGCATGAGCAAAAACCTAGAAAAGACCATATTTGAGGGCAGACATTTAAAATCTTTTACCATCAAAGAAGACAGCGCGCCCCTGTACGAGGGCTCGGTGGAGGGTATCCGCCGATATACTAGCATTGCGCCGGAACGCGCCATGGATCTTGCGCCGCAAATTAACCAATTTATGATGAACAAGCGGATGGCACGCGCCCTTGACAAACTGGATGACGACAAGGAAAATGAGTCGGTATCGAGGCAGTATTTTGATGCATCGGGAATCTTTCAAGCATTTAATGTGGAACTGCATTTCGACCATCCTTACTGGACGGTGGTCAAATACGATATGGACGCTCCACGATTTTCCCACGATCATCCTGATGTGAACGACTACATCCGCTCCTATCGGAGCAGCATTGAGGAACTTGAAAAGCTAGTGGCTGCATTGAAGACGGTGACCTTTCCGGGCGGAAAGGAGCAGTAGGAATTTGATGCCAAGAAACGGCAGTTGCTTGGAATTTGAAGAAAACTGCCACATCCATAAAAAAGGAGGGGGATCCATGATTTATACATGTGAGGGGTGCGGATTTTTATTTTACCGTGTTGGAGAAGTAAAGGAATGCCCCTCTTGTGAAAAAAACCAGATTCGCTCTGCAACTAAAGAAGAAATCCAAAAGCTACGCGAGCATCTAGAGAACAAATAACCATTATAGAAAGAATCATTCATACAAACGAGGCTACATCATGAAATTGGCACTCACAGAGTATAAGTCGTGCTACGACCTAAAGGTCTAGTCTCGTTCTAGCAAATGCCAAGTTTTTTATTTATAAGAAAAAGAGAGGAAAAAATAATATGGAGAAAAAACTATTTAGTATCTTTCTTATCCTTTGCATGGTAATGACCCTGCTGCCGATTCCGGCAATGGCAGAACAATCGCATATCAAAGCGGATAGGAACGGGGATATAATTGTTTTTGCACCGCTAGCAGAAACAGAAAAATCAGTCGCCATCGGTACTTCAATCGAAGAATTGGAACTGCCTAAAACACTGACTGCCACGGTGCTGACAAATCCTGATTTAAGTATGCAAGTAGATACGAATCATGAAACAGTACTAGACAGCGTATATGACTCCGGATATGAAAACATTCCTGTTAATGTTTCAGTGGCGAAATGGACTTCTGAGCCGGAATACGACATGGACACCGAGGGCGAGTATGTCTTTAAACCGGTCATAGAGGGCTATATCGTCAATGCTCTACTGCCGGAGATTGCCGTGACGGTGGCTGAACTGCCGCCAATCGCGGCGGCGCGCGGGTTGGTTGCTCCCATGTCTGTTACCAACTACGGCATATGGGTTGGCGGCGTGCAGGTGACTGATGACAATAAGAACAGCATCACAGGCGCAGGCATTATGGGAAGCGTTACATATAACTCCGATACTAACACCTTGACACTCCATAATGCAAATATTACCAACGCGTATACAGGCTGGGGGGGAGATACGTTTTGTATTTATAGCGAAGAATCAACACTGATACTGAACCTGATTGGCGAAAACTCCATTACAGGTGTTGATTCAGTACAAAGCACCTACGGTATTAGATGCAGAGGTAAGTTGACCATTGAAGGTGAAGGAAAACTGACTGTAACTCCAGGCAAAGCTTATATAACTGATGAGTTCGGTAATAATCATAGCTCGGGAATTCTCACCCAAGGAGGACTCACCATAAACAATGTTATATTAGATATTCGGGGAGAACAATTCGGTATATACGAGTATGGGGATTATAATTGGGATGAGGATGACAACATCACCATAAATGGCGGCACAGTGACGGCGTATGGTGGTGAAGCTGCAATAATGGTCGATGGAAATTTAAAAACAAATGGAAAAAAAGTATCTATCATGGTGGGTGATGAGGAACCAGGCCATGAGTGGGATGGCAGTACAAACTTAATCGAAACTTACAAATATGTCAAGATTGAGCTTACTACCGATGTTGCCCAAATCGGCGAAACAGGCTACGCCACCCTGCAGGGGGCGGTGAATGCTATTGCGGAGGGAGATACCATTCAGCTATTGGCTGACATCACCCTCACATCTACTGTCACCATCAGCAGTAATCACAACGTTACCATTGACCTAAACGGCAAAACATTGAAGAATGACAGCTCTCATGTCATCCATAAAACTGGTAACGGCAAGCTTACGATTACCGACAGCGGCAGCGGCGGAAAAGTGGAATGCACTTCCACTTCGGGCGACAATCACGTAGCAATCTATGATGAAGGCGCTGGTGAGGTGATAATAAAGGGCGGAACTATTTCAGCCTACAAAATGTCAATAGTAAGTACAAACGCAAACGGCATGGTGAGTATTCACGGCGGTGTTATTTCAAGTGCCGCAAGCAATGCTATTCAAAGCGACAACACGGTAAATGTTTATGGAGGTACTGTTATAAGTGCCGGAGGTAATGGATTGAGCGCAATTACTGGAAACATTGTAAATGTTTCGGATGGCATGGTGGAAAATACCAATGGCGGTCATGCTATCGTTGGTAATACATTGTCCATTTCCGGCGGCATAATACAGAATAATGCCGAACACGGTAATACTATCGCTATCGGTTTCTACGGCATCTCCTTAACGCTTACCGGCGGCACAATAGAGAATTCTCACAGTAACGGGACAGCGATTTACGCCGGTTCCACCAAAAGAATCACAATACCAAGCGGCACAGTTACCATTAAGGGCGGCGGCAAGGCGATGACCAAGGCACCGGATTTGAGTGAAGGTATGCAGGTCGCGCAGGCGAGCAAGTATTACAATGGAAACTCGCCAGAACCTTACGAGGAGTTAAACATCGTCGATTACAAATACCTTGCGTTTGGTCCGACCACCGCGCCCGGTGCGCCCACTGACCTTGAGGCTACCCCGGGCGATGGGCAGCTGAATCTGACGTGGAATGCTCCAACGAATAATGGCGGCAGCCCTATTGCCGAATATGAGGTATCTATGGATGGTGGCTCAACTTGGACTGGAACTATCCACACCAGTTTCTATGCGAATGGTCTAGACAACGGAACCAACTATAACATCCAGGTACGTGCGGTCAATGCTGTGGGTAAAAGTGCGGCGGCCTTCATAATCGCCACACCGGTAGTACCTACCTATACGATTAGTGGAGTTATTACAGGTAGCGATACAAATAGCGGTATTGTGGCAATTGTGCAGCTCAAAAAATATGGCGATTCTGACGCAATTATAGATACTGTAATGACAAACACGGATGGTACGTACATCATCTCAAATGTTCCTACCGGTACTTATAGTATCGATGTAAGTGCTACGGGATATCACAACAATGCAATCACCTCATTTTTGGTTGCAACAGATGTAATGAACAAAAACCTGGTGTTAATGAAATCCATAGTAACCCATACAATTACAGCAACAGCAAGTACTGGGGGCAGCATTTCCCCAAGCGGCGGTGTCACAGTCAACAACGACACAAGCCAAACCTTTACTATTACACCGACTAGTAATTATTCCATTGCCGATGTAAAAGTGGATGGCGTAAGCCAAGGCAGAATTGCGAGCTATACTTTTTCTAACGTAACAGCTAATCATACCATTGCGGCAACGTTCAGCTACAATGGCGGTAGCGGCTCTAGTAGCGACGACTCCGATAGCAACAGTGATTCGTCAAACAACAGCAACACTGTCATCATCATCGTCACGCCACCTGCGCCGGACAAACCGGATTCACCTACACAGGCTGAAATCAAGCTTCCTGTAACGGTGGACGGCAATCATAATGCGACAGTGAACATAACCAGCCAAAACGTGGCTGATGCCTTTAATAAGGCTTTGGCGGACGCTAAGAAAAACGGCAACGAGCAAAACGGAATCACGGTGGTGCTCCGTGTGGATGCCGGAAGCAAGACCGGCTCCAATGTAAGGGTCAATCTGCCAAAGGCAGTGCAAGATACCATCATTAAGAATAAAGTCGTCAACACCATCATTGTCGTAGACAATCCCGATATCAGGATCGGCATGGATTTAGAAACAGTCCAAGAAATTAACAGCCAAGCAAAATCCGATGTCAATATTACAGCTACCCGCACGGACAACAGCGAGTTAAATGAGGGCGCGAAAGATGCCATTGGGAATCGCCCGGTATTCGATCTCCAGGTGAACTATGGAACAGGCAGGCAGGTACAGAAGTTTGGCGATGGTAGTGTAACAGTAACGATCCCGTACACCCTCGGTGCAAATGAAAAGGCAGAAAACGTGAAAGCTGTTTATATAGACGAAAATGGCAAGCTGCACTGGCTGGAAAACTCAGTCTATGACAGTGTGGAAAAGGTAGTGCGCTTTAGCACTAATCATTTTTCCATCTACGCAGTCGGTTATAAACAAACCCAAACCGAATCTACAGACACGGATAGGGATACTACAGTTACGGATACCACATCCGCAGACATTTCTTTCACAGACATTGCAGACCACTGGGCAAAAGCAGATATTGAGTATGTGGTAAGACAAGGATTATTCAACGGTATGTCCACCGCCACCTTCAGCCCGAACACCGCCATGACAAGGGGAATGTTCGTCACAGTACTGGGACGGATGTCAAATGCCGATGTGAACAGTTATAAGAAAAGCAGTTTCACCGATGTACCAAGCGATGCTTACTACATGGGCTACCTTGAATGGGCGAGCAAAAACAGCATTGTAAAGGGCATCGGCAATGGGGAATTTGCCCCGAATCAATCCATCACTCGTGAACAGATGGCGGTCATTATAAACAACTACGCCAAAAACAATGGCATCATACTGCCAAAGGTTCATGAGAAAAATACTTTTGCAGACAGCGCGAACATCAGCGCTTATGCCAAGGATGCCGTGCAGCAGATGCAGATGGCGGGTGTAATCGGCGGTAAAGATAGAAATCTCTTTGATCCGCAGGGCACAGCGACACGCGCCGAGGTTGCGGCAGTGTTGCGCCGCTTCATGGAACTGGCGATTTCCAACGACGCCATGTAGGGTTATATATTCTAAAAAAGTCAGTATTTTGCCTAGAGCAAAGTACCGGCTTTTTTGTTACCTAAATTTGTTTAATTGAACACGATTAGGAAATAATAACAGGAGAAAGTTATTCATCAAGAAAGATCCATTTGAAAACACAAACAACCAGGAGGGTTTTACATGACACTGATTTCGATTATAGGGTTTGTACAAGCGTTTTTTGCCATTGTCATCGGGATGTATTTTTGGAACTTGTTGCGCAGTCAGCGTAGTAATCGATCTGCTGTTGAACGGGAGTCTAAAAAAGAGCTGGAGCGTTTGCAGAAATTGCGGATGATTTCATTGACAGAACCGCTGGCAGAAAAGACAAGACCAAGTACGTTTTCAGAAATTATCGGACAATCGGAAGGGTTGAGATCTTTGCGAGCTGCCTTATGCGGTCCCAATCCGCAGCATGTGATTATATATGGACCTCCGGGTGTAGGAAAAACGGCTGCAGCACGCCTCGTATTGGAAGAAGCAAAAGGTAATGACAACTCACCGTTTGAACCCGATGCGAAGTTTACAGAAATTGATGCGACGACGGCACGGTTCGACGAGCGAGGAATCGCCGATCCGTTAATTGGCTCTGTACATGATCCAATCTACCAAGGGGCGGGAGCCATGGGAACGGCAGGAATTCCTCAGCCTAAATACGGAGCAGTTACAAAAGCCCATGGGGGCGTGTTGTTTATCGATGAAATTGGCGAGCTACATCCGATTCAAATGAATAAACTTTTGAAAGTCCTTGAGGATCGCAAGGTATTCCTGGAAAGTGCATACTATAGCTCGGAAAATACGAATATCCCGAGTCATGTACATGATATATTTCAAAATGGCCTACCGGCCGATTTTCGCTTAGTGGGTGCCACGACGAGAACAGCTGATGAAATTCCACCGGCAATTCGTTCACGCTGTCTGGAAATTTTCTTCCGGGCGCTTTTACCGAATGAAATCGCTTTAATTGCTCAAAATGCCGTCGACAAAATTGAATTTACGATTGATTCGTCAGGCATTGATGTTGTTTCGCAGTACGCGACCAACGGCCGTGAAGCAGTCAATATTATCCAAATTTCAGCTGGGCTGGCAATTGGAGCAGGACGTAAACACATCAATACGACGGATATCGAATGGGTCGTTCACAATAGTCAGATATCGCCGCGGCAAGAAAAGCGCATTCACAACAAACCGCAAGTGGGCTACGTCAATGGGTTAGCTGTGTATGGTCCGAATATGGGGACGATACTGGAAGTAGAGGTTTCAGCGATTCCCGCTGATGGTCGCAAAGGAGAAATGACAATTACCGGACTGATTGAAGAAGAGTCAATCGGAGGCGGTAAGAGAACGGTCAAGCGTAAGAGCATGGCAAAGGGTTCTGTAGACAATGTCTTGACTGTTCTGCGAACATATGCGGGAATTGAGGCGAATCAATATGATTTGCACATCAATTTCCCGGGGGGTATCCCGGTAGACGGACCTTCGGCGGGAATTACGATTGCCACAGGAATTTATTCTGCCGTGAAGGGACTTGCTGTTCCAAATACCATAGCGATGACAGGTGAAATTAGTATTCACGGATATGTAAAGCCAGTGGGCGGCGTCATAGCGAAAGTAGAAGCGGCAAAGCAGGCAGGCGTGGAAAAGGTCTATATTCCGAAGGACAACTGGCAGCAAATTTTTGAAGAGATCCAGGGGATAGAGATTGTTGCCGTCGAACGCCTTGATGAAGTGTTGGATGTAATATTCCGCGAAAATCGTGAAAAACCGGAACCAAAAGTAGCATTACCAACGGGTGAAGTTTTGTCGGCTTCGACGATGTAATGGCGGTTTGATCGCTGTAATTTATTAGACAAACCCAAAATTTTCAGTTACAATGAAACACAAACCTTAGCTATAATTACAAAGGTTTGGGAAAGAGGGGGAATCATGGCATTGAACAACAGAAAAACAATTCCGGTTATGCCACTTCGCGGTCTCATTGTCTACCCAAGTATGGTGTTGCATTTAGATGTCGGTCGTGATAAATCGATTAACGCCTTGGAAAAGGCAATGGTTGATGACAGTATTATATTGCTTGTTTCGCAGAAGGACGTACAGGTTGACGATCCGGGTATTGACGATATTTATTCAGTTGGGACTGTTGCGAAAGTCAGACAGATGCTGAAATTACCGAATGAAACGATTCGCGTGCTCGTGGAAGGGCTGCATCGGGGGAAAGTCCTTGAATATATCGAGAACGATATATGCTTTGAAGCGATCTATGAGGAAGCCGAGGATAGCAACACCCAAACGTTGGAGACAGAAGCACTTATGCGGTTAGTGCTGGCGCAGTTTGAGCAATATATACGTTTGTCCAAAAAGATCAATCAAGAGACATTGGCTTCGATTAGTGATATTGAAGAACCGGGGAGATTGGCGGATTTAATTTGCTCTCACTTAAGTCTTAAATTGAAAGATAAACAAGAAATTCTCGAAATCTATGACGTTGAAAAACGTCTGGAGAAGATTCATGAGATTTTAAATAACGAGCGAGAAGTTTTGGAACTTGAGAAAAAAATCAATCAGCGTGTTAAAAAGCAGATGGAAAAGACGCAAAAAGAATATTATTTGCGTGAGCAGATGAAGGCAATTCAGAAGGAATTGGGAGAAAAAGAAGGAAGATTGCAAGAGGGAGCTGAGCTGCGCGAGCGTTTAGAAACGAAGCAACTCCCTGAAACAGTTCATGAAAAGGTTGTCAAAGAAATCGAACGTTTGGAGAAAATTCCACAGAGTTCGGCTGAGGGAACCGTCGCACGCAACTATATTGAATGGTTGCTCGATTTGCCTTGGACGGAATCGACGAATGACAATATTGATCTCAAGGCCTGTGAAACGATTCTCAATGAAGATCATTACGGCTTGGACAAAGTAAAAGAGCGGATTCTGGAATATTTGGCTGTTCAGCAAATGGTCGGCAAGTTAAAAGGACCGATTATCTGTTTTGTTGGGCCTCCAGGCGTAGGGAAAACTTCCTTTGCCAAATCAATATCACGTGCGATCAATCGCAAATTTGTGCGCATATCCCTCGGTGGGGTACGTGATGAAGCGGAAATTCGCGGACATCGCCGCACGTATATTGGCGCTTTGCCCGGAAGAATATTGCAAGGGATGAAAACGGCTGGGACGATTAATCCGGTATTTCTACTTGATGAAATTGATAAAATGAGCATGGATTTCCGCGGTGACCCATCGGCAGCTTTGCTAGAGGTGCTCGATCCCGAGCAAAACAATTCTTTCAGTGACCACTATGTGGAGGTGCCGTATGATTTGTCTAAGGTGATGTTCGTCACGACGGCAAACAGCATTTCCGGTATACCGAGACCGTTACTCGACCGCATGGAGTTGATCCATATTGCCGGGTATACGGAAGTCGAGAAAAAGAAGATTGCTGAAGGATATCTGATCCCGAAACAATTGAAAGAACATGGCTTGACAAAAGAACAGGTGAAGATTGGCGGCGAAGTTCTCGAGAAAGTGATTCGCGAATATACGCGGGAAGCTGGTGTGCGCAGCTTAGAGCGCCAGATCGCCACACTGTGTCGTAAAGCAGCTAAAATATTAGTATCGAAAAAACGTAAGCGTGTAATATTTACGGTAGAAAATTTGAGTGAATTCCTCGGACATGGTCGTTTCCGCTTTGGACTTGCGGAAACAGAAGATCAGGTGGGTGTTGCCACAGGACTTGCCTGGACAGAGGCAGGCGGAGATATTCTGTCGATTGAAGTCGCTATTACGAAGGGCAAGGGTAAGTTAACCTTGACTGGGAAATTAGGCTCCGTGATGCAGGAATCGGCACAGGCTGCATTTAGTTATATACGTTCACGCAGTCAGACTCTCGATATAGAAGATGATTTTTATGAAAAATACGATATCCATATTCACGTTCCCGAAGGTGCGATACCGAAGGATGGACCTTCCGCCGGAATCTCTATGGCGACGGCGATGGTGTCTGCGTTTACCAGTGTTCCTATCTCCAGAGAGGTAGCGATGACGGGAGAAATCACTTTGCGCGGCAGAGTATTGCCGATTGGCGGCGTCAAAGAGAAGGTTCTCAGTGCTCACCGTGCAGGAATTACTACGGTGATTCTGCCGAAGGAGAACGAAAGGGACTTGGAGGATGTTCCGGAAAGTGTCCGTAAAGCGATAGAATTTCATTTAGTGGAGCACCTCGATCAAGTGCTGGAGATTGCTCTGCGTAAAAAGGATTCTAAAGTGTATTCGCAGGAGTCGGACTTCGGTTCGATGAATGTCGCAGAACAATCGAATTCCGACGATTATGCAGGTGATACTGTATGAAGGTGACGCAAGCGGAGATTGTAATTTCTGCCGTTAGCCCGGAGCAATATCCGCAAATGCCGATACCGGAAGTGGCGTTGGCGGGCAGATCGAATGTCGGCAAATCTTCGTTGATCAACACGATGATCCAGCGTAAGAATTTGGCGCGTACGAGCTCCAATCCGGGGAAAACGCAGACGTTAAATTTCTATCTGATTAACGAATGTATGCATTTTGTCGATTTACCCGGGTATGGATATGCGAAGGTGTCGAAATCGCAGCGCGAAAAATGGGGCGTGATGATTGAGACGTATTTGACGAAGCGAGAGCAGTTGAAGTCGGTATTTCTGATTGTCGATTTGCGCCATCCGCCGTCGAAAGACGATAAGCTGATGTACGATTGGCTGGTGTATTACGAGATTCCGCATCAGGTGATCGCGACAAAACACGATAAAATACCGAAAACAAGGGTGCCAGCTCATTTAAAAGTCATTCAGCAGCAATTGGGAATGCCTGCGGGAACACAACCAATCATGTTTTCCAGTGAAACGGGCTTGGGTAAAGATGCGTTGTGGAAACAAATTTATGATATATGTAATTTACGACCAGATTCCTAGGGAGACATACGGCTGGCTGTCGAAATTCAGTTATCAAATTTTTATCAACATCAATCAATATCAAAAGGGTGCAGAGGTCGAAAATTCGACTTTAGCACCCTTTACAAATTTCATCTTCCACGCTTTTCAGATTTTTCATTTTTCCACACTTTCCATTCTTCCACATTCCACACTTTTCAGATAGCCCGTTTAATATTTGCGAGGTACTATTTAGAGTGACTTTTTTGCGCTAGATTCCTATTTTGAATGGCTGCGTGGATTTTTCGTTCGGAAGAACTTTTCCACTCGGCGACAATCATACCGAGTAAGATCATTAGACAGCCAACCCATTCACGGGTTGCCAGAATTTCATGGGCAAACAGATAACCGGATATTGCAGCGAATACCGGCTCTGTGGCGAGAATCAGTGCCGTTTTTGTCGGTGTGGTAAATTTTTGTGCCGCCGTTTGGATTAAAAAGGCAAGAGCTGTAGAGAAAAATGCCGTAATCAGCAATGCCCACATGACGTCAGGGACTAGCAGCGTCTCTGGCTGTAAGTGGACGAAGTCCTCAAACAGAAGAGCGAACACAAGGTTTAGTACGGCAGCGGCAGTAATCTGTATGAAAGCCAGAGCCAATGCCGGATAGCGCGGCGCCCATTTACCTAGAAATATAATATGCAGGGCATAGCAAATCGCGCATAGGAATACGAGAAAATCACCATAAGCGATGCTCCAGTCGGAGCTGACGGAAAGCAACAGCAGTCCGATGGTCGCAAGGGTGATACCGATCGCTGCTTGCCTGCGAATTTGTTCTTTAAAAAATATGATCGCGAACAGCGGCACCATGACGACCGACAATCCTGTGATAAAACCTGCCTTTGATGCTGTCGTATAAAGCAGACCAAATGTTTGCAATGCGTACCCACCGAATAGTAATACGCCCACAAGGCTACCGGTCAAAATCATTTTTTTGTTGATTGTGCGCAGTACGTCGCGATAGAATAGTAATAAAACGAACAAGAGAAATGCGGCTGCCAAAGTGAATCGGACCCCATTGAAAGAAAAAGGCGGGAGAAAGTCTACAGCATTTTTCACGATGACAAAGGTAGATCCCCAAGTGATTGCTACGAATAAAAGTAGCAGGTCGGCAGTAAGTGTTTTGTACTTCATACCTGTAAACTCCATTTCTGTGATTATTAGATATTTCTTGGTTATTAATTGCGATTTGTATTACAATAAAAGCAATAAACACTATTATACATGAATTTGCCTAGAGAATGGAATGTTTTTAGCAAAGAGACTTTCGGCAGGCAAAATTTTTTGGGAAGGATGATAGATGTGCTTGAACGGCAGGTTGAAGTGATCCCGGTGATGCAGCAGGACGATGATGTGATGAGTTATGAGCAGATGGTCGCGCAGTTTAGTTGGCAGAAAGAACGGGATGAATTCACATGGCATGAAGGAAACCGATGCAATATTGTCTATGAAGCAATTGATAAGCATTGCGAGCATGGTTTGATGGATCATACGGCACTGTATTTTCACAATGACACACGTGAAGAAACGTATACATTCGGCGGTATGCAAAAACTTTCATCTGCCTTTGCCCGAGGCTTACAGACGCTGGGTGTGCATAAAGGAGATCGCGTGTTCATCTTTTTACCGCGGATGCCGGAATATTACGTGGCGATTCTCGGGACGCTGCGCATTGGCGCGATTGCCGGTCCGCTGTTTGAGGCTTTCATGGAAAAAGCGGTAAAAGATCGTCTGGAAGATAGCGGGGCGAAGGTCATCGTCACGACGTCGGAATTATTGCCGCGCATTCCCGTGCAGGAATTGCCCG
>JAEWFW010000030.1 GCA_023388635.1 Bacillota bacterium
GCTACCGAATCAAAGAGAAGAAAAAGGCTGGCTTTTATGATGTTAGTCGTTATGAATCAAATCATAGCGAGTAATTTGGGGAAATTTCGACCGTTTATTTTGGGAGTTTTTAAAACGCTATTGACACGTTTGCGGGAACCTGCCGAAAATTGGTTGCTGTTTGCCATGCTACAGCGCCTTGATCAACAATTGAAGCAAGTTAGTCAGATGAAATATAAATAATAAATAAACGGTGTATGGGGGAGTGGGAGAATGAATTGTCCAGATAAAAGCATCAATACTAAATCAGAAGAGCTGACAGAATTGCATGCGGAATTGAAGAACGTCGTTCATCTGCTTGAAGACGAGTCCATTGGGCTTAATGAAGTTCTGATTCTATGCAATCGTTTACTTATCACACGTCAGAAAATCGAAAAAGTAGTCCTCTGAATAAAAATCACCTCTAAATACAAGTCTCCTTGGCAATTGGCTATGATCGTCAAGGAGATAATACTTATTACCGCGTATTTCTTCTCTTTGTTCCATCACTTTCTAAAACATCTACTCTAAGCCATTCTATCCTTTACTCAATATAATCCATGAATTTTCCCACAATATAAAAGATTTACAAACAAACCCTTGTGTGATATAGTTTCTCTAGTTACTAGAGTAAAATAATAAAGAAGACTTAATTTAGATGTGAATTTCATCTGAATCTTACCGCTCCTTGCCATCCGTGGCACCGCGGTATTAGGCCATCCGTGGCCGTTAGTCGCACTTATCCTGGTGAGGATAAAGAATAAATATCTGCAAGGAGTAAACGGATGAAAAGCAAACAGGAACTCATTCTATTATTGCAGGATGTTTTGCAAAATGATATCAAGCATAATAAAAAGAAGATTAATACAATTAAGGAAAACTTGGCTCCTTATCAAGTGAGTGCGGGGCAAGTTGTCATGTTGATTAATCATGCTATGACAGAATTGGACGGGATTGATTCGAGATTGCTCTGTCTATTTGCCGAGCAGGTGTTGCTGGCGGCAGATGATATTGATGTACATATAACGTCGTTTTTTTCAACCCGGGAAATCAAAGAAGCGAAGACGACATTTACAATGCCTGTCAGGCAGCCATTACAGTTACCATATACATTTGAGAACGTTCTGCGAGTAGCCGATGATGAGTACATAACAGTCGTCAATGGATCGCTTTTAAAAAGGCTGTTTGACTCCGGACTAATACAATACAATCCGGAAACCCAGCGTGAGGCGCGAGCAAGACATGTAAACGGCAGAATTATTGAGATGCCTAAAATTAACAGCAAACGTGTCAAGGAGATCAGTGATTGTTTGGAAAAGAACGAATTGATCTCTTCGACATTGACATTAAACGCGCGTTTACTTTCGGCCGATGAAGGTGAGGAGTTGTTTTATGCCGATGACAGATTGTTAACTGTTGCAGAAGGGACATTGTTGGATATTCTCGACGGATTTCACCGTTTACAGGCAATTGTTAAAACTCTTTCGGTAAAACCGGATATCGACATGCCGTTTACATTGCGCATTTTAAATTATGATATCCAAAGGGCGAAGATGTATTTTGAACAGATGAATAAAACAGAACCTGTGGCAAAAAGCCGCCTAGCGGAAATGAACACGACCGGCATGTCAAATTTTATTGCTAAAACGGTGCAACTCAACAGCCGACTAAGGGGCAGGGTTTCTAGCTCTGATATGATACCTCCGCAAGGGGAATTTCTAGTGACCTTTCGCACTTTACAGGAAGCGATTCAGGAAAATTTCCATGTGCAAAATAAAGCAGAGGCTATAGCTATAGCCGAATTCTTGACGCAGTTTTTTAATCAACTGATAGAGCATGACACAGACGCTTTTGACACTGATATTGCTGCCGTCAGAAAAAGAAGTATCATCAATGCTAATCAAATGTTTTATGGATATGTGGCATTGGCGAAACGTTTTTATCAACAGCGAATCGATATCACGCGGCTCTCATCGCTGATGGAACAGATTGATTTTGACAGAGACAATCCGCTTTGGAGGACATTGAAAATAGTAGATGAGCGGGGAATCACCAATAACATGAAGAAAGCAATCACGGCATACTTTAAGCAATTGCCGATTATTGTGGATGATGTTAATAGCGAAAATAACGCCAATGTCAAAAATCATGTTGATGCAGATGCTGATGTTGGCGCTGATGTCGGCGTTGGAGGTGTGTAGGCAATGCATGACGGTATTCAAAGGCAAAGGCTGTTTCAGCCGCAAATTAAGCAGGAGTTTTTGCAGACGCTCACGGAGGAAACGCAAAAACCGTATTTGCGTGTTTTGCAGCTTGCTGCTGACAGTGAATATTTGTATAACACTGATTTGTACGATATGAATATTGACCAAATTGCAGATGTTATCAGAGGGATTAATCCGCTGACATTAGCCTCAGCGAGAAGTGTAATTGGCTATATTAAGAAATACATTGAGTGGGCAATTACTGAGAAAGGTCTTGCAAAAACCAACATTCATCCTTTATCAATCATTGATCCCAGTTGGTACGGACAGTTTGTCGATTTTACTAAAAAGCTGTATTTCAGTGAAGAAGAGATATTTGCATTAGAGGAAGATTTGCTGAATGGTCAGGATGCCGTTATTTTGCGCCTGCTGTTTGAAGGGGTGTATGGTGATGGGCAAAATGAATTGCTCAATTTGAGAATGCGCGATCTATCACTAGATGATAACCGGATCCGGCTGTACGATGATGCCAAAGGCGAGCGGACAATTGAAGTTTCAGACCGCTGCGTGCAACTAATCAGAGAGGCATATAAGCAGACGAAGTATTTTAACCGCAACGGCACGGTGGAAAATGCCAGAAGGAGTACATCGATGCTAGTCGATGCAGGCTATATCATCAAAACTGCCAAGACGAGGGGGAAAAACGTCTCTCGTGCTGCGAAACATGTGATATACAGAAGACTATCTGTCATCAGTGAAGTCTTTGAGATCCCTTATTTGACGACAAAAAACATTTGGAAATCCGGGCAGATAAAGTTTGCCTACGATTTATATATGAGAGACGGAGAGTTGGGATCGCGGCAATTCTATGAAATCGCCGATAGGTTTAATTTGACAAAGATAAAAAATAAATTAGGTGGCAGTGAGCATTATAATATCTCGCTGATGAAAGATTATATTACCTCGAGAAATTTAAAAGAATTATATAATATTGATATCGAAATCTGACGGCTGATAGTCAGATTTTTTGTTATTAAATAGCTGAGAAATCGGGGATACCGCGATGATAGTCATGGGAGTTAAAAGAAATAATTGTAAATTTAATAGGAGATAATTACAAAATGCTATTGGCATATTCAGTATTTTAGCTTATAATGAATTTACCCCCAACCAGAACATGCGTTCCTTATTTGACTAGAAGCAGAAAGGGAGTAGATACATGGTAGAAACTTTAAAGCAGGAGGTATGTTCGTCAGGTAAGCTAGATAGTCGCAATCAGCTTGATGAAGAAATGTGTTTTTTAATTCGATCCGATGCCGATGAAGAATATTTTGCAGAGCATTATAATGTGACAAAAGATAGAGTGTATTTCTCGATGCTTCAATTTCGAGAGTATAAAAGAAGTACAAGACATATGTCGTTAGAAGAGTTTTTGCGAATGTATGAAATAAATCGCATTGAGGCATTGGAAGGTCTGTTTCAGCATCCGATTATCGAATACGATGTTCGTCAATTGGAGAGAGAAATAGCAAATAACAGGATAACACTTAGACAGTTGTATGAATTAAAACAGAGACATAAAAAAAGAAGGTTGCTGAGACTCCTATTCTCAACAACCGACTAGAAAAATACTTGAAATTCAACAAATATAGTACCATAAAAGTCTGAAAAGGGAAATAGTAATTTCTATCGTTTATTTACTTACGGTTTTAGTATAAAACCATCTACCAAAAATACTCGGTCATCGTGGAATCTCCATAGCCATTGGTCGCGCTTTTGCAGGGAGAAATACTTTTCATACAGGGTATCGATAGCACTTCCCTGCACATGGTGCCCCTTTGCCTGTAACATTTGATGGATATCCTGTTTCAGCATATCTTCCGGTTCGGAAATTAGATCGGTTATCGGACTTTTAATACCGTCAAACGATCCCCAATGGAATTTATCGACGGTGATGATACTCTTGCCCTTGGGGCTTGTCAGGGAGTGTAGGATACGCAGATGCTGTTCAGGTACGATTTCATCGGCGATGTTATTGATTAAAGCCATAAATTCCGCAACAATCGGTGAATTTTCGATTCGTCTCATTTGGATCAGAGTTTTCATAAGCAGATCAAAAAACACACTAAACAATTGCGAAACGATATTCACGGATAAGACGAGATCATATTTGCGGTTGATTGAGAATTTATTTTTTGGATTTCTGTAGAAGCGTTGTAGCAGTAAAAACGCTTCTTCCATTTGCCCACTTTCCAGAAACGTTTGCAGTTCAGGAATCAGAGTTGTGTATAGCCCGGTAATATCGGCACAGTAACAGTGCAATTTTTTTTGCAGCTTGCCTGGTAAAGCCGATTTAGCGGCGTTAATTGCCAGCCAATCGACATCATACAGATCGATTCGCGCAGCATGCTCTGCTAGAAATGCGAGCGGAAGATCTTCGCAATTGCCTGCACCGAGAATGGCTACTTTGGTATATTCTTTCGTATTTAATCCATAGACTGTGTCACTGATAAAATCGTAGACACCCTGCCGGTTACTGTTCCAAGTGTCGGTTGCGTTGGCTTTCGCCTGTTGATTGGCAATCACCAAGGTATTGGCAAGGGAGTTCAGTGTATGTGCTACCGGCTTCTTTCTGCGGCAACAAGATACGAATGGTTTAGTTGAGCCGCAAGGGCAAGGCCAATTATCGATAAGCATGGATGATACCCCTCTCAGAGAAATGAGTAGAAAACAAACATCGTATCAATTATATCAAATGCCAAACTATGGCGGCAGACTGCAAAGTTACTAAAAAATGACTACAAAACTACTAATTCTAAAATGAAAACGGTCAAACATGCGGAGAGTGACACTTTAAACAAGCTGCTTCCCCGGTAAGCGAAGAAGATGGCAACGATGAAGCTGGCTAATCCAGACCATACGCTTGCCGTCGCGTGCAAAATGGCGGGGAATGTCATAACTGCCAGTGTCACAAACGGTATGTAGTAAAAGAATGATTTGATATAGATATTTTCAATGTCTCTTCTGATCAAAAGCAGCGGCAACAGCCTGATTAAGTAAGTAACGCCTGCCATCACTGCAATATATACAAAGATATTCGTTTCCATTGGGTTGCTCCTTGTGCTGAGTATTCTTTAGTACACGTTCACTTTACCAAAGGTTCTTTTACAGAGAGTCTGATTCCTTAATCTCTTCTCTGTCATGTGTGCCATGTGCGTTTTCATGTTCTGTCGCAGTGGCTTGTTCTTTGATCGGGAATAGTACTGCGGCAGCACTGGCAATCAGGATTGTCAAAATGATAATTTTCGAGCCCGCCGAGATGTGGCTGAAAATTGCCAGTTGAGAAAACAGAAAACTCATCACCATTGACAGCAAAATTACGCTCGATAATACGCGATTGCTTTTGGCAGGCGGAATGATCAAGGCGAGGAACATGGCGTACAGTGCCACACTCAAGGCGCTGACGATGTTGGCAGGTAGAATATTCCCCGAAACGACTCCGAGAATTGTCCCGCCTACCCAACCGGGTATCGCGATAGTCATCAATCCGTACGAGTAAAATGGATTTAATTTGCCCTCTGTGCGCACTGCCACTGCAAAAATTTCATCGGTGACGCCGAAGGCGATGAACAATCGATGGATAAAAGGTGATTGTGGGTCTAGTTTCTGTGACAGCGAACAAGACATTAAGAAGTAGCGCAGATTAATAATGAACTGTGTGATCACCATTTCTAAATATGTCGCCGAGATGCTAATCAGGGAAAGCGCAGCAAATTGACCGGCAGATGTTAAATTGACCGCTGACATTAGAGCTGCTTCCCATGATGTCAGCCCGGTGTTTTTGGCGACGATTCCGAATGTAAATGCCACTGCAAAATATCCGAGGCAAATAGGGACACCGTCTTTTATGCCGCGTTTCCAATTGTTAATATTGCTATCCATTGTTGTTCCCCTTTGTAAAAGTTCATCTAGCTCTACTTGATTTTATCACCACTATTTACATTAGTAAAACGAATATATAAAATATAAACATTAGATATTCTAATGAAAAAAGGTGAATAAAGAGGGATGGAGAAAGAATAAGGCAGGACGGGTAGAAAGGGGGGATATACGTGAAGCGTTACGAGGCTTTCGTGAAAATTATGGAGACCGGTAACTTTACCAAGGCGGCTGAAAAACTTGGGTATACACAATCGGCAATCAGTCAGATGGTCCATTCGTTAGAAGAAGAACTGTCGACTACGCTGATACTGCGCTCACGCAAGGGAGTTACACCCACTCCTGATGGAGAGCAATTTTTGCCATATATTAAGAAAATATATAATTCCCATAGAGAGTTGATAGAAAAGCACAAAGAAATGCAGGGACTGCAAAGTGGTTTAATCCGTATCGGCACGTTCTCCAGTGTTTCAAGCAATTGGCTGCCTGGATTAATGAAAGATTTTAAGGAACAGTATCCATCGGTTACGTTCGAGCTACTGCAAGGGGAGTATACGAGCATAGCGCAATGGATTAAAGAAGGCAGTGTGGACTTCGGTTTTGTTAATCCCGAAGCCGTATCGAACCTGACGATCATCCCTTTGCAGCAGGATGAAATGCTGGCAGTTATGCCCATGGATCATCCGTTGGCGATCCGTGAGAAGGTGCAGCTGGCGGAGTTAGCACGTGAACCGTATATTCTATTGGATGAAGGTGAATTAAGTAGTCCGCTGGAGTTTTTTAAACGAAGCAATTTGCAGCCGAATATACAGTACAGGGTTTATGATGACTACACAATTATGGCGATGATTGAGCAAGGGATGGGTATTGCCATCTTGCCGAAACTTGTATTGGGAAGATTTCAATACAATATTGTGGCAAAAGAAATTTCACCGCCGATTGTCAGGACGATCAGCCTTGCCTACAAGAATAAGAATGTGCTGCCGATTGCCAGCCGGTATTTTATTGATAAAATTATCGAACGGTATGGGGATATGATTGGTGTTTCATCTAAAACTACGGTATAGTTTGAGTGATTGATAACCGGACGAATTGAGAGGCGGTAAGGTTAATGAGTAAAAAAAAATTGCCCGAGGAGAAAAACATTCGTTCCTCAGCGGCTGAATACTTGACATACATCGCTGCGACAGGCGATAATCCACAGAGTGTTGAAATGCGATATGAAGAGGAGAATATCTGGCTGACACAGAAAATGCTTGCCACGCTATATAATGTGGATGTACGGACAGTAAGCGAGCATATACAAAAAATATACGCTGATCATGAATTGGAACTGGAAGCAACTATCCGGAATTTCCGGATAGTTCAACTTGAAGGCTCACGTGAGGTCAGTCGCAAACGCAGAAAAAGAGCACATGGGGCTGGCTACTTGGAAAGATGCACCACGTGGGAAAATTCAGAAATTTGATGTATCGGTAGCGAAAAACTACCTAACCGAATTTGAAATGGGACAACTGCAACGTCTTGTTTCCGCTTATTTGGATATTGCTGAGGACATGGCATTGCGGCATATACCAATGACCATGCACGATTGGGAAACAAGGTTGAACAGCTTCATACAGGCAACTGACCGCTCCGTTTTGCAAGATGCGGGAAAAGTAACGGCGGAAATTGCCAAGGCTCACGCTGAAGCTGAATTTGAAAAGTATCGAATTGTACAGGACAGGCTGTTCGAAAGCGATTTTGACAGGCAAATCAAACTTTTCGAACAACAGGTAGCTAAAATAGAGAATCAATAGACGTGTTATGAGTTATGTGGCAGAACCATTCGGTTCTGTTTTTTTACTGTTCACGCAGTTATTTCTGCCGTTCGCGCAATTTTACGCACAAACGGGGAATTTTTTTATATTGTTATAGTACAGAAATTATTTATAGATCATTGTATTAAAGCAATGAGCGGTTGGAGGGATTGAGAAAATGGCAAATGTACCACGAGAAAAATCAAGTGCTTCGAAGCTGGATTATGAAAAGCTAATTGCTACACCGGAATTTAAGAAATTGATAAAATCAAAAAAGCAGTTTATGACACCTTACGTTATCTTCTTTTTCGTTGTTTATGCATTAATGCCTATTTTAACAGGCTATACGGAAATTCTTGAGACAAAGGTGATCGGTTGGATTACAGGAACCTGGTTGTACGCCTTTGGAATGTTTATTATGGTTTGGGCATTCTCAACGATTTATGTTGGTAAATCCTCTAAGTTTGATGCCGATGCCGAAGAAATCATTAACAAAAACATCTTACAGTAGAGGGGATTAGACTATGGACTTCATTTCAATTACAATTTTCCTTTCCGTTATCGGCGTTACATTGTGGATATCATACTGGGCGTCAAAACGCACGGCGACGGCAAGCGATTTTTACACTGCCGGAGGTGGGTTGACAGGCTGGCAGAACGGACTGGCAATTGCCGGTGATTATTTGTCGGCAGCATCGTTTTTGGGGATAGCCGGATCGATTGCTCTGACGGGATTCGACGGATTTTATTACAGTATTGGATTTTTAGTGGCATACCTAGTGGTACTTTTCCTCGTGGCAGAGCCGTTGCGTAACCTTGGAAAATACACGATGGCGGATATGATCGGTGCGCGCTTTGCTGCGACAAAGGTCCGCGGAG
Organism: Bacillota bacterium; assembly: GCA_023388635.1. Taxonomy (GTDB): domain Bacteria; phylum Bacillota; class Bacilli; order Desulfuribacillales; family Desulfuribacillaceae; genus JAEWFW01. The sequence goes on from JAEWFW010000030.1 coordinate 8,840, forward strand.
CGGCGGCATTGAACACGGTTGCCATTGTTATGTTTTACATGATTGCTCAGCTTGTAGGAGCAGGGGCACTTATCAAATTGTTATTCGGTCTTGATTACTGGCTGGCTGTGCTGCTGGTCGGCGTGATGATGTCGATTTACGTGTTGTTCGGTGGGATGACAGCGACGAGTTGGGTGCAAATCGTCAAAGCGACATTGTTGATGGTCGGAACGGTCATTATTTCATTCTTAGTTTTATTAAAATTTGATTTTAGGTTCGTCGACATGTTTGCGCAAATGACGACGGCGACGGAGCACGGAGAGGCATTTTTGCACTCAGGTGTTACGTACAAGAACCCGTTGGATTTGATTTCGATGTTACTTGCACTGATTCTAGGAACTTCAGGGTTACCACATATTCTCATGCGTTTCTTCACGGTTAAAGATGCGAAAACAGCACGTGCATCCGTTATCTACGCAGTTTGGATCATCGGTATATTCTATATTATGACGATTTTCCTCGGATTTGGAGCGGCAAAATTCGTCGGTTCGGAGGCAATTATTGCTGAAAACGCAGCCGGAAATATGGCGGCACCGATGCTTGCCGGTGTACTTGGCGGTAGTGCGTTAGAGTCGTTTGTAGCAGCCGTAGCGTTTGCCACAATCTTAGCTGTTGTAGCAGGTCTTGTTTTGTCGGGTGCTTCGGCAATCGCTCACGACTTCTATGGACAGATCATCAAGAAGGGTCAATTGACAGAAAAGCAACAGGTAGCAGCTGCACGTTGGGCAGCACTTGGTGTTTCGATATTCTCGATTTTTCTCGCGTTAGGTTCTGAGAAATTAAACGTCGCGTTTCTCGTATCGCTTGCCTTCTGTGTAGCCGCATCGGCAAACGTTCCGACGATTTTGTTAACGATTTACTGGAAGCGTTTTAACACGACAGGAGCAGTAGCTTCTATGCTGACAGGGTTGGTTGTCTCCCTTGTACTCGTTGCATTGAGTCCGAATGTGATAAATCCTGTAGAGGGCAAGGCGTTCTTCGTCGGCAACCCGTTATTCCCGTTCCAGAATCCTGCGTTGTTCTCTGTTCCGGCTGGATTCTTGGCAGCATACCTCGGTACAATTTTTTCAAAAACGACGCGCAAAGACGAGGAAAAGTATGCGGAAGTGGTGTTCAAAGCCCATACCGGTTACAGAGAGTTAAACTAGTTGTGAAATTTTATCCGGTGACTAACGTAGTGATCGATAGCGTATGATTGGTGACGTAATGATCGCTGACGTATGATCGGTAGATGATCGCAGTTGGAGCAATCGAATTGATGTTCTTTTGCTCCTTTTGCGATTTGCATCAAGTAATAGTCGTTATATGAAAATGGTTGCGGAGGTTTGGTTGATGGAAGTGCATGAACGGGAAGAGGTATATGCGAGAATTCGCGAGCACCCGATATTCCGAGGTGTATCTGAGCAAATATTTCAGCAATTGATCGAACAGTGCCAATTGCAGTTCCACGAACAGGGCGAGCCAATCCTGTATTCGAAAACATCGGAACAAGGGATACTGCTTATTTTGACAGGTATGGCAAAAGTATTCGTCGAAGGGGATCAAGGGAAGAGAGCTGTGCTCGAAGTCTTGCCAACGGGTGGTATGGTCGGATTTTCGAGTTTGGTGCGTTTTCTGGGTGTGCCGAATGAAGGTATATACAAATATGCCATTAAAGTGGAAGCTGTCGAGCCTTGCCAAAGTCTGCAAATTCCGCTCACTGTCATCGAGCAAAGGTGGGCAGACGAAGCTGTACGCAACTTTTTGTTAGAGCAAATTGCGATTCGCTTTCACGATATTTACGCGTCACTTGCCGAACAAGTGATGCTTGCAAATGACTGGGGAGAGAGCGAAGCGTTTATTCGTCGTGCAGAGGATTTGATGACACAGCCGGTGATAACGGTCAGTCCATGGGAATCCGTGCAAAATGTGGCTAAAATCATGGTAGAACATGCGATCAGTTCTGTCGCCGTTGTCGATCAAGAACAGCGTCTGATCGGTATCATTACTGAGCAGGATTTAGTCAAACGCGTTGTAGTTTTGGATGCTCCAGGAAATTTAAAGGCAGGGAATATCATGACATCCAATCTGCATACGATCACGCGTACCGCGTATTATTATGAAGCAGTGTCGGCTTTCTACATGAACGGCGTTAAACATTTACCCGTGATAGATGAGTGCGGGCGTCCAGTTGGAATTATCACGCTTTCCGGTCTGTTAGCGAAGAAAAACCATGGGACGATGGCAATTTTGAAAACGATCGAACAATCGACGAGTGAGAATATCGCGGTGGTGAAAAACGCAATTTATGAAGTGTTGTCCAGTTTAATCAAGGACGACATTTCGACGACACATACATTGGAGATTATCACTAAGTTCTATGATCGTTTGGTGAGACATTGCGTGCAATTAGCTGTAGAATCACTTGTGGAAAAAGGCTTGGGAAATTCGCCGGTGGCGTTTGCGTGGTACCAGATGGGGAGCGGAGCACGGGGTGAGCAATTCAAGCTGACGGATCAGGACCATTTTCTCGTGTATGAAAATCCGCAGCAAGAGCAGCGAGATGAGGTTGAACAGTATTTTGCCGCATTGGGAAATGAAATTGTGCAATTTCTAGAGCGGGCAGGCTATCAGCGCTGCAAGGGTTTGATGATGGCGAGTGAAGCAAATTGGCGCGGGACAATTGCTGATTGGCAGCTTCGCATCAAAACCTGGGCGTTGAAATCGAGCGATGAAGATATTCTAGTTGCGCAAAATTTCTTGTCGTTCCGATATTTATACGGTTCAGAAGCAGTCAATGAAGAGTTTACTGCAATGATCGGGCGGCAATTGCAAGTATCGAAAACATTGATTTACTTGATGGCGCAGCAAGAACGCGAGCATCCGGTTCCGCAATTTGAACAGCCCCTTTGGGCGTTGTTCGGGCAAAAACGCGAAGTGATTGACATTAAAAAACACGCGTTATTTCCTTTCCATCATTGTTTGCAAGTTCTGGGCGTACATTATGGCATTATTGAGGGAATGCCGCTTGAGATTTTGTCAGAGTTAGTAAAGTTAGGTGCAATTGCCGAAAGTTTTGCCGACGAATTGCGCCATGCCTATGAAGTTGTGCTCAGGACGAGAATTCAGTTGTCATGGGAGAAACATTTGCGCGGTGAGCCGAGCACGACAGAAGTGCACTTTACCTTGCTTCGCAGTTGGGAACGGGAGCAAATGATTACTGCGTTGAAATCGATTCGCGCGTTGCAATTTCATTTATTAAAGCGATTATAGTTTAGATTATAGCTTTGATTGTGCAAAGATCATAGTGGCAGGTGAAGCATTTGTCGATGTAACACGTGCCGCTTATGAATTACAGCATAGGAGAGAAAATTATGTTTTGGAGAAGAGAGCGATACCAATTTCATCTAGATGAAGATATTCCGCTGTCGACACCGCTGGACCGCCTGTCGTTCATCGTACTTGATACGGAGACGACCGGATTTGCCATAACGGGTGAAGACCGTCTGCTGGAGATTGGCGCTGTATGCGTAGACAATCTGCAAGTTACCGATGCGACTTTCCAGACTTATGTCAATCCACGGCGTGATATCCCGAATGTAATTAAAGAGCTGACCGGAATTGATGAGCAAAAAGTAAAACAAGCGCCTGAGGCTAAGGCGGCACTTGATGGATTGTTTGCGTTTATCGAAAGTCACCAATGTAATTTTCTTGCCGGTCATTATCTAATTTTCGACATATCGCTGATCGAGCAAGAGTTGAAACGTGCCAATTGCACTTGCAGCAAGCCGAAGAGTATCGATACGCTCGATTTGCTGCGGTTGTTGAATATTTGTATACAAGGTAAGCAACTAGAGGATTATGCCGCCGACTTTGATATTTCGCTATCCGGCAGACATACGGCAATCGGCGATGCAATCATAACAGCAAACTTGGCATGCCAATTGTTAAAGTGCCTGCAACGGCGCTATCGCACATGGGGTGAGCTGTTATTCGCCTTTGAAAGCCGAAAGCGTACATTTGGAGGATAGCAGCGATAGTAAATTATTTACAGATAGCCATTCTATATGCCCATTTTTTGTGCTTATATGGAAAGGTTTCTTTCTCATGCGTTTTATCTGCTTTGATCTAAGCTCGTTATGATTTATAATATATAGGATAGGAGGATTGATAGGATGGCACGGGAACGGAAGTTTTCTACTCAGGAGTTATTTGCAGAGACGAAGCAACTTCTTCTTCAAAATGGTTATGAGAGCTTTACGTTTAGCATTTTGGCGGATCAGATGAATGTATCTAGGGGTGCATTGTACAAGTACTATGAGAATAAGGAAGAATTGATTACAGAGTACATGATTCATGAAATGAATATGTTTTTAGTTGAGTTAAAACAGATAGAGAGCCATATAGGCTTTGAAGCTCAATTTAACTTTTTGATTGACCTTATTTATAAGCGTATGGAGATTCATCAGTTGATTGGGCTTGCAAAGCAGATTCCCAAGCGCTCTAGTGAAAAAGTAAAGGCTAATATGGAGCGGCTAGGGAAGCTTCATTTACATATGTATACATTTTTACACAACTTTGTAGTCTTAGGTAAAGAGGAAGGGAAGCTGCGGTCTGATATTCCAGATACTCTTGTGTTGGGATTTATCTTTCAAACGATTAGTATACCGAATCACTTTGGCATCCATCATACAGAATGGGTAGCTTCGATTAAAGAAATTTTACGTCATGGAATGTTTACGAAAAAATAGTTGACACATATGTCACTTTGCAAGATAATGAAAGTGGCAATTGTGCCAATTATTTTTTGTTGAAAGTGACACGAATGTCACATTGGTCTGGAAATTAAGTTGCGGGCTGATAGCGAAAGCATCACTGATTCATCTGAACAATAAAGTATATTATCAAGGAATGTTCGAATAAGTCTTACATAACCCTATAGTTATTTCACAAGGAGGATGGTTTTGAATGAAAAATCAGAATGGTGTACTGATACTTTTTGCAATAGGTGTCTTTATGGCAGCGCTAGATAATGGGATTATTAGCGCTGCTTTAACTACGCTCCTTTATGATTTTGGTGTAAGCCCAAGTTGGGGGGCATGGGCGATAACGATCTATACATTAGGCATCGCAATTAGTATACCGATTGTCGGGAAATTATCAGACAGTTATGGACGGAAAAAGCTGTTTTTGATTGAAATATTAATCTTTGGAGTCGGTTCTTTGTTTGTTGCACTCAGCAAAACATTTGAAATGCTTCTGATCTTTCGCTTTATTCAGTCATTAGGAGGCGGCGGAATCTTTATCATTGCGAGCTCGCATATATTAAGTACGTTTCCTAAAGAGAAACAAGGAAGTGCGCTTGGTGCGCTAGGGGGAATGAATGGAATTGCCGCTGTACTCGGTCCCAATATTGGCGCGTTTATTTTGGATATGACCGGAAGTTGGCACTGGCTTTTCTTGATTAACATTCCTGTTGCTATTACGCTATTGGCTGTCGGTTACTTTAAAATTCCTGAATCGCGTGAGGAAACAGAAGTCAGTCTGGATTATGCCGGAATTATCGTATTAGCATTAGCTGTTTTTAGCTTTATGTATGGGTTGACTAATTTTAAAGGGGTCAATTTTGTGGAAAGTATCCTCGACCCGCAGGTGTATTCTTTTGTGGGCGCAGGAATGCTACTGTTTATTCTCTTGATCGTAGTAGAGCGTAGAATAGCTCGAAAAATGGGTGATCCGCTTTTGCCTCTTGCACTGATGCAGAGACCGAACTATTTATTGACATTATTATTAGGCGCATTTTCAGGAGCGATATTAGCATCAGTGATTTTTATTCCTGCATATGTAGAGCAAGTTCTTGGGTTTTCGGCAGGTAAGGCAGGATACTTCTTTACACCACTCGCTTTAGCATCAGGAGTTGGCGCAGGCGGCGGTGGAGTATTAGTCGATCGTAAAGGGCCTATTTTTACAATGGTCACGGCGAGCGTTTTGGCGGTAATCGGTGCGATACTCTTCCCACTATGGGTTATAAAAACATGGCAGATGATTGTTGCGAGCAGTGTATTAGGTTTGGGTTTTGGTATTATGCTTGGAGCTCCAATTAATGTGTTAGCAACGGAGAATACAAATAAGAATAAAGGTGTTGCTCTAGGTACGGTATCTTTATTCCGTCAAATTGGTATGACTATTGCTACTACGATCTATGCCGGCTTTATCGCACGCTCCTATATGAGAATCGGGAGCCAGATGTCCGCAAATTTAGAACAAGCCGGTATTGAAGTATCGGGTATGCCACATGGAGGATTCGAGAAACTGCAGGGATTAGATTATCGGCAGTTGATTGATCAGGTTGAGCAAATTCCGATGCCTGCCATACGGGAAACGATTTTACATACGATTCATGATGTCGTGTCTAAAGGATATGGCAACTTATATCTTGCGACTGCTGTTGTGGCTATGATCACATTGGTTACAACACTTATCTTGTATAAAGTGCGTAAAGGAGACAAGGAAATAAAAGCGGTTAAGATGGAAATTGATGATGCTCGATGACGATGAACAGACTTATCCATGGGGTATAGATTGGTACAGCAATCAACATGTCGATTAGTGCTGACAATTTACACAATAAAAAGCGTTTCTTCCTCCTACTTCTTTCCGATGGAGCATTTCGCTACATACTGGGCAAGGTTCATTTTCCCGATCATAGACAGCGAAGAAGGGATTGAATCCACCTGTTTTCTGGTCGTCAGGGCTGAACGGCTCTTCCATATCGCCGCCTTTAGCAATTGATTCACGCAGTACATTTTGCAGTTCATAATATAGCTTTTCTATTTCCGACTCTGACAGGTCCCTTATCTGCCTGGTGGGTAATATCCTTGCTTTAAAAAGTGCCTCATTGGAATAGGCGTTTCCTATCCCAGCGAGGTTTTTTTGATCCATTAGCCACGGCTTGATCATGCCCCTTTTCCCTTGCAAAAGTCGTTTAAAATCTACAACCTGAAAGCTGGGATCGAGGGGTTCTCTGCCCAATTTCGAGAGATGCTGCTCCAACCCGTGTTTGTCTAAATAGTGAAGATAGCCTAAGGTAAGTTGACAAAAGAAAAGCAGGCTCCCGTCATTCAACACCACTAACACACTAGGTTTCCCTGGAAGGGCGGGAATCCTTTCCTTAAATATAGCGGAATCAGCAAAAGTTTGACTGTCAAGCTCTCCAATAGGGATATTATAGGCTTCCCTAGTTTGCGGTGAAAGGTAAAACAGCCTGCCATCCAGCATCATGTGAGCAAGTAAATAGCCTTGATCTAAGACAATAATTATATATTTTCCCCGCCGTTGTATCTCAATGATTCGAGCATTCGTAAGCGCTCGGTTAAAATCGGCGATCGGGAGATTGATACTTTTCTCTCTGTAAACCATCACTTGGTGGATGAATTTGTTTACGATCGTTTGGCTTAAGTTGTCCTTATACAGCTCCACCTCAGGTATTTCAGGCATAGCTCTTGCTCCTTTGTTTTCTTGATTCTCTATAAAATTTGTTACACCGCTTATTGTATAGATTGTCTACGATAGAGTATAATTATGCCGGTGATTTATTCAAACGCTTCTCGATTAGCAAGAGCAAAGCTTTCGAAGGTACCAGGTTGTTTGCCGGTGAGCTCAAAGAATCCGTCTGTGACATCTTTTGCTGTCCCCATACGCGTCATAAAGTACAGTGCCACTGTTACATTGACATATGCCTTATCCAGCTTGCGTTGCTTGATATAATAGCTTCTGTAGCGAAGGAATCCAGGTTTGGCATAGGTGTTTTTCTACCTGTGACCTTGCTTAATATCGCGGCTACCTCGTAATAATCAAGCGCTTGCGGTCCGGTTATCGTGTGCGCTGTATTCCGATATTTATCAGGTTGATGAAGTAGTGTAGCTACAGCGAGTCCAACATCCGCGGCATCAACAAAGCTGGTTTTGCTGTTCCCAGCAGGGATGAAAATTTTGTTTTGTTCCCTTATTTCAGCGGAATGGACTCCCGACACGTTTTGCATAAAGAATCCAGGTCGTACATGGGCAAATGGCAGACCTGACTTTTCAATGTATTTTTCAATTTTATGATGGGGTGGTATCGTATTATTTTCAATGCCCATTAGTGATAGAAAAGAGAGCAGCTTGATTCCCACCGCGTTCATTTTATCTATGAAGGGATACAAATCTTCCGGCTTTCCGAGATGCGGGGGACGCATCAGGAATACCCTGTCTACGTCTTTTAATGCGGCGTCGAAGGTAGACTCATCTTTGAAATTAAACTCCACAATATCTACCCTGTTATCGAACATATTTCGTAAGTTATTAATCGTCGGTCCTGCTGCAACCACTTGTTCATTCATTTTCAACAATTCTTCCACAACGTATCTGCCTACATTCCCGGAAGCACCGGTTACTAAAATTTTACCCATTATATTTTTCCTCCGATAAAATCATATTTGCTAGTAGTTGTTTTGCATTGTTGAGATATCGTACGTGAAATTTAAATTGTAAGAAGCATGACCATACCTTAGAATTATCAAAATATAATCACGCTTCTTAACTATGTAAACAAATAGTCCATTCTCTAAATGTCTTCGTTCTAAATATCTATATATTGATCTACATCGCTGTTTGCGGCAATTTTTGATTTCTCCTACGATTATATTAATAACGTCAACTTCTTTAATCAATCACAGCGTTTAATTCCATAAGAATGTCTAAACCCAGCAGACCATTAATGTCACCTTGGGGATCAATAATTCCAAAATCTAATTTTACTTTATTAAGACTGACGATCCGAGAACTATAGCGTCAGCCTGTTTTATCATATTGACCTCTAAATCCGAATAAATGTTTAATTTGAATTTCGATTTTTTCTTTGCCTGTATGATATACAAGCATATCGTCTTTTGAGCGAACTAATTCTCGAGTTGCTTCTTTCTCATTTTCGAAAACTTGAATGACTGCCATATCATCAACAAAGCGCACTTCATTTTCAATGCGAGATTTTAAAATCTGGAGTTTTACAAAGCGATTAGGATATAATTTCCGAACTTCATTCCACTGCATCGTTAGTCCCTCCCAACAAAGAGTTTATAGTTTAATATTAACATTAATGCAAGTGGTAAGCTATTTTGAGATATACTAACCCTATAACAAAATAATATAACCAAGATTTTTATTGATTGATAAACTGTTTGCAGGTGCTTTATTAAAGTATGGAATGACATTCAAGAATGAGAGTTTTTCTGAAGAAAAAGAGGTCAGAGTAATACATGGCTATGATCAAGTTGCAGCAGAATCAGATATGTTTGAATATCGAGTTACTGAAAATGATTTAATATCTTTTATAGAAATTCCATTAGATATTAAAAATGACTATAGACCAATTAAAAAAGTTGTATTAGGACCAAAGTGTCAAGTATCTCCTAAGAGCCTGGAACATTTCTTATATCAAAACTTAGGTGTTAATTCAATTGACATTGATATTAGGAAGTCAAATTCAAGCTATAGGTGATAACTTTAACTCCATCTAACTCGATATAGTTTTGAGGACGAGTAGCAAATTTTATAGGTTGGCGCACCAAAGGAAACGAGAGAGGGCTATGATAATTTGTCGGATAAATACAATAAGCAATAAAGATTAGTTAAGCTGGATCATAGAGCATAGTTAAAAGTATATATACCTTTGCAAATTTTTAAAAATCTCTGCAAGGGGATTTTTTGTATTTCCCCGCGATGCTGGACATACTAACTCTGTAACAAAATCCCATAACGGAGATTTTAAAGGAGGTGATGCCCGATGACGACGAACAGACAACCCAATAGATTAGCACAGGAGAAGTCGCCGTATTTGCTGCAGCATGCCAACAATCCGGTCGACTGGTATCCGTGGTCGGAAGAAGCGTTTGACAAGGCGAAACGTGAGAACAAACCGATATTCTTATCTATTGGGTATTCCTGACGTTGGTTACATTAGTCCACTTGTCATTGGTGCCACATAATGTCGAAGGAGAGCTTTGAAGACACGGAGATCGCCGATTATCTCAATCAGCATTACGTGTCGATTAAAATTGACCGCGAAGAACGACCGGACATTGATCACATTTATATGACAGCGTGCCAAGCGATGATTGGCAGCGGGGGATGGCCGCTGTCGGTGTTTATGACGGCGGATAAGAAACCGTTTTATATCGGAACGTATTTCCCGCCGCATAGTAAGTGGGGCAAACCGGGATTTCTCGATGTACTGCAAAAGATTAAAGAAAATTGGCATAACGATTATCAATTGGTGCTACGCGACAGCGAGCAACTGGTTAAAGCAGTGGAACCACGTTTTACTCGTTTCGAAGCGGGAAAAATTGATGAAAGAATCATTATGCGGGCATATAAACAGTTTGCCGCAGAATACGATGAGAAGTTTGGCGGCTTTGGAGCGGCACCTAAATTCCCGACACCCCATAGCCTGATGTTTTTACTGCGCTATTGGAAGCAAAGCGGCAACGAAGATGCATTGATGATGGTCGAGAAGACGCTCGACTGCATGTATCGCGGAGGAATTTATGATCACATCGGATTCGGTTTCGCACGCTATTCTACAGACCAGCAATGGTTAGTACCTCATTTTGAGAAAATGCTGTATGACAATGCGCTACTGGCATATGTTTATCTGGAAGCGTACCAAGCGACGCAAAAGGAAGAATATTGCAAAGTGGCGGAGGCGGTGCTCACCTATGTGATGCGCGACATGGTTGCCCCGCAAGGGGGCTTTTATTCGGCGGAAGATGCGGATTCCGAAGGAATTGAAGGGAACTATTATGTCTGGACCCCTCAGGAAATTCACGATATTCTCGAATTTGAAGAAGCGGATTTGTTCTGCAAAGTGTATGATATTACAGGCTGTGCCAATTTCGAAAATAAAAGTATCCCCAATCTGATCCACACGTCACATATTCACATATGCCATGAATTTGGCATATTACGTGAGGAACTCGATGAACGGTTGGAAAATGCAAGAAGCAAGCTGTTTGCCGCGAGGGAGCAAAGGATCAAGCCCCATAAAGACGATAAAATTCTCACCGGATGGAATGGGCTAATGATTGCCGCCTTTGCGAAGGCATTTCAGATTCTCAAACGCCCTGCCTATCGGGAAGCGGCGGCACAAGCCATTGAGTGCGTATTGACGAAGCTGCGCCGGCGCCAAGATGGACGTTTGTACGCAAGGTATCGGGATGGCGAAGCAAAATATTTGGCATATATCGATGATTATGCGTTTTTCATTTGGGGCTTAATTGAACAGTATCAGGCTACATTTGAACCACAGTATTTGGAATTGGCATTGGAGCTTCGCGAGCAGATGAAGCAGCTATTTTGGGATGAGCAAAATGGCGGGTATTTCTTCTATGGAAGCGACGGAGAGAGTCTGCTGAGTAGACCGAAGGAAGTCTATGACGGTGCGATCCCTTCGGGTAATTCTGTCGCTGCCTATGTGACGATTCGTTTGGCGAAGATGACTGGCAGACAGGAGTTGTTAGAGGAAGCGGAAGCATTGATGAAAGCGTTTGCGGGCACAGTCGCCGAATATCCGCGAGCGTACCCATTTTTCCTGATGGCAATTCAATTTGCCGTCATTCCTACAAAAGAGATTGTCATTGCCGGAGACTCACTGGATATCCAAGCCTTGAAGATGGTCGATGCGATACGGGCGAAATTCTTGCCGGACACGGTAGTCGTTTTCTGCCCTCAGGAGCAGGGAAAACAGATGATGGAACGTATGGAGAAGGTAGCACCGTTAGTGCGGGACAAACGTCCTTTGGCAAAGGGCAAAGCCACCGCCTATATATGCCAGAATCAGACGTGTAAGCTTCCGATTACGGATGCGGAGGAAATGGAGCAGATGCTAAATTCAGAGATATAGTCTGGAATCCACTAACGCATGTAATAGGAATGCAATGGCCGTAGAAAAGATAAGAAGTTGGTAATGAGATGAATGCGTAGGTAGGGAAATGATCCTTTCTGCGCATTCGTCTTATTTTTTGTCTTAAAATTATTATTATATTAAAATTATTTTTAGACAAATGACTGGGCGTTTTTATTTTCCGCATGGTATAATGAACATAAATAGTTTGCAAAAGATGTGAGAGCATCCATTAAGAAGGGGAGGCGATTTCGTGTTTGTATGGAATGACGACCTGCTTACGGGCAATCGGGTCATAGACGATCAGCATAGAGAGATATTTGAAAAGCTGGATAGTATCCTTAAAATATCGGAGGATCATTCAAAGCGGCAGGAGATTATTAAAGTATTTGAATTTTTGGCACACTATGTATACCATCATTTCCACTGTGAAGAAGAATTGATGAAAGAGCATAATTACGATGGATATGAATTACATGCCGAGGATCATTTGCGATTTACTAGGAAAATCAGTCAATTGGCGATTCAGTTGAAAGAGCACGGCGCGACATCGGAATTCGTCACGCAATTGAAAGTTGTTTTTATCGAGTTGCTTGTCGAACATATTGATGAAATGGATAAAAAATTTGCCCGATACCTCAAAACGATATAGGTAGCCAGAGGTTCGGAGGAGCCGGGGGGGACTTACAATGGGAGAGAAGAAACTGGAAGGGAAAGTATTGTGTAAACTCTGCAAAGACGATTGTCTGAAAAAGTGCTTCGATGAATATTCAGAATTAGTCAGTGAACCCAAATACATATGCAAAAAATGTGGCAGGGCTGCAAGGAAAGCCAAGAATCTATGCAAACCGGAAAAGATCGCAAAATAACACAAGATAAAGTAAAGTAGCGAGCAATAGCAACAAAGCGGGAGGTATTGGTATGGACACAGGACTGATTCTTGAAGGTGGAGGGCTGCGAGGCGTCTTTACCGGAGGGATATTGGAGTTTTTTATGGAAAAGGACCTGTACTTCCCTTATGTGGTAGGTGTGTCGGCAGGTGCGTGCAATGCGACATCGTATTTGTCTCGGCAAAGAGGCAGAAATAAGCAGGTGACAATCGGGTACATACGGGATCCTAGATACTATAGCTACTCAAATATTTTTAAAGGAAAAGATATTCTCGGCATGGATTTTCTGTTTGATGAGATACCGAAGCGTTTGTGTCCGCTGGATTTTGAGACTTTCAGAAATAGCAAAGAGAAGTTTATCATTGTCACAACTGACTGTGAGACCGGTCAGGCAGTTTATTTTAATAAAAACGAATTTCAGGATGACGATGAATATGCGCTTGTTGTGCGCGCATCCAGCAGCTTGCCGTTTATGACGACGGCAGTGTCGTTGCGCGGATACACGCTGCTTGACGGCGGAATTGCCGATTCGATACCGATTCGCAAGGCGCAGCAAGATGGAATGCGTAAGAATGTTGTGCTGCTGACGAGGGAACGGGGATACCGTAAATCGGTTTCGAACATGGGGCGAGGCAGACAATGGATGCTGAAAAAAATGTATGGTCAATATCCGAAGCTGATCGAAGCTATCGTAAACAGAAGTCAGATGTACAATGAGACATTGGAGTATATAGAAGCCCTCGAAGACGCAGGTGAAATTTTAGTCATCCGTCCACAGGAGCCTGTTAAGGTGAAACGAATTGAGCGTGATATCAGAAAATTGGAAGCTTTGTACGATCAAGGCTATCAATTGGCAAAACAAATGTATCCCCAAATTATAGAATATATGACGTAATTTTGAGTATATCCTATGTAGCAGAGCAAGAGGCTAGCAGGATACTGCGATCTGGGAAATATTCATGATACTATAATTTGACAAATACCATAGGTGATTGAATAATAGTAGATATAAGACTGATAGTTAAGAGACTATAATTTTAGGGAGGAATACATATGGGATTGAAAGATTTGTTGTTGGCAGGACAAGAGAAGCGGTTGCGGGAGAAGAGACAGGAAGCGTATAAGAATATTACGGTTGGAGCGAGTGTAGGATTAGCAATTGGCACTGTTCTTGGCGTACTTTTCGCGCCTAAGTCAGGCAAGGAAACTCGTAATGATATCGCCGTAAAAGCGAAGGAAGCGGTTGATGTGACGAAAGAGCAAGTAGAAGAAGCGAAAGTGAAAATTACACAGTTCGTCGATGAACAAAAAGAGCGCTTATCTTCCATAAAGGCGGAGAAATTAAGTGAAGCAGCGGTAGCCCTGGACAACGCCGCAGATAAGCTTGAAGAAGCGGCAGAAAAGCAAAGTGCTAAGGTATCAGGTAAGCAGGCGCCTGTCAAAGAAGCGTAGGTGATTGTATATGACAATCACTATATCGTTAGTCGATATTGGTTATTTCGTTTTATTTCTTCTTTTGGCAGTAGTACTTGTGTACGCAGGAATTGCCTTTTATCGTCTGGCGCAGATTTTAAAGCGTGTCGATGTATTCTTGGAGAAGAATAGTACAAATCTTGATCGTACGGTCGGTACGATTCCGGAGATTCTCGATAATGTCAATGGGACGAGTGAAATCGTTCTGCAGGCAGTCGATAAGGCGGATATGGCAATCGATTCCATTGGAGCGAGCGTGAGTGAAACAGCCGCCAGTCTGCGCCAAGGAGCCGCCGGCGTCACAGGATATGTACACGCAATTGTGGAAATCATTCAAGCAGTGCGTGGCATAATTTCCGGACTAAAGAAATAGAGACAAGGTGAAAATACTAGGCACCGGGTGAAAGAAATAGAAGTCTAGTAAAATTAGGTGGATTTTTGTTGAAAGCAGACTCTTTGCTTATTGTTCTTGTGATACGCGTCGCATATCCTATATATAAAGGGCAATAGGTAGGAGGTGCAGAGATGAGTTGGTTGGAAGGAATCTCTTATCTATGGAAAAGAATTTTCGGATATGCGGCAGATGACGGGGAGGAACAGTTTGACGACCAATTATTATATCAGCAAATGGCCGATGATGAAATTGTCGAATTGGAACTCAGTGAACAGTTGATAGAAATGATGCTCGAACAATATAAAAAGACAAATCCTTAGTAGAAGTTCTTCGATGTAAGAACTTCTTTTTTTGTATCGTATATATCACTAGGCGGAACTATCTGTTATAATACAGTGAGGGTGTACTTTAACAAATCATAAATTATCGGCATGGGAATGATAGATGATGATAACACTTGCGATGACAAGTTTAGAAAGAGTAAGTGTATGGCAGTGGGCTGTCCCGCTCGCGATTCTGCTCGTCGTGTTGAACGGAATCACGCTGGCGGCACTGTATTATATCTTTGGCAAACGCAGGCAGCGAGAGGAACGAGCGGCAGCGTCAAAGGCGAGCAAAATTTTCTCAATATCGGAACAGGCATTAGGATATATCCAAGAAGGTATGAACTCCAAGAACGCAAAAGATTTGGCGGAACTGTTAGCGAAGGAACTACATGCAGCGGCTGTGACGATCATCGGTCCAGGAAAGGTACTAGCGCATGTCAATGTAACGGATCACGATTGGCATCCGGAGGAGTTGTTGCAGAATTCGTGTATTACGGAAATGATGAAAAGTGCATCGGTAGAGATGATCCATTGCCAACTTGCGGCACCTGCCATATTGATACCATTTAAATGGTCGGAACAATCCGCCGGTATGATTGTCGTTTATTTTGAACGTGAGGAGCAAATCGGGCAGTGGGAGATCGCCTTTGCGGAAGGATTGGGCAAGCTGATCTCTTATCAATTGAGTATCATAGAGACAGAACGTCTCCGTTTGTTGCTAAAAGATACGGAGATGCGGGCGTTGCAAGCGCAGATCAATCCCCATTTTCTGTTTAATACATTGAATATCATCGTCAGTTTGATTCGCACGAACCCTGATCAAGCGAGGGAAGTGATGATGCATCTGAGCAATTTTATGAGAATGAATTTGCGTTTGACGTCATCGGCGTTGGTGTCCTTAGAGCAAGAGCTTTGTTTGCTGGAGTCGTTTATGCAAATTATCCAAATCCGCTTTGCCGATCAATTGCGGATTGAGCTTGTGATGGATGAGGATTTACAATATTTTAAGATTCCGCCCGTTACGATCCAGCCTTTGGTAGAAAATTGTATTCAACATGGCTTGCGCAAGAAATCAGGTGTTGGCGAAATTACTGTGAAAATTGTCAAAGCAGACGTGGGTGCCCAAGTGATTGTCGAGGATAATGGCAATGGAATTAGCGAAGAGCGTTTATCGCTTCTGAAAAAGCAGCATATTTACAGCCGGAAAGGAAACGGGATTGGCTTTTTCAATGTCAATCAACGCCTGACATCATTGTTGGGGGAACGCTCACATTTGCATATTGAAAATCGGCAATCCGGTGGTTGCAGAGTGTCGTTTTTCTTGCCAAATATGTATTCCGATTGGGGGAATAATCGATGAAAATACGTGTACTGATTGCGGAAGATGAGCGTTTTGCTCGCGATGAACTAGAATATTTGCTAAGCCGGGAAGATGATTTGCAGGTGGTCGGATCTGTCAGCAATGGCAAAGAGGCTGTGGACTTCTACCAGGAGCATGGAGCAGACGTCATTTTTCTCGATATTGAAATGCCGGAGTTGGACGGAAGGGAAGCGGCGAAAATGCTCATCAAACAGCCGATACCGCCATATATTGTATTTACGACTGCCTATGAAGAATACGCCGTAGAAGCATTCGCGTTTGATGCGATCGATTACTTGTTGAAGCCCTATGACCCGTTGCGTCTGCAAGAATCGCTTGCCAGAGTGCGTAAGGCGTTCGCACAGGATCGAATAGCGTCGGCGGGTGAGCAGCAGAAAGAGGATGTTGGGCAGTCTACGCAGGACAAGAAGCGCACGAGTCTGTTAATGGATTCGGGAGAGAAATTGATTGTCGTCAGACCAGAGACGATCCGTTACGCTGTCAAAGAGGAGCGTTTTGTCGTCGTTCATACGGAAGACCGAACGATTCAGACACGGCTGTCCCTGACGGAGTTGGAAGAAAAATTGCAGGGACATTCGTTTATACGTTCGCACCGCAGTTATTTGGTCAATCTCGCCCATGTGAAAGAAGTCGAGCCGTGGTTTAACGGTGCCTATAATATCATTCTGAACGGCAACGAAGGAACGAAAATTCCTGTCAGCCGCTCAATGGCAAAGGACGTTTTGCAAAGGTTAGAGATGTAAAGATTGGCACGATGCCAAAGGGTTCAAAATTTTATAGGCAGCCATTTGGCAAATGCCACTTGATTCGCCGAGACATCTGTCAGACAGGCGTGGATCATCGTCCCCGCTTGTTTGGCTTCGGCAAGAAGCTGCGAAAAAACGGGATCCCGGTCATGGCATGGTTGAAATGCGAATGCGTCATTGCGCTGGACGACAAAGATGATGTGCGTCTGGTAATGTGACATTGATTGTTTGGCAATCAGGGAACGAACGTGTTTTTGACCGCGCTCGGTGGGTGCATCGGGAAAACTGGCGATACCATCGATTGCCATATTGACGGACTTGACCTCAATTAAATGTTCAACAGCAGGATTGCCGGTCGGATCATCGACAACAAAGTCGAGCCGGTCTTTGCCGAAGGAAACCTCGGCACGGATGTTGGAGGCGGGGATGCCTGCGACCGCCCCGCGTATGAGTAGTTGTTTGACAAAGCGATTCGCTACGAGTGAATCGACGCACACGAGTGTGTCTTTGTCAGCTTCCACAGAGTGCGGTGCTTGTACATGATATAAAGAATACAGCGTTTTGCGCTGCGGGTTGTCGGATTTCTTCAGATAACATAGTTGTCCCGGTTGCAAAACGGTGTCTAAACGACCGGTTGAAGGGATATGGACGTGCAAAATTTCTTGCGTGTCTGCTAATTCGATTTTGGCGATAAAGCGATTGATGCGCTGTAAGAAACGCGCTTCTCGTAAATTATCGGTAGGTACGGCGATAAGCGGTGAACCCATAGTCAACAACTCCTCCACTGGTGTATTCTATCATCCTATAGTAGTAAGCGGCTGACATCAAGTCATTTGAAAATATTTGCAGGTATAACATTTTAGAATGATCGCTACTCAACATTGGAAATTTTTGATATGATGGATAGTATCAGTATATAGAATTTGCGAAAAGGACGGTGGGTTTGTCGGTGGATGCGAAGTATAAGTTAATGGTAATGATGATCGGGTTGGGAATAATATCGGTGGTAGGGTTCATCGGGTCTGCGAACAGTCTGGCGGCCATTCTCGCACTTTTGGCTGCTTTAGTGTTAGTCATCATAGGCATCGTCGTCTTGTATCGCGAGATCGTATCGCCGCTGCGTAGTGTAATTCGTTTCCATCAGGGACTCGCCGCGGGCAATTATTCTTTGGAGCCGCTGGAATCCACTGGAACGGGACAGATGCAGGAACTTGTTGAAGCGGGAAATGCGATCATGGAGACGCAGAAGGAAATGATTATGCAAATTACGAGTGCGACGCAACAGGTAAAAGCCTCGAGTCAGGAATTGGTCGCTGCCGGAAGAAGCGTCGGGGAAAATGCACACACGGTTGGTGATGCCATTGAACAGGTAGCCGCCGGTGCAGTAACATTATCGGAGCAAATTAATGATGCAGCGCATACGGTGGGAATTTTGATTGATGAAATAAGCAATATCGGCGAAAAATCGCAGCAAATGTCAGCCATTAGCGGTGTAGTTACGGCAAGCATTGAGTCGGGGACAGGGTCAGTTGGAAAAGCGATCAATCAAATGGAGTGTATTAAAAATCAAGTGGGAGAGTCCGCCGATACGATTTCTCTGCTGGAAAAGAAATCGACGGAAGTCGGTAATATTGTCACGATCATCAGCGGCATTGCCAACCAGACGAATTTGTTGGCTCTGAACGCCTCGATTGAGGCGGCTCGTGCGGGTGATCAAGGTCGCGGTTTTGCCGTAGTCGCAGAGGAAGTACGCAAATTGGCGGAGGAATCAGCGAAGGCGACCGATCAGATAACGACATTGATCAATGAAATACGCAAAGAGATTTCCGACGCGGTGAAATCGATGGGACAAGGAATGGAACAAATATATCACGGCTTGGAAGTCATCAAAGACACAGGTGGTGTTTTTCAAGAAATTGATCATCAAGCGAGGAATTTACTCAATCATGTCGGAGATGTCAGTGCGAGCTCGGTTAGAATGGCAGACGACAGCCGACATGTGAAAATGACGATTGAAGATATCGCCAGTGTGAGCGAAATATTCTCTGCCAATTCCCAAGAGGTTGCAGCGGCTAGTAATGAGCAGATTCATGCGACGCAAGCCATCCTGAAAGGAACAGACCATCTTGCGGCAATGACGGAACGGCTTTCCAACTCGGTGGAGCGTTTCAACCTCGAACTGTCATTGCGTTGGTCCGATTCACTGTCCGTCGGTCATGAGTTAATTGATGAACAGCATCAAGAATTGATTAGACAAATTAATTTGCTATTGGAAGCGTGCAATCAAGGCAAAGGGGCACAAACTGTCAATGAAATTGTCGCATTTCTTGAGGATTACGTCGTGCACCATTTCGGTATGGAAGAAGAACAAATGCGCAAATATAGCTATCCCGGTTATGACAAACATAAGCAGCAGCATGACCAATTTGTCGCCACATTCCTTGAATTAAAAGCCCAGATGAAACGAGAAGGTACGGGACCACAGACGGCAATCCAGATTAATCAGATCATCGTCGATTGGCTGATACAGCATATAACAAAAGTAGATAAGGCATTAGGGAGATTCTTAAAGACAGAGCCCCAGAAATGAGATAAAGCAAATGAGTAAAGCAAATGAGTAAAGCAAATGAGATAAAATAAATAGAACGCGCAGATATTGTATTGATTTGCGCGTCCTATTTATCTTTATATTTGTAGTTGCACGTACTATAGATTAACGAATCAGCATAATTTCTGACAAAGATTTGCGTAGTGAGGGGATTTCGCGCTCTTGTAATGATTCCGGTAGCAGGTCTGGGTCGCCATGGCGACCGAGAGCGATAATCGTCTCTACTCGCTGGTCTTGCGATAGATTCAATGTTTGAGATGCCAGATGCTGATTGAATCCGCCCATGGCATGGGTGATGTATCCGCGGCGGTTTGCCTCCATCGATAGGAATCCCCAAGCAGTGCCACAATCAAAACTGTGCCAACGGTTTTCCTTACTGTTTTTTGAAAACAGTTTTTCCGAAATGAGCGCGATTAATATTGGCGCATTTTTCGCCCAGACTTGGTTTGATTCTGTCAAAAAATTCGCAAAGAGCTGCTTTGCCTCGGTGGACTTAGCGATGTGAAAGAACCATGGCTGTTCATTAAAACAGGAAGGTGCCCAATGTGCAGCTTCTATGATAGCAGCCAGATCAGCATCATCGATAGATTCCGTGCTGAAAGCACGGGGAGACCAGCGATTTATAAAAAATGGGTCAATGGCATGTTCGGATTTCCGTATAGTTATATCGTACATAATCAGTAGTCCTCCTGGCACTTTCGTGTGTATATATAGTGATTATAGCACAAATTATCTCAATATATGAACTTTTACTGTAATGGAGCGAATTATTTAGTATAATAATAACTATGATCAACAATGAAGGGGTGGGGGCATGAATAGACAGTGTGAATCCTGTTGTAGGTGAAGTTACGGAACTTGTTACATGGTCATTGTAGATTTTAGAGAGCACATATTGGCAAGCTGATGGACTTTGAACTTTTTGTTAAGGAAAAACAAATGGATTGATAATAAAGCATAAAAGGAATGATAATAATGGATAAAGAATGTATCATTACTTTACTATCAGGAAAAATGAAGTTGATTCGCATTGAAAGTGGCTACACACAAGATCAAATGGCTACTGTATTGGGAATATCGAAAAAGACGCTAGTACAAATTGAAAAAGGTCGTATATTAGCGGGCTGGGTCTATATTGTCGCACTTGTGGCGCTATTCAGAAATAGCGAAATTTTGGAATCCATTCTTGGTGATTCACCGATGAATGTCATAGAAATGCTTGCGCACAAACATATGGATACACCGAAAAAAGTCATAGAAAATCAGATCATGGACAATAGAATTTGTTGGAGCGACTTGGAGGGAAAAGGGAAATATCGCATACAACAGCATATCGTCAGCAGACATTATAGAATCATTGATAACGACGATTACAGTTGGTATAGCTCTTTCAATCATGAAGAGACAAAAGAGCGGATGAATCGATTGGCAATGATGGAGCAGTGAGAGTGCTTTTCTCCAGAGCAATTCGAGTAAGCATTTTTATTATGGAGGAAAATGTGATTACTCGAACAAAGAATATGTTAAATTGGCGTTTTTTTAGGCATCATCGAGTGTACTAATCTCGCGTATTGATTATAGGGATTAAATTCCCCTTGTGATTGATCGGTGTCAATGGTACTTTTAGAAAGGGAATGTCAGTCGTACGGCAGGATATACGGGAGCGGGCGGCTGACAGATGCGAAGTGATTATGATTGGGAATAGAGGTAGGACAATGATTGCTGGAATTGGGCTGGACATTGTTGAATTATCGCGGATAGCGGGCATGGAGCAGCGTCGTATGGACAAGTTTGCATTGCGAGTCTTAACACCGGAAGAATTGCATGAATGGGAGCATATCGAACATCTCTGGCGCAAGATTGAATTTCTCGCCGGACGCTTTGCTGTCAAAGAAGCAGTTTCAAAAGCATTTGGCACGGGTATTGGTGAGAGTATGTCTTTTGCAGAGATCGGCGTCATTAAGGATCAAAATGGTAAACCGAATGTTACTTTAACCGGCAGGGCGCAAAGTACTTCGACCCGTTTAGGGATCTCCCATATTTGGATCAGTATCAGTCATAGCGGTCAATTTGCTGTTGCGCAAGCAATTATCGAAAAAAAAAGCATAGAGAGTAATGATTAGATAAAACTTGTCATACACTTTAGTACACGCAGGAGGGAATATTGTGTTTGTGGTTACCAATAGGGAAATGCGTGAAATCGATCGCTATACGATTGAGCAGATTGGAATTCCATCGATTGTTTTGATGGAGAATGCGGGGAAATCAGTTGCTGAATGGATTTTGGACCATTGCCAGAGTGGCGCACATGTGGGGGTGGTTTGTGGAAAAGGCAACAATGGGGGAGACGGCTTTGTCATTGCGCGTCATCTTTTTAACAAGGGATTGAAAGTGTCTGTGTATATCGCAGATGATCCGGAAAGCTTTTCAAAAGATGCATCATTGCAATTTGAAATCATCCAAAACATGCGTATCGATACGCTAAATCTGCAACAGCAGGGGAATTGTCTCGACCTGACGGAATGCAATGTGATCGTTGATGCTATATTGGGTACAGGGATCGAAGGGGAAGTGCGGTCGTGGTATCAACAAATCATCAAAGCGATCAATCATGCCAAGGTTCAGCGCCCTGAGCTTATGGTTGTCAGTGTGGATCATCCATCCGGCGTTTATGGTGATGATGGTCAAATATCGGCGGAAACAGTACGCGCCGATGTGACATTGGCATTGGGATTTATTAAACGATCGCAGATCACTCATCCGGCTTGTCGGTATGTTGGCAATTTGATCTTACTGGATATTGGCATACCGAAGCAAGCGCAGTGCGTTGCGGCATTGGATACGTTTCTGTTGACGGAGCAGATGGTCGGGCAGTGGCTGCCTGTAAGAGCTGATGATAGTCACAAAGGGACGTATGGAAGGGTGCATTGTATTGCCGGTTCCACTCAGTATTTGGGAGCGGGGCTACTGGCGGCAACGGCTTGCTTGCATATCGGAGCAGGATTAGCATATTGGCATGCTCCTGATGGGAGTCAATCGGGATGGAATGGGCAAACGCCGGAACTGATTTCTATCGCACATCCCTCCGAAGAAGGTCATTTTGCTTTAGAAGGCATTCCTACATTGGTTTCTTCTGCTGCTGATGCCGACGCTGTAGTCATTGGCTGTGGCATTGCGAGATTTGATGAAAGCGGCAGGTGGATTATGGAGCTTTTACAGCATATCCAATGTCCAGTGGTGCTGGACGCCGACGGTTTTGTCATGCTGCGAAAGCAACTGGTGAATTTTAAAAACCTGCAAAGGAATATTGTAGTCACTCCCCATCCTGGTGAATTGGCAACTGTGTTGGGGATATCAATTGATGAAGTTGAGAAACGCCGCATCGAACTATCAAAGAAATTTGCTGAAGAGTATCAAGTTACCGTTATCCTCAAAGGAAATCGCACAGTGATTGCTGTTCCCAATGGCAATGTATACGTAAATAGCACAGGCAGCCATGTGTTGGCAAAGGCAGGGGCGGGGGATGTCCTCGCAGGGTTTATTGGTGGACTGCTGGCACAAGGTCTTTCGCCGGAAAATGCTGCATGCGTGGCGGTATATTGTCATGGAAAAGCGGCGGAGCAGTTGGCTGAACAAACATATGTATCGACAATGGCATCGGATGTTTCCCGCAACATAGGTGCTGTTCTGCGAAATATAGCGATTCATGCATAACCTATGACATATTTCCCGGGAAATAGACAATATCATTGAAAATTGTCGAAATAAGTGAGGAGATGGTGTTGTGCTAAAAGGTAAGTGCAAGTTAGGATTGATTATGGTTGCCGTTTTGTCTATGCTTTTGGCAGCATGCGGTGGGACGATTACGAAGCAAGAAGATGTGCTGGCTGAGTTGGATAAAATTACGCAGGAAATTAATAGTTATCACTTGAATGCGGAATTAATGGTTGATCATGAGGGAATGGCGCAGACGTATTATGTCGAAGTTTGGTTCCAAAAACCGGAATTGTACAAAGTGGCATTGAAGAACGACAGCCGAGAAGTTTCACAGATTATTATTAAAAATGATGATGGCGTACATGTCGTCAATCCGTATATGAACAAGGTGTTTAAATTCAGTAAAGATTGGCCCCATGCCTCAGGACAATTGTATTTGTATCAGACGCTGTTAGGTAATATTCTGCAGGCAGATACGCTGCAATATGAATACAAAGACGACGTGTATGTATTCACCTATGATGTGCAGAACGGTCAGCATGTAGCGAAACAAGAAGTAATTCTCGGGGAAGGTTTCTATCCGAAATCCGCATCGATGACAGATGAAGGGCAAACAGTCAAAATTAACGTAACATTTGAGAATTTCGAAGCGAATGTCGATATTGCAGAGACAGAATTTGTCGTCGATGAGCAATTGAAGAGTAATGCTAATACAGGGGAAGACGCTACGGCGGCATCAGCCGTTATGCAACAGGAATTCACACCGATGCAACCGGAATATGTGCCTTCCGGAATGAATTTACAGTCCGTAAGTGTTTTAAAGGAGAAGGATGAAAATTATGCCGTATTGCAATATATGAGCGGCAATGAAAACTTCACATTAATTCAAAAACCGGACACAACAGAGGTAGGTACGATTGCAAAACTTGACGGAGAGCTCGTGGAGATCTATGGGAATGTGGCTCTGCTAAGTGGTGGATCAGCACCAACACTGCAATGGTACGCAAACGGAGTTGAATTTACGTTATCGGGGAATATTCCGATTCAAGAAATGGAAAAAATAGCGGCTACAGTATACAGTCCGATAAAATAGATGTCGATCGATTAAATGAGGCAAATGCCTCATTTTTTTGTATAAAAATGAGCATGTACGGGTGCTGTATTCAATAGTATAATAGTGGAGACGAGATGAAAATGAGGTGACAATTAATTATGAAGCAAACGCAGCAAACAATATATCGCCCTACAAGGGTAGAAATTAACTTGGACTGTATTCGGCATAATTATAACGTATTCCAAAAATGGGTGGGTGACCATACTGTCGTTATGCCAGTCATTAAAGCGAATGCTTACGGACATGGAGCGATTGCAGTCGCCAATGCAGTGATCGAAGAAGGCGCTAAATATTTAGCGGTCGCCACGTTGGAAGAGGCTATAGAGCTGCGGATGGCGGGAATTGATATCCCTGTGCTCGTTTTTGGTTTTGTGCCGAAAGATGCGTTGGGTGTGGTCGTTGATCATCAGTTGACAATGACCGTGTTTGATGCCGATCTCATTGAAGAATTGAATAGACAAGCAGAAAAGCGTGGGGAAATTGCCAAAATCCATGTGAAAGTAGATACTGGCATGGGCAGAGTCGGTATCAGAAATACAGCACAATTGGAAAACATACAGCGAAAAGTTGGGGAATCAAAGTATGTGCATTTGGAGGCGATGTACACACACTTTGCCGGTGCTGATAGTGTAGATAAATTATATACGAATCAGCAGTACGAAAAGTTTCAAAAATTCATGGAAGTCGCATGCCACTTTTCTCCAGTGCCGAAATTTTATTTATCCAATAGCGCGGGAGCGATTGATATACCTGAGTTTTCCCATGATTTCGTGCGTGTAGGCATTTCTTTATATGGGCTGTACCCTTCCAATGAGGTATCGCGTGAAAATGTCATTTTACGTCCGGCAATGGAATTTAAAACGGCTATCGTCCATATGAAAGATGTGGAAGAGGACGAATGTATTGGATACGGTATGACGTATCGGACGAAACGCAAATCGAGAATTGCCACGCTGCCTGTCGGATATGCGGACGGACTTAATCGCTTACTTTCTAATAAAGGGTATATGCTGGTTCGGGGGGAACGCGCACCGATTGTCGGACGCGTATGTATGGACCAGACAATGATTGATGTGACGGATATACCAGAGGCTGCATTGCATGATGAAGTTGTCATTTTTGGAACGCAAAATGGCAACAGCATTGCGATTGAAGAGGTGGCAGCCTTAGTAGGTACGATTAATTATGAAATTTTATGCAGCATCAGCAGCCGTGTACCGCGTCAATATACGACTATGTAAGTTTTACCTAGAAACTTTTGTCTTGTATGCGAGTCTAAAACTATGTGAGAGTAGAGACTGTAAAAATAGCATAAAATAACAGCAGGGAAATATATTTTTTTAGCGAAGCTAATATAACTGTATATTTTTCAATAAATAACCGCATACTGAGGATATACTAAAATAGTGTAGATGAATTGTATGATAGAAAACGGGGTCTTGGTGGGGGTGTATCTGTGGTAAACACAAAGCGAATTATGATCAGCATACCGACTAATTTACTACAAGAGGTGGACGGTGTTGTCGAGACAGAGAACACGAATCGTAGTGAAATTATTCGTAATGCAATGAAATTATATTTAAGTGAGCGGAAAAAGCGTCATATCCGTGAAACGATGCAAAGGGGTTATATTGAAATGGCTGATATCAATTTGAATATCGCTGTCGAAGCATCGTATGCGGAAGAGGAAGCGGAAGAAACCCTTGAAAAATTAGTAAGCGGAGTGTAATGTCCGTATGATGATAAAACGCGGCGATGTATTCTATGCTGATTTGTCACCAGTCGTTGGATCCGAGCAAGGCGGCATTCGCCCTGTCTTGATTCTGCAAAATGATATAGGGAATAAGTACAGTCCGACCGTGATTATTGCTGCCATTACAGCGCAGATACAGAAGGCAAAAATTCCAACCCATGTGGAAGTCAATGCGGAATCATTCGGTCTTGAAAGAAATTCGGTCATCTTGTTGGAACAGATACGCACGATTGATAAGCAGCGATTGACAGACAAGATTACCCATTTAAGCGATGAACTGATGGAACAGGTGAAAGAAGCGATTAACATCAGTTTGGGACTAATTGAATTTTAGAGAGGGCTCTCTATAGAACTTTTTATAGAGGGTTTTTTTGTTGATAGTGAATTCAGTCCTAAGCACATATGAGGATTGTCAATTACGGCTTTAGAAGGTAAAATAAAAGAGTATACCAAAATCGAAAGGAATCGGTACTATGGTAACTTTGATATTAGGACTTTCTTTGCTCGTAGCGTTTCTGAGCACAGTTATGACAATTGGCAATGCATTAAATAAAACAGATATGGCGAAATTTTGGGCACTGTTATCTACAGTAGCCATGTTTATCACGACGTTTATTTTTATTGTAGATACATACGACTTGTTAGGGATTAAGAAAGCAGCTGCAGGAGAAGACGCTATTCCCGTAGCTGAGCAACCGGCTCCGCAATTAAACAAGGAGCATCAGTCGGGGAGCGGATATGATGTGCAATCGCTACAGTATTTACAAGAGCAAGCAGGTACATATGTCTATGATTCGGAAGTGGCACGTATTCTATTGCTTGATTTACTGGCAAAGCGCTTTACCGGTGATTTGTCAGGATTGACGGCATCACAGAAGCAATGGTTAATACAGCACAAGCATTTATATCCGGCAGATACGGAACAAGCGCTGACGGAAATTAAGCGTGTTGCTATGGAGTCTGTGACGCAAGAGCAATTAAGAGAGAATGTAGACGATTACAAGCAGACGGTGATAAAAGGGCAAGGGGTCGTGCTGGAAGTTGTGGCGCCGACCAATGATGCCGTCGTACAAGATATGCAAATCCAAATATTGACGGAAGATAAAAGCGTATATGTTCTATATTACCCGGCGGTGACCGAACTGAAAGTAGGAGACTCTGTTCAATTTTACGGAACGCCTGTAGCAAAAAGCAACATGAACAGCGCGACATTTGGCACAGTGAGTACGATACTGTTCTATACAAATTTCATTATGAAGTGAACGATTCCCCCTGATTGCTAATATCCTAATCATATATGGATATCAGAAATGAGGGGGTTATTGATTGCGCCCGAGAATTGCAATTACAGGAGTCTTGACAGAAACAAAGTTCAGTTTTGCTACGCAAATCAGCCAAGCGTATACGGAAGGGATTATTCAAGCGGGGGGAACCCCGGTGCTTTTGCCACTGACATCAGCGGAAGTTGATGAACAGTGGCTTGCAGGTATCAACGGTTTGTTGTTGAGCGGAGGCGAAGATGTCGACCCAGTTCACTACGGCGAGAACCCCCATGTGAAACAAGGGCGGATTTCGCCGGAAAGGGATATGCAGGAACTGAAATTGATTGCGATTGCCGAGCAGAAGAAACTGCCAATCCTTGCGATATGCAGAGGGCTGCAAATTCTCAATATCGCCCATGGCGGAACGCTGTATCAAGATATTTACAGTCAAATGCACGGCGTGATGAAACACAGTCAGAATGCGCCGCGTTGGTATGGAACGCACCGGATCACTTTGGATCGGCACAGTCGCTTGTATGAGATATTTGGTAAGCAGAATATTCATGTCAATAGCTACCATCACCAGGCGGTTGATACGATAGCAGAAGGTTTTAAAGCGGTGGCTTGGGCGGATGATGGAGTCGTTGAAGCGATTGAAAAAATTGGTGAACCGTTCGCCGTGGCCGTCCAGTGGCATCCCGAAGAAATGTGGAAGACCGACGCCCTGCAAATGGCACTGTTCCGAAAGTTTGTTGAGGCATGTCGGTAATCCATGCATTTCCAGAAGGAAAATAAGGGGCTGTCCAGAAAGTCAGTGAAAACTGACTGAACTGGTCAGCCTCTTTTTTAGTTGAATATGAAAAAAGTACACAAAAAAACCGTCGTTTCCTGTAAAATGAAAGTTACGACACAACCATTTC